>VGOW01000080.1 GCA_016875735.1 Chloroflexota bacterium | reverse complement strand
ACCGCCCAGCCACCCAACCACCCAACCGCCCAGCCACCCACCCACCCAACCACCTAACCACCCACCCACCCACCCACCCACCCACCCAACCACCCACCCACCCAACCACCCAACCACCCAACCACCCAACCGCCCAACCACCCAACCCAACCGCGGCCAACCCCGCGAACAATACAGCCGCGCCTATGTTCTCCTTCCGCCCACCGCCACCGACCCGGCTTGGGTGGAAGCAGTGGCCGAGTCCACGTGGGCGAGCCGCCGCTTCACCATCGGCGCCAGCGCCGACGACGCCGGCATCGGAAACTTGCATGCGCGTTTAGTCATCGCCGTCAACCCGCAGGGCTGGGGAGTCAATCCGCCCATCGATCAATGGTTCGCGCAAAACTACCCCGGCGTGATCTACACTTCCATTCGCGCCGCCACTCCCGCCGAACTTTATGCGGCACTGCGAACGTCCAACTTGCCCGCGCCCATTGTGCCCCGCCCCGCCGCGCCCCAACCGGCCGTCGGCAACCCGCGCGAACAATACGCGCGCGCATACGTTTTGCTGAATCCGACACATACCGATCCGGCATGGGCCAAAGCCCTCGCCCGCGCTGTGTGGGCGCGGCGGGTGACGATGGGCGGCAGCGCCGACGACGCCGGTATCGGCGATCTCGATTCGCGGCAAGTGATCGTGCTCAACCCCAATGAGGGATACGACAGCGACATCTTCGCCTGGTTCGCAAAACATTATCCGGGCGTGGAGGCCGTCGGCGTGGAGGGGCGCGCGCCCGACGAGATCGCGCAAAAGGTGAAACGAGTGTTGGGAATTTGAGCGCGGCAAAAAAAGAGAGAGCCTCGCGGCGCTCTCTGACTTTCACTCAGGCACAATCAGGCGCGCATCTCATACATCTTGCGGTCGTTTCCATTCGCGCGCACGGTCGCCATCGGAGTCGGAGTCACCGCCGGTGGGGGCGCAGGTGCTGCCGCCGCGCCATCCTCGAGCACCCGGAATTGAGCGACGACTTCTTGTAGAATGCGGGCCAAATCCAAAAGCGTGTGGGCCGACGCCGCCACTTCCTGCACTTGCGCGCTCACCTCTTCCACCGAGGCGCTGTTCTCCTCGCTCACGCCGGCAATGTTTTCGATGGATTGAGTCACTTCGGTGGAACTGGCCGCCATTTGCTCGGTGGCCGCCGTGTTCTCCTCCACCACCGCGCTCACCCGATCCAGACTCTCGACGACAATCTGACTCGTTTGGCTCATCGCCTCCGCCGATTCGCGGTTGCGCCCGGCCACCGATGCGGCGCTGTTCACCGCCCCGCCCAACGTGTCGCTGGTCTCCTGCAAATTGGCAATGGCCCCACGTATCGCTTGCACGCGCCCAATGGATGCGCGAGTGGCCGCCGATATGGCTTGGAAGGCATCGCTCGCCTGCCCGGTGAGGGTCACTGCCGAAGTCACATCTTCGCCCGTTTCCTGCATGGCCTCCACCGCTTCGCTAGCGCCGATCTGCACGGCGCGAATCATTTCGGCGATTTCCTTTGTCGCCTTCGCCGCGCGCTCGGCCAGTTTACGCACCTCATCGGCTACCACCGCGAAACCCTTGCCATGATTCCCGGCGCGAGCCGCCTCGATGGCCGCATTCAATGCCAGCAAATTCGTCTGCGCGGCAATGTCGCCAATCGTTTCCACAATCGCCCCAATCTGCCCGGAACGTTGGCCCAAGTCGCGCACGCGCCCGGCCAACTGCTCGGTCGTGGATTTAACCTGCCCCATTCCTTTGGCTGTCTTCCCCGCAATCGCCGTTCCTCCCGTCGATGACTGCGCCACACGTTCCGTTTCGGCAGACACTTGCCCGGCCATCGTTGTCAGGCCGTCGTTAGAGTTTATCGGGGATAGTTTTTTTCTCCACGAAGGCCACGAAGCCACACGAAGATTTGCCAATCTTCTTCGTGCCCTTCGTGTGCTTCGTGGATAAAAGGTTTGTTTCCGAAAGAGTCGATTGCGCACGAGGCTTAAGCCACCAACGGGGTATGAGTCACCTGCGCCAGCGCCGCCAACAGTTTGTCGATGGTCACCGGTTTGAGCAAACAGGCGAACGCGCCGAGCCGGGTCGATTCGAGTATATCGCCCTGCCCGGCCTGCCCGGTGAACATGATCACCGGCAGAGACGGCGCGGCGCGGCGAATGATGCGCAAGGCGTTGACGCCGTCCAGTTTGGGCATGCGGATGTCCATCACCACCGCCTCCCATCCGCCGTCGAGCACGGTCAACACGGCTTCCACGCCGTTGGCGGCGGCGCCCGTCGTGTAACCGGCGGCCTGCAATTCATCCGAGAGGAAATCAACCACGTCCTTCTCATCGTCAACGACCAGTATGCGAGACATTTCCATCTTCCTTTTTATGAGGTGACAGTCACCTCGCAAACCTCTACCCTGCTTTGGCGTTCTTGCGCAGGGCAACGGTTTCATTGATCTCGCGGATCAGATCGGCAATGGGCACCGGCTTGCTCAGGCAGGTGATGCCATAGGCCGCCGAGTGCGACATGTATCCTTTGCCCAAATAGCCGGTGAGGCCAATGAGGGGCAAACCCGGCGCGATTCGGTCGAGCACACGGATGAGCTGAATGCCGTCGATGCCGGGCATCATCATGTCGAGCAAAACCAAATCGAAGGCCTGTTCGGCAATTAGGATGAGAGCTTCTGCGCCATCGGGGGCGGCGGCAACCTGAAACCCGGCATCGGTCAGCGCGTCGCTCAAGGACTCGCGCACATCGCACTCATCATCAACAATCAATATCTTGGTCATAGGGTTCCCTCTTTCACGGGCAACGCATACACTGTGTTCACCGGCAGCGCCGTGTCATCGAAACGGCCTACGGGCGGCGACACACTCACAAGCGCGGTGAGCGGCGCAGGCGCCGCGCCATCAGCAGGCAGAAGAATCGTGAATGTGGTTCCGCTGCCTTCCCCGCTTTCCACTTCAATCGCGCCGCCGTGTCCGCGCACGATGCCATTCACGATAGACAAGCCCAACCCCGTGCCCTTGCCCAACACTTTTGTGGTGAAGAACGGATCGAAAATCTTGGCCCGCGCGGCGGGCGGGATGCCGACTCCGTTATCCGACACCTGCAACCGCAACCGCCCCGACTCGGGCGCGAAGCCGGTGCGTATCACAATCTCCCCGCCGTCGGGCATCGCATCGCGGGCGTTGGTGAGCAAGTTGATGATCGCCTGCGAAATCTGATTGCGGTCGCAAGTCAGCGGCGGCAGGTCGGGCGAGAGATCGGTGGCAACGGCGATGTTCGACCACGACAACAGTTGATGCTCGATGAGGAGCAAGGTGTCGTGCACCAGCCCGTTGAGAGGAGTCGGTTCCGTTTGCCCGGCAGGCGAGCGGGCATAAGTGAGCAAGGCTCGCGCAATCTCGGCGCAGCGCCAGCCGTTGCGTTTGATCGATTCGATCCGCTTGCGCAGAGTCTCCGGCTTGCTCGTGAAATGATCGAGGCGGTTGAGGATGCCGTCGCACGCGCCAGTGATCACTTGCAGAGGCGAATTGATCTCGTGGGCCACGCCTGCGGCCAGCGCGCCGAGGTCCACCAATTTTTGCTCGGCCAACATTTGCGCTTGCAAGCGTTTGCGCTCGGTAATGTCCTCGATAGCGACAAGCACTTTCTCCCACGTGGCCTCGAAGCCGCGCACAACCGACAGCCGCAAAAAAATGTCAATGCGCTTTCCGCTCAGCGAGTAGTTGACACCTTCACTTGCAAATTCAAGCCTCCCTTCGGCGAGGGCGATCAACTCATCGCGGAAGACAGGGATCGTCTCGTCTCCAAGAACAGCTGAGACACCGCCGAGAAGATGCTCTTTGTCGCTTGCGCCATAGAGTTCGAGCGCGGCCCGATTCACATCGAGTACCACGGTGGAATCCATCATGGCGGCCACCACCGCCGGATGATCGGTGAGGTAAGCGCGAAAGTCAGCCACTCCTGCGCGGCGCAGTTCGTCCATTTGCCGTTTCACCGCCGAGAAATCTTCCTCCCATAACGGCATCGGCGAATCCTCGAACAGACTGCGATAGCGCGACTCGCTTTGGCGAAGCGCGAGCTGCGCCCGCCTCTGCTCGCTCACATCGCGGAAAATGTGGACATAGCCCGGCTCTCCGCTCGCCAGCCGCACCAAAAAATGCGAAGCGTCGAACCATCCGCCCAGCCGGGGCAGTTCAATCTCTCCCGGGGCGGGCGACAGCCCGCTCAATCCTTCGCCGGAGTATCCGAACAATATCGGCCCAATGTTCTGGCCGATCAGATTCTGAAAGGTGGCTCCGACTCTGGCAATGGCGGCCAAGTTACAGCGAACGATGCGGCCCTGCATGTCGGTGAGCACGATCAAGTCGGAAACCGCGTCGAAAGTGGCTTCCCATTCCTTCTTTCCCCGCGCGAGCGCTTCTTCCAACTGCGCAGTTCTCAGCAGTCGGCGGACCACGTGCCGCAATGCGCTTCGGCGGAGAGGTTTGGTGATGAGATCGTTGACTCCGGCTTCGAAGGCTCGCTCCATCATGCGTTCCGTGTCCAAATCCGTGATCATGAGGATGGGGACTCGGTCGCCCCCGGGCAAGGCGCGGAGCCGGGCGCAGGTGGCAATGGCATCCATATCGGCGAGCAGAACGATGTCGGGCTGGGCTTGTTGGAAAAGCGCCAGCGCCGAGTCGGCGTGATCGGCTTCCACGATCTGGAAGTCATCCGGCTCGAGCATGGAACGGGCGACGAATCGCGTGTAGCGGTCCTCGCCTACAACGAGGGCAACCGGGCTGTTGGCATTCGCAGTCATACGCAGTGGATGAGTGTGGTCGAACACAACCCACTCTCCCTGCGGATCAGGATAGTCCAATTAGAAGATCAAGTCTATAAATTGGCCGTAAAGAGGAGGTGAATTAATGGTGAAAGAAAAAGCCCGTCTGCGGGAGACGGGCTTTTGTGTGAGAGGGCGGGGAAGTCGTAGGGGCAGGTCTGAGACCTGCCCCTACGGCCTGCCCCTACTTTCCCCAAAACGGCGAGCGGTCGTCCGCCGGATCGCTGAAGATGGCGGCGGCGTTGGCTCCGGCAAACGCATCCATGATGAACAGATCGAGCGAGCCGTCGCGGTTGGAGTGGAAGGCGATTCGCGCGCCATCGGGCGACCATGTGGGGTTGGAATCGGCGGCGGCGTTATCGGTGTATTGAGTCTCGTCGGAGCCGTCGGGGGCGATGGCATACAAATCGCCGTTGCCGGTTCGATCCGATTCGTAGGCGATCAATTTTCCATCGGGCGACCAGGCCGGGTTCTGATCGGCGGCGATGTTGTCGGTGAGGCGAGTGTCGGTGCGCGTGCTGAAGGCGTAAACATATATCTCGAAGTTGCCGTCGCGGTTGGATTGGAAGGCAATCTGCGCGCCGTCGGGCGACCACGCGGGCTGGCGGTCGTCTTTGAGGCTGAAGGTGAGCTGCGCCGCGCCGGAGCCGTCGGCGTTCATCGTCCAAATGTCGAAGTTGCCGCCGCGATCGGTCTCGAAGGCGATCCGTGCGCCGTCGGGCGACCACGCCGGGTTGCCATCGAATTTGGAGTTGCTGGTGAGCTGCGTGACGCCCGTGCCGTCCACGTTGGCGACGAAGACTTCGAAATCGCCGTCGCGATCGGATTGAAAGACGATCTTCCGGCCATCGGGCGAGAGGGCGGGCGCGTCGTCGGCTTTGTCCGGCTCGCCAATGAGCAGGCTTTCATCGTTGCCATCGGGCAAGATCACGAGAATGTCGGCGTCGCCATTGCGAAGCGAGACGAAGAAGATATGGCCGCTGGCCGATTGGGAAATTGGAACCGGCGTGTTGGTGGCGGGGCCGCCACCGGGGGTGGGCGTGGGTGTGAGCGCCCCGCCTCCGCCAATACGCGTGGGCGGCGGGATGGCGGTGGGGCCGCTTGGTGTGTCGGTGACCGAAGGCGGCTGGGGTGTAACCGATGGAGGCGCGGGAGTGAACGTGGGCGTGAAGGTGGCCGTGTTCTCCGGCGGGAAGGTGGGGAAGTCGGAGGTGGGGGTGGAGGAGGCGATGACGGCTAACCCCGGAACCGTGGGCGGCGGGAAGGGGTTGATGGGGGTGTTGGGGTTGAGCGATACCAGCACAAAGAATCCGCAAGCCCACACCGAGCAGATGAGGCAGCCGACGGTGAGCAGGTTGGCGAGGAGGGAGCCGTAGAGCGGCCTGCGCTTCGGAGGTTGAGTGTCGGTAGAATTCGTCATGGGCGGCGAGTATAGTCCGAAGCGAAGTTGAAGGCAAATCGGCTGGTCTTCCGCCACCGATGCCCATACGCCAAGTTCAACGGCAGAGTCCACCACAGTTGAGCCGGTGACCGCGACAATCGTCGCGCGATGCTCGGCAGAGAATAGAAACGCGCGTTGGCATATCGAAAGCCAGCCAACAGTTCTTCCGCGCTCATCTGTTGCGGTTGAAAGACCACATCGGCGCGGCTGTTATATTTGCGCCAGTCTCGCGTCAAGATGCGCCCCTCGGCTTCCATCTTCTCGAACAGCGGCGTGCCGGGGAACGGCGTCAAGATATTGAAGGTTGCATTTTGCGCGCCGGCTTCTTCCAAGAAGCCAATGGTGTCTGCGAATATCGCCGGTGTGTCGTGATCGAATCCAAAAACGATTCCGGCCTGCACGGCCATTCCGCGCGAATGGATGCGCTCGATGATCTGCAAGTGGTCTTCCACTCGATTGAATCTTTTATTCACCTCGACCATGCTCTGCTGGGAGATCGACTCCAGCCCCAAAAATAATTGCTTGCATCCGCTTCGGGCGGCGGCCTCCAAAAACTCCTCATCGCGCCCGGCATGAAGGCTCGCCTGACTGCTCCACCACTTCCGATGGGGGGCGATGGCGCGGAACAACTCCTTCGCATAGTCCATGTCTCCGGCGATGTTGTCGTCCCAAAAGATGATCACCTTCCCTCGGTAGAAGCCTCTATCCAATCCCCATCCCACCAAAGGACTCGATTCAGGCCGAAGGGGATGCTATCGCTGTGATAGGTTACGCCGATGCCTTCCGACGAGGGGGTGTCGGCGCTGTTGGCATAGGCCATCCTATCGGGCGGCTTCTCAAAAAAACGGCTGTCCCCGCCGTGCACGATGACGGTGACTTGCAGAGTCGATGGAGAGGCGGTTGATGGCACAGCCGAATTCTCGTCACAACCGGGCGGAGTCGGACTCTGGTCACTCGCCGCCGTTGTTTCGTCGAGCGGTTGGCACGAGAGCCATAACTGGCGGCTCAGATTCTCTTCCCGCAGACCAAAGGAGCAAGCATCACCCATTGCCGTTAGCCTCAGATTCCCGTCTTCCAGTTTCCACGTGTACTCGCCCGTATCTTCCGGGCAGTAGGGATCGTTGAAGATGCGCAGGCGATCATCAGAGGCGGTAAACGAAGCAATGCTCATCCAACCCGTGACCTCGTAGTAAATGCGCATAACTCCTTGATCGAATTGCAGCTTCCAGATGCCTCCGGCAGGCCGATAATCGGCGCAGCGCCGGCACAGCCACCATTGCGGCCAAGACGGATCGACTTTGGTGTAGGTCCCGTCTAACGGGCTCGGCACGGGATCGGGCAGAGGGGTGGTGTATGCAAAGGGTGTCTTTTCCAACAATGCATTCCAGACGCTGGTTGCGGCAACCGTAACTTGGGCCGTGTGCGTGCTCGCGGCTGACTCCTTTGCAGGCTTGAAGAAGGAAAGGAGGCTAACGAGGGTGATGACGCCCAACAGCGCCAACACCGAGAGGAAAAGGGCTGAGTTGCGATTCTTCAGAGTCATGTTCATTTCGAGGCGCTGGGAGGGTGCGATGCGCTGAGTTTCTGTGACTACTGAGCGGCACGGCGGTGCCAGCGGCGGGCAAGCCGAATGCAACGAGGCGAAGCCATCCGCCAGATGTCATGGCTGGGCGGCACTTTGTATTGAGATTAATCTGTCTCAACAACCCAATCTTCACTCGATAAGCCTATCGATTCAATTGCCTGATTACAGAAACGGTATACATCCTTCGCTGAAATGTTAACTTCAATAAAAAAGCCGTTGCTCAACTCACGGTTACGACGAAACTTGCTCGGATCTGAACTTATGAACCGAGGGTATTCACTTGCCAGTTGAGCAAACAAATCTGGCTCAAGTTCTGCAATTGCGTTTAGTGTATAGGCCTGAACGTCCCGCCATGACTCAACAGAAAATCTTTGGCCGAGAATTGTTACTGCTTTGGGTGTTCTGCCAGTCACGCTGTCAACACTGGCTGGAGCAGCCTGTTCTTCGCCAAAGTAAGGCCATATCGTCAGAGCCAAATCGGCTAAAACTTTAGACCGTGCCTCGATTGCTTCGCGATTCCAAATGGCTACGTTTAAGAAGTGTTTGTTGAGTTCAAGATGGCTCTTAGCGAGATGCTGTTTCTTTTTGGGGAATGGGTCGTTAGAAAGTTCAGCGTTATAAGCCGTCAGTGTCAAATTTCCGAGAGTGTTCAAATATAGTTCGTAATCCGCCTGCCAATCTTCCCCCAGATGATTTTGCCACCAATCTGTAAGTGTTTGCGGCATAACGTGCTCGATGGTTAGATTATCGAAGGCAGGTTGTTCTTTGTGCTGGTGGGCTGATTCAAGGCTTTCCAATATCAATTTCGTTTTGATTAGCCTTTCGCCCGCGCCATAAAGTTTCGAGTCAATTAATCTTGTGCGAAACTCGGTGTCTTTGGGGTAGCCGCGCGCCTGTAGAACGGAGCGAGCCCCATCGGCCAAACTCGAAAGATTCTTGAGTTGTGCTTGCTGATAGAGCAGGGGAAATATCTTGTTGAGTTGGCTGGTTGGAATATTGCAAACGAATCGGCGAATTATATAATTCTCGACAGTCTGCAATATCTTGAGAAGGTCATCTGCCGAAATCTGACTCTGCGCGTAATCATGATAACAGTTTAGCAAGAATGGATATGCTGTCGTAACTTCCAGCCGTTGGAGGCGCATCAAAGCGTTGCGGAGTCGACTGTCAGGTTCTTTTTCAGGCACAAGGAATTTGCTGTAATATCCGGCAAAAGTTGCAATGTCCTTGAGAGCTTTCAAAGCATCGCTTTGCCCAACACGGTCTTTCAGCGTAAAGTAAACATCACCCTGTTTTACGATTGACCCGTTGCGCATCAGGTAGTGACGTATGCACTCGGTCAAGTTTTCGCCGAGTGCAACTTGCATAGGCTCCCAATATTTGGCATGAGTCGTCTCTTGCTCGTCAACATGTATCCGCATAAAGAAGTAGTTGCGGATAAGGTCTGATTGGGTTAGAGGTCGTCCTTTAGCATTCAGGCTTTCAAATACCAAATGGGGGTTGTCGTCGTAATCGAGCACGATGCTTACTACCGACAAGCGCGTAGTGACAACTTTGTTGAGAGCAGTAATTCCTACACTGCTTTGCTTTAGCTTGCGCTCAAAGAACCCATAGCATTGCAGAACGCGATTATCTGCGCCGACTTCTGCCCCTTGTACGAGGGTTTTGAAGATGTCACGATCAATTTGAGTTGGCAGAAGCTTGAAATAATCACCACCCTTTTTGAAAGGGTTTACCAACATTGTCTGCTCGATTTCTTGGGCTAGGTTGTCCTCACCATTGTTTTTCGCCACATCGCGGAGCAATGTCAGCAAGATGAAGATGGTCGTGAGTCTTTGTTGTCCGTCAATCAGCAGGAATTTGGATACGCCTTCGGGCACAGACACAGTAGGCATTGTTACGATGGAGCCGATGAAATGGCTTGTCGGTTCGTCGTTCTCGCACAACCAAACTAAATCTTCCCACAAGACATCCCACTCTTTCTTATCCCAACTGTAAGGACGCTGAAAGAGTGGAACAACATACTGCTTCGTGCCTTCAATGATTGGCTGGAATTTAGTTTCGGATGCTTTCATGGTGTGTCCCTATCATATGCGCGGGCATACAGTAGAAGCGTGGTAACAGTCAAGCGGCCCAACTACCCAATTTACGTAACGTGTTCCGTATCAGACCCCAACGCCCAGCCCCGTACGACAGCCGCCCTGCCCACAACGATCCACCCCTTTACATCTGCACCCCATCCAATATCTGCGCCCCGGTTTGGCCGGTGCGGTTGGAGACGGCTTGAGCCAGATCGCGGCGAAAGCCGGAGAGCAGATCGTGGCCGGTGGCTTGGCGGGTGAGCGTGATGGCCTGCAACCCGTTGGCAATGGCGTAGCGCGGCTCGGGGCGGGCGAGGTCTTCGTATTTGAATGTGCTGGCGGTGTACATGCGCTGACGGAAGTACGAGGCGGCCAACAAAAGGTTGAGTCGGCTCACCACATCATCGGCGGCGTCGGTCAGCCCGTTCGCGGCCAGCAATTCACCCATCGTCTTCTGCCCCATCGACACTTCGAGATAGCCGTTGCGCAGCTGCCACGGATCGAGATTCAACGGCTCGACTTCGGCCACGTAGAGATCGTCCATGTTATTGGAAAGGTTGTCGAGCGCGCGGCGCAGTGCGCCTTTCCAGTTCGAAGGGCCGGGCGTGCAATCGCAACCGGCGGCGTAGCGCCCCAGCCCGTGCGGGCACGACCACGAGGTGTATTCCTTGATTCTGATTTCGGCCTGCGGCGGGTTGTCGCGCAGATCGCGTTCGAGGGTGGTGACGTTGTGATTGACGGCGTTGGCCTCGTACGATAACAACCAATGCAAGAAATGCTCCTCGCCGGAATGATGGTGGCCGAACGTTTCGCCTTCCACCGCCACGAGGGTGAGCCGCCCGCTGTTCTTTCGCCGCGAGGCCAGCGTGCTGCGCGCCCAACGCCCCGCCCCGCCCAGCGTGCGAATGTTGAAGGCGATTTGATTGGAGAGCGCATCGTCGCGAACATACACGGTCATGCGCCCGCCGTCGGGCAGCTGCACCCAATACGGCCCCGCCCCTTCGAACGCTCCCTCCACTTGCGCCTCGCTGAGAATGGTGAAGCGGATTCTGAGATCGTGAAGGATTTGCAGAGTCTCCAAATCCACCGCCATCTCTGGCAGCCACATGCCCTGCGGCTGGCGGCCATAACGAAAGGCGAACCCGGCGATGCCCCATTTGATCTGCGCCACTTTGTCGCGCTTGCGGGCCAGCGGCAGGATGGTGTGATGCGCCGGAGTGGCCATGGCGTTGCCTGCGCCGTTGAGGGCAAACTGTTTACGGTCGGCGTCGATGATGAGGCTGTAGGTATTGGGGGCGTGCCGTTCCATCCAGCGCAGAAGTGTTGCGCCCACGTCGAAGGACATCAATTCGAAGTTGCCCAGCTCGGCGTTAGGCAAATAGCACTCGGCGGTCACTTTCTCGTTCCAGTTTTCGTAGGGCTCCGCGCCCGGTTCGTGGCCGATATGATCGGAGCCCAGCATATCCACAAATGGGTTGCCGCGCGGCGGCTGATAGAAGTGGCTGTGCAGGCAGAAGGCTGGCATGGGGTCGCTCCTCACCGGGCATACAAATTCGTCATCGCTTTCAACCGGTCGCGTATCGCATCGGTCAACTGCCCGTGAACGAATCGCCAGCCCCAATTGCCGTGCGGCCGGCCGGGCAAGTTCATGCGCGATTCGGTTCCCAGATTCAAAATATCTTGCAGAGGCGCAACGGCGGTGTCGGCCACCGTCGCAAACGCCAGCCGGATCAAATCCCAGGCGACGTCGCCGCCGTCGCGGGCAAGATAACGGCGGGCAAAGTCGCGCTCGCGCTCGGTGGAAGAATGCTCGTACCAGCCGCGAGTGGTGTCGTTGTCGTGCGTGCCGGTGTACACCACGCAGTTGTGAATGAAGTTGTGCGGCAGAAACAGATCGAGAGAGTCGGATGAAAAAGCGAACTGCAAAACTTTCATGCCCGGCAAATCGAATTGATCGCGCAGGGCGGTCATCTCCGGCGTCACCACGCCGAGGTCTTCGGCGATGATGGGCAGTGAGCCGAGCGCCCGCTGGAGCGCGGCGAAAAAATCTGCGCCGGGGCCTTTCACCCAGCGCCCCACTTCAGCCGTCGGCATCCCCGCCGGAATCTCCCAATAGGCCTCGAAGCCGCGAAAGTGATCGAGCCGCACGATGTCCACAAACGCAAGCGTCGCGTGGAATCGATCAATCCACCACGCGTAACCATTTTGCTTCAACGCCTCCCAACGATACAGCGGGTTGCCCCACAACTGCCCGGTGCGGCTGAAGTAATCGGGCGGCACGCCGGCCACCACCGTGCTCTGGCCGCGCTCGTCGAGATAGAACAGTTCGGGGTGCGCCCACACGTCGGCGCTGTCGTAGGCCACGAAGATCGGAATGTCGCCGATGATTTTGATCCCGGCCGCGCCCGCGTATTCTTTGACTGCTTTCCAATGCCGGAAGAAAAGAAACTGGCGCAGGCACTGCGATTCGATAGAGTCGGCCAATCGCTCACGGGACGCCGCCAACGCCTTCACCTGCCGCGAAACGAGTTCCGGCTCCCATTCGCTCCACACCGCGCCGTTATGCGATTCCTTCAGCGCCATGAACAGGGCAAAATCGTCGAGCCACGCGCGTTGATCATGCTTGAACGATTCGAACTCGGCGCGCAGAGTCGGCGACGCCGCGCCGCCACAGAAGTTGCGATGCGCCTTTTCGAGCAGGGCCAGCTTGAATTGAATCACCGGCCCGTAATCCACCATGTGCGCCGGGAAGTTCGGCGCAGAGTCGAGATCGGCGCGGGAGAGCAAACCGTCTTCGAGCAATTTCTCCGGGCTGATGAGGTAAGGGTTGCCCGCAAAGGCGGAGAAGCATTGATAGGGCGAGTCGCCGTAGCCGGTGGGGCCGAGTGGCAGAATCTGCCACAGCTTCTGATCGGCGCTCTTCAGAAAATCGATCCAGCGAAAGGCCTCAGCGCCGAGATCGCCGATGCCGAAGCGGCCGGGCAGAGAGGTAGGGTGCAGAAGGATGCCAGAAGCGCGAGGGAAGGGCATAGGAGCGGATAGCAGTTGGCGGCTAGCGATTAGCGGTTAGCGTTCAGCATTCAGCATTCAGCATTCAGCGTTCAGCGTTCGGCATTCAGCATTTCGTATTCCGCATTCCGTATTCATGGAGTGAACGGTTTGCCTTCAACACTTTTGCCGCGGCCCACCACTTTGCGCATGAACTGATCGGGGGTGACGTTGGCGCCGATGGCCGCACCCCGCCCGATCTTCACCCCGTTCGGAATCTGCGCGCTCTTGCCAACCGTGGTGATGCCGAGATCGTCGGCGTTCGGATCGATCTGCCCGACGCGGCAGTTGTGGCCGATGGAAACCTTTTTGTCGATGATGGCGCGCTCCACCCTCGCCCCGGCCTCGATATACGAATCGGTGAAGATGATCGACTCGCGCACGACGGCGTTGGGGCCAACATACACGCCCGGCGAAAGCACACTGCGTTCCACTCGCGCGCCCGGCGCAATCACCGAGCCGTCGGTGATCAGGCTGTCTTTCACCACCGCCCCCTGCTGAATGAGCACCGGCGGCCTCTCCTCCGAGCGAGTGTGGATGATCCACGAGCGGTCGTTGAGGTTGAGTTCGGGCGGGTGCTTGAGCAAATCCATGTGCGCCTGCCAATACGATTCAATCGTCCCCACATCCACCCAATAACCGCTGAAGGGATAGGCAAATATCCTCATTCCATCTTTGACCATACGCGGGATGATGTCTTTGCCGAAATCGTGATTCGAATCGCGCCGCTTGGCGTCCTCGCGCAGATACTGATCGAGCACCGACAGATTGAAAACGTAAATGCCCATCGAGGCCAGTGTGCCGGGCGGCTCTTTGGGCTTCTCCACAAAATCGGTCACCCGGTAATCGTCGGTGGTGGCCAAAATGCCGAAACGCGAGGCCTCCTCCAATGTAACGCGCAAAGTAGCAACGGTCAAATCGGCGCGATGATCGGCGTGGAAGGTGATCAGCGAGTCGTAATTCATTTGATAGATGTGATCGCTGGAAAGGATGAGCGCGAAATCCGGCTGGCCTTCTTTGACGAACGAGAAATTTTGCTGAACGGCGTCCGCCGTGCCGCTGTACCAATCGGAATCGTAACGGGCTTTGTAGGGTTGATAGAAACGCACGCCGCCGGTGAACGAGCGGTCGAGGTCCCACGGGTGCCCCGCGCCGATGTGCTCCACCAGCGAGTGCGGGCGATACTGCGTGAGCAGCATCACATCGAACAGGCCGGAGTTCACGCAGTTGCTCAGCACAAAATCGACGATGCGGTATTTTCCGGCGAACGGCACCGACGGCTTGCTCCGTTTGGCCGTAAGCGCCCCCAGCCGCGAGCCTTCGCCGCCTGCGAGAATAACGACACGTGTTTTCATACCCTATTCTCCGCGCCCAACGCCGCGCGCAAACTTTAAGCCTTGCGCCTTATCAGAACTTCTCTCAACGCCTTCTCGTACATCGCCGCATACTGCTCCGCCGATTTCTCCCAACTGAACCGAACCGCCATCGCCCGCCGCTGCAAGCCGCGCCAAGCCTCGCCGTTTGCATAGACTCGGAACGCGCGGCGGAGCGCGCGCAGAAGCGCCGCGCTCGAATACTCGCCGAACAGGAAGCCGACTCCGCTCCCGGCCCGATACGGCCACACCGTGTCCACCAACCCACCCGTTGCCCGCGCCACCGGAATCGCCCCGTAGCGCATGGCGATCATCTGCGACGTGCCGCACGGCTCGTAGCGCGAGGGCATCAGAAAAATATCGCAGCCGCCGTAGATGCGGTTGGCGAGCGCGGAATCGAAACGCAGATGAATCGACGCCGCGCCGGGGTATTCGGTGAGCAACGGCTCGTACGAGGCTTCGAGCTCCGCCGCGCCCGTGCCCAGCAAGATGAATTGAGCCTCGCCGCGAGCCAACGCTTCTTTGATGGCCGGAAGAGCAATATCGAATCCTTTTTGATAATCGAGCCGCGACACGGCGCCGATGATCGGAACATGCGGATCGGGTTTGAGGCCGCACGCTTTTTGCAGCGCGGCTTTGTTAGCCGCGCGATGATCGAGCGACTCGGCATCGAACCGGGCCGCCAGCGCATGATCGGTTGACGGATTCCACGCCGCGTAGTCGAGTCCGTTCAGGATTCCGCTCAGGCGGTCGGCGCGTTCGCGTAGCAACCCATCCAACCCCGCGCCGTATTCTTCGCCCATGATCTCGGCCGCATATCCATCGCTCACCGCATTGATGCGATCGGCACAGGCAATCGCCAAGCCCATCAATCCATCTCGGGCCCACATCGGCAAACGAGGATCACGCGAAGGGCGGAGGCCAGCCAACGCCAGATATTTTTTGGCGTGATTGTTTTGGAACGGCAAGTTGTGGATGGTGATCACCGAGGCGGTCTGCCTCCAAAAACTTTCGCGCTTGCCTTTGGCCGCCAGCCAATAAATAGCCGCTCCGGCGTGCGAATCGTGAACGTGAATGATGTCGGGCTGCCAATCCAATTCGCGGCAGAGCGACATGGCCGCCATCGAGTAAAAGATGAACTTGGGGCCGTCGTCGTCGATGGTCGTGCTGTAGATTTTGTCGGGAGGCCGAAACGGCGGCCCGCCCAAAAGATAATGGGGAACGCCGCCGACGGTTGTTTCGGCGATGGGCGCCGACTCCGTTTCATGCGCATGGCTCCCCCAACGAATGCTCACGCGCCCTTTGCGTTTGAGCGCGATGCCCAACGACTCGGCCTGCGATTTGATTGCCGGGTAATGCGGGATGGCAACGCGCGCATCGATCCCCACAGCGCGGAGGGCGCGGGGCAGCGCCCCCACCACATCGCCCAACCCGCCCACCTTCACCAGCGGCGCCGACTCGGCGGCCAACGTGAGAACCTTCAGAGTCATTGCGGCGATTATACTCCTCACTGCATCGCCAAAATCGCGCCCGACTTTGGCGGCAAGCGAAGATTGGCAATCGTATGACTCTCGACGGTGTACTTTTTTCCGCTGAGCAGATCGCGCACGGGCGCGCCGTTGTGCCAGCCCGAATGTGTGGCGGGGATGTTGCGCACCACTGGCGAGTCGGAGTTGTTGATGGCGACGACCAGCGACTCCGGGTTGCCGCGATCGTGTTTGCGGAGGAAGGCGTAGAGGCCATCGCGGTCGTGGTGGTACAGTTCGCGGTATTCGCCGCGCCGCAGGGCCGGGTGCGTTTTGCGAAGCGAGGCCAGCAGTTTCACAAAGTCGCGCAGTTCAACGTTCCACTGCTTCTCGTTCCACACAAAAGCGCAGCGGCAATCGGGGTCTTTGCCGCCGGTCATGCCGATCTCGTCGCCGTAGTAAATGGAGGGCGCGCCCACATACGTGAACTGAAACAACAGCGCCAGCTTCATACGCGCCACACTGCCGCCGCACAGGGTGAGGCATCGTTCGGTGTCGTGCGAGCCGAGCGGGTTGAAGTGAGCATACACGTGCTCGCTCGGGTAGGCAGTGAGCAGTTGCGTCACACGCCGCCCGAACTGCGAGGCGGGGATTTTGCCTTCGGCGAAGAAGTCGAGCGCGGCGGTGCGGAAGGGATAATTCATCAGCCCGTCGAAACTGCGCGGCCCCACCCAGCGCGGGTTCACTTCCCAAATCTCGCCAACAGTGTGCGCCTGCGGGTTAGCCGCCTTCACCACCGCGCGGAACTCGGCCCAAAAATCGTCGTCGTCAATTTCGCTCGGCACGTCGAGCCGCCAGCCGTCGGCCCCTTGCTCGATCCAATAGCGGGCCACATCGAGCAGATAGCGGCGCACTTGCGGGTTGGCGGTGTTGAACTTGGGCAGACTCTTGATGTCCCACCAACAGGCATAGTTGGGCGGATCGGAGTCGTGGGCG
>VGOW01000079.1 GCA_016875735.1 Chloroflexota bacterium | reverse complement strand
TGGGCGGGCTGGGATTCTGTTTGGGAGCAGGGAAAACTCGAAGCGAGGAAAATGCTCGAAAATGCCGCAGAATCCCACACGTCAGGTGCACGCTTTGTTCGGCGGCGTTTCTGCCGTCAAGAACCTATGCTTTTATAAGACAACACAATCTTTTTAATCTGCTGACCACCGCAACATGAATTTATCAGCAGGCAATACCAAAGAATTCTTTAGTTCAGCACCGCCAGGCATGTTTTTCACCATACCCAAATACATATTAGATGCGGCTTGAATTTTCAAAACGCTATCTTTAGCCTTTAACCAGTTTGGCGGGCTGAATACTTTATCACGTTCTTGATACTCACTTCTAGCGGTATCGAAAGCGGAATTATAACAATTTGCCGCCATAGTGATAATTGGGTCAACGGTATCTGCATTGGCAATAATTTTAGATGTCGCTGACGGGGCTGGCACTTTATCGGCTTGACCGCTTCCGATGCTGAAACATGCTTGAACAGCAAATAATAAATGAAACTTTGAATAACTAGGCATTGCAAGAAGCGCTTCGTTTAAACCTAAATCGTTTTTATTCCATCGGCGTTCAATATGATTTGCCCATGAGTTCAACACAAACAAATCTGCGGGTGAGTAGTCGGAGTGAAACAATTGTTCAAAATATTTATCAAACAACTTATTTTCGTTGTACGAAATATTTGGACGCTGGCAATGCCACGCCATCAAACACCGAGCAAGCACTCCTATTTCGATTGTTTTCAGTTTGTCACGGTCTGCGGGGCGTTCTTCACCGCGTTTGGTAATAAAGAAACCATCTTTATAAGTGTTTTCGTAGGCTCGTTTCAAAGCCAATACCCGTTTATCATTACTTCGCAAATCACGCGGCTTAACTGCGCTTTGTGAATTTGTATTTACGCTGATTTTCTCTGCAACGTCTCGTTGCGGGATTTCGTAAAAGCGAAACAAGACATAAGAACCATTTGACGCTCTAACTTTTTCAGATGATGCCATAATCGTAGTAAGGGATTGACATCCGTTTACAACGCTTAATCCTTCCAATTTCATCTTGCCAGTAGTTTTATCTAAATCTAGTTTTTCACATAAGGCGGTGATGCCATTGTGAAATAAAAAGAAGTATTGCGGATTGTCGCTGTTAATCGTTTGGCGCAGACCTTTATTTACCTTGTTTGTTAATCCAAGCGATTGCCTTACATTTTTACGAAACAACATTCCGTCACGAATTCCAGGGAGTTGCAAGCAATCGGAAAGTGGAATTGCGGCTAATACGGTCTTGAAACCTGCTACGGTCATGTCAAGATACCGCCCTGCTTCGAGATTCAATGTGTGATTTAATTTGGGCAATTCTTTGGCAACTGCTTCTTCCCAGCGAGACTTAATAACAGGTTCGTCTACAAGAGTTATTGAAGCCTGCATTTGGTCAAACCCACTGATTAACTCTTGGAAGGATGCAAGGTCTTGCTGTGCGGATGTCGTCAATGTTCCTGTTGTAACAAGTTCAAATTCAACATCATAATCATCGCTCAGGGCTTCTGCAACAGCCGCTAATTTAACCTTGACTTTTGAATTAGCATTTTGCTGTAAAGTCTCCAAGTCTTTAATTTGTATCCACGCCGCTAAAACTTCTTGAAGTGGTTGATGGTCAACTGACCCCGCATAAAATTTGCCTTGAATAATAACTATTCGGCGTAGTTCATCGTCAACAATAACTGCGTCTATTTCTTTGTCGTCTTGACCATCTGTAATATCATCACGGGCTTGAACAGCGGTTCTCAAATATATGTTTCGCAAATACCACGCCAAAAAACGCTCGCCGTCATTTGCAAAATTCTGGCTGTAATAAATATCTTGCTGAATATCTTGTTTGATTCGGTCGTATATTTCGCTCATTCAAATACCCTATACCTTTTGTTTGTTGTGAATTTTGGCGACAGCCGCCGAACGTGAAGGTCAGCCTCACAAACTTGGCACGTGTATTGGTCACCTTCGAGGATAAGGCGCTTCTCTGCCGCTGAAATACTGATGCGCTTTATCCCTTGCCCGCGGTAGTGACTCCGCAGACGGTATGCGGGTCGCTTTACTCCTTCTTTGTTTTCGCGCCAGCCACTCTCAATATCCCAGCCATCCTCATCTCTCAGCTCTCGAATACGGCGGTCGTAATACGATTGGCCAACGGCCTCCAAAACATCGTCGCCCAAGACCCACTCGCCATCCCAAAGCATCTTCAGAATGATCAGTTTCGCCTCACTATATCCATCAGTTGGCGGCTCGTGGTAGAGAGTCACAATAGGTCTCCCCTAAAACCCCTCCAACTTGCTCATATCCGCCACGCCCTTCGCCATCGCGGCGATCCTCTGCAACAGCCCCAGCCGATTCTCGCGCACCCGTTGATCCTCGTCCATCACCAGCACCTCGTCGAAGAATCTGGTGATGGCCGGGATGAGCGGCACAAAAGCGGTGAGGAAGCCGTTCGTTGAAGTGACGGCGTCCAATGTCCTCGGCGCGGATTGATAAGCGTCCCACAAAATCTTCTCCGCCTCCGTCACGAAATTCGCCGGAACAACTTCGTAAGTCTGCTTCTGATCGCGGGTGATGCGCACGCACCGCGCGTAGGCGGGTAGGATCGTGTTCCAGTCCGGCCGCTTCACCCACTCGCTCAACTCGCTCACCGACTTCTTCACCTGATGCGAATCGAAGCCGCGCTCGGCCAGCACCGCCTCCACCACGTCGTAACGGTAGCCCTCGTCAATTAGCAACACGCGCAATCGCCCGTTGATGAAGTCGAGAATCTGATCGTACGTTTCGTTGCTCACCGCGATCGGTTGGAACGCACCCGCCGCCCGGATCGCCACACGCAGATCAAAATCAATGCCGTGCTCGATGAGCGGCTGAACTACGCCCAGCGCCGCGCGCCGCAAACCAAACGGATCCTTCGCGCCCGATGGAATCAGCCCGGCGGCGAACAACCCGGCCAACGAGTCGAGCCGGTCGGCCAGCGACACCGCCACGCCCAACTTCCCTTTCGGCACAGGCTGATACTGTTCGCCAATCGCCGCCGCCACCGCTTCGCTCTCGCCGCTCCGCCGGGCATACTCGCCGCCCATAATGCCTTGCAGGCTCGTCATCTCCACCACCATGTGCGTCGCCAAATCCGCTTTGCACAGAAACGCCGCCCTCAGCGCATCTTTCTTTTCGTTCCCATCCAGCGCCAGCATCGTCGCCAACGTGCCCGCCAACTTATGAATACGCTCCGACTTGTCGAGCATCGAGCCGAGTTTAGTTTGGAACGTGAGTTTGCTGAGTTTGGGCCGGAAGGCTTCGAGCGGCTGCTTCACATCTTCGCGCACAAAATAATTCGCGTCGGCAAAGCGCGCGCGAATGACATGCTCATTGCCCTCGCGCACCAAATCCAAATGCGCCTCGTCGCCGTTGCGCACCGCCGCGAACCGCGCCATCAGTTTCCCGTTCTGCGTCACCGGGAAGTAGCGCTGATGCTTCTTCATCACCGAGATCAACACATCGTCGGGCAGGGCAAGATACTCGGACTCAAATTCGCCGATCAACGGCGTGGGGCTCTCGACAAGATTGGTGACCTCAGCCAGCAGTTCGGGTTGGATCGACGCCTCCCCGCCGATGGAGGCCGCCAACCGTTTCACTTCTTTTTCGATCAGCGCCGATCGCTCAGTTGAGTCGATCACAATCCCGTGACTCCGAATCGCGTCGAGGTAATGATCTGCCGACTCGATCCCGATCTCCGGCGAGCCAAACGGACGCAGGCCGCGCGTGACGCGCCCCGACTCAACCCCGGCGTATTCGAACGGGACAACGCCACTACCCAAAAGGGCAACCATCCACCGGATAGGGCGCGAGAACGCAACCCCGCTCCCGTTCCAACGCATCGTCTTCTCGAACTTGATCGCCGCGATCAACTTCGGCAAAAGATCGGCCAATGCTTCGGCGGCGGGCTTGCCCATTTCTCGGATGACGGCCACCACGTAGTTATCGCGCGTCTCCAGCGATTCGACCGGCACGTTGTTCTTCTTCGCAAAACCAATTGCCGCCGGAGTCGGCTTGCCATCTTTGTCGAAGGCGCGATCCGCCGCCGGGCCTTTCACCACGCGTTCGGCGTCGAGCTGTCGCGGCGCAAGTTCTCTCACCAGCACCGTTTGCCGTCGCGGCGTGCCGAACACTTGCGCACCGGCATGAGTCAGCCGCGCTTCGGCCAGCATCTTCGGCGCGAGTTCGCGCAATTGCGCCAATGCCGAATCAAGATCACCGGCGGGCAATTCCTCCGCGCCGATTTCAAACAGAAGCGTTTGCGGGCGATTGGTAATTGGTAATTGGTAATTGGTAATTACTAATTTCTTCCTAGTGCCCTGCTCATCTTTCAAAAAGGGGTATTCCAACCTCTTCCGTTGCTCCACATACGCCTCGGCCACTTCGCGAGTCATCGCCCGCATCTTGCCGAAGAACCCGGCGCGCTCGGTGACGCCGACCGCCCCGCGTGTGTCGAGCACGTTGAAAGTGTGCGAGCATTTGAGCACGTAATCGTAGGCGGGCAAAACTAACCCCGCATTCACCGCCGCGCGGAACTCGGCCTCGTACAGCGCGAACATCTGCCGCAGTCGTTCCACGTCGGCGATCTCGAAGTAATACTTGCTGTGCTCCTCTTCGGCTTGCAGATTCACGTCGCCGTAAGTGATCCCGTCCGTCCATTGAATCTCGCGGAAGCCTTTGATGCGCTGGAGGGCGATGGCGATGCGTTCGAGGCCGTAGGTGAGCTCGACCGAGACGGGGTCGCAGGTGAGGCCGCCCGCTTGCTGGAAATAAGTGAACTGGGTGATCTCCTGCCCGTCGAGCCACACTTCCCAGCCGAGCCCCCACGCGCCGAGCGCGGGCGATTCCCAGTTGTCTTCCACGAACCGGATGTCGTGCTCGCGCGGGTTGATGCCCAATGCTTCGAGCGACTGCAAATACAACTCCTGCGGGTTGCCGGGATCGGGCTTGAGGATGACTTGATACTGATAGTGTTGCTGCAAGCGATTGGGGTTCTGTCCGTATCGCCCGTCGTCGGGGCGGATGGACGGCTCGACATAGGCCACGTTCCACGGCTCCGGCCCCAGCACGCGAAGGGTGGTGGCCGGGTTCATCGTGCCCGCGCCCACTTGATGATTGTACGGCTGCCAGATCAAACAGCCGCGCTCGGCCCAGAATTTTTCGAGAGTGATGATAATGGATTGGAAGGAAAGAGGGGAGGTCATGTGAACTGTTGTGAGAGGGCTATTCAATTGTCTGCCGAACCTGTTTCAGAAATTCCACGCTCTTCAGTTGCCGTTCGAGGTGGTAAGTGATCGTCCTCTGCGTCACGCGTTCCAGTTCATGGTGCGCGCTGGCGCTCAACTTCAATTCGCGCAGGGCATCATACGGGCTACGGATCATAAACCGCAGAACCTTGAGCGCGTTGAGTGAGATCGGAAACGCCCCCTGCCGATTCTCGCCGCACGCGGGACACACAGCGCCGCCCTCCGCCGGGCTGAAGAATTGATCTTCGGCGGCGATCTTCTCGCCCTTCACGACGCAGTAGAAAAGTTCGAGTTGATACCCGGCCATGCCGAGCAATTGCAGTTCGTAGTAGCGGGTCGCCAGCGCAAGGTCGCGCGCCTCGGCCAGCCACCCCAAGGCTTGGGTGAGCAAATCGTACAGCGGTTTGTTTTCGGCCTCGTCGGGCGTGAATTGATCGAGCAGTTCGATGCAGTACGAGCCGTAGGTCGAGCGCAGCAAATCTTCGCGCAGAGGGCGATAGGCTTGCACCGTCTCCGCCTGTGTGATGATGTCCATATCGCGCCCTTTCGCCAGCAACACGTTCGAGCGCGTATACAGTTCGAGATGCCCGGCTTTGCGGCTGGCAGGCTTGCGAACGCCTTTGGCGATGGCGCGAATCTTCCCCGCTTCGGGTGTGAACAGAGTCAGCACCCGGTCGGCTTCGCCGAAATCTTTGCGCCGCAAGACAATCGCTTCGGTGCGGAAGGTGCGCTCGCGGGAAGGCATGGCAAGATTATACCTTGCCGGTATTCAGTTGTCGGGGTTGTCAGGAGGGGTTTCGCGTTCCTTCTGTCCCATGAAGATCAACGATTCGAGATCGCCGCTGTCTTCTGGCGAATAGCGAGCCACCGCCGCGCGAACTTTGTCCAATTCATCTTCGGAGGAAACCCACCCCAACATTGTCGTCATGTCGCCGACATCGCGCCCACGATTGGCCGCCAATTTCAAAATGATAAGATACGGCAAACCAATGACCGGGTAGCCCGCTGGATCATGACCGTGCCGAGTCAACGCCTCCTCCAACCACTCATATTCGCCAAATAGCACGTCAAGTTCCACCCCGTCGGGCGAACGCATCAGATATCCCGGCACTGCAAGCCGAGACACTTTCTTGTAACCCGCCGCTTCAAGCCGCTCAACAACCTCCTCGCCATCGTCCCGGCGCACGAGGATGTCCATGTCTTTCGTAACACGTTCCGGCATGTAGGCGCGCGTCGCCACGCCGCCGATTAGCACCCAATCAATGCCTTTGAGTATCTCTCGCAAATCCGGCCACGGATTCAAGGCGGTCCTCCTCATCATAAATTCGTGACTGCTGCCCGTCCCCGGCTTCTGCCGCCGCAAGCCTAACTGAATCAAAAAATGCCGCCTCTGCCGCGGCGTGAGGTTGCCATCCGGTGCGATGGCGGCGATAGCGGGCGGGATGGGTCTGTCGGCCATGCGGTTAATTATAGCGACCGCCCATCGCGCCGCAACTTTTCAGGCGTGAACGCGTCGGGCAATAACTCGCGCAGAGTCGTGTCGCGCACCGTGCGACCCTCGCTGTCGAGAAGCAAGACGATGAGATCGAGGCCGAACTCGGCCAGCATTTGGCGGCACGACCCGCACGGGGAGCCGCCGTTATCGGTGACGACCGCCGCCGCCTCGAACTGCCGCTCCCCTTCCGACACGGCTTTCACCAGCGCCGTTCGCTCGGCGCAAATGCTGCTGCCGTACGCCGCATTCTCCACATTGCAGCCGTCATAAAACTTGCCCGAGGAGGCCAACAACGCCGCGCCAACGTGATAATTCGAGTACGGCGCATACGCCCACTGGCGCGCGGCCATCGCCCGCGCAATCAATGTTTGGCGTTCGTCATCGGTCATCGTTTCTTCTCCTCGTCTTCCGGCTCGGCCGGCGAAGGCGCGCGCCGCACCCTCACTTTGCGAATGCGCCGCCCCAACACACTCTGCACTTCCATCATCAGCCCATCGTGCGCCACCTGATCTCCGGCGCTCGGCACGCGGCCCAACCGCCCGTAGATGTAGCCGCCCAGTGTGTCGGCATCATCGTTAGGCAAATGAATGCTGAGCAAATCGTTCACGTCATCAATGTCGATGCCGCCGTCGAAAACGTATTCGTCGTCGCTCACTCGATGATACGGCATCTCCTCGGCAATATCGTACTCATCGCGAATCTCGCCAACGATCTCCTCCACAATGTCTTCCAGAGTCACCAGCCCCGCCGTGCCGCCGTATTCATCTACCACAACAGCCATATGAATGCGCCGCTGTTGAAGTTCAGCCAACAACTTGTCGAGCGAGATCGCTTCGGGAACGAAATAGGCCGGGCGCAGAAGATCGCGCAGGGAGCGCGACTCGCCGCCCTCGTGCCACACGCGCAGTAAATCTTTCGCGTACAAAAGGCCGACGATGTTATCAATCGAATCCGCGTATACCGGGATGCGGCTGTGCCCGGCTGAGAGCACCGCCTGCGCCGCATCCGTAATCGGCGTTTCCACTTCCAGCGCCAGCACATCGATGCGCGGGATCATCACCTCGCGCGCCAGCGTGTCGGCGAATTGGAAGATCGAATAGATCATCTCTTTCTCTTCTTCCTCGATCACCCCGCCCTCTTCTCCGGCATCCACCAATGTTTTGATTTCCTCTTCGGTCACGATTTGGGGAACGCGGCCACCGAGCGGAACGGCGATCAGTCCCGTCATCCACACCGCCAAGCGCACGAACGGATTGAATAGCCATTCCAGCACGGCCACCAACGGCGCGAAACGGATAGCCCACACTTCGGGCTCGCGGAGCACAAGGGCCTCGGGCAGAAGTTCACCCCAAATGACGACGACGATGCCCACGCCTCCGGCGATGGCGATGACGGCAATGGCTGTGGCCTGAGCGGCGAGCGCCGGCCAGGCCGAGAGCGCGGCGATGAGGCGCGGCGCAAACACAAAAGTGACAACGCCCGCCGCCAGAAACCGGCAAATGGTTTGCGCCAGCCGCACGGTGGCAATGAGCGGCGCAGAGTCGGTAGCCACTTTGAGCGCCAGCTTTGCGCCACTCTCTCCAGCGTCGATTATCTGCTCGAGCCGCGCGCGCCGCGCATTGACAAACGCCGACCGCGCCGCCGCCAGCAGGCCATTGAAAACGATCAGACTCAGCGCGGTTATCGCGTCGGTGGTGAGTTCATTCATCAAAGTCTATCGGAAATAGTTTTCTCTCCACGAAGGTCACGAAGAACACAAAGATTCAGCGGTGCGCTTCGTGGACAAATGGTTTATTTCCGAGGGGGTCTATTGTTGCGGGATGTGCCTTTTGCGCCGGAGATTATCCAGCGCTCTTCTTGCGTATTCTCGCCGGGACGCCGACGGCCAGCGAATCTTCGGGGACGTTTTTGGTGACGACCGACCCGGCCCCCGTGCGCGACCGATCGCCGAGTGTGACCGGCGCAACGAGCATCGTGTCGCTCCCGATAAACACGTCATCGCCGATGGTGGTGAGATGTTTGCTTTTGCCATCGAAGTTGCAGGTGATGGCGCCCGCGCCGATGTTGGCATTCGCGCCGATGCGCGCGTCGCCAATGTACGAGAAATGCCCCATCTTTGCGCCGGGCCCGAGATACGACTCTTTCACTTCGCCGAAGTTGCCCATGTGCACGCCGCTGGCGAGGTGCGCGCCTTTGCGCAAGTGCGCGTACGGGCCGATGTGAACATCGTTCTCCACTTTGGCCTCTTCGACAAACGAGGCGGTGATGGCGCAGTTGTCGCCGATGGCGCTGTGGCGAATGAATGTGTTCGGGCCAATGACGCACCCCGATCCGATCGTCGAATGGCCCAGCAATTGAACATTGGGCCACAGAGTCGTGTCGGGCGAAAGCGAAACGGTCGGTTCGATGTAAACGCTCGCCGGATCGATCATCGTCACTCCGGCTTCCATCCAGCGGCGGTTGATGCGGCGGCGCATGATGGTTTCCGTTTCCGCCAGATGGACGCGGGTGTTGATGCCCATCGCCTCTTCGGGTTGTGCGAGGGGGACGGCGCCCACCCGAAGCCCCCGCCCTACGGCGATCCCGATCAGATCGGTGAGATAGTATTCGCCTTTGGGCGATACAGGCAATCGAGGAAGTTCGCTCCACAGGAAGTCGGCGTCGAAACAATACGCGCCGACGTTCAATTCGCGGATGGCTTTTTGTTCGGGAGTGGCCTGCGCCTCTTCGACGATGGCATCGACTCCGCCGCCGGTGTTGCGGACGATGCGGCCAAACCCACGCGGGTCGTCGGCGACGACGGTGAGCAGGGTGAGAGGGCCGCTGTTGCGGCTCTGCTGTTCGGCGAGGGCGCGCAGGGTGTCGGCGGTGAGCAGGGGCATGTCGGCGTACCATACGAGCGCGCGCCTGCCGCGATTGTGGAGGAGGGGTACGGCTTGCAGAACGGCGTGGCCGGTGCCGAGTTGTTCCGTTTGCAAAACGTAATCGCACTGCTCGCCGATGGCGGCGCGAATTTGCTCGGCGCCGTGGCCGACGACGAGGACGGGCGAGCCGCCGGTGAGGGCGCGGCCCGTGTCCACCGCGTACTGCGCCATGGGCTGGCCGCAGAGGCGGTGGAGAACTTTGGGCAGTGACGATTTCATGCGCGTGCCCTGCCCGGCGGCAAGGATGACAGCGGAAAGAGTCATGAGGTCTCCGTTATGAGGTTGGGGCAAAAGGATGCGCGGTGAGAGTCGGCAGGCGCAATGCCGACGAGTGGGCTGTCGGCCAATTGGCTGTCAGGGTTGTCGTCGGGCATTGCGCGGTGTGATGCGGGGAGAAGGCTGAGCCGCGTGGATTCGAACCACGGTCAAAGGATCCAAAGTCCTCTGTGCTGCCACTGCACCACGGCTCAGTGTAACGGAACGATCACCGTGCGCGGATTGTAACACAGCGGCGCGGGGTTGAGTAGGTTTACGATTGAAAACCGCCGCGTTTTGCGCGATTCGCCGGGCAAGCAGGCAGGCAGTCGGATTTCGATTACAGCCGCCCGATTGACTGCGCTTTGATTCTATACAACTTTTCGCCGTGAATCTCCAAGAGTCCCCTGTGCTACAACGTATGAGGTTGCTTTGACAAAGTTATAGAGTCGTTGGCTTCGTTCATCACCAGCCGCGCCATGCCGTCATTGCCCACCACGACACGACACCCGCCGATGATGACCGTCGCCCCTGCTGTGCTATCGTTCAACGTCAAAGACATCTTCGCTTGCTGGCAGTAATGCAACGCGCTCTGCAATATCTGTAGCGCGTCCTCTGCCGTGATAGGTGACTCTTTGCGTTTGCGCGGTGACGGCTTGCGCCGCCTTGCGCTTGCGCTTCGTTCGTGAATGTGTCCGCCTGTTCCTTGCATAAGCCATCTGTCTTTCGGTTGGTAGTGTCTCAAACTTGCCGCCATACCTGCATTGACGATTGCCAGCGCTGCCCCGCCGCCATGTCCAATACTTTCCGCGCCGCGTGACTTCGACTCTCCATCCGGCGGGCGCAATGGGCGCGGCATTGGACACCGTCATGCCTTCGGCTCCTCCCGCCCTACTTGTCGGGCGGGATTCGCTCAGGCCGCGCCTTTTGGGGCGTGCTTCCCATTCCGTGACGGCATCCTGATAGGTTGAAACTCGCCGGTGTCGCTATCGTCACCGTAGGCGGGCACAGAGTCCGCAGTAGCGTTGTACGATACGGTTGCCGGCACGCGATTGACCGGAAAGTGTGATGCGCTCCTCTTCGGCGCGGCCCCCAACGTTTCACCCACCAACGCCCGCGCCGCCTCTTGCGCCGCGCTTTCGACACTGGCGGTAATGTCGGCATTGCCTACCGCCTCAGCGATGCGCGAGAGTAACGCCTCATGCGTGGCCGCCTTCACCGACTCGCGCATGTCGCGCTCGCGGGATGAAGCATCGAGTAACCAGATGAGACTCCATCCGGCCATACAGAAAAGCGGGAGTGCCGGCACGCCATAGATGCCGTAGGCCGCCAACGCCGATGACACTTCCGCGCCGCTATGATGCGCGGCATCGAGTATCGCGTTACTGGCAATCAACATCATGTCGGCCACGTAAAAGCCGATTGCCGTCATGCGTTGCGCTCCCGGCTGTGTCCAGAAGTGAATCGCCAACGGCAAGGCCACTGCCGACACTTCCAGCGCCACGATGCCCACGACGGCCAACGGCAGAAGCGCGGCATCTATCGTGCTGGCAAACAGCGTGTAACTTCGCACTCCGGCGTACACAAGCCCGGCGACGTACACGACGAAACTCAGTGATACTGCCAGCATTCGGAATGCCCGATGCTGGTTCTCTTTCATTGCGGTTGATACGGTGGTGGTCATGGTCAAAGTTCCTTTCGCTCAGTGTGTCCCGTTCCGCGTTCATCCTTCATCGTTCATCGTTTCATCGCGCTCCTTCCCGCCGCCGAAAACAAAAAGCGGCCTTGCCGTTTTCGCTTTGGCAAAGCCGCGTATAATTCCGCACAGCCTCACCGCCGCTTATTCGGCGTTGTGGTCAGAACGGCGTGACTGTTTCTAGCAGTTGCGCCGTTCGTCATTGCTCATAGTGTAAGGCCAGTTCTGCCAAAGTCAACGGCGTGTTTCGCGCAAGCCCCACGCAAAATGCCCGCTACGGCCTCTGCGAAGCCCTGCAAGCCGCCTTATTGCGCTTTTAGGATCCGCTTGCCGCCACTGGCAACCGTCTCAAATCAGGCGGCCACAGTTGATCAACCTCGCACACCTCAGCCCACAGAAGCGCGTCCCGCGACTCAATCCATTGCGCCGCGAGGGGATCGCCCTTGACCGCATCCTTTATCGCCTGCTTGAGAACGCGCCTCGCCAGGGCGACGAAGCGATCAAAGGGAATATCTTTCAGCGTAACGTCGCCGCTCTGAAATTGAGTCGACAATTCCATAGCCCACGACACAGAGCGAACTACTGGCCGCCGATCACGTCGGGGTTTTCATCCCGCCCATTGTCGGGGATAAGAATCACCTTGCCGCCGTCAGTGGGCAGCAGGGCAAGGAGTTCGGGATCGTCGGGGCTGTACTTGTTCGGGTTGTAGAGGAACACCCGCCCGCCAACACCGGCGGGCAGAGTCGGGGTCATCGCCTCGGCGCGCTCGATCCGCTTTTGATTTCGTCGGGTGATTGTCATTGCTTGTTTCCTTTCGTCGCTACTTTCAACGCATCTTCTATCGCCGCAAGCCGCGACTCGAAGTCGGACAGTTGGCGCAATTCGAGCAACCGCGAGAGGACAATATCAGCCGCCCTCACTTGCGCGGATAGCGGAGCATCCTTCGCCGTCATCGCATCGCGCAGTTTTTCTACAGCGGTTCCGGTAAGATCGGCCAAACGCCTGACTGCCGTATCAATCGCCCGGCCTTCCGCCGCCTTCAACTCGCGCTGAAAGTCCGCATCTCGAAGCCAGCGGTGAAGGGTTCGCTCCCCGATTCCCGCCGCCTTCGCCGCCGATGAAACGTCTGTCTCTTTCAGAAGCGATGCGATGGCCCGCGCCTTTCGCGCCGTCAACTTGCCACTTGTTGCCATATCCTGCCTATAGCCTTGCTTACAGGGTTTGCGGGGGCATTGCGGTAATCGGATCGGCAGGCGTTGTGGCAAAGGCCGGCCTTTGTGGTAAATGCCCTCTGTTCAACGCCTCTACCACCCACTGCCTCAAATCCGCCCCTGCCTTCCAAGAGTCGGTGATGTCCTTCGCCTTCATCGGCACAACCAACCGCCGCGCCCGCTGTGTCAACCCCATGAGTCCATCCGCGCCGCGCTCGCCTGTATCGTCGGAGTCGTAGGCGATGAACAGCGGGGCAATGGGCAGAAGATAACTCGCCCACGTTGCCACGTCCAAGTTTGGCCGTGCGCTCCCGAACGTCGCCACGCCCACCAAATCGCCCGCGCATTGATTCAACAGGAGCATGTCAAACTCGCCTTCGCACAAGACCGCCGCCCTCATTCCGGGCAACGTCTCAGCCCCGAACAGCGCCGCCCGGTTGCCCTTAACGCCGCGCATTTTGTTATTCTCGCCACAGTGGGGACACCTGCCCGGCGTGGTCAATACCGCTTTGCACTTCGCGCATTGAAACGGCACGCCCGGCATGAGGCGAACTTTCAGCGCCCACACCGCGCCGCCGATGATGTTCGGGATGATGATGCCTCTCGGCACGTACAGCCCGGCAATGGTTCGCCCGTATTCATCCCGTCTGCCAGTGGAGCAATAGCCGATGCGCCACAGTCGAATCACTTCATCCCACAGCCCGCGCTCAGTCCGAAGATAGTCCCGAACGGGAGCGCATCTCTCGCTCCACAAGTCAGCCTCACACTCTTCGATGACCCGCAGAGCCGCCGCCTGATTCAGTTCGGGAGCGTTGGGGCGGGATGGTGGGGCAGGCGTTCGGCGTGGGGCGTGGTTCGTCGGTGTGTGATGGGTCAGCCTATCAATGGCCTCTGTGAAGTTGCAGTTGTCCCGCTTCATCACGTAGGCGATGACATCGCCGCCTTTGGGTTCGCACACCCGGCAAGCCCAAAAGCCAAGACCATCTCGCCCCCCGCCCGGTTGCGCCCGGAAGCGGTCACGCCCCCCGCAGAACGGGCACGCGCCCTGATACTCCCCGCCCGCTGTGCCTGCCACGCGCTTTAACTCGGTGTCCCGCCCGGCAAGGGTAAGGATGTCATGCTCGCGTTTCACGGTCTGAGTGTCTATCATGGCAAGTTGTCCCAAGTTGTCCCAAGTTGTACCCGTACAAGTAAAGTTGTGTTGTCCCCCCTGTTACGCTTAACAGGGGACAACGTACAACCTCTCGGACAACCGAAGTTGTCCCGGCTACTTGCAGAGTTCATACATGGCCTTCGAGCCTCTTCCGCCGTCATCTGTCCGCTTCACCCTGCCCAACTCTGCCAGCGAGTACACCGCCCGCCGCGCCTGTGCATCACTGCAAACATCTGCCCCTGCCATGATGGACTCGATAGTCGCCCGCTCGTGTTCGGTGAGGTAGCGCAAAACGTATTCCTGTGCCTTGCCCATCGGCTTGACCCGCTCGGCTCGCTCGCCGCGAGAAAAAAACGCCCATCGGCAAAATGCGCCACTGCTGAAAAGTTGAACGGCTCGGTGTCGCGCGTCTTCTCGGTGCTGAAATCCACGTTGGGGGAATCCTTTTTGCTCTCGACAAGGAGCATCATATCAACCGCGCCCTTCTTCGCTGTGCTTCCGCGATAGCCGTTTGCTTTATTCGCGTGGTCAATCAAGACAATGGCCGTCTGTGTGTCTTCCGCTACTAGCCTCAGCAAATTGAACACGGCTTGCACCTTCACCGAGTCGTTTTCGTTCTCGACTCCCTGTGCCGTCGCAATCCAAGAGTCGATGACCACAAGCCGCGCTCCCGTTTCGGCAATCAGGTTGTGCAGTTCGGCCACGTCTGCCGGGTCGCAAATGTTCAATCGAGATAGGGTGATGTAGTGCAGTGGCGGGGGAGAGTCTTCGTTCACGCAATGGCCGCGCAGTGTTTCGGCGATGCGCCGCGAGAGTCGGCGGTTGCCCGACTCTTCGTCAACGAATAGCGCCGCGCTCTGCGTGGTGGGGAAGTCAAGCCAGTGCAGACCGCCTGCCACGCAGACGGACATATCCAGCATGGAGTAGGTCTTCTTCGAGCCGCCGTCACCGAACACGACCGCCACGCTTCCGGCAGAGAAAAGACGTTCAACAATCCAATCAATGGGCGGCTGAGGTTTGAGCGCATCGGCGGCTGAATGGACGATAAACCGCTGGGGCTTCGGCGTGCTGGGGTCGTGGGCAAGGATGCGCTCGGTCAATCGAGCGCCCTCGGGGTCATCTCGAATCAGGTCGGCCAATGCTTGCGCCGTGCCGGGTCGCTCGCGGGTCAGCCGCGCAAGCACGCCCTCAGGGTCAAAGTGTTTCGCGCTCACGGTCGCCCCCCTCTCTCCCACCACCACGCCGCCCGGACTTTCCGCATCTGGCGAGCGATGCGGCGAATCAAGTAGCGTTCTAACTTGCGATGCCGCCTGCGCCGGGCAATGTCGGTTTCGGCCAGTCGCCCGGCCTGTACCATGAGGGGGTACAAGTGGTCTTCAATGACGCGGTAGGCATGACTCAGCGCCGCCCGCCGCGCATCACTCGCATTGCTCATCGTCGGAAGCCTCCTCAGCCGCGCCGTCTTGCCCGGCCTCTTTCGGCAACTCATTCACGATGACCGCCGCCAATCGCGCCGCCCTTTGGCGAAGCAGAAACGCGAAACAATCGGCCAGCGCATCATCGGCGGCCAGCGCGTCGGCGGCCACAGGGCTAGGCGGCTTGAGGCTGTTCATCATTTCGCGCCTCAACGGATTGCGCGGGTTGTGGGTTGGCGGCCACAACTTCAGCGGCCAATCCCTTGACGATCAGATAGCGGGCTTGCTCGCGTAGCCCGCGCAAATCGCGCTCGGCAACACGCCGCAAGGCTTCCCACTCAGACTCGCTCAGGTAAACATTAACTCGATACATCGGCGCTCCTGAATCAAAACGGCTTACAGTCAACTGTAAGCCGTTCTCGCACACTAAGTCGCCGCTATTTCGCCGCTATTTCGCCGCTAATTCACCCGTTTCATACTTGGCAATCCACTCGCGCAGAGCGGACGGGCTGATATTTTGGTCTGCGCAGAATATGTCTTGGAGGGTATCGTGTTGCACTGCGAGCCAATTTCGGACGAATCTCAGTTTTTGCTCATCGGTGTAACCCTTTGGGCCACGCCGTCGCTTTTGCCCAGCGAGGACGGCCTCATCCAAAATAAGAATATGATCGGGCAAACGCCCCGGCAACTTCCCTGCGTGCGCGTTATCTTGTCTTGACAAGTCCACAGGGAAACGAGTCCGGCTATCATCCTCAAACGACTCTGCGAATGCCGCGCTACGAGGCGCAGAGTAATAGCCAGCAACATGCAATATGCCGCCGCCCTCATCCGTGAGGGTCAATTCGCCGCGATGAAGTTGATTCTTGTGGCTTAGTTCAAGCCGCCTGCCCTCGCGCTTTATCAGAAGTGCGGGGTAGCATTCTTTCACCCAAGCCATATATTCAAGATGTGTAGCCCTCACACGAAAATCAATATCGCGCCTTTTCGGTTCGAGGACGTTTATCTCTTCGATCATCGTTTCGACTCCTCTACCGCGCCTCGTATCGAATAAAATCCTCAGCCGGGCGGGTTATGCGGTCTGTGGCGTGGTAGTAAATCATCGTGGTAGTAATGTTTGCGTGCCTCGCCATGCTTTGCACTGCCTGAATAGGTGCGCCGTTTTTCACCGCGCTTGTGATTGCAGTATGCCGGAGGCTGTGGGTGGTCTTGTTGTCTCCCACTACACCCGCCGCTTTGAAAGCCGCCTTTACGATCCCGCGAAATGCCCGCAGGGATAGGCGATCACGATTGCGATTGCCCAAACCAACAAACAAAGCGCCCGGCTTGTCCCCTCGCGCAGATAGCCAATCGCGCAATACGCTCTCGGCCTCAAGGGTGATAACAATCACTTCATCCGCCTCATAACGGCCCTTCCCATGCACGGCCAGAGTCAGGCGGTCGCCAACGCCTGCTTTGCCCGTCCGGGCTTCCGTTCCTTCTCGGCAAAGGCGTTGACCTCACGCTCCCCAATCACCCAATCGCGCCCAATCTTCTTGGCCGGAAGGTTGCCCATGAGACAGTGACGGCGCGTCATCGCCACTCCCAACCCCAACCGCTGGGCGGCCTCAG
>VGOW01000078.1 GCA_016875735.1 Chloroflexota bacterium | reverse complement strand
TTTATGGCACGATATTGGCGGCGGCTGTCACTCATGGCGATGCTCCTGTTCTCTAGAAGGAACCTGAGCATAGCATGGGTGTCAGCCGTCATTCAAAACTGTCCGGTAGTGAATTACACACAGGTCTATCTCACCGACTCGGCGCAGCGCACCCTCGTCTTGCACGCCGGCACCGGGGCGGTGGGGCAACAACTGCGCCTGCGCGGATTTAAACTCCCCATTGGTCCCGGCTCCATCAACGGCACGGCCGCCGCCGAAAAACGAGCCGTCTTCGTCGCCAACGTCGCCGCCAGCGCCACCTTCCGCCCCAACCCCCTCCTGCCTCTCACCCAATCGGAAATGGCCGTGCCTCTCCTCGTCGGCGAACGAGTGGTGGGCGTGCTCGATATGCAGAGCGACAAACCCGGCGCCTTCAGCGCCGACAACCTTCCGGCCTTCGAGGCGCTGGCCGGCCAACTCGCCATCGCCATCGAAAACGCTTCGCTCTTCTCTCAAACCGAGCAGGCCCGCGCCGAAATGGAAACGCACGCCCGCCGACTCACGACCGCCGGTTGGCAAAATTTCCTCAACGCCGTCGAGCGCAGTGAGCGCATCGTCTTCACCTATGAATCGCCCGAAGCCGAGCCGGGCCAACACACCGAGTCGGCCTCCCCCGCGCCAACCGACACACTCGACATGCCCATTCAAGTCGCCGGAGAGTCCGTCGGCGCGATTCGAGTCGAAAGCCCGCCCGATAGAAAATGGACGGAAGAGGATGCCGCGCTGGCGCACACCGTCGCCCTGCGAGTCGCTCAAGCAAGTCGAAAACATTCGCCTGCTCACCCAAGCCGAAAAGTATCGCGCTGAAGCCGAAGAGGCCGTCCGCCGACTCACCCGCGAAGGCTGGGCGGGATTTGCCGACTCGACCAACACGACCGGCAGTTACGTTTACGACGGCGAACAAGTAGTGGCCGCCGACTCCGCGCCGAGCGCCGACGCCACAGCCCGCCCCATCACCGTGCGCGGCGAAACCATCGGCGATCTCATCGTGAACAACGCCGACCTCGCCGACGAAGGCGCAGTCGATCTTTTGGACGCGGTGGTATCGCAACTGAGCACGCACATCGAGAACCTCCGCCTCACCGAGCAAACACAAGCCGCGCTCTCCGAAACGCAACTGCTGTACGAATCCAGCGCCCAGCTCAACGCCGCCACCACCCTCGAAGAAACCCTGCTCGTGGCCGCCCGGCCGGGCATCAGCGCTGGCGCCGACAACGCCCTGCTCTTCATCTTCGACCTCGACCCTGCCGGGAAGCCGGAATGGATGGAAGTGAGGGCCAACTGGGTGAGCGAAGGATCATTCACCCTGCCGGTGGGCATTCGCTTCTTCGTCCCCAGCCATCCGCTTTCCCGATTGTGGATCAACAGCCCCGACGTGCCCATCTTCATCAGCGACGCCGCCACCGACCGGCGCGCGGACGGGGGCATCAGCGCCTCGCTGGCGCAGACCAATACTCGCGCGCTGGTCATCCTGCCCCTCGTGCAAGGCGGCAAATGGATCGGGCTGATCATCATCAACTGGCTGGCCCCGCACAACTTCACCCCCTCCGATCAACTGACATACACCTCGGTCGCCACACAGACCGCCGTCGTCGTCAACAACCAGCTGTTGTTTGCCAGCACGCAAGCCGCCCTCACCGAATCGGAAAAACTCTACGAAGCCAGCCGCCGCCTCGCTTCAGCCAGCACACTACAAGAGATCATGGCCGCCGTCGTCGAAGGCGTGCCCGTGCCCGCAGTCAACCGCGCCGTGCTCATGGCCTATCAACTCGATTCGTCCGGCGGGTTGCTCGGCGCAGAAGTCACCGCCAACTGGCACAACAGCGAAGGCACGCCGCCCACGCCCATTGGCCACCGTTACCCGCCGGGATCATTCACCGCCCGCAGTATCCTGCTCAGCCCGCAGCCCATCTTCCTCGACGATGCCCAAAACGATCCGCGAGTGGACGCCGCCGCCCGCCTCATGCTCGCTCAACAAAAGGTTCGCGGCCTCGCCATCCTGCCGCTGTGGGCGGGAGGCAAGCAATTGGGCGTGATGCTGGCCCAATGCGAAAACCCCCACCACTTTGCCGACAGCGAAACCCGCCCCTACATCTCGCTCGCCCAACAAATGGCCATCGCCGTCGATAACCGCCGCCTCTTCGAGCAAACGCAAGCCGCCCTCTCCGAAACCGCCGCGCTGTATCAAGCCAGCGCCCGGCTCAACGCCGCCGCCACACCTCACGAAACCCTGCTCGCCATCGCTCAAAGCGCGCTGGCCTCCGGCGCCAACAGCGCCTTCCTTCTCACCTTCAGACACGACTCATCGAACAAACCCGACTCGATGGAAATCATCGCCGCGCTCGACGGCGAAGGCCAACCATTCGACTCCATGATGGGAATGCGCTTCCGCCTCGCCGACTCCCCCTACTCGGAATTGTGGATGGCCGACCCCTCGCGCCCCTTCACCATCAACGACGTGGCCGCCGATCCGCGCCTCAGCGACACCGGGCGCGCAGTAATGGCCGGCACCGGCGCAACGGTGACCATCCCCCTCAATCTCAGCGGACGCTGGATCGGAGTCGTCAGCCTTTCATGGCCCGCGCCGCGCACCTTCGCCGAGGCCGAGATCCGGCTTTATCAGTCGCTGGGCGCGCAGGCCGCCACCGTGCTCGACAACCAACTGCTCCTCAAACAGACTCAGAAACTGGCCGAACGCGAATCGATCATCAACTTGATCAACCAAAAGATACAGAGCGCCACCTCCGTGGAAGCCGCCATCCAAACCGCCGTGCGCGAACTCGGGCAAACCTTCAAAGCGCGGCGCACTGTTGTGGAATTGAGCGCGGGCAGAGAGCCGAAGAGCAACAATTAGCAGAACGCGAACCAGCATGTACATCATCGCCGTCTCCCATCAGAAAGGCGGTGTGGCCAAAACCACCACCACCCTATCGCTGGGCGCTTGCTTTGCCGAACGCAATCAGCGAACCCTGCTCATCGATCTCGATCCGCAGGGAAGCCTCACCAGCGGCTTGGGACTCTCGCCTGCCGAAATGACCCGCTCGGCCTCCGATGTGCTGATGGGGCTGGAGCCGCTCTCCAGCGTCGTGCGCGAAACCGAACTGCCCAACCTGAGCATCGTGCCCTCCAACGCCGACATGATCATGGCCGCGCAGTGCCTGCAATCGCTGGCGCGGTATGAATACAAATTGAAGGACAGCCTGACCGACCCGGCCCTCTCGCCCTACGATATTGTGCTGTTGGACTGCGGCCCGTCTCTGGGGGCGCTCACCATCGCCGCCCTCACCGCCTCCGATATGGCTATCATCCCCACCCAATGCGAATACTTTTCACTGCAAGCCCTCAACAGCACATTTGAACTTGTGCGCGCGGTGCGGGCCAAAACCAACACGCGCATCAAATTTCGCTTGCTTGTCACCATGTTCGATCTGCGCGGCAAGCTGCACTCGCAAACACTGGCCTACATTCAACAGCATTTTTCCGCCGCAATTTTGCAGACCATCATCGGCTTCGACAGCAAACTGCGCGAAAGCCAAGTGGCCGGCAAACCCATCACCGCGTACGCTCACGGCAGCCGGGGCGCATTGCAATACCGGCAGTTGGCCGAAGAGTTGCTCACCTATGTCCAAAGACCCGTACCTCAAGCGGCTTGAGTCGCTGTTCTCGACTGTCGAGCCGGTGGAGCCGGAGCCAGCCAATGGCAAAGCCGCTCCCCCCGCCGCCGAGCTCAACGGCCTGCGCGCTCGCGTCGCCGAACTCGAAGCCTCGCTAACCCGGGCGCAACGGGCGGCGGAAGAACGGGATCTATCTGCGGCCGACACTCTGCGCGCCCGCATCGCCGAACTCGAAGCCTCGTTGGCCGAAGCGCACTCAGAGCGCGAGCGCTCCGCCGACCGACAGATGCAGGCGCAGCAGCGGGCCGAATCGCTGAGCGCGCAAGTCGCGGAACTGGAGTCCAAACTGGGGATGGCTCAAGCGCAGGTCGCCGTATCGGGCAGTTTGCAGGCCGAGGCGCAGAGTCGGGTCGAGTTTCTTCAATCTCGCGTATCTCAGCTAGAAATCGCGCTGGCGCAATCTCACAGCGGCGAAGCCGCGCCGAGCGATACGGAACTCATCAAATTCAAATTGGGCATCGAGCGCTCTTCCGATGCCATCTTCATCACCGACGCCGATGGCAACATCATCTTCGCCAACCCGGCTTTCGAGAAGGTGTACGGCTTCACCCGCGAAGAGGCGATTGGCCGAACGCCCCGCATCATCAAGTCGGGCGTGATCCCGCCGGAAGGCTACAAACAATTTTGGAGCACACTGCTGTCGAAGGGCACGGTGGCAGGGGAAATCGTCAACAAGACCAAAGACGGGCGACTCGTGACCATCGAGGGCTCCAACAACCCCATCCTTGACGATGCCGGCAACATCATCGGCTTTCTTGCGATCCATCGCGACATCAGCGAACGCAAAGCGGCGGAACGACGGACGAGGCTTCAGGCTTCGGCGCTCGACGCCGCCGCGAACGCGATTGTCATTACTAATCGCAGCGGCGCAATCGAGTGGGTAAACCCGGCGTTCACCAAAAACACCGGCTATACATTGGAAGAGGCCGTGGGCAACAACCCTCGCCTGCTCAAATCGGGCGCGCATGATCAGGGCTATTATCAGAATCTGTGGGAGACAGTGCTGGCCGGGAAGGTATGGCGCGGCGAAGTTGTCAATCGTCGCAAAGACGGCACGATGTACCCGGAAGAGATGACCATTACGCCGGTCGCAGATGAGTCCGGCCAAATATCGCACTTCATCGCAGTCAAGCAAGACATCAGCGAGCGCAAACGCGCCGAAGCCGCCGTCCGCGAGCGCGAAGAGGATTTGGCGATTCTGCTCGAGTTCTCGCCGGAAGCGGTGGGGGTGGTGAACACTCGCACCGGTCTCTTCGAGAGCGTGAATGCCGCCGCCGAATGGCTGTTTGGGATGCCGCGCGATGAATTGGTAAAGGTGGGCCCGACTCAAATGAGCCCCGACTTCCAGCCCGATGGCCGCCGGTCGGCGGAGAAGATGGCGGAGAAAATCAGAGAGGCGCTGAGCGGCGGCACGCCAGTATTCGAATGGGCGCACCGCAACACCGTCGGGCGGATCATCCCCTGCGAAGTGCGCTTGGTAGGTCTCACTGGCGCGCGCAGTCACCTCGTCCGGTTTAGCGTCACCGACATCACCCAGCGCAAACAAACCGAAGCCGCGCTCTCGAAACGCGCAGTGGAGTTGGAAGCCATTGCCCGCGTGAGCGCCGCCGCCTCCAGCATTTTGGATACCGACGTGCTTCTGCAAACGGTGGTCGATCTCACCAAATCATCATTCAACCTCTACCATGCCCACATCTATCTCCTCAACGACACGGGCGACATGTTGGAACTCGTATCGGGCGCTGGCGCAACGGGGCGGGTGATGGTGGCCGAAGGCCGCCACATTCCATTCAACGCCGAGCACTCATTGGTGGCCCGCGCCGCGCAAACACGGCAAGCGGTCGTCGCCAACAACATTCAGCAAGAGCGCGGCTTTCTGCCTCACCCACTCCTGCCCAACACCCGCTCCGAACTGGCCATCCCCATGGTAGTCGGCGATCTACTGCTCGGCGTGTTCGATGTGCAAGCCGATGTGATCGACCGATTCACCGAAGACGATATCCGGCTCAAGATCACGTTGGCCGAGCAAGTGGCGGTCGCCCTGCAAAACGCGCGGCTCTACGCCGAGCAGGCCGCCACCGTGGAGCGCTTGCGCGAGCTCGATCAACTCAAATCGTCGTTCCTCGCCAACATGAGCCACAAACTGCGCACCCCGCTCAACTCCATTCTCGGCTTCACTCAAGTGCTGCTCGAAGGCATCGACGGCGACATCAACGAGTGGATGGAGAACGATCTGATCATCGTCCAAAAGAACGGCCAGCACTTGCTCAACCTGATCAGCGACATCCTCGATATGGCGAAGATCGAAGCGGGCAAGATGACCCTCAACCCCGAAATCTTCGACCTCAAGGACGTGCTCGATGAAGTGATCGACATCGCCTCGCCGCTGGCTCGAGTCAAATCCCTCGATCTGCTGTTGGACACCGGCGACGACGCGACGATGGACATCAACGCCGACCGAATGCGCCTGCGGCAAGTGATGATCAACATCGTGAACAACGCCATCAAGTTCACCGACTCCGGCTGTGTCTCCATCCGGGCCGAGCGCCTCAACGCCCACATCCGCATCAGCGTCCGCGACACCGGCATCGGCATCGGCATCGACGCCAGCCACATCGAAACCATCTTCCAAGAGTTCAGCCAAGTGGATTCCTCGACGACCCGCAAAGTGGGCGGCACCGGGCTTGGCCTGCCCATCAGCCGCCACCTCATCGAACTGCACGGCGGGCGGCTGTGGGCCGAAAGCACCGGCGTGCCCGGCGAAGGCTCCACCTTCATCATCGAACTGCCCGTCGAAACGACTTTCAACGAGAACATGTAACGCCACAATGACCCGGCCACTTTCACTGGAGTGCGCAGCGTGCGGCAGCCAACAAGAGTATCAGCCCTTTGTGGTAGCCGTCTGCCCGTCATGCGGATCCGATTGGCTTGAGCCGCGATACGATTACGCCGCATTCAAACGCGAACTTCTGCGCGGCCTGCCGGGCCGCCCCTCCAACCTGTGGCGGTATCACGACGTTCTGCCCGTCGAGAATCCGCTCGCCTACGATCTCAACAGCGCCGGAGGCACACCCCTCCAACTCTCGCGCCGCTACGCCAAAACGTTCGGGCACGAACGCATCTACATCAAGGATGAACGGCACGGCCCCACCAGCTCCTTCAAAGATCGGCAGGCCGCCGTTTCGGTGGCGGCCATGCTCGAAGCCGGGATCCACGAATGCGTTCTTGCCTCAACGGGCAACGCCGCCGTCGCTTATGCCTCCGCCTGCGCCCGCGCCGGAATCAAACTATGGGTGTTCATGACCAGCCTCGTGCCGCAAGAAAAATTGCGCGAAACGGCGCTCTTCGGCGCGGAGGTGATCAAAGTGAGCGGCACATACGATCAAGCCAAACAAATCGCCGCCGACTTCGCCGCGCGGCGCGGCCTGCTTTTGGATCGCGGCGCAAAAAGCGTCCCGGCCCGCGAGGCGTTCAAAACCATCGCCTACGAAATCGTCGAACAGCTCGGCTGGCGCGCGCCCGATTGGTACATCCAAGCCGTGAGCGGCGGACTCGGGCCGCTCGGCGTCTATCACGGCTTTCACGAACTATTCGCCATGGGATTGATCGACCGCGTTCCCTCGCTCGGCGTGATTCAAGCCGACGGCTGCGCCCCAATGGTGCACGCCTTTAAATCCGGCCGGGACACCGCCACCCCCGTGATCCCAGAGACGCGCATCGCCATTCTCTCCACCGGCGACCCGGGGCGGCCCTACACACACCTTTGGCAAATCGCCCGGCAACACGGCGGCGCAATGGAAAGCGTGAGCGACCGCGAAGCCTTCGATGCCATGCTCAAACTGGCAAAGACCGAAGGCATGGCCGTGGAGCCAGCCGCCGCAGTGGCCTTCGCCGGGCTCGAAAAATTGGCGGCGCAAAACATCATCGGCCAAGATCAACTCGTCGTCAACTGCAGCGGCCACACCTTCCCCGTCGAAAAGCACGTGCTCGGAGAACAGTGGGGCGTGGATGTGCACCTCAGCGACGATCAACGGCCCGTGCCCCGCGAGGGCCTGCTGGCCGCCCTCGAACAACTTGACGAGAAAACCACCACCGTGTTGCTCATCGACGACAACTCCAACGACGCCCTGCTCATCCGCCGTTTGCTCGAAGCCAAAAAGTCGTACCGCGTCTTCCACGCCGCCAAGGGCTCCGACGGCCTGCGCGAGGCTCGTTACCGCCTGCCCGACCTCATCATCTGCGACCTCACCATGCCGGAGGTGGATGGCTTCACCGTGATCGAAGAATTGAGGCGCGACAAGCGCACCCGCGAGATTCCGGTTATAGTTGTGAGCGCCAAGGACATCACCCACGACGATCGCCGACGGCTCAGCGGCCACATCGAAGCGCTCTATCAAAAAGGCTCGCTCTCGCCCAAGGCGCTCGTCGATCAAGTCGTGCAAGCCGTATCGCCCCGCCGGGCCGCCTCGCCCGAGTCTGGCGAACCCGCAGAAAGCAGAGTTGCGCGCACCGAGGAATAGAGATGGGCAAAAAAGTGTTGTACATCGAAGACAACGCCGATAACGTTCTGCTCGTTCAACGAGCGTTGGAGTCGCGGGGATACGAATTCGAGTGGGCCCTCAACGGCCTCTCCGGCCTCGAAAAAGCCGAAGCCAACCCGCCCGACGTGATCATGCTCGACATCAATCTGCCCGACCTCGACGGCTACGAGGTGGCTCGCCGCCTCCGGGCGCACGCCACCCTCCGCGCCATCCCCATCATCGCCATCACCGCCAACGCCCTCAAAGGCGACGCCGACAAAGCGCTGGCCGCCGGATGCGACCTCTACATGCCCAAGCCCATCAACCTCCGCGAACTGTGGACGCAACTGGCGGCATTACTGCCTTCGTAATCAGAGCGCGCACCCTCCATCCCTACAATTCCGAACAACTCTCAGCCGCCGCGCAAGTCTGTGCTACACTTTGCGTATCACAGATTTGGAAAAGACGGCTATGCCTCCTCAACTTTTCACCGCCTCCGATATCCGCCGATTAGCCCGCGAACTAAAATCGAATCTGCTTGTGATCGGCGCGAGTGATCTGATCACGCCCGAAGCGACCGACTTAGCAAAGGAACTCGGCCTGCGCGTGATTCGAGAGTCGGCCTCCCTCGAAAAGAACGGCGGGGCGCCGACTCCGTTTTCCGCGCCGCCTCCGCCGCTCAAAGTGGTGAAAGGCGCGGGCGTGATCATGGAATCATTTGGCAGCGATCTCGCCGCGCCGGGAACCAACGTCCGGCTGAAAGACGTGGTCACCTCCGCCGACCGATCGCCGATGGCCGCCGGATACATGGCTCTCGACAAAGGCGAATTCCCGTGGACGCTTTCGTATGACGAGGTGGACATCGTGCTCGAAGGCGAGTTGGTGATCACGCGCGGCGCTGAAGCAGTGCGCGGCGGGCCGGGCGATTGCATCTTCATCCCCAAAGGCTCCAGCATCACCTTCGGCACACCCAGCCACACGCGGTTTGTGTATGTGGCCTTCCCGGCGGATTGGAATCAGTGATTGGCAATCGGTGATCAGTGATCAGTAATCGGTTGTCAGTAATCTGACGACTGATTACTGACTATTGTTTTCTGATTTCCGACTTCTGTCTTCCCCCTCCTGACATGGTCATCACCGAATCCGAACTCCGCGAACTGTGGCGCAACGGCAAGGGCGCACTCCCTCCGTTCCCACCCGGCGCGCGCTTCTCGCCCGCCGCGCTCGATTTCATCAAAACCCACGAACTCGAAATCCAGTTCGACTCAACATCGCTGTCTGCTCCGCCATCCGCCCTTCACACTCCGCGCCCCGCATGGGATAAGCCCGGCGTGTTCCCTGTCGTGCTCAGCGGCCCCGCGCCAGTGTGCATCGAATGCGGCCAGCCCGTGAAGCCGAAGCCCGAGCACATGACTCAGTTGGACGCCGCCCACTTCGCCCCGAAGACTCACCCGCGAGTCAAACTGCGCGGGCAGCTCGACTCCCTGCACGCAACCATGATGCTCGTGGCCGCCGAAGCCCGCCGCTTTCAACTGCCGCAGTTGGCCGAACGACTCGATACGCTGGCCGCATACTGCCGCGAAATACAATCGGCCGAATACAACGCGCGCAGTGCCCAGCCCCTCTCGGTGGGCGGCCACACCGAAGACGAAATACACGACATCTCTCATCACCCCGACAAACTCGGCATGGCGCACCTCGTTCCCGGCGCAAACGATCACAGCATCCTGCACTGGCTCAACTTCGCCCGCGCGCTGGCGCGCGAGATCGAGATCGCCGCGCTCGACGTGTACGGCCCCAACGCCCACACGCATGGCCCGTCGAGCGCAGTCGATTACGGCATCCCCAAAGCGCTCAACCGACTCAGCAGCGCCGTGTATGTTTTAGAATTGCTATTCCAACGCGGAGACTTGGGCTGGAAAATGCGGGAGTAAGCCTTGCCCCCAAAGTTAGCCGACCGATTGAGCGCGGCCCGACGCCGCCGATTCGTGGGGCGCGACGCCGAAAGAGAACTCTTCGCCTCTGCCCTCCAATCGGCTGACCTGCCTTTCAACCTCCTCTTCATCTTTGGGCCCGGCGGCGTGGGCAAAACCACTCTGCTCACCGAGTTCCACCGACTCTGCAACGACTCTTCCACTCCCGTCGCCCTCCTCGACGGGCGCAACATCGAGCCCTCGCCCGACCCGTTCACCGCCTCCCTCAGCCTCGCCCTCAACTTGCCGCCCACCTCGCCGCCGCACGAAAGGCTCGCCAGCCGCAAACACATCATCATCCTCGACACCTTCGAACTGCTCGCCCCGCTCGACAATTGGCTGCGCGACACTTTTTTGCCCTCGCTCCCCGAACACACCCTCACCGTCGTCGCCAGCCGCAACCCGCCCTCCACCGCGTGGCGCAGCGACCCCGGCTGGCAAGACTTCCTCCGCATCCTCCCCCTGCGCAACCTCGCCCCTCACGAAAGCCGCGCCTATCTTTCACAACACAACATCCCCGACGATCAAATCCAAGCCGTGCTCAACTTCACGCACGGCCACCCGCTCGCCCTCTCCCTCGTCGCCGACGAGTTTGCCCAGCGCCCCGGCCCCGCGCGCGCCTTCCAGCCCGAAGCCTCGCCCGACGTGATCAAAGCCCTGCTCGAACGCTTCGTGCAAAAAGTGCCCGGCCCCGCGCACCGCGCCGCGCTCGAAGCCTGCGCCCTCGTGCGCCTCACCACCGAACCGCTCCTCGCCCAAATGCTCGGCGCGCCCGACGCGCACGAACTTTTCGAATGGCTCCGCGAACTGTCATTCGTCGAACTCAGCCCGGAAGGACTCTTCCCGCACGACCTCGCCCGCGAAGCCCTCGCCGCCGACGTGCGCTGGCGCAACCCCGATTGGTATGCCGAACTGCACAAGCGCGCGCGCGGCTATTACATCACCCACATCCAACAATCGCCCGGCCCCGCGCAACAGCGCCTCATGTTCGATTACGTTTTCCTTCATCGCGACAGCCCGGTGGTGCGCCCGTTTGTCGATTGGCAAACCAGCGGCGGCATGCTCGCCGACTCGCTCCGCGACTCCGACATCCCGGCGATCACAGAAATGGTGCTGCGCCACGAGGGAGAAGACTCGGCGCAGATTGCCTCCCACTGGATGAATCGGCAGCCACAGGGAATCATCGTATTGCGCGACAGCGAGCGGCGCCCCGCCGGATTCGCGGCGATGGTGTCATTGTCGTTGATCGACCCCTCGGATCGGGAAGCCGACTCCGCCGCTCGATCCGTTTGGGCCCACCTTCAACGTCATGCCCCGCTGCGCTCCGGCGAAACCGCCACCCTCTTCCGATTCTGGATGGGGCGCGACACGTATCAAACCGTCTCACCCGCGCAAAGCATCGTGTTCATCAACGCCGTGCTCCATTACCTCACCACACCGGGGCTGGTGTTCACATTCTTTCCGTGCGCCGAGCCTGAGTTTTGGGCGCCCATGTTCGCTTATGCTGATCTGGCTCGCCTGCCCGACGCCGACTTTGAAGTGGGAGGCCGCCGCTACGGAATGTACGGCCACAACTGGCGAGCCGTTCCTCCCATGCAGTGGCTGGCGCTGTTGGCCGAGCGCGAGATCGCGCCGGGAGCAGAGGCCGCGCCCCACCCGTCTGCCGCCGAGTCCATCGTCGTCCTCAGCGAGCCAGATTTCGCCGCCGCCGTGCGCGACGCCCTGCGCGATTACACTCAGCCTTCGGCGTTGCAAAGCAATCCGCTTGTGCAATCGCGGCTCACGGTGGAAGCCGCGGGGGCTAACGCCGGCCGCGCCGAGCGAGCCGCCGCACTGCAAAAACTCATCCAGTCCGCCGCCGAGTCATTGCAGTCCTCGCCGCGAGAAATGAAATTGTATCGGGCGTTGCGCCACACATACTCCAGCCCGCCGAAACGCAAGAGCAGGCCGCCGAACTGCTCGACCTGCCCTTCAGCACCTATCGCCGCCATCTCAAATCCGGCATCGACCGCGTGATTGAGAGTCTGTGGCAACGTGAAGTTGGGTGATTTAGATGATGTGGGTGGTTGGGCAGCGCCACTGCTCACCCAACTCTTAACTCGGATTCATTTGCCATTCAGCCGGTTGAATAGAATGACAGTTGCATTCTCCTCTCCATGCCGCGCCCTGCTCCTCCACAGCCGGGCGCGGAGTGGTTAACGGGCAAGTTGCCCGCTCAGGCCGCTCACCCAACACTTATCTTCGCTTCACTTGCCATTTAGCCGCTTGGCTAAAATGATAGTTGCATTCTCCTCTCCATACCGCGCTTGGCCCCTCCTCAGCCAGAGCGCGGTGTGCGTTTAAAGGGGGGAGCCGCTTTTTATGATAGGGCTTTCTCTGTTCGGGCGGATTAAGAACCGCAGATTTCACGGATTACACAGAGCGTTCCATCTTCATCAGTGAAATCTGTGCAATCCGTGGCTGCCTTTGCCCAATTGCGCCACTCCCACATGATTTGCCTGTTGTCACAACACATCCTTGATCGCCTTCGCCACCTCAGCCGTTATTCCTCTCACACTCCGTAGCTCATCCATGCTCGCCGCGCGGATTCCGTCCACATCGCCGAAGCGTTTGAGCAGGGCTTTGCGGCGCGACGGGCCGACACCGGGGATGGCTTCGAGCTGCGAGGCCAGCCCCATCTTTTGCCGCCGCTGGCGGTGATGGGTGATGGCAAAGCGGTGGGCTTCGTCGCGCACACGCTGGACGAGAAACAAACCCTGTGAACTGCGCGGCAGCAAAATCGAATTGGCTTGGCCGGGCAAAAATATCTCTTCTTGCTGTTTGGCGAGCGAGGCCACCGGCACGCGCTCGGTGAGCCCGGCTTCGGCCAGCACTTCCACCGCCGCGCCCAACTGCCCTTTGCCGCCATCGATGAGCAGCAGATCGGGCAGAAGCGCAAACGATTCGTCGGGCTTCTTTCCGGGCGCGTCGGCTTTGCGATCCTGCGCATCCTTCCACCGCGCAAACCGCCGCCTCAACGCCTCGCGCATACTGGCAAAATCATCCACACCCTCCACCGCGCGAATATTGAACGAGCGATAGTGTTTCTTCTCCGGCGCGCCCTGCGCGAACACCACCATGCTCGCCACCGTGGCCGTTCCTTGAATGTGCGAAATGTCGAAGCACTCGATGCGAGCCGGAGGGCGCGGCAACTGCAATGCGGCCTGCAACTCAGCCATGCCCTCCACGTGTTTGCTGGAGTCGGCTTCGCGTTCGGCGTGCAGGCGAGACAGGGCTTCGGCGGCGTTGGCGGTCGCCATCTCGATCAGATCGTGTTTCGCGCCGCGCCGCGGCACGGAGAGCGTCACTTTGTCTCCCCGCTTGCCGCGCAGCCACTGCGACACGATCTCGGCTTCGGCAATGTCATTGGGCAGCATCACTTCGTCGGGCACGAAAGCCGCATCTTCGTAAAACTGGGTGATGAAGTTGGAGACGATCTCCGTCGAGTCGGCGTCCTCCGCGCCTTCGAGCAAAAACGATTCGCGCCCGATCAACTTTCCGGCGCGGATGAAAAACACTTGCGCGCAGGCGTCGCCTTTGTCGCGGGCAAAGGCGATCACATCGGAGTCGATCTGCTCGGTGGAGATCACTTTCTGCTTCTCGACTACCCTCTCGATGGCGATCAATTGATCGCGAATGGAGGCCGCCTTTTCGAACTGTAACGCTTCGGAGGCCGCTTCCATCTCGGCGCGCAGTCGTTTCACCACCGGCTCGGTGCGGCCCTGCAAAAACTTGCACAGGTCGTCGATCATCGCCCGGTAGTCTTCCTTCGAGGCCTTGCCGATGCACGGCGCGATGCAGAGTTTGATGTCGTAATATAGGCAGGCGCGAGGGTCTTTGCCGGTGATCGCTCGGTCACAGGTGAGGTAGCCGAAAATTTTGCGAAGCAGGGCCAGCGTTTGATGCACCGCCCACAGGCTGGTGTACGGCCCAAAGTAGCGCGAGCCGTCGCGCACATCCATCCGCCGGGTGACGGTCACTTTGGGGAACGGATCGCCCCAATGAACTTTGACGTACGGGTATCGCTTGTCGTCCTTCAGCCGGATGTTGTATTTGGGCCGGTGCTTTTTGATCAGGTTCATCTCGAGGATGAGGGCCTCGAGTTCAGAATCGACGATGATGGTTTCGATGTCAGCGATGCGGCGGACGAGTTGGTCGGTCTTGGGGGAATCGGTCTGCGCGTGGAAATAGGATCGGACGCGACTGCGGAGGTTGACAGCCTTGCCGACATATACGATGACGCCGTCGGCGTCCCTCATGATGTAACAGCCGGGCCGGCTCGGCAGGGTGTCGAGAATCTGTTGGAGGTGATCGGAAGCGGCGGCCATTGGCAAAATTCTATCATGCTCAGATTCGAGCCTTGAAGGCCGGTTGGGTTTCAGTTATAATGCCGCCATCGTGGGCGATTAGCTCAGCTGGTTAGAGCGCACGGTTCACATCCGTGAGGTCGTAGGTTCAAGTCCTATATCGCCCACTTTCAGAAATAAAAAACGGGATGCCTGCGAATCGGCGTCCCGTTTTCGTTTGCTCCTCTCCACATCAAACGCGGCTTTAAGCCCGTACAATAGCCGTATGAACACACTGTTTCTGAAACCGCTCATCACTCCTGCGTTGATCGGCATGGCCAGTCTCGCCGGGAGGCGATGGGGACCGACTGTGAGCGGCTGGGTGGTGGGCTTGCCCCTCACTTCGGGGCCGGTGGCATTCTTCTTGGCTCTCAATCAAGGCGAGCGCTTTGCGAGCGCGGCGGCGGTGGGCATCATGGCCGGGAGGATCTCGCAAGCGGCCTTCAGCCTCGCTTATGCTTGGATCGCTGCGCGCCGCCGCTGGGTATGGGCTGTGTTGGCCGGAGCGCTGGCGTTCGCCGTCTCCACCACAGTTCTGCAATCCCTTGCCCTTACGATGCAAATGGGAATATGACGTTGAGGGTTGAGGGGGAAGCGACGTACACGCAGAACTTCGACATCGAGAACCGCCTTTCGTCCGTCGTCGTCAACGGGCAAACCACGGCGTTCGTGTACGATAGTGATGGAAACTTGGTGAAGAAGATTCGCCCGGACAACACTTCAGTCGTGTACATCGGCGGAATCTACGAAGTGGAGTTGAGCGCGGGCGGCGCAGTCACGAAGAAGACAAGTTACTATGGCGTCGCACTGCGGGTTGAGGTTGTTGGGGTGAGCAACACACTGCACTTCGTCCTGCGCGACCATCTCGGTTCGGCCAGCGTGACGCTGGACGCGAGCGGGAACGTTGTGACCAACGGCGAGCAGAGGTACACTCCGTTCGGCGAGCCACGCATCACGGGCGCGAGTTTGCCGACGGACAGGCTGTTCACCGGGCAGAGGGAGGTGGGGCTGGGGCTGTATCACTACGGGGCGAGATTCTATTCGAGCGCGCTGGGCCGATTCATCAGCGCCGACAGCGTGGTGCCGAGTTGGACGGACCCGCAGAGTTTGAACCGATACTTGCAACGCCGACATGCGCCCGGCCGACGTGAGGAAATACTGCAAGTTGGACGATGCGGGCATGGCGCTTTTGCGGGCGGCGATGACTCAACTGCAACTCTCGGCCCGCGCCTTCCATCGCGTGTTGAAACTTGCGCGCACCATTGCCGATCTGAGCAGGTCAGAGGACATCCATCCGGCGCACGTGGCCAAGGCCATTCAGTATCGCCCGCGGAGACAATATGCTTGAAGTCGTGTGATCACAAAGAAGTTCGGAAGCTTTCAGTTTACGGCGACACGCGATAGAAGCCCGCGCCAATCAACACATACACCAGATTCCGAGCCACACCGTCGCTGTCCTGAAAAATGGATCCTTTCTCAAAATCTTGAGCGTTGACCCCCTGTCCACCCACAAAGCCGCGTTCGGGGGCGAGCGCCCAACCGAGCGATGAATTCGCGCTTCCGACAAAGCACCACACATCACCAAAGCCGCTGGCGGGCTTGTAATATCCGCCCGGCGGCAAGTGATCGGCGCAGTTTTGGATTGCCCCGGGCTTGTTGCCATACACGGCCCACCCGCCCGATGTTGCGCCGCCGCCATCGTATATGGCGTAATAACGATCCGTGTCAGATCGCCAAAACAAGTGGCCGCTCTGAAATGGCTGTTCTGCAACCGAAGGAATAGTAATCTGGGATGCAGAATAGGGGCATCCGAGTTGATCGTGATATTGCGACCACAGCCGGGCATAGCGACCCGTTACGGAGATGGCGCATGAAGCGGCGGTGGCAGTGAGCGTGGGAGGCGGCAGAGTGGGCGTGTGGGTGCTCGTTGGCCGCTGTGTGGGAGTGGCAGTTGGGATAGCAGTGGGTATGTGGAGAGTTGTTGCAGTTGCATTCAGGGTTGGCGTCGCGGAAGGAGCCGGCGTGTTGGCCGTCAACGGTATCACCGCTACTGCAGTGGAAGCGCCGGGCAAAGAGGGGAGAGTCGGGAGCGCCAAGTTTCGATTCTCTACCAGCATCAACAGCATCCCAATACAGATGGCAAGAAGCCCCAATGCGCCAAGGTTGGCAAACCCGGCCAATAGAGGCCCCCGCCAGCGGTTGGCGCGCGGGTGCGGCAGGGCCTTGCCAGCGATTGGGCAGAATGCTGCGTTGCCAGGATGCGCTTGACCACAGTGCGGGCAAAGCATGGCGCTAGCCAAACAGCTCCGGGTGCTTCTTTGTATACTCGTTGAGTGAATACGCCGAGATAGCTGTGAGAACGATGTTTACCGGCACCGTGCAGAAGCAACCGAATCCCCCTGTAAAGATAACGATGATGGCCGCCATGAAGTCCCACGCCAACACGCTGACCAGCCAAATGATGCCTACCGAAGTGTTTCCGGCGTAAATCCAAC
>VGOW01000077.1 GCA_016875735.1 Chloroflexota bacterium | reverse complement strand
AAGCCAGTTTCTTCATCGCCAGCACTTTGGTGATGGCCGCCGTCAACGTCGTCTTGCCGTGATCGATGTGCCCCATCGTCCCCACGTTGACATGCGGTTTGCTCCGGTCAAATTTCTCTTTTGCCATGATGCTAAGCCCTCCGAACTATTTTGAGAAAAGGGTGATTATTTCCTGCTTTTGCCGGTAACGATCTCATCGGCAATCGATTTTGTGACTTGGGCGTAATGATCGAACTCCATCGAATACGCGCCGCGGCCCTGCGTGCGCGACCGGAGGTCGGTGGCGTAGCCGAACATTTCGGCCAGCGGCACTTTAGCCTTGATGGCCTGCACTCCGCCGATGCGCGGCTCCATGCCCTCGATGTTGGCTCGGCGAGCCGAAAGGTTGCCGAGGATGTCGCCCATGTATTCCTCGGGCACAACGACTTCCACTTTCATGATCGGCTCCAACAGAACCGGGCCGCCTTTCATCACGCCATCTTTGAACGCCATCGAACCGGCCACCTTGAATGCCATTTCGCTGGAATCGACTTCGTGGAACGAGCCGTCGAACAGGGTCACTTTCACGTCCACCACCGGGTAACCGGCCATCACGCCGCCTTCGGCGGCTTCGCGGATGCCTTTCTCGGTGGGGGTAATGTATTCTCGCGGCACAACGCCGCCAACGATCTTGTTCTCGAAGGTGATGCCCGAGCCGGGAGTGCCCGGTTCCAGAGCGATGACCACATGAGCATACTGCCCGCGCCCGCCCGATTGCTTGGCGTATTTGAGATCAACTTTCGGAACGGTTTTGGTGATCGACTCACGATAAGCAACCCGCGGTGCGCCGATGTTGGCCTGCACTTTATATTCGCGCAGCATCCGATCCACCAGCACTTCGAGATGCAGTTCGCCCATGCCGCCCAGAATCGTCTGCCCGGTTTGTTCGTTGGTGGTCACCTTGAAGGTCGGGTCTTCTTCGGCGAGGCGGCGCAGGGCCACGGCCATCTTGTCTTGATCGGCAGTGGACTTCGGCTCGATGGCGATGTGGATCACCGGATCAGGAAAGGTGATGCTTTCGAGGACGACCGGGGTGCCCGACTCGCACAACGTGTCGCCGGTGAATGTGTCTTTCAACGCCAGCACGGCGGCAATATCTCCGGCGGGAACTTCTTCCACGTCCTCGCGGCGGTCGGCGTACATCCGGATCACGCGGCCAATGCGCTCGCGCCGATCTTTCGTGGCGTTGATCAGATTCGTTCCGGCCTTCAACGTTCCCGAATAAACGCGGAAATAGGCGAGGCGGCCAACGTAGGGGTCAGCCACGATCTTGAACACAAGCGCGGCCAGCGGCGCATCATCTTTGGCTTCGCGGGCAACTTCTTCGTCTGTTTTTGGATTGATGCCTTTGACGGCGGGGATGTCAATGGGGGAGGGGAGGTAATCGACGACTGCATCGAGGACGGGCTGGACGCCTTTGTTGCGGAGGGCCGAGCCGCAAAAGACGGGGAATATCTTTCCAGCAATGGTGGCCTTACGGATGGTGGCTTTCAATTGCTCGATACTCGGCTCGTGGCCTTCGAGATACATCGTCATCGATTCGTCGTCGTGCTCGACGATCTGCTCAATCGTTTTACTGCGAGCGGCGGCCACTTCGTCTTTCATGCTGGCCGGAATCGGCCCGCGTTTCATTTCGCGGCCGCTCTGATCGAGCCATTGGATCGATTCGACGGTGAGCAGATCGATCACGCCCTCGAACTTGGCTTCGGCCCCGATGGGGATTTGCATGAAAACGGGATTCGCGCCCAAACGAGTGCGGATCATTTCGGCGGAGCGGAAGAAGTCCGCGCCGGTGCGATCCATTTTATTGATGAAGCAAATGCGCGGCACACCGTATCGGTCGGCCTGCCGCCACACCGTTTCGGACTGCGGCTCGACTCCCTGCACGGCGTCGAAAACGACAATCCCGCCGTCGAGGACGCGGAGCGAGCGCTGCACTTCGGCGGTGAAGTCGATGTGGCCGGGGGTGTCGATCACGTTGACTTGGTGACCCTGCCACTCGGCAGTGACGGCCGCCGACACGATGGTGATGCCGCGTTCGCGCTCCTGCTCCATCCAGTCGGTTACCGTCGTGCCTTCATCAACCGATCCGATGCGGTGCGTCTTGCCCGTGTAAAACAGGACGCGCTCGGTCGTCGTGGTTTTTCCGGCATCAATGTGAGCAATGATGCCAATGTTTCTCACTTTCTCAATCGGATATTCGCGTGCCATTTCAAATCTAAAGTCAAACTGCGCTCAGCGTCCGCCTTGCGTTGCGCGAACGCTGGAGGACATCCAAACGCAGATTACCAGCGATAGTGGGCAAAAGCGCGGTTGGCTTCTGCAATCTTGTGCGTTTCTTCTTTCTTCTTCACCGCCGCGCCGGTGTTGTTGGCGGCGTCCAAAAGTTCACCGGCCAATTTTTCTTCCATCGAGCGCCCGCCGCGCGTGCGCGCTCCGGCGATGATCCAGCGCATGGCCAGCGATTGGCGGCGGTCGGTGGGCACTTCCATCGGCACCTGATAGGTGGCTCCGCCCACACGGCGAGGTTTCACTTCCACGGTGGGCGCGGCGTTCTTCAGGGCCAGATCGAAAACTTCTATTGGCGGGCGCTTGGCCCGCTCCTCGACAAGAGACAACGCGCCATAGGTGACGCCGAGCGCCACGCTCTTTTTGCCGCTGTGCATCAGCCGGTTCACGAACATCGTCAGCAGTTCGCTGTTGTATTTCACATCCGGCAGAATTTTTCGTTTGGAAGGTTTGCTGCGTCGAGACATTTCCTGACTCCAAAATCAACAGACAAGATAACGGGTCGCCGGTGATGGACGAGCGAGGCGCTCGCCGCAACATCTCACCATTAACCCGCCCGCAATGTTACTTGGCCGCCTTCTGTTCCTTGGGCCGTTTGTTGCCATACTTGGAACGGCCCTGACGGCGCGCATCGACGCCGGTGGTGTCGAGCGTGCCGCGCACGATGTGATAGCGCACACCGGGCAGATCCTTCACACGGCCTCCGCGCACTAACACCACCGAGTGCTCTTGAAGTTGATGGCCCTCGCCCGGAATGTAGGCCGTCACCTCAATGCCGTTAGTGAGGCGCACGCGGGCCACTTTTCGCAGAGCCGAGTTCGGCTTCTTGGGCGTTTGCGTGCGGACGACGGTGCACACCCCACGCTTCTGCGGAGCGCCCTTGGGCTGGCGAATGCGGCGCTGTTTCTTCGAGTTCAGCGTAAACTGCAAAGCCGGAGCCTTGCTCTTGCCCTTCTTTGTGCTGCGTCCCTTGCGCACCAGTTGGTTGATTGTTGGCACGTCGGCCCTCCGAAATACTTGTTTGTTCCTGACTTGGCGCGTGAACGAGGCCATCGCAACAACACGGGCGATGGCCTCGCTTCAACGCACTTCCATTAGATATTCAATTCACGGCGCGCACACTTCTGCGCCGTGTGCAATTTTATGCGTCAGCGGCTTGGGATTTTACCACGCTGATTCTACGTTCGTCAAGGCTTGTGAAAAGAGTTTCTCTCAGTTGAGAGGTCGGTGAGCGGCCTTCACTCCTCAATCAACCCGGTCAACCCTGTCTTGCCCAATCTCGGCGTGCGTTGCTTCTCTTCGTCTTTGCCGAACTTGATCGTCTCTCCGGTGTCGGTCACTGCTTCGACGGCCAGCCCGAGACTCTGCAATTCCTTCACCAGCACGCGGAACGAGGCCGGAATACCCGGCTCCTCGATCTCTTCGCCTTTCACAATCGACTCGTAAGTCTTCACCCGGCCCTGCACATCATCCGATTTCACTGTGAGCATCTCCTGCAAAGTGTATGCCGCGCCGTAGGCTTCGAGCGCCCACACTTCCATCTCGCCAAAACGCTGGCCACCGAACTGCGCTTTGCCGCCCAACGGCTGTTGGGTCACCAACGAATACGGGCCGGTCGAACGCGCGTGCACTTTATCTTCCACGAGGTGCGCCAGTTTGAGCATGTGGATGATGCCCACCGTCACCGCATTGTCATACGGCTCGCCCGACTTTCCGTCGAAGACTCGCATCCGGCCAAGAACGGGGAGCGGAGCGCCGGTGTAAAGTGTCACGTCGTTGGCCTTCTTGCGCAGAGCCTCGCCGCTCAACTTCTCCACCTTCGACCCGTGATCGCCCAGCCAAATTCGCAAACAGGCGTCGATGGCATTTTGATCGGCTTCGGCGCGCGGCCCGCCCTTCAACTCCGAGTCGTCGAAGAGCAACGTTGCTTCGGGATCGTAACCCTTCTCGCGCAGCCACTCAGTCAGCGCCGCCCGGCGAGCATAAGCAAAGTCGGTCGCCAACAATTCCGGATCATATTTCTTGCCCTTGCCCAACCACGACTGCAAATACAACAGCCGCGCTTCCTCTTCCGACTCCACCGAGTCCGGATCGATTTCCTGATCCAACAACCAATCCCAAGCCATCTCGGTGGCCTCTTTCCACGCCCGATCGATGAGCCATGCCCGAGCCAACTCGGCCTCGATTTCCATTTCATTCGCGCCGTCGAACACCGGCGTCACCGCGCGGAAGCCCAACCGATCTGCCGCCCAACCGAGATGCGTCTCAAGAATCTGGCCGATGTTCATGCGGCCCGGAACGCCGAGCGGATTCAAAATGATGTCCACGGGGGTGCCGTCTTCGAGGAAAGGCATATCCTCGACGGGAACGATCTGCGACACGACGCCTTTGTTACCGTGCCGCCCGGCCATCTTGTCGCCTTCGGTCAACTTGCGCCGCTGGGCCACCGACACGCGCACCATCTTTTCCACCCCCGCCGGAAGATCGCGATGCTCGTCGCGAGTGAACACGCGCACATCCACCACCTTGCCCTTCTCGCCGTGCGGCAGGCGCAGTGACGAATCTTTCACCTCGCGGGCCTTCTCGCCGAAGATCGCCCTCAGCAATTTCTCCTCCGGCGAAAGTTCCTTCTCGCCCTTTGGCGTAATCTTGCCCACGAGTATATCGTTCGGGCCCACGTCAGCGCCGATACGCACGATGCCGTGCTCGTCCAAATCCTTCAGCGCATCCTCGCCCACGTTGGGAATATCGTAGGTGATTTCTTCCGGGCCGAGTTTGGTGTCACGCGCTTCCACTTCATGCTTCTCGATGTGAACCGACGTAAACTTATCCTCGCGCACCAGCCGCTCCGAAATGAGAATCGCGTCCTCGAAGTTGCCGCCCTCCCACGACATGAACGCCACCAGCACGTTTTGGCCGAGGGCAATCTCGCCGTGATCGGTGGACGACGAGTCGGCGATCACGTGCCCCTTCTTCACCCGCTGGCCTTTGGTCACCACCGGGTGCTGATCGATACACGTGCTCTGATTCGAGCGTTGGTACTTCCGCAGGCGATACGTCTTCTTTTTGTTGCCCGACAGCACGACGATCTCTTTGCCAGTGACGCTGACCACTTCGCCGTCTTCTTCGGCCTGCACCACTTGCCCCGAATCAATGGCCGCATGCGACTCCATCCCGGTAGACACAGTCGCCACTTCCGGCTGCAACAGCGGCACGGCCTGCGCCTGCATGTTCGAGCCCATCAGTGCGCGGTTGGCGTCGTCGTGTTCGAGGAACGGAATGAGCGCGGCGCTGATGCCCACGATCTGGCACGGAGCGATGTCCATGTAATCAATTTGCTCCGGCGCGGCAAAGATGAATTTGGAATGGTGCCGGCACGAAGCGCGCACGCGAATGAACTCGCTGAACTCATTGAGCGGGGCGTTAGCCTGAGCCACAATATAACGATCTTCGGCGTCCGCCGAGAGATACATCACATCATCCGACACGAAGGGCACGAGCGCGATCTCGGTCTCGCCGAGTCTCGCGATATGTTTCGCCATCTCCTTCGTGATCTCTTCGCCCTTCTTGCCCAGCACTTCGCCCGACTTCGGGTGAGTCACATCGTCGCGCAAGTGCCGCCCCACCAGCCGCTTGTCGTTAGCGGGCAGTGTCTTGTAAATCTTGCGATACGGCGTCTCGATGAATCCGAATGGGTTGACTTTGGCATACGAGGCCAACCGGCCGATGAGGCCGATGTTGGGGCCTTCCGGCGTTTCGATAGGGCAGATGCGCCCGTAGTGCGAGTGGTGCACGTCGCGCACATCGAAGCCGGCGCGTTCGCGGCGGAGGCCGCCGGGGCCGAGCGCGGAGAGCGTGCGCTTGTGGCGCAGTTCGGCCAACGGGTTGGTCTGATCCATGAACTGCGAGAGTTGCGACGAGCCGAAGAACTCGCGGATGGCGGCCACCACCGGGCGGATGTTGATCAACGTGACCGGCGAGAGCACGCCCTGCTCGCGAATGGACATGCGCTCTTTGATGATGCGCTCGGTGCGCCGCAGGCCGATCCGCAGTTTGGCCTGAATCAATTCGCCCACCGTCTTCACCCGGCGGTTGCCCAAGTGATCGATGTCATCCGGGTTCTCTTGCCCGTTGTTGATCTGGATCATGCGCGTGATGAGCGCGATGAGATCGTGTTTGGTGATCGTGCGGTGCGTGAGCGGAATCTTTTCGGACAGGCCAAGTTTCTGATTCAGCTTGTACCGCCCCACCCGCTCGAGGTCGTATCGCCGCTGATCGAACAACTGCTGTTCGAGATACTCTTTGGCGTTATCCAGCGTGGGCGGGTCGCCGGGGCGCATACGCTTGTAAAATTCCACCATTGCTTCCTGCGCAATGGGGCGCTTCTCTTTCATCTCCCACGTCGGCTCCTGCCGCAGGGTGGTGGCGATGAATTGGTGATCGGGGTTGGTGTCCACCTCAGCGAACAACGACAACATTTCTTCGTTAACGCCCTTGGCGTACGGTAGTTCTCCGCCAAGAGCGTCATCCACGGCGGCCAACGCGCGCAGAAGCATCGTCACCGGCACCGTGCGTTTGCGGTTGAACTTCACGGTGATGTAGTCGCTCTTGCGCGTCTCGAATTCCATCCACGCGCCGCGATCAGGAATCAGTTTCGCCGAAGCGAGTCGGCGCCCGGTGGCGCGTTCGTCGGTGGCCTCGAAGTAAACGCCCGGCGAGCGGATCAATTGAGAGACGACCACCCGCTCGGTCCCGTTAATAATGAAGGTGCCCTTCTCGGTCATCAGGGGGAAGTCGCCGAGAAAAATATCGGAGACGATGGGCTCGGGCACTTCGGTTCCGGCCAACAACACCTTGACGTACAGCGGCGCGGCGTAGGTCATGTCGCGGTCGAGGCATTCGTCCGGGCCATACTTTGGATCTTCGAACCAGTATTGGAGTTTGAATTCTTTCGATTCGGGGGTGCGGCTGGGGAAGAATAACTTCATCCCCTTGTTGAACGACTCAACCGGGGTAATTTCGTCAAATAGTTGAGCGAGGCCATCTTTCTTGAACCACTCGAACGATTCGAGTTGAACTTCGATCAGCGTGGGGAGTTTGTATTCTTCAGTGATGCGGGCGTAAGATTTTCGGCCAATCGTAGAAGTCATTCGGACTCTCCTGTGAACGGGGACAGGCGCAACTAACCGCTTCAAGACGAAGCGGTTAAAAAGTGAAATCCCTTTGGGTGGGCGTATTGCGAACGGTGATTATACGGAAGTTAGAGGGGGGTGTCAATCACGAATTTTTAAGTTTTCTTCTGGCCCGGAAAGGCGATGGGGCGCTTCGACTCGGCCCGGTACGCTTCCTTCCTCAGCGTGGCCTTCTCCAACGCGCCTTCGCGCACGGTGACGCCGATCCCCGGCCCGGCCGGCACGGTGATCGTTCCGTCATCATTGAGCATAAACTCTTCGGCGACGATGTCTTCCTTCCAATATCGCTTCGTGGCCGAGATGTCGCCCGGCAGAGTGAAGTTGGGCAGTGAGGCCAACGCCAGATTCGCCGCGCGGCCAATGCCCGTCTCCAGCATCCCGCCGCACCACACGGGGACGCCGACACCGGCGCAGTAATCGTGGATGCGGATCGCTTCGCGCAGACCGCCCACCCGCCCGGCTTTGATGTTGATGATCTTGCACGCGCCGAGTTCGCGCGCCCACCGCGCATGACGCGCGCTCAGAATACTTTCGTCGAGGCAGATCGGAGTCTTCAACTGCGGCTGAAGTTTGGCGTGATCGAAAATATCGTCTTCCGAGAGGGGCTGTTCGATGAGCAAAAGATTCAGATCATCCATTTGCTTGATCATCTCGGCGTCGTCGAGTGTGTAGGCCGAGTTGGCGTCCACTTGCAGGGGGATGTCGGGGAAGGCGGCGCGCACCGCTTTCGCATCCTGCGCGTCGCGGCCCGGCTTGATTTTGATTTTGATTCGTTTGTAACCCTCTTCGATATATTTACCCACTCGCTCCACCAACGCAGCGGTGGTGGGCTGAATACCAACCGACACCCCAACCTTCACCGTCTTCCCTTTGCCGTCCAACATCGTTTGCAGTGACACGCCCCCCGCCTTGGCCAGCAAATCATACAGCGCCGCTTGAATGCCGGCCTTCGCCATCGGGTGGCCGCGCACCGAATCGTAGGCCTTCTCCAGCGATTCGACATCGCCGAACTCTTTGCCGAGCACGTTCGGGATAATGAAGTCGTTGAGAATGTGCCATTCGGTTTTGGCCGTCTCGGCGGAGTATCCCGGATCGCGCGAGGCGACGACTTCCCCCCAGCCGGTGAGGCCGCCGCCGCGCAGAGTCACAATCAATCCTTCGCGTTCCGTCTCCACGCCGAACGACGTTTCGAACGGCGCGACCAGCGGCATAGAAATGTGGCGAAGTTCGATCTGCTCGATGCGAATGGCGGTCATCTTGTCTCCGGGTGAGTGAGGTGAGGCGATTGTAGCATAGCCATCGGGGAAAGCGTGGAGGGTGGCGAGTGAATCGTCGAGGGCGAAATGCAGACTCGCCCCACGCTCCCCGCCTCACGAACTACCCTCGCTCACCCACCGTCACATTCATCTCCTTCAACTCACCGCCGCGAATCACTTTGGCCTTCAATGTTTTGCCCACCGAGCCGGGGCCCAGCACCGCCTGCAAATCGTCGATGTCGGTGATCGGCTTGTCGCCCAAACCCACCAGCACATCGCCCTGCATCAAGCCCGCCTTCGCCGCCGGGCCGTCCGCCTCCGCGCCGATGATCATTAATCCTGTTTCCTGTTTGAGTCGCTCGGCCATCGGCGGGGCCAGCCGCACCGGCTGAGTGTGCACGCCCACAAAGCCGCGCTTCACGTGCCCGTGAGTCTTCAGCGCCTCGATCACCGGCTTCACTGCCGAGAGCGGCAGGGCAATGCTGGCATCGCGCCCCAGCGCACTGCTGTTGAGTCCCAACACTCGCCCGCTCGCGTCCACCAACGGCCCGCCGCTGAAACCGGGATACATGATCACGTCGGTTTGGATGTAGGCTTCGATCTGCCTCCGCCGCCCGTGAACCGGGCCGCCCACCGCGCTCACGATTCCCAGCGAGGCTTGCAAATCGCCGGGGCGGCCAACGGCAAAAGCAAGGTTGCCCACTTTCGCGTTGTCGTTCCATTCGGCGGGCGTGAGTCCGCCGGCGTTGATTTTCAACAGCGCAAGGTCACTGCCGGGATCGCGCCCCACGAGGGTGGCAGTGTGGGTCGAGCCGTCGGCGAGGGTGACGGTGATGTTTTCGTCGCGCTGAACGATGTGATCGGCGGTGACGATTTCACCGTCGGCGCTCCACACCACGCCCGAGCCGGGCACATGATTGCGCGCATCCACGCTCGCCACCGAGCGCCCGGCCTTTTCCACCGCGGCGGCCATTTGATCAGAATATGATTGAAGTTCGTTTGCCATGTTGTCCTCCATACAGGTGGCAGTCACTTTTCGAAGTGACTGTCACCTATCAGGATAACAGATCGCTCCCACCCCGCCCTCCCCCACCCGGCCAATGCATCCCTCAGCCGAATGGGTAGTGGCCCCCTCCCGGCCTCCCCCGTCGGGAAATCACCGACAGGAGAGGAGCGGGGTCACAGCGAAAGCAATCCTTTCCGAATCGCCGTCGCCACCGCTTCGGCGCGAGAGGCGGCGCCCAATTTGCTCATGGCTGAGCCGAGATGAAACTTGACGGTGTGCTCGCTGATGCCCAGTTTGAGGGCGATGGCTTTATTCGTTTGACCGGCGGCCACCGCGCGCAAAACTTGAATCTCGCGGGCAGTGAGTGACTCCGATTCCGTTTCACTGCCGAGTCGCTGAAGTATGGCGTCCGTCGCCGTGGGCGGCAGAACCATGAGGCCTTCGGCCACTTGCCTCACGGCAGAGGCGAGTTCTTCGCCGGGCGTTGTCTTCGGCAAACAGCCGCGCATCCCGGCCTGCATGGCGCGCATGATGCGCGGATCAGTGGCCGAGTCGCTCAGGCCGAGCACGCGCACCATCGGCAGGGCGCGGCGCAACTGCGCCAGCGACTCGAAGTTTCCATCGGGGTCGAAGGCGAAATCGTAAACGATGACATGCGGCGTGAGCGTGTCGGCGAGGTCGAGAAGATCGTCGCTGTCGGCAATGTCGTCAAGGAATTGGAAATCGGGGCGGTTGAGGAGCGCGCGCAACCCGGCGCGCATGGCCGGGAAGGGCGAAGCGATGAGGAGACGGATCATGCGCTCAGTGTACACATATTGCGTTAGCGGAGTGTTGGAGTTAGGTCACTCCTCCCCGCCCAACTTCATATCGCCGTACGAGAGAACGTAAAATGCTCGCTCGCGGCCCTCCGCAGCTTCGCGCAAAAAATCGGTGACGATGTAGCCCTCGGTAAACGCCGACTCGAAGATGGATCGCAGTTGCAGTTTCCATTCGCGGGCCCGGCCGAGATCGGCGGTTTTGAGAGATTGAAAGTTGGCCGGAACTTCGACGAGGGCAAACACTCCGTCGGGCGCGAGGGGTTGATCGGGTGGCAATGGCAGGCCCACTCCGTTGGAGCGGCTCGGGTTGAGAATCGGAGTCCCGGCGGAGGTGAATGAATGCAGTGTGAGTCGGCGGCGCAGTCCGCTGAGTCTTTGTTTCACCCGTTGCGAAGTGATCCACCACTCCACTTGAAAGCGATCCGAGGGTAGGCCTTTGTTCAGCACATCCTGCATCTCGCCGTACACTTCGCGGAAGTATTGGCGGCAGATACAGCCGAGCCGGGCGATGTTCACGTTCGCGTTGCGGCTCTCGATGGGATCGTACGTCCACGTGATGAGCCGCACGCCCTGCCGCATCACCTGTTCGCGCTGAGCCAGTTTGAGTCTGAGGCCGATGCCTTGATCACGATACTCCGGCAGAACGCCCATCATGTGTGAGCAATGCTTGAGGTTAGCCATCGCCGGGCGCTGAGGGTTTTCCTGATCGGTGCCGAGGAAGCCAAACACGAAGCCCACCAGTTTTTCGGCTTCGGCGTCCCACGCGCCGATGAGCACGCCGCCGTTGTGAGCCACAGTGGTGAGCATGTGCAGGGGCACAACGTCGGCGTCGTTATTGCCCCACACCTGCCTCTGCAAATCTTCCACCGCGCGCATATCGGCGAGGGTGTCGAGCGGGCGAATCTCGATCATAAGGATGAGGAATGAAGGCAGAAGGATGAATCGTGTATCGGCCTCATCCTTCTGCCTTCATCCTTCATAATTCGAGTCATCTCCCCCACACAAACCTTCTCATCTCCGCGCCCCAATCGCGGCCAGCCATGTAGCCCACCGTCTGCTCGAAGCGCGCGGGCTTGAGGCCAAAGTATCGGGTGACGCTCACCAGTTCGCAGATGCGGTTGACGGCGAGGTGATCGAGCCAGCGCGTGGTGATGGGCGAGCGGGGCAAGAGGCGTTCGAGGATGGCGGCGCCCCGCCAGAGATAGGGGATGCCGACTGGCACCAAGGCGCGAGAGAGTTTGGTCACGCCCATGATGATCTTGACCATCTGCTCGAACGACAAAAACTCCGGCCCGCCGAGTGTGAGCGTTTGATTGATCGTGGTGAGATCGTCGAGACTCCATTCGATGCAGGTCACGAGGTCTTCCACCCACAGCGGTTGCAGCAGAGTCTTGCCGTTGGCGGGCATGAGGAAAACGCTGGGCACGGTGGCCAGCGCCATGGCGATGCCATTGGCAAAAGCATCCTCTTCGCCGTACAGCACGGTGGAGCGAAAGATGGTGTATGGAATTTCACTGCGCCGCACCATCTCTTCGATCTGGCCTTTGACGCGATGCGCTTCGTAGGCCGAACTTTTATCCGCGCCCACATGAGAAAGATAAACGACGCGGCCCACGCCCGCTTCCTTTGCCGCCTCGAGCATTATGCGCGCGCCTTCGATGTCCACCTTTTGCCAGCCGCCGGGTGCGCCGCGCCACTCGGCGCTCGCCAAATGAATCACCGTGTCCACGCCCACCATTGCCGCGCGCACGCCGCGAAAATCGGTGATGGGCGCCACGGCAATTTGCAGTGGAATTTCTTTGGGCAAACGCGGGCTGTGTTTCGATGGCCGGATGAGACAGCGCACCGTCGCGCCGCCTTCCACCAATCGCGGCACCAACGCCCGGCCCACGAAGCCGGTGGACCCAGTGACAAGTATCATACGCGGCGATAATACGACTTCGCCGCCCGTCGGTCAAGCGCATCCTTTGTCGCCGCAATGTGTTATATTTCCAGATGCAATTTGGCCGATAAGTCCTGGAGGACATCCTTGAAAACTTGCGTAGTCGTAACCGGCGTCGGCGCCATCAGCCCACTGGGGCTGGACGCCGACTCAACGTGGCAAGCCGCCATCGCAGGGACATCGGGCGTCGCCCCCATCACCCACTTCGACGCCAGCCAACACGAAACCAAATTCGCCGCCGAAGTCAAAGGCTTCGACGGCGAAGCGATCTTGGGGCGCAAAGACGCGCGGCGAATGGACCGGTTCGTGCAGTACGCCGTCGTCACCGCCGATCAAGCGCTCAAAGATGCGCGGCTCGAAGTCACCGACTCGAATCGGGATCGGATCGGATCGATTGTCGGCACGGGCATCGGCGGCGTCACCACACTGATCCACGAATACGAGACTCTGAAAGCAAAAGGGCCGCGCCGCATCAGCCCCTTTCTCATCCCCATGATCCTGCCCGACACCGCGCCCGGCCAAGTGGCGATCAACTTCGGATTGCGCGGCCCGAATCTGGCGGTGACATCGGCCTGCGCCACCGGCACCAACGCCATCGGCGAAGCCTTCAAGATGATCCAACGGGGCGCCGCCGATGTGATGATCTGCGGCGGCGCCGAGTCGTGCATCGTCAGTCTCGTCATGGCCGGCTTCAATGCCATGACGGCGCTTTCGACTCGCAACGACGATCCCCAACGCGCCTCGCGCCCCTTCGATAAAGGCCGCGACGGCTTCGTGGCCGGAGAAGGCGCGGGGATTCTGATTCTCGAATCCGAAGCGCACGCCAAAGCGCGCGGCGCAAAAATCTACGGGCGCGTTTTGGGTTACGGCCTCACCGACGACGCCTATCACATCTCGGCGCCCGCCGAGAACGGCGCGGGCGCGGCCAAGTGCATGAAGTTGGCCCTCGACGATGCCGGGCTCTCGCCGAAGGAGATCGATTACCTCAACGCGCACGGCACTTCGACTCAGCTCAACGACAAATCGGAGACCGCCGCCGTGAAGACCGTGTTCGGCGAAGCAGCTTACGATTTGCCGATCTCTTCGACGAAATCTATGCACGGGCATTTGCTGGGCGCGGCCGGCGCGGTGGAAGCGGTGATCTGCGTGAAGGCGTTGCAGAACAGCCTCATCCCGCCCACGATCAATTACGAGACGCCCGACCCCGAGTGCGATCTCGATTACGTGCCGCATACCGCTCGCCCCAAGGCCCTGCGCGCCATCATGTCCAACTCATTCGGCTTCGGCGGGCACAACGCCTCGATCATCTTTGGCAAGAATGGAGACTCGAGATGATGACAAACAATGGCCGCGCGGCGAGCAAAACAAGCGCAGTGAGCAACAACGGAGCAAGCGCGAACGGCGCGCGCAAGAGCGCCGCGCGCGCGGCGGCCAACGACCGCCCGCGCCCGCACTATGCCCGGTTCGCTCACATCGTGGGCTGGGGCATGGCCGTGCCCGAGCGGGTGCTCTCCAATCATGAGATCGCGCGATTGGTGGACACGAACGACGAATGGATCGTCGCCCGCACCGGGATCAAAGAGCGGCGCATCGCCGAAGGCAAAGAGACGACCACCACGCTGTCTATCGAGTCCGCGCAGAATGCATTGGAGATGGCCGACATCTCGCCCGAAGAGGTGGATTTGATCATCGTTGCCACCGCCACGCCCGAATACTCTTTTCCGTCCACCGCCTCTCTCGTGCAGGATGCCATCGGCGCGGAGCGAGCCGCCGCCTTCGATCTGTCGGCGGCCTGCACCGGGTTCATCGCCGCGCTGGGCACCGCCGCAGAATCGGTGCGGTGCGGCAGCGCCAACATCGCGCTCGTCATCGGCGCCGAGACTCTCACCAAAGTGACGGACTGGGAAGATCGCGGCACGTGCATTCTCTTCGGCGACGGCGCGGGCGCGGTGGTCGTGCAAGGCTCCGATGTGCCCGGCGGAATCATGTCGTACCTTTTGCGATCGGATGGTTCGGGCGGCAACCTGCTCACCCTGCCCTCGGTCGGCGCAACGCGCCCGGGCGGAGTCGCCGGTCTGCTCGATCACACCATTGATATGAATGGCCGCGAGGTCTTCCGGTTCGCCACGCGAGCGATGGCCTCCATTACCCGCGAAGCGGTGGCGATGGCCGGGTTGAGCATGGAGAACATCGATCTCATCATCCCGCATCAAGCCAATCGCCGCATCATCGAAGCCGCCGCGCGCGGATTGGAGATGCCCGACGAAAAGTTTTATATGAATGTAGATCGGTATGGGAACACGTCGGCGGCCTCCATCCCCATTGCGTTGTGCGAGGCGGTGGAGGAGGGCCGGGTGCGCCCCAATGATCGACTGGTGTTTGTGGGATTCGGCGGCGGGCTCACGTGGGGCGCAATCGCCGTTCACTGGGATGTGACGCCGCCGGAAGTGTCGCGCTGGCATCGTCTCGGGCGGCAGGTGCGCTATGGCCTTTCGCGCGCGCGCTCGGTGGGGCGGCGCGTTCTGCGCCGAGTGGAGGGCGCAGTGTTCGGCATGCAGGCGCCAGAGGTGGAGCCGCCGCATCGCGGCAAAAAGTGAAGAAACTTGTTACGGCGGAAAGCGAAAACGAAGCATGCCTTGCGGAAGGATAGGCAGCCATGGGATCATGGCGCACCCTGCCGATGGCAGAGGCGCAACCGAGCTGATGAACGGCGGGATCAATGACACTTCCATGCGCCCCGGCGGCGCGCTCACGCAGGCCATCATCACAAACCCGAACGGCGCGCGCGGCAACCACGATTGGCTGGATACCGCCAACGCCGCGCAGCCGAGACACATTGCGGCCACGAGCGCAACGCCAATGGCGATGACAATGTGATGGTCATTGCTCCTCCTTTGCTGTCTGTCATCCTTCTCGGTTTCCACCCAACCTCTCCACCTCATCTTCAATCTTGCGCATCACGCTGGGCAGTAAGTCGAACCTCTATGTCACAGCGCGGCGAATCAATGAGACCAGGGGTCGTCGAAGTTTCGCACCATCACGGGGCCGAATTCGAGATTGCGCGGCGCAGTGACCAGCCAACGCACGAGGCCGGCAACCTGATCGGGTTTCATCATGCGGCGGCGAACGTCTATGGATGCATCCCGTTCCCACAACGGCGTTTCGGTCGCCGCCGGGCGCACGGCCAACGCCCGAATGCCGTGCGGCTTGCCTTCCAGCGCCAGCACTTCGGTGAGACCATTGAGGCCGTGTTTGCTGGCGCAATAGGCGGCCTCATCGAGGTAGCCCTGCACCGCCGCCATTGAACTAACATTGATGATTTGCCCCCGACTGCGCTGAAGATGCGGCCACGCCGCGCGGCACAACAAAAATGCGCCGCGAAGATTGATGCTGAGAACCTCATCCCACAGCGCAGTTGAAGTTTGAACGAGCGAGGCTTGGCGCAAAAGACCGGCGCTGTTGACGAGCACATCGAGGCGGCCAAACGTGCGGATGGTCTCGGCAACCAAAGCCGCCCCTTGCGCCTCGTCGGCCACATCGGCAGGAATGGCAACAGCCTCGCCCCCGGCGGATCCGATCTCATCGGCAACATATTGCAGAGGCGCGCGCCTGCGGCCAGCGAGCGCGCACCGGGCCCCTTCGGATGCCAGCGCGCGCGCAATGGCCGCCCCCAGCCCACTGCCCGCGCCAGTGATGAGGGCGACCTGATCAGATAAGTTTCGAGTCATGTCTCGCTCCGGCTCGGCGGAGTTCGGGCCTCGTTTACCGCGCGGGCAACGCGTCGATAAACGGCCATGCGATCTGCGTACACATCCGCCAATGCCGGGTTCGGCAACACACGCTGGCCCGGCGGTTGGAGGCGGGCGATTCCTTCTTCCAACGTCGCCGCCCCACCCCGCCAACACCGCGCCGCCCAGCGCCGCCCAATCGGTGTCGGCGGCAACCACGAGAGGCACGCCGCACACATCGGCGAGGATTTGCGGCCACACCGCACTGCGCGTCGCGCCTCCGGCCAGCCACAATTCGGCTCATTGGGAATCGCCGTGATTCGGTCATATCTGGGGGTGGTTAGCGAAGAGGCGATAGCCTTCTAGGTCGAGAAAGAGGCGTTGGAAAAACGGTTCAAAGTCTTGATGAAAGCATCAAAACACTTGACCCCACTGGCGGAAACTCGTTCCATCCAATCACGGATTTTTGTTTTGGCAATGCTTTTAGAAATCGGTTCATCAAAGATGTCGGTCAGTTGTTCCTGCAACTCATAGGCTGTTTTCAAGTCGGGCGAATACTCAAACAGGAATTGTTGCGCGCGCTTTTGTTCGGAATTCAAATCTTGCGGTCGCTTGCGAACTACCCATAGACTGCCTTTGAGTTGTTTGTACTCTTCTTTGGAAAGCGTTGACTTCAAGCGTTTCATTTCCTGTTTTCGCAGACCATCCACCCCATCCCGATAGGTTTTGGCAACATGAAAGCGGTCAATCACAATGCGTACTTTGGGCCATTCTTCGCTCAACGCTTCGGTATAGCCTTCGTACATGTCACAACAAGCCGAATGAATGGTACTTTTCAGTCGCTCAGGAATGGAACGCGGGAAATTTGCCACTGTTTTCTTCTTCCGACCTGGCAAAACGCCCAACAAGACTACCTTTCCGTCTGCAAAACGCGCCGTCACTATGAGCCCAAAATCTCGATGACCTTTCAGAAGC
>VGOW01000076.1 GCA_016875735.1 Chloroflexota bacterium | reverse complement strand
GGGCGAATCGAGAAGGCGCTCGCCCCAATTGGAGTAAAAGATAGGGTTGAGGGTGGGCCACGCCAATACGTTGATCCGTTGTCCTGTGATCCGTTGTTCGCGGAGAAGATCGGCCACAACTTGTTGGCGGGCAAGGCTGTCGCGCCAGCCGATGGTGTATTGATGCTCGTCGAGCGCGGCCAACTCAATGGCAAACGGGGAAAGCAAATGATTCGCAGTGGCTCCGGCGGCGGGCGCTGCGACGATGAGGAGGAGCGACAGGGTTGCGAAACGCGCGAGGGGTTGCGAGGCAATCGAGCGGGCAAGCCAGCGCGCAAGTTCAGCCACCGTGAAGGCGGCCATGACTGCAACCGGCGCGAGGCTGAAGGTGAGGTATCGGGCGGGGAACCAATCGGCGGTGAGGAGGTAGGGGATGACGAGGAGGAAGGCCGGGATTGAGAGATAGAGTGTTCGACGGAGTCGGTCTCCCCGCGCCAGCGCAATCGCGCCCAACGCCGCAATCCAGATCGGGATTGTGTACATCATGTCCACGATCTGAAAGTAAGCCTTCACGTTGCTGGCAGTGTATTGGGCGTTCTCGGAAAGATCGGTCTTGCCTTCGCACTGCGGCGAGTGGCACCAGCCCGACGGGTCGAAGATGGAGGTGCGCCCAGTTTCGGGGATGGCGGCAACATACACGGCGAGGAACATGGCTACGGCAATGGCGGCGGCGAGGCAAGCGAGCCATGCCGCCTTCCATCGCGCGCGCCAAGTTTGGGAGGTGAGCAATGCGGCGGCAAACGGAACGGGAAAGTAGAAGAGGGCGCCGATCTTCGAGAGGAGCGCCAGCCCGATGAGCATGCCAGTGGCAGCGCTGCTGGCAACATTTTGCCGCCGCGCTGTTTGCGCTGCGGTGATCAATCTCAGCGTGCCGAAGGTTGCCATGATGGGATCGGACATGGCTTGCCGATCAAAAAACACGGCGAAGGGCATGAGGCCATAGAGAAGAACGGCGAGACGGCCAACGCGGCGCGAGCCGAGCCAGCGCCCGATCCAAATGCACCCGGCGGCGGTGAGCAGACTCAAGAGAACGCTGGGCGCGCGAACGATCCACGGGGCTTCGACGCCGAGCGGCTGAAACAGAGCCATGATCATCACGTTGAGCCAGCGCCCGGTGGGGAAGGCCCCGAAATACACTTGATGGAGCACGGCATTGCGGGCGTGCTCGACGTGATACGCTTCGTCCCAATAGAGGGGCATGGCCGCAAGGTTATGCAGGCGCGCGAAGAGAATGGTTGCGAGCAGCAGATATTCGGGGAAGTTCGAGCGGGATAGATTGCTCAACGAAGGAAGGGGAGCGTGAGGCACTGTCGGTAATCAGCGACCAATAGCCAGTAGTCAGTGATCGGTGGTTAGTGATCAGTGGTCGGCACGAGCGCCAATTACCAATTACTGATTACTGATCACTGGTTACTGACCACTGATGATCACTCTTCCCCCAACCTCAGCACGGCCATGAAGGCTTCCTGCGGTATCTCCACCGCGCCCACCCTCTTCATGCGCTTCTTGCCGCGCTTTTGTTTTTCGAGCAGTTTCTTTTTGCGGGTGATGTCGCCGCCGTAGCATTTGGCCAACACGTTTTTGCGGATGGCCTTCACATTGGCGCGACTGATCACCCGCCCGCCGGCCACCGCTTGAATCGGGATGGCAAACTGCTGGCTCTGAATCAAATCTTTGAGTTTGCTCACCAGCGCCTGCCCTTTGTTGTAGGCCATGTCGCGGTGGACGATCATCGCCAGCGCATCCACTGGCTCTTCGTTCACCAGAATTTGCAGTTTCACCAAATCGTCGGCGCGGTAACTGTGGAATTGATAATCGAGCGAAGCGTAACCGCGCGTGCGCGATTTGAGTTGATCGTAGAAATCCACAATCAGTTCGCCCAACGGAATATCGAAGTTGAGCTGCACACGCTTCGGCGCGGGGTGCTCCTGCCCGATGAAGGCGCCCCGCCGCTTCGTTGTCAGTTCCATGATGGGGCCGTAGAATTCATCGGGGGTGATGATTTGGATTCGCATCCACGGCTCGCGGATTTCGGTGATCGAGCCTTCGTCGGGCAGCTCGGCTGGGGAGTCGACTCTCACCGTCTCTCCTTTCACCGTCACCACTTCGTATTCCACCGAGGGCGCAGTGGCGATGAGATCGAGATCGTATTCGCGCTCCAGCCGCTCTTGGATGATCTCCATATGGAAGAGGCCGAGAAAGCCGCACCGGAATCCGAAGTTGAGCGCCACCGATGTTTCGGGCTGATACTCCAACGAGGCGTCGTTGAGCTGCAATTTTTCGAGCGCGTCTTTCAACAACGCATAATCTTCGCCCTCGACGGGGTAGAGTCCGGCGAACACCATCGGTTTGGCTTTTTGGTATCCGGGTAGAGGCGCGGAGGCCGGGTTGGCCGCTAGCGTGATCGTGTCGCCCACGCGACACTCGCGCACGGTTTTGAGTCCGGTAGCCACGTAGCCCACGTCACCGGGAGTCAGTTCGTCGGTCGGAGTCATTCCGGGCGAGAAGCAGCCGATCTCAACGGGTTTGAACTTCGCGCCGGTGGCCATCAATCGCATTTCGTCCGTCGCGCCGATGCGGCCTTCGATGACGCGCACGTAAGCGATGACGCCTTTGTATGAGTCGTAATGCGAATCGAAGATGAGGGCGCGGAGCGGAGAGGCGGCATCCCCCCGGGGCGGCGGAATCCGTTTGACGACGGCTTCGAGCACATCGCGCACGTTGAGCCCCTCTTTGGCCGAAATTTTCAGCACGTCGCCTATCGGCACGCCGAGCAGATCGCTCACATCTTTGGCGATCTCGTCGGGGCGCGCGGCGGGCAGATCGATTTTGTTGATGACCGGGATGACTTCGAGTCCCGCGCCAAGGGCGAGATAGAGGTTGGCGAGGGTTTGGGCTTCGATGCCCTGCGAGGCGTCCACGACCAGCACTGCGCCTTCGCAGGCGTTGAGGGCGCGGCTCACTTCGTAACCAAAATCCACGTGGCCGGGCGTGTCGATGAGATTGAGCTCGTAAGCGTTGCCGTCGAGCGCATTGTAGTTCATGCGCACGGCAGAGGCTTTGATGGTGACGCCCTTCTCGCGCTCCAAGTCCATCGAGTCGAGAATCTGTTCGGTCGTGTCGCGGTCAGGCACCGTGCCGGTCAGGTGCAACAAGCGATCGGCGAGCGTGGATTTGCCGTGATCGATGTGGGCGATGATGCAGAAGTTGCGGATGTGGCCGGTGTCCATAGACGCACGAAACGGGAGATCGTCTCTCCCGTGAGAGACATTTTACATGAGAATGAGAGGGGGAGAAAGGCTATAATTCGCTCATGCCCTACATCCAACAAATCGCTATTGCTGAAGCCACCGGCCTGCTCAAGGCGCAGTTCGACGCCGCTATCAAACGGGCGGGCCGCGTGTGGCACATTGTGCACATCATGTCGCTCAACGCCAAAGTGATGCGCGACAGTATGGCTTTTTACATCACGATTATGAAGAGCGAGTCGCCTCTCACGCGCGCCCAGCGCGAAATGCTGGCGACAGTCGTCTCCGTCGAGAACGAGTGCTTTTATTGAACGCAGGCGCACGCGCACGACCTCCGGGCCGAGGTCGGCAAAGTGATCCTCGATGCGGCGGAGGCCGATGCCTACGTTCACGCCATCGCGCGCGACTGGCAAACTGCGCCGCTTTCAGCCGCTGACCGCGCGCTGTGCGGGTTCGCGGCCAAACTCACCCGCGAGCCGCGCAACATGCGCCCCGCCGATCTCGATACGTTGAGGGCGCACGGGCTGAACGACCGCGCCATTCATGATGCCGTTCAGGTTGTTGGGTATTTCGACTACATCAATCGTGTGGCCGACGCGCTCGGCGTTGAACCCGAGGATTTCATCCAAACGTGGGGTCAATAAAATATTGCGCTTTTTTCCATTCGGCAGATTCGCCACATTAGCTTGATCTGCCTACGCGATCTCGCCATCGCTCAACTCTCGCTCGACGAAGTGCAATTCCACATCGGCGAAAGGCAACACGACTCGCTCGAACTCGAAATCGAATTAAACGCAAAGGGCACGCTCGATCATTTGCGCGCCCTCGCCGCCGCCCTCGCCGACTTCAACCTTCAGCCCCAACCGCTCTCAAAATTCGAGCGCGGACTCCGGCTGTTGCCCCCACCCTAACCCTCCCCCCATGTGGGAGGGGATTATTGCGCAAACGTATCAATCATCACATACGGATCGGCCATTGGGTACAGGATCGGGCAAGTGCAGCCGCGCTTGATGTACTCCTGCACTTTCGCCTTCGCCTCTTCCGGCGTGCCGGTGGCCGAAATCTTCAGCACGAAGTCATCGGGCACATACTGCATGGCCTCGTGCACTTGCTCTTTGGTGGCCGGCCAACCCAAAATGGATTGAACCTTCTTCACCACATCGTCGCTCACACCCGATGCTTTGGCGATATGCGGCTGTTGCGCAAGATACTGTGTGAGCAGAACTTTCGCCGCCTCAATCGCCTTCTTGCGATCGTTGTCCACCGCGCACACCACCAACTGCGGGCGATCCAAATCCTCCGCGCGCCGCCCGACCTTCTTCGCGCCTTTGTCCAGCAGTTCCATCGCCTTGTCGTTGTATTCCGGCGGCACGCAGTAGTTCAGCACCGCGCCGTCGGCGATCTCGCCGGTCATCTCCATCATGTTGTCGCCCGTTGCGCCGATGTAGATCGGCACGTTGCGCGGCTCGCGGCGGCCATGCACCACGTCGAGTTCGATGCCATCAACGTGATGGAACTCGCCGTGAAAGGTGACGTTTTCCATTCGGAGCAACCGCCGCATCACCTCGATCGTTTCGCGCATGGCCAACAGCGGCTTGCGGCGCTCGATGCCCACGTTCTTCGCCAACGGGTCCCACCACGCGCCGATGCCGCAGATGATTCGGTTCGGGGCCAGATCGTCGAGGGTGAGAAAGGTGGCGGCCAATAAACCGATGTTGCGCGTCCAATTGTTGATCACGCCCGATCCCACTTTGAGTTGGGTCGTCGTGGCGGCGAAGGCGGCCATCGGCACAATGGCATCGCGCACGAGTCGGCTCTCGGCCTGCCATACGGCCTCGAAGCCTTTGCTTTCGGCGTACTGCGCGATCTTGATTCCATCTTGCAACGAATGAGCATCCTGCAAATAGAGGGCGACACGGGGGTGGGTCATGGGAGTCTCCTTGCTTTGGGTGGCTGGGTGGTTGGGTGGTTGGGTGGTTGGCTTGATTGATAGATTTCTAAATCTTCCGGCAAGTCCACATCGAGCGCGAGCGCATCGGTGCGGCGAACGTCGATGCACAAGCCGCGCTCGCGGGCGACGGCCACGTGCCGCGAAAAACTCTGCGGCCCGAATGCATACGGAATGAGTCGCGGCGGGCGCATGAACAGCGCATTGGTGCCGTCGTCACGGCGGTCGGGGGCCACCGACACGCACTCCGGGCTGCCGTTGGCGGCAAGCAATGTCAGCACATCATCGGGCGCGAGCAGAGGCAGGTCGCTCGGTAGAACCAGCACGCCATCGGCGCCGAACGACACCGCCACATCGGTGGCGCGAGTGAGCGCCGCGTTGAGTTCGGGCGCGCCGGATTCGGTGACGGTGTGCGCGCCGTGCTTGCGCGCCAATTGCAGGGCCGCCGTGTCGCGGCTCACCACCAACGTCTGTTTGATCTCTTTCACTGCGAGAAGCACGTCGAGCGTGTGCGCCAAAAAGTCGCGGCTGAGCGCCGCGCGCTCGTCCGCCGAGAGCAATGAGGCCAGGCGGCTCTTGGCCTCGCGAAAAGGTTTGACCGGAACAATGGCCCACACGGACATATCAAAGGATGAAGGATGAGCGATGAAGGATGAGCGATGAAGGATGAAGGATGAAGGTCATCTCATCATCTTGTCATCTTGTCATTCGGTGAGGCGACTCTTCAGCGACCTCGCAAAGTTCAACGTCTCCCGCGCCAGCCGCGTTTTGTCGTCGTCCGTTTTCATCACCGTGTCGGTCGCCATCGTTTTGATTCCGAGCGATTCGATTCGCGGCGCGGAGTCGGCGTCCACCGAGTCGATCACCAACCCGTCAATCGTTCCGGCGTAATGCTTGGCCAGCGCGATCACCGTCGAGTCGAGTCCGAGTTCGATCATCATTTTCGCCGCCGGGCCTTTGAGCGCCGCGCCGCCCACAATGGGCGACACCGCCACCACTGGCATCCCCGCCGCGCGCCGCGACTCGATGAGCAGGCGCAAGCCCGGCAAGCCAACAATGGGCGCGACGCTCACGTATGGGTTCGACGGGCAATAGATCAGCGCGTCGGCTTCGGCCAGCCGCTCGAGCAGTCGGGGCAATGGCCGCGCCAAGGCGATGCCCGCAAACTCAAAATCGCGCACACGCGGCTCGCACTTTCGATGCACGAAGTATTCCTGAAACGGCAGTGCGCCCTCGTCGGCGCAAATGATGGTGCGCACCGGATCATCGGACATGGGGATCACTTCGGCAGTGACGCCGAGATGAGCGCAGAAGGCGCGTGTGATCTCCGAAAGGGATTCGCCGCCGCGAAGCCGCCGCGTGCGCTCAATGTGCGTTGCGAGATCACGGTCGCCCAAACGGAACCATGCTTCGCCGCCGAGCCGAGAGGCGGCGTCCAAAAAATTCCATGTTTCTCCGGCGAGGCCCCAGCCCGTTTCCGGGTTCGCCAATCCCGCGAGTGTATACATCACCGTGTCGAGGTCGGGCGAAATGTTGAGGCCGAGATGCTCGAAGTCGTCGCCAGTGTTCACAGCGATGGCGAGGCGATTCGGATCGAGGGCGCGGGCGAGGCCGAGCGCGAGTTTCGCGCCGCCCACTCCACCGGCGAAAGCAAGGATGTTCATCGCCAAATCGTCACGGCGCCGGGCAAGTTGCGCGATGCCGGTTTTCCATCGTCTGCCGGGTAGCCCAGTGTGATCAATGCTTGCGGCTCCCAATCGGCGGGCAGGCTCAACACAGCGGCAACGGCGTCGGGGCAGAAGAGCGGCGCGCACATCCAGCACGCGCCCAATCCTTCGGCGTGCGCGGCCAGCAAAAGATTTTGCGCGGCCATCGCTGTGCTCTGCGCCGCCATCGTGTATTCCGCTTTTTTGCGCCGGGTGTCCGGGTACGAATCCATGTTTGCCATCGAGAGGCAGAGAACGATCACGGCGGGCGATGAGGTGATGCGGGCGCGCGAGCGACTCACGTCGGCGTCCACCCGAGTCGGCGGGTCGCCGTCGGCGAGTCGGTCGGCGCGGAGTCGCTCGCCCATTGCTGATGCGAGCGCCGATTTGATCGAGTCGTTCGTGATCACAACGAATCGCCACGGCTGGCGATTGTGCGCCGAGGGCGCCCACACTGCCGCCAGCAAAACCCGCTCGATGATCTCGGCGGGCACGGGCCGCCCCTCGTAGCGGCGAATGGATCGGCGCGAGCGAATCAACTCGTGCATGTCAGCCGTTCGACGAAACGCGCTCCGGCAAAATTTTGTACGTGACGCGAGTCTCGCCTTTGTACCACTGATACTTCACGCCGCGATACTTCAGCGAAAGGTGATCGATCATGTCGCGCGCGCCTTCTTCGATGACTTCCACCACCCGACCCCGAATCTGAAGATAGCGGTACGGATCGTCGGGGTCGGAAATCGCCAGCGCAACCTTCGACTGTTTGCTCATCACTCGATCCTTCACTCGCCCACGCGCCGAGTTGACGATGATGTGTGTGCCGTCCCAATCGAACCACACCGGCGTCACTTGCGGCGAGCCATCCTTGAGCGTCAGCGCCAAATGGGCAAACGCTTTCTTCTCCCATGAAAGGAGATCGACTCTGCTCGATGGAATTTCGACTGTCATGTTTTCCTCATCTAAACATATCCAAATCTTTTTCGCGGATCAACTCTTGCGCGCCGCCTTCGCGCGCCGCATAGGGCACGCCGCGCGCATGAATCACCGGGCGGCCTTCGGCGGCCTGCCCCATGAGCAGTGAGGCGGCGGCGGCCAGCTCGTCGGCCAGGCCCACTTGAGTCACCTGCAAAGGATAATCGAACAGATCGGGCGTGCCGCGCAGATCGAGCAATGCCGGGACTCCCGCCGCGCCGATGGCCACACCCACCGTGCCGTTGCGCCACGCCCGCCCGTGCGAATCGTTGATGATGACGCCGACGTTCGCGCCTGTCCCGTCGCGCAGCCTCAAACGCAATTCCGCGCACGACCGATCCGGATCCGCCGGGAGCATGAGCAAAAAATCATCCTCCGGGTTCGCGTGGGGAGCGACGTTCGACCGATCCACTCCGGCGTTGGCGCACACAAAACCCAGCCGATGCTCGACGACGATCACGCCGGGACGCATCCGCACAATATCTTTCGACTCGCTGAGGATCACTTCGACGTGGCGAGGGTCTTTCTGCAACTGCGCCGCCAACTCCGCCGCCCGCGCCGACGGCGTCACCGACGACACCCTCACCAATCGCCCCTCGGCTTTCGATACGATCTTCTGCGCCACGATCAACACGTCGCCATCGCGCAGTTCGATTTCGGCCTTGCCAAGCGAAGCGATGATGATGGCGCACAGATCGTCGCCGGGTTGAATGAGCGGGATGTCGGGGAGTGCCGTGAGGGTGAGTTGAGTCACAGAGAAACTATCGAATGCCGGAGATGCGGATGCCGCCCGTCTTCGATTTGTATCGTTTGTTGACGCTGATGATCAACGCCGTCAACCCTTCGACGACGATGCCGTTATCCAGCCCGCCTGCTTCGTAGGCCTGCATCCCGGCGGCTTCGGCCAGCCGCGCCACTTCGGCGCGGGCGTCGGGGTCATCGCCGCACACCAACACATCGCTGGCAAGTTCACGATCCAATTTCTTCAGCGCATGCGCCGGAACGTTCTGGAAGGCGGCCACCACCCGGACTCCGTCGCCCAACAACTCCTGCGCCATTCGCGCCGAGGCCTTGCCCTGCGGCGGCTTGGGGTCTTTCGCGTCCACGCGCGCGGTGGCATCCACCAGAATCTTCCCGGCCAGCGCGGGCTTCACGCTTTCGAGCGTGGCGATCTGCGCTTCGGGCGGCACGGTGAGCACTACAATTTCACCCGCCTTCGCCGCCGAAAGGTTGTCCATGCCGCACACCGTGCTGAGGCCGAGCAAAGCATTGAGCTCGAGGGCGGCCGCTTCGGCCTTCTCTGCCGCGCGCGAGCCGATGATGATGTTGTGCCCGGCTTTGGCCCAGCGCAGTCCGAGTCCGGAGCCTTCGTGCCCCGTGCCGCCAAGGATGGAAATGGTTCGACGATCCAAATCAATCTCCTTTGTTATCGTTTTTTGATCTTTCGACGCAGACTGTTGTACCGCTTCACCATTTGCGGGCGTTCCAATAACCGAGCGAACTGCTCCAACCAATACAGAATATACTTCTGATCCAACTTGGAACCTTGCCGACGCACCACACCATCGATATCGCCCCAGTCTTTCTCTCGTTCTGAAATCGCTTTATGAATGATCAGATCCTCCGCGCTGCACACAATGAAGCCCAATCCGCCGTATTGCACTGAGACAGCCTTCTCTACTGCCTGCTCCTCATACGGAAAGAAGCCAATGCCTACGTCAACACCTATGCCATTGCTGGCGGCAAGGGGCAGCACATAAGTCTGTTGAGCAAAAGCCGTAGGATCATCTACCCTGAACCCAAAACGCGTCCGAAAGAGTTTGACAAACTCGGAAATTGTCCGATCCCCGATCATCACCTTCAAGTCAGCGTCCAGAGTAGCGCGGGGGCGGCCCCAGACAGCATTGGCGATGCCGCCAATCACCACATAGCGCAATGCATGCTCATCGAGAAACTCGACCACTTCACGCAATGCTTCGAGCTGTTGCTCCACTCGCCAATCCTTTCGCCAGCTTTTGCCACCGTCTGCGCCGCGCAACCCAATCAGATTTACCAAGAAGCAAAAGCTCCGCATCTGACCTCGCATTAAGAGCGCGCGCCGTCTGGCGCAATTCAAAATACTGCCGCAGGCCATCTTCGACACTGAGTTGAGGTAGCCTAGCGTCAAGTTCTTGCGCTTCCCAGTGATTGAAGCGGCGATAACCATTGAGTACCCGGCGCAATGACGGTTTGCCTCGCATTGTCAATTTGGCATCCCTCGCTTATGGTGATCTGTAGAGGCGAAGATCATAACTCGTTATACCTCTCCCACACCTTCGCCGCCAATTCGCGGCTCTTGGCCGTGATCTCGGCCTCGTCCAAAAACAGCAGCTGCCGATCTTTCATCAACACCTTGCCGCCGCAGATGGTCGTCGTCACCATCGACGACTCGAAGCCGAAGATGATGTGCCACGGGATGTTGCCCGCCGTGAGCGGGGTGATCGGATGATAATCCACAAACATCAAATCCGCAGTTGCGCCGGGTTCGAGCACGCCCAACTTGTGCGCGGGGAAGAACATATTCGCCAACGCGGCATTGTTCGCCAAAGCCATCTGGGCGATATTGTACCCTCCCGCCCGTCTCGGATCGCGGCTGGCAACTTTGTGCAGAAGATACGCCGCCTTCCATTCTTCCCACATCGCATTCGAGAAGCCATCGTTGCCGAGGCACACCGGCACACCCAACCGCAACAGCCCGTCCACGTCTGCCGCGCCCACGGCGTTGTTCATGTTCGAGCGCGGCTGATGAGTGACCCGCGCGCCGGTCTCGCGCAGAAGTTCCGCCTCGCGGTAGTCAATGTGCACGCAGTGCGCGGCGATACTGCGCGGGCCGAGAATGCCAAACTTGTTCAGCCGATCCACCGCGCGCGTCCCGCTCCGCTTGAGGCTGTCGTACTCGTCGGCTTCGTGCTCGGCCACGTGAATGTGAAAGCCGCCGTCATGCGCGGCGCGGCACGCTTCCAGCGTTTCATCCGAAAGCGTCAGTGAAGCGTGCAAGCCAAACGTCGCCGCAATTTGAGATTTGGAGTTTGGAGTTTGGGATTTGATGAACCGGACGTTCTCCGCGATCCCGGCCCTCATCCCCTCTGGCCCGTTGCGGTCGGTGACTTCGTAACACAGGCAGGCGCGGAGTCCGGTTTGGGATACCGCCTCCGCGATCACGTCGAGCGAACCGTCAATCGCGTTCGGGCTGGCGTGATGATCGATCAGAGTCGTCGTCCCGTGTTTCACCGCATCCACGAGGCAGACGAGCGCAGAATAGCGAACGTCGTCGAGCGTGAGCGCGCGGTCGAGCCGCCACCACAACTTTTCCAAAATCTCCGGGAAGTCTTTCGGGGCGTCGCCCGGTATGGCCATGCCGCGCGCGAACGCGCCGTAAAAGTGCGTGTGCGCGCAAATGTTGCCGGGCATCACCAGTTGCCCGTGCGCGTCCAAGAATTCGATGGGTTCGCCATGATATTTCCCGCCTCTGAACATCTGCGCCAGATTCGCCGAAGGCCCCATCGCTTCAATTCGGCCTTCATTGATGAGAAGGGCGTGGTTCGGGAGGAGGCGCGAGTCGGATCCCCATGTGACGAGGGTGGCGTTGGTGATCAGTGTCCCGGTCATCGATTCAACAATCCTTTCGCAAACTGAAGAAAACGCTCAACGTCGGCAAAGTTGCTCGCCAGCCCCAAACTCATTCGCACCGCGCCGGAACTCTTTCCATCCACGCACACGCGAAAGTCGTCGATGCTGAAGCGAATCTCGTGGCCGGGCTGGCGAAAGCAGGCCGAGAGTTCGCCGCCAGTGATGCCCAGCGCGATCTCGCCGCCGCCGGGATTGCAGAAACAGCCGGTGCGCAGAGAGATGTTGGCGGCGTTGGCCTGCCGTTCGATCTCGCGGTGATCAATGGCGCGATCGTGCTGATCGTAAAAGTTAACAGTGACCGTGCCGCCGCGCCGATCCACGCTGGGCGGGCCATAGAGGCGCACGAGGCGGTTGCCGTTGTCGTGCCGCATGGCAAACAAGTTGCCGATCATCCACCCGGTGAGGCAGCGCACGCGCTCGTGAATCGTTTCGACGCCGATGGACTCGATGTGCCGCAGACCGATTTCGACGGCGGGCAGGTTGAGGTAGTTAATCGTGCCGTCCTCGAATGCGGCCTCGCCTTCGGCGAGATAGAATCGGTCGCCCTGCACCGAGGCGACGGTGATGGTGCCGCCCGCAAACCACGGGCGATGCAATTTCGCCAGCGCCGATTTGCGGGCAATGAGACAGCCCACTCCGGTGGGGTAGCCGAAGATTTTATAGAAAGAGAGATCGACGAAATCGGGATGCCACCGACTCAGGTCGAGCCGGTTCGTGGGGGCGAAGGCCGCCGCGTCGAGCAAAACATCCCAACCTTTGGCGCGCGCGCGATCAATCCATTCCAGCGGATGCTGAACGCCGGAGAAGTTCGACTGCGCCGGATAGGCGAAGAGGTTGTCGCCGCCGTTCGCCAGATCGAAATACGAGTCGAGTTCCGACTCTTCCACGCGCATGTCCGGCAGGGTGACGGGCATGTAAGTGACGGCGGCGCCGCGCGCGCGGGCAAATTCGCGGATGCCGTTGACCGAGTTGTGATTGTCGAAGGTGAGGAGGTAATGGCTGTCTTTTGTGAACGGATACGACTCGCCGACGAGTTTGAGAGCGCCGCTGGCGTTGGGGGTGAAGATCACAACGTAGTCATCGGGCGAGGCGTTGAAGAATCGCAGAACGTAATGGCGGGCGCCTTCATCGAGGTGCGTGCTGGCAATGGAGGTGGGGTTGGAGGAGTGCGGGTTGCCGTACACGCTCTCGGTGAGCAGAGCCATATGCTTGCGTATTTGCGAGTCGGCGTACAACCCGCCGCCAGTGTAATCGAGGTACACATGGCCGAGACGATCCAGCCGCGCATATTCGCGCACCCGCAGATCGTCGAGGGCGCGAGTCGACTCGAAAGACGGATGGGATTGGAGAAACGCCTCGTAAGTTTGCCCGGTCATCATCGCCCCGCCGTTCACATCGTCTCTTTCTCTCCTCGTTTGAGCGCGAGCAGAATCTTATCCTGATCCACCGGCAGGCGGGTCACCCGCACGCCGCAGGCATTGTAAATCGCATTGGTGATCGCCGGAGTGGTGGGGATGCTGGCGATCTCGCCCACGCCTTTCGCGCCGTACGGCCCTTCGGTCGTTTCGTGTTCCACGATGAACGAAGTGAGAGTCGGCGCGTGTTTGATGCTCGGAATCTTGTATCGCGCAAAGTAATCGGTGAACACCATGCCGTCCTCGACGATGAACTCTTCGGTGAGCGCATTGCCCAAGCCCATGATCATCCCGCCCTCGATCTGCCCCTGCAGGGCCAAGGGGTTGATGGCGCGGCCAATGTCGTGCGCGGCGGCGAGACTCAACACATGCACTTCGCCCGTCTGCGTGTCCACCTCCACTTCGGCAGCCTGCGCCGCAAACGAAAAGCCCACGTGCATATCGCCGCCCGCGCCCAACGGTTGAGTCTTCGGCGCCCAATACTCATACAGCGCCTTCGGCTCGCGGCCTTCGTTTTTCATCATCGCCGCCGCCTCGCCCAACGGCGCCACCTGCCCGTTCACTCGCGCCAAGCCTTCTTCGAATCGAATTCCCTCCGGCGGAACATCGAACTTCTCGGCGAGCGTGGAGGCCATTGCATCGCGCAGAGTCCGGGCCGCGAACTTTGCGGCGTTGCCCGTCACATACGTTTGCCGGGAGGCCGTCGTGGGACCGCCGTCGGGCGTGAGGGCTGTATCCGAAAGTAAAACCTTCACCCGCTCGTAAGGCATCCCCAACTCTTCCGCCGTGATCATTGCCAGCACGGTGGGCAAGCCCTGCCCGATCTCCGCCGCCGACGAGCGCACCTCTGCCGTGCCGTCGGCAAACAACTCCACCTCCGCCGACGATTTGTCCGGCGCGCCGCCGCCCAGCCCAGTGTTTTTGTATCCCACCGCGATTCCCCACGCCCGAACTTTGTGCGGTTGCCCGTCCACTCGCCGCGCCGCAAACGGAGTCGGAGTCCCACTCTGCCGAACAATCTCGCGCTCCACTTTTTCCATGCATTCGAGCAATCCCACGCTGTCGCGCAGCACTTGCCCGGTGTTCGTCACACTGCCCACCTTCATCGCATTCTTGCGCCGCAGTTCAACGGGATCGATCTTCAACGTGTGCGCCAACTCGTCGATGATCGACTCGACGGCGAACGCCGATTGGGTGACGCCGAATCCGCGGAACGCGCCCGACGGCGGATTGTTGGTGTACATCGCGTAACAGTCGGCTTTGATGTGCGGCGCTTCATACGGCCCCGCCGAGTGAGTCGTCGCTCGCGTCATCACTTTTTCGCCCAGCGAGGCATACGCGCCGCTGTCGCCGTACAATTCCGTCTCCACTGCGGTGAGCGTGCCATCGTTCTTCGCCCCAACCTTCACTCGAATCTGCGTGGCATGCCGCTTCGGGTGAAAGAGGAGCGACTCGTGCCGGTCGTACAACATCTTCACCGGATGGCTGGTGGCCTTCGCCAACAGCGCCACGTGAATCTGCCCGGCGATGTCTTCCTTGCCGCCGAACCCGCCGCCGATGAGGCATCCGATCACCCGCACCGACTCTTCCGGCACGGCGAGGCAGGCCGCAATCTGTGATCGATCTTGATACGGAATCTGCGAGCCAACGTACACTTCGATCCGGCCATCGTCGAGCAGGCGGCCAATCGAACACTCCGGTTCGAGGAAGGCGTGCTCGGTCGTCGGTGTGCGATACGTCTTTTCTAAAATCACATCGGCCTCGGCGAAGCCCTGCGCCGTATCACCTTTGCGGACTTTGATGTGCTTGAGCAGATTGCCGCTCTCCATCACTTTGGGCGCGTCGGGGCGGTTGGCCGCCACCGGATCGGCGACGACGGGCAGAGGCTCGTAATCTACTTCGATGAGGTCGAGTGCGGCGGCGGCGATCTCGCGTGTGTCGGCGGCCACGATAGCCACCGGGTCGCCCACGTAGCGAACCTTTTCGTAGGCGAGCGCGGGCCAATCGCTGATCACCAGCCCGTGAGTCTTTTTGCCGGGAACATCGTCGGCGGCGAGCACCGCTCGCACGCCGGGCAGGGCTCTGGCCTTTGAGGTGTCGATGCGTTTGATGAGCGCGTGCGGATATTTCGAGCGCAGTGTTCGCGCGTGCAGCATGTCGGGGAACGAAAGGTCGTCGGTGTAAATGGCCGCGCCGGTCACTTTGGCAACCGCGTCGGGGCGCGGAAGCGGGCGGCCAATCACCTTGAGCGGCGATTTGCTTTCGGGCAGGGCCACACGACGGATCGGCTGATCGGGATTGCGAATCTTTTCGCCCGCCGCTTTGATCGCTTCTTTGATAAACGTGTATCCGGCGCAACGGCAATACGTGTCTTTGAGAGCCACAGTGATGTCGTGATCGGTGGGGTCGGGATTCTGATCGAGCAATGCCTTCGAGGTCATGAGCAGGCCGGGAATGCAAAACCCGCACTGCGGCACGCCGTTGACGACGAAGGACTCTTGCAAGGGATGGAGGATAGAGGTCGGAGGTCGGAGGTCAGATTCCGACCTCTGACCTCTGACCTCCGACTTCCAACTTTCGGCCAAGCCTTCGATCGTCAGCACGTCGCGGCCTTCGGCTTTGAGCGCGGGGTAGATGCACGAGACAACGGGTGTGCCATCCACAAGCACTGTGCAGATGCCGCACTCGGCTTCGTTACAGCCGATCTTCGTGCCGGTGAGTCCGAGTCGGCGGCGCAAAACGTCGGCCAAGTATTCGTTCTCTGCGGCTTCGACTTCGACCGGTTTGCGATTGACAGTGAGTTTCAGAGTCGTCATACCTGCCTCACAACTACACCACTAGAGCAGATTGCTCATCAGTTGATGGTTTTTAGACCGACGCGGTTTCGGAAACCGCGTCGGTCTTGCCCATCAACCCAACTGCAATTCGCTATAAGGCACGAAGGCGTAAAAGAACACAAAGGATTCTTTGTGATTCTTCGTGTCAGTGTGTCTTCGTGGTGAAGAGCGTCACGCCAGCCCCAAGCCTTCCGGCACAACATCGCCGGTGGCTGCCCGATGCCGCGCCAGTTTCACCGCGCGTTCGAACAGCACCGGGATGAGTTCGGCGCGGTATTCAGCAGTGGCGCGGTGCGGGCTGGTGCGCAACTTCGCTTCGCGCAGAACGAGATCGGCGGCCTGCGGAATGACTCCATCAACGAGAGGAATGCCGGTGAGGTACGTTTCGGCTTTCGTTGCTCGCAGTGGAGTCGATCCCGCCGGGCCGAGGGCGATTCGAATCTCGTCCACGATTCCATCGCTCAGCTTCATCCACACAGCCAAGTTGAGAATGGGCAGGGCCACGCCCTGTGGCCGCATGATTCGTTTGAAGGCCGAGGCCTCTCCGGCAGAGGCAGTGGGAAACCTAAACTGCACGATGAGTTCTCGGTGATGATCAACCGCGGACTTGCCGGGCCCGCTGTAGAGTGAAAGCATGGGCCGCCAATCACGCTTTGGAGTTTGATCGTTGGAGTTTGGAGTTCGCGAAGCGATCTCCGCTTCTGCCTCCAACGCTACCAGCGAAATCGTGCCATCGCCCGCCGGGAGGGCGTGAGCCACGTTGCCGCCGATGGTGGCCACGTTGCGCACTTGCGGCCCGCCGATCACTCCGCACGATTCGACGAGGCAGGTGGCGTGGCGGGTGAGCATCGGCTCGGCCACGATGGCGGTGTGAGTGATCGCCGCCCCGAGATAAACGCGCCCGTCGCGCTCTTCGAGTCGGTTCATTTCGGGGATGCGGGTGACATCCACGAGAGCGGCCACCGGCGGCCTGCGCCCCTGCTGAAGTTCGAGGAGCAGGTCCGTTCCGCCGCCGACCACTTGCGCCTTGCCATTGTAGCCAGACAGAATCGACAGCGCTTCATCAACACTGCGAGGAAGATGATAATGTTGCCAGAGGCTCATCGTTCGATTGCTTTGAGGACTGGTGGCCGTCAGCACTTTTCGGGCAGACGGGGATGCCTGCCGCCGTTGCACGCGCCCTGCGCGGCTCCGACTGACGTCCGAGGATGGGGCGATTGTAACATGATTCGGTGTTGACAGTTGGAAGGAGAGGCAGGCAAGTAGGGCAATCGCATCTAAATATCAGGGGAAAGGACTCTAATGAGGTAGTCTTCTTTCCAAGCGGCTTGAAGTTGTTTAGCATGAATACCGCCTTTGGCAGTTTTTTCTTTTTTCAAAAGATTGAGAGCAATATGCCGAAGGACGGCGAAATTTTCAGGGGCCTGGTCTT
>VGOW01000075.1 GCA_016875735.1 Chloroflexota bacterium | reverse complement strand
CGTCTTAAACAAGTGGCCAATGAAACCAAGCAGACTGTCTATCGCATCAAACGCGGGTTGTTGTCTGACTACCTCCGGCAACAACTCAGGTCTCCAGCTATTCAAATGGCTTTTGCGTAAGTCCTGATTAATCGAGAACGCTTTTGGAGGATGAATCAGGCCGATACCTGTTTCACCTTGATTCGTATCGATGCGCCGCGCATGGGGGCGCTGTCCACTTCTAACACGCCGCCCAGCCGCTCGGCCCGCTCGCGCATGGAGCGCAGGCCCAAATGGCCGGGGTAGCCGCTGTCCGGGTCGAAGCCTATCCCATCGTCGCTGATCTCCAAAATCAAATCTCCGCTTTCGTCGCCGAGCCGGACGCTCACTCGTTTGGCTTGGGCGTGCTTCACCGCGTTGCGCAGGGCTTCCTGCGCAATGCGATAGAGGGCTTCCTTCACTGCCGGCGGCGCGGAGGGTTCGTTGCCAAAAGCCGTGTGGACTTCGAGATGGTATCGGGCGCGGAGTGAGTTGGCTTGTTTGGTGAGCGCGGCTACCAGCCCTTCCATCTCCAATGACTCGGGGCGCAGTTCGAAGATGAGCGCGCGCATCTCAGCCAAACCGGCTTCGGCCAGCGAAAGCACGTAGTCCAGCGGCTCGGCCAGTTTCGATGGATCGCGATCCAACAACGCGCGAGCGGTGCGCGCGCCGAGCGCAATACCATACAGCGCCTGCGACACCGAATCGTGCAGTTCGCGCGCCAGCCTCTGCCGCTCTTCCAACGCGGCCAACTGCTGTGACTGCTCATACAGACGCGCATTCTCGATGGCCGCCGCCACTTGAGTCGCCAGCGCCTGCAATACCGTCACGTCGTTCAACTCAAAACCGTTCGTGCGCTCGCTCTCCACATCCAGCACGCCGATGACTTTCCCTTTGACGATCAGCGGCATCACCAGTTCCGACCCGGCCTGACTGGACTCCAGCGCCACAAAATGCGGGTCGCGAGTCACATCGGGGGCAAGGTAGGGTTCGCCGGTGGCGGCCACCCAACCGGAGATGCCAGTTCTGCCCACGTGAATGGCCAGCCCCGAGCAGCATTGGCAGTCGGGCTCATCTTTCCAAACCCCGGCGGAGGCTTTGAAGATCACTTGACCCTTTTCGATTAAGCCGATGTGGATGTGATGGTAGCCAAACGTCTCGCGGATGAGGTGGGCGGTTTGATTGAGCAGTTCATCCAGCGGCAGAAGGGAGGTGATGCGATGGCCGAGTTCGGCGATGACACGGAACTGCTCGGCGCGGCGCTGTTCGGCCTCGAACAGCCGCGCGTTCTCGATGGCGACGGCCAACTGATCGGCCAGCGATTGCAACACGGCCACGTCGCTGGCGTCGAAGGCGTCGAGTTGATCGCTTTCGATGTTCAACACGCCCACGATGTTGTCTTTCCACGTGATGGGCAGGGCGAGCTCCGAATGTGTGCGGGTGCTGGCGACGGTGGCGATGTAGCGTGGCTCGCGGCTCACGTCAGGGATCAACGCCGGTTTGCCGGTGGCGGCGACCCAACCCATGATCCCCTCTTCACCGATTTTCAAGCGCGGGCGATCGCACGGCTCTTCGGTCGTGATCGCCAGTTCGCCGCCTTCGATTAGGCCGATGCTCACGTAATAGTATCCGAAGATTTCGCGGATCAACTTTTCGGTTTGCAGCAGAAGTTCGCCCACCGCCAATATGGTGGTGACGCGGCGGCCCACTTCGCCGAGAAGGCGAGATAGTAGCACGAAACAGGGGGCGCCGCCTCCGCCTAAAGTCGGAGAAAGGCAAGGGCGTTGGCCGGATGAAACGGGGCGCAGGTTTTGATAGAGTGGGCGCATGACTATTCGCGTATTGCTTGTCGATGATCAGGCTTCCGTGCGCGAGGGATTGCGGATGCGGCTGGCGTTGGAGCCGGACATGAAGGTGGTGGGCGAAGCCAACGACGGAGTCGAGGCGCTCCGTTGGGCGCGCAACCTCGATCCGGATGTGGTGGTGATGGATGTGGAGATGCCGCGCATGGATGGCTTCGCCTCGGCGGAGGCGTTGCGTTTGCTCACGCCGCGCAGTCTCGTGGTGTTTCTGACCATTCACGACAGCCGCTATGTGCGCGAACGCGCCCGCGAGGCCGGGGCGGCGGCGGTTGTCGTCAAACAGGCTGGGGAGGGCGCGTTGTTGGCCGCCATTCGCGCGGCGGCGAATTCTTGATCAGACCGTATTCGAAGCAATCAGGCCAACCGAGAGGAGAGCGGCTATGTTCCCACAACCCGGTTCGTCAACCGTTTCGGCGCGGGGGCGCGGCATCGCTCACGCCATCGCCGCGCTCCGCAAAACGCAAGCCGTGCTGTGGAAGCACGGCTCGGCGGCGGCGGGCATCTCGGCGGCGCTCATCGCCGTTGTGGCCATGCTGACGCTTGCCCAGCACATCATGGCTTTGGCCAACGCCCTCCGCTCGCAACCGGAAGCGACCGATGCGTTGACCCTTGAGTATCCATCGGCCAGCGCGCGGAGAGGAAGTTGCAGTGAGTTCGGCCACGATTGCAGGAGGCTGGCGACGATGGCATCGAACGATCGGGGCCGCGCCGAGGCGGCTTCAACTTGAGGCGGCACTGGTTCCGCGCGCTTCCAGAATTTCCTCCACAATTTTATCGAAAGGCTTCGTTCGCGCCCGCGCTCGAGCGGCCTCAATCTGCTGTGGCGCCTGCCGCGCTTCCAATTCTTTGCTGAGTTGATGGGCGCGGTCTTTGGCTTCGTGGGTGCTGGCCGGGTGGTTCAAGATGTGGCGGCAGAGTTCCAGCGCAAGCTCGCTGTTGCCAGATCGCGCGCGCACATGGGCCAGACCCACCAACACATCCAGGGCGATGGGAATGGACTTTGCTTCCAGCGACACACGGAGAGCGTCTCGATAAACCTTCCCGGCATCAACCGCGTTGCCAGCCAGAAGAGTGGCATCCCCCAGATAGCCGAGCGTGCGGGCAATGTCCCAGCCTTTGAAGTACTCGCCGAAGATTTCCAGGCTTTTTTGGAGATGACTCTGCGCTTCGACATATCGGCCGGCGGCCATAGTCGCCAGACCGAGATAGCGATACGCGGTGGACGTGCCCAGCGTGTAAGTGGCTTCACTCGTGGTCAGGGTTGTGGCGCTCTTGGCGCTCGTCCAACTCGTGCCGCCGTTCCACGAGAGTTGGCGCACAACTTCGGCTTGGATTTTAGATGATGCTGATGACAGTCACAATAGTGGACGAAACGCGCAGGTCATGCGCAGAAACGTGATCTGCGGTTGATACACTTGCCAAGCAAATACTTAGACCAGGCCAAATCAAGGTGGCGATGTTTCAGTCAACGTCGAAATATCCGGCTCTTGTAGCTCATACACCCAGCCACCGCAATCTGTGCAATTTACAAGAAGATTTAACTCAATGCCGCGTGGCGGCTGTTGCCAGCGTTCCGATACTCCCAATACCATCAGTATCCCCTCCCCAGACATCAGAATAGATTTGCTCTGACAGAAATCATAATAGAAGTTTTCATTGTACGCATTCCAATCCCTTTCGCCTCCACCTTTCTGTTCGCAGTCGATATCGGGGTTGGATGCGCACAAACGCATCCCCTCCAGATGAAGGTAGGGGATGCCGCTTTCGGCAAATTCGATCCGCCATGGTTGCCAGTCACTTTCATAATCCACATCAGGTTTTTCGGCGAACTCGACATGTATGATCTGTTTGTATGTGCCATCCTCTCGAATGATGAGATTGTCGATATCATCTAATCGTCTAGCAACCCAAGTGCCGATCAGATCTGATTTCGAGAATCCTTCAGGAGGGAGGACGCAACCGCTGGGCTCCACGTTCTGGCTCGAGTTGCAGGCGTAGAGAACGAGCGCAAATACCGGGATGGAAAGCTTTTGTGCTATCTTCATTCTTACGTCTCCGCTTCCCCCCGCCATACCCACCGCCAGTATTGTCACGGGTTCGCGACGACAGGATTGAAATTACTGGTTTATTCATGGCCTCTCTCAATGGCGTATCTGCTGAGATCTCGCCAGTAGCAATTAAGTCTTCAATAGACCCAACTTCATCGAACCTCCCTTTGATGTGCGTCCCGGATTCGATGGTAGTGTCGTTGTCGATGCGGAAGCCGACGCGACCATCGGGCAATTTCTTGACTTGATACCAAAAAGAACCAAGCGTGAATGAAGGCCGGGCCGAGTTTCTGCTTATTTCGCTTTGGGATTCGATGGAGGCCGTGCGCCGCTTCGCCGGAGATGACGCGGAGAAAGCGGTGTACTATCCGGCGGACAAAGATTATCTGCTCACCTTCGAGCCAAAGGTGGCGCATTACGAAGTGACGGCAAGCACGCAATGATCATCTTTCTTTGAGATATTCGCGGATCATCAACGCCGCCGTTGCGCCCTCTCCCGCCGCGCTCGCCGCTTGTTTGGTGCTGCCCTTTCGCGCATCGCCAGCGGCGAACACGCCTCTCATGCTCGTCACCAACGTGGGATCGGTCGCCACAAAACCCCAGTCGTCACGTTTGATCTCGGCGGGCAGCCACCCCGTGTTGGGCTGGAGGCCGATGAACACAAACACGCCCGCCGGGTCCATGCGCTCCTCGGCTCCCGTTCGATTGTTGCGGATCGTTAACCCCGAAAGCTTGCCCGCCTCCGCGCCGTGCAGTTCAACTGCCTCTGTGTTGTAGCGCACCTCGATCTTCGGATTGGCCGACACTTTATCGATCACGATCTTGCTCGCCGTCATCGAATCGCCGCGCACGAGAATCGTCACCCGTTCGGCGAAGCGGGTGAGGAACAGACTCTCCTCTCCCGCGCTGTTGCCGCCTCCGATCACTGCCACAGGCTTGCCTTTGTAAAACGGCCCGTCGCACGTGGCGCAGAAGTGCACCCCCGCGCCGATCAACTCGTCCTCGCCCGGCGCGCCCAACCGGCGATATGTCGAGCCGGTGGCAACCAGCACCGCGCGCGCTCCGTATTCCGCGCCGTCGGCAGTCGTCACATATAACGACTCCTCCTCGCGCCGCAAGCCTGTCACTTCCTGCGCTTGCAACATCTCCACGCCGAAGCGCCGCGCCTGCTGAGTCAGCCGGTCGGCGAACTCGGCTCCGGCAATGCCATCGGGGAAGCCGGGAAAGTTGTCGAGCCGTTCGGTCACCCCGGCCTGCCCGCCCAATCCGCTCTTCTCGATCACCAACACGTCGAGCCCTTCCCGCGCGCCATACAGCGCCATCGTCAGCCCGGTCGGCCCGCCGCCGATGCTGATCACATCGTAATAATCCAACTTGGCCCGCGTCTGCAAACCGAGTTTGGCAGCCAACTCTGCGTTGCTCGGCTCGGCCAGCCAACTTCCATCCTCGAACACAATCGTCGGAATGATGCGCTTGCCGTTGTTCGCCTGCACCACAAACGCCTCGCCCGCCGGGTTCTGCTCGATGTCCACCCAGTTGTAATGGACGCGCTGTTCGCCGAGAAACTTCTTCGCTCGCTTGCAATCACTGCACCACGTTGCGCCGTACACTGTCAAGTTCGTATGCGACATACTCTCTCCTTCAGCCGATGGTGTGGGTTAGTCGCCCGCGCCGCCGATCCGTTACACGTTTGACGGCGCGATCTCGATGAGGTATCCTACCGCGCGATGAACGACGCCGAACTGCTGGCTGCTCTGCGGGAAGGAGACGAAAGCGCCTTCGCCGCGCTCTTCGAAAAACACCACGCCGCGTTGGTTCGATTGGCGGCGATGTACGTGAGAGACCGCGCCACTGCCGAAGAGGTGGCGCAAGAAACGTGGCTGGCCGTTCTGCACGGATTGGATCGATTCGAAGGGCGCTCGTCGTTGAAGACGTGGATATACACGATTCTGATCAACCGGGCCAAAACGCGCGGGGGACGCGAAAGCCGAACCCTTCCCTTCTCGGCGCTGGGGGGCGCCGACTCCGACGATCCCGCCGTCGACCCCGATCGCTTTTTTCCACACGACGCGCCGGAGTGGGCCGATCAGTGGAAGGAGTATCCACAACCGTGGGGCGGCGCCCCCGAGTCGGAAGTGCTCAATCGCGAGATCGCCGGGCGCATCCGTCGGGCTATCGAGTCGCTACCCGATTTGCAACGGCAAGTCATCACTCTGCGTGACATCGACGGCTTCACCGCCGAGGAAGTCTGTAATGTTCTCGAAATCAGCGAGACCAATCAGCGAGTGCTTCTCCATCGCGCGCGCTCGAAAGTTCGCCGGGCGCTGGAGTCGTACTTCGAGGAAAGCCGTCTATGACTTGCAAGGAGTTGGTAGAAGTCGTCACCGAATATCTCGAAGGGACACTGCCTCCGCATGACCGGGCGCAATTCGAAGCGCACCTCGCCGAGTGCGAGGGCTGCTCGGCCCACCTCGATCAAATGCGGCGCACCATTTCACTCGTCGGCCATATTTCGGAGGAAACGCTCACTGAGGAAAGCAGGATCGAACTTCTGAAACTTTTCAGGGATTGGAGGAAGAGCAAATCGGAGAAATAATCTCCGTATTGATGTGGCGCGGCGTTTCCCCCAATCGTCCCCTTGCGCACGTCGCGGAGAAAACTATAGAATGCCATCAATTGTGAATCCCAATTCTGTAGAAAGGTGGCGCCCGTGTCAGCCAGCAAAGTTCGATTCGATCACGACCTCTTATCTCAAATAGCGAACACTTTTGGCAAGGAAGCCGACAATGCTCGACGCACGCTAAACGCGCTGAAAAAGCAAAAAGACATTTTGCGCGGCGGTGACTGGATCGGCGAGGGGGCCAACAAGTTCTACGATGAAATGGATTCAGCGGTGTTGCCCGCGATGGCGCGATTGGCCAATGCGCTGGAAACAGCGCAACGAGTGACGGGGCAGATTAGCCGATTGATGCAGAACGCTGAAGATGAAGCAGCCGCCCTCTTCACTGGCTCCGGAGGCCCTGGCGGTTTGGCGGCCGCGGCTCCAATGGCGGCGGCTGCCGCTGTGGGCGCTGCGGCCGGAGCCGCTGCCGCGGCGGGAGGGGCGGCTAGCCTGGCTGGGGCCGCGAGAGGGGCCGCGGGTGCGGCTCGGGCGGGAGGGGCGGCTAGCCTGGCTGGGGCCGCGAGAGGGGCCGCGGGTGCGGCTCGGGCGGGAGGGGCGGCTAGCCTGGCTGGGGCCGCGGGAGGGGCCGCTGGCGCGGCAGCGCAGGCCGCGGCGGCGCGCAACAACCCCACTGAGCGGATGCTTGCTAAATTGGATCCGCAGGTCCGGCAAATCGCCGCGCAATCGCCGACTCTTGGGAAGCAACTCGACAGTCTTGAAAGCAATGGTTGGACTATCGTGCGCGGAACGTCCGGTGGCGGGTCGTATGCTGATCGCCAAAGCAAAAGCATCGTCATCGACCCGAATCAGACTGCCGAGCAACAAGTGTCGGTCATTGCCCATGAGGTCGGTCATGCCGGGTACGCGAAGCCGCCGCAACAAGCGGCCACGCCGACCATGACACGGGATCAATACGTTGCGGCCAATGTCAACAGGGAGCTTGTCGACGAGGGAAACGCTCAACTTAACGCCGCTATGATTCGCGGTGAAATACAAGGAAACAAAGGGCCGGATATTGGCATGCCGGGCACTCAGACGGCGGCTTATCAGGGCGTGTATGATAAGTTCAAGAATGGAAGCCTCACCCGCGACCAAGCCGTTGACCAAATGGGAAACCTTATGGGCAACGAGCGCACCAGCACAACCGGCGAGAACTACCGCCAGTATTACGGCAAGCCCTACGAAAAACACTGGGACAAAAATATCGCGCCCGCCAGAGGAGGTAAGTTATGAGTGAGCAATCAGTGAATGAGATCGTCGGGCGGCTGGCGGGAATCACCCTGCCAGAAATGGCTCGTTTCGAGAGCGCGTTGGCGACAACCCTGAAGCAAACTGAAGAGAATCCGAAATGGGTGTTTTATGGGTTCGCTCTCAAAGATGGGCCGTTCGCGGCAGGCGAACTTCGCCTGAGCAAGGCCGGAAATAAAGCGTTGCTCGCCCTCTCAGCGCGAGAGGAGTCTCCGATTGTGGAGGATGATCTCGATCTCAGCCAGTGGGGCGACGTTCGTGACATCGATGCAAATCCCCGCATCCCTCCCGAAGGCGCCGATGCATATGTGTATGGCATTCAAGGGGTGCAAGTGTCTTTCCAATTCACCCACAACTCGCGGCGGTTGCGCAGTGTGGTGTTGGAGTGGACAGGGGCTGCCCCATCGTAGCCCGATGAAAACGATCTCAGCCCCGGCACATGCCGGGGCTTTTTTGTTAGAATCAGGCCATGCCCAAAGACTACAGCCTCAACGTCACCCCCGCCAACCAACAACGCCGCGCCGAACTCGCACAGGACGATGCCTGGACGCGCGACTTTCTGCGCCGCGCGCAGATCGGCCACATCGCCACTCGGTGGGATGATCAACCTTTCATCACCCCCACCAATTTTTGGTACGACCCCGACCGCCACGAAATCTACTTCCACTCCAACATCGTCGGGCGGGCGCGCGCCAACGCCGAGCGCCACAACCGCGTGTGCTTCGAGGCCAGCGAATACGGCAAACTCCTGCCCTCCAACATCGCCCTCGAATTCAGCATACAATACGAAAGCGTCATCGCCTTTGGCTCGATCCGGATTATCGACGACGCCGAAGAGAAGCGCCGCGCGCTGTACGGCCTCATCGGCAAATACTTTCCGGGAATGGCGGCGGGCAGAGAATACCGCCCCATCACTGATCAGGAGTTGAAGCGCACCAGCGTGTACGCCATCGCTATCGAAAGTTGGAGCGGCAAACGCAATTGGGCCGACCGCGCCGACCAAAGCGACGAATGGCCGCCGCTGGGCGGTGAATGGTTGAAGTGAAATGACGATCCCGTTCTGGCTTCTCGGTTTGGTTTCGCTGGCTCTCGGTTTACTTTTCACATTCATTGTGCCGCCGGGCCGCCGCGCGCACCTGGCCTTTCTCGACGAGTTGGCCGTGTTCCTCCTTTTCGTCTTTGCCTCGTTCTCGCTGTGGCCCAACCCGCAGGGATGGAATTGGCTGTGGCCCGGAGTCCTCGCCGGAATCATCGCGCTGATCATCATCGAATTCCGCCGCTTCACTCGCTACTTCCAGAATCTCACTTATCGGATGCGGCACCCCTACTATTGGTATGGCCGCCTCCACGCTCGCCGCCGACGGCGACGATGATCCAAAATAAGGTGACAGCCACGTCCGCGCCAGCGTTGAGGCAGAGCATCTCTCAAAGTGACTGTCACCTGTTGTAAGAAATGGCCGACACTCTCCCCGGCAAGCCCTTCCCTCTGGGGGCCACCGTCCACCACGATGGCGTGAACTTCAGCGTCTTCGCCAAAAACTGCGAGGCGGTTGATCTGCTGTTGTTCGACCGCCACGACGAGTCGCGGCCTTCGCGAATCATTCCTCTCCACCCCAAACTGAACAAGACCTTTTACTACTGGCATTGCTTCGTGCCCGGCGCACATCACGGGCAGTTGTACGGCTACCGGGTTCACGGCGATTACGCGCCCGACCGATGGCTGAGGTTCGACGGATCGAAAGTGCTCGTCGATCCGTACGCTCGCGCGGTGATGTACACAGACAATTATTCGCGCGAAGCGGCCAAGCAGCGCGGCGAGGACAGCTGCGCCCGGGCCATGAAAAGCGTGGTGATCGATTCGCGCGGCTACGATTGGGAAGGCGACGCGCCGCTCCAGCGCCATCACGGCGCAACGGTGATTTACGAGATGCACGTTGGCGGCTTCACCCGCCACCCCGGTTCGGGAGTCGAACCGAGCCGCCGCGGCTCGTATCTCGGCCTCATCGACAAAATTTCATATTTGCAATCGCTTGGAATCACGGCAGTGGAATTGCTCCCCGTTCAACAATTCGACGAGCAGGACGCCCTGCCCGGCCTCGTCAACTATTGGGGCTACAGCCCGGTGGCTTTCTTTGCGCCGCACCGCGGTTACGCCGCGCGCCGCGACGATCCGCTCAGCCCGGTGAACGAGTTCCGCGAAATGGTGAAGGCTCTGCATCGCGCGGGCATCGAAGTGATCCTCGATGTGGTGTTCAATCACACTGCCGAAAGCGACGAGGCCGGGCCGACTCTCTCGTGGCGCGGCTTCGAGGATCAGGCGTATTACATTTTGCAAGAGGGCGGGCGCTACGCAAATTACACCGGCTGCGGCAACACCATCAACGGCTATCATTCCATCGGGCGCCGCATGATCATGGACTGCCTGCATCATTGGGTGCAGGCCATGCACGTGGATGGGTTTCGATTCGATCTCGCTTCGGTGTTGACGCGCGATGAAGCCGGACAGCCGATCAGCAGCCCGCCGCTGTTATGGGAAATCGAGTCCGATCCCATTCTGGCCGGAACGAAGATCATTGCCGAGGCGTGGGACGCCGCCGGTTTGTATCAAGTCGGCTCGTTCATCGGCGACCGATGGAGCGAGTGGAACGGGCAATATCGCGACGACGCGCGCCGGTTCGTGAAAGGCGATGAGGGCGTGGCGCCGAGACTCGCGGCGCGGCTTACCGGCAGTCCCGACCTCTTCGCCGCGCCCGACCGCGACCCGGGACGCAGTATCAACTTTATCACCTGCCACGACGGATTCACGCTGAACGATCTCGTCTCATACAGCGCGAAGCGCAATGAGGCCAACCGGCAAAACAACAGCGATGGCAGTGACTACAACTGGAGTTGGAACTGCGGCGCAGAAGGGCCCAGCGACGACCCGGCTATCAACGCCCTGCGAACGCGGCAGATGAAAAACCTGCTGGCGATTCTGCTCGTGTCGCACGGCACGCCGATGCTGTTGATGGGCGACGAGATTCGCCGCACTCAGCGCGGCAACAACAATGCCTTCTGCCAAAACAACGAAACAAGTTGGCTCGATTGGGGCGACCTCTCCCGCCATGCCGATATGCTCCGCTTCACTCGCGAGATAATTCGCTTCAATCGCGCACACTCTCTATTTCACGCGGGTCAATTTTGGGGTAGCGGCCCGGCAGAAGGAAGCGACAGGCCGCGCGTGAGTTGGCACGGCGTGCGATTGAATCAACCGGATTGGAATCACCCCTCGCACTCGCTGGCTTTCGAGTTGTGCGATCCGGCGACCGGCGATCACCTTCACATTATGCTCAATGCGTATTGGGAACCTTTGGATTTTGATCTGCCACCCCTGCCCCCGGGGCAACGGTGGATGCGGGTGGCCGACACCGCTCTGCCTTCGCCGGACGACATTGCCGAGCCGGGGAGAGAAGCGGCGGTGATGAGAGCGCGGTATCGGGTGATGGAGCGGTCGGTGGTGGTGTTAATGGCAAAGTGAAAAAGGGAGGCACTTTATGGTGGGCGGTTGCGGCGTCGTCGATGGTGCCACAATACAGGCGCGGAGCGATCTGCGCGTAATAGGCTTCGGCCATTCAAAACTTTCGGCCCGGTCTAATGCTTCGAGCGAAAGTTACCGGGGATCGAAAGCAGAGCAGGGGGCGACCGGATCAAATTTAACGGCGGTGAACCCGAGTTTGACGTATTCGGCGGCCCCCTGCGCGGCCAGGCCGGGATCGAAATAGACGTTGGTTCGATCCGAGTTTTCGGGATAGAGGTAAAGGAACATGGCAAAGAAAAACGCGAAAGCCAAAAACGGCAACGGTGCGACTCTCGGTATCGAAGCGGAGTTGTGGCTGGCTGCCGATAAACTGCGCGGACATCTCGACGCCGCCGATTATAAGTCGGTGGTGTTGGGGTTGATCTTCTTGAAGTATGTGTCCGATATGTTCGAGCAGGTGCGGGCGAGGGTGGAAGCAGAAGCGGTGGATGATCCAGAGGATAGAGATGTCTATTTGGCGGAACGAGTCTTTTGGGTCCCGAAAGAGGCGAGATGGAAAGTCCTGCAGGACAACGCCAAGCAGGAGTCCATCGGCAATTTGATCGACAAGGCGATGGAGTCCATCGAGCGGGATAATCCAACCTTGAAAGGGATGCTGCCAGGCAATTACGGACGCGCCACGCTGGACAAGCGGCGGCTGGGGGATTTGGTGGATCTGGTCAGCAACAAGATCAACTTCGCGGACGAAGAGAGCCGTAAACAGGATACGCTCGGAAGGGTGTACGAATATTTTCTGTCGCAGTTTGCCAGCCAGGAGGGACGCAAGGGCGGAGAGTTCTATACGCCGCGTTCGGTGGTGCGCGTGCTGGTGGAGATGCTCGCCCTGTATAAGGGACGCGTGTTCGACCCGTGCTGTGGGTCGGGCGGGATGTTCGTGCAGAGCGAGAAGTTCGTGGAGGCGCACGGCGGGAGGATCGGCGACATCGCGGTGTACGGACAGGAATCGAACCCCAACACGTTCAAGCTGGCGAAGATGAACCTTGCCATCCGTGGCATTGAAGGGGACTTGGGCAAACAGCCCGCGGACTCGTTCCACAATGACCAGCACCCCGACCTGAAAGCGGATTACATCCTTGCCAACCCGCCGTTCAACATGAGCGATTGGGGCGGGGACAGTTTGCGGGAGGACAAACGCTGGAAGTACGGCGCGCCGCCTGTGGGCAATGCCAACTTTGCATGGGTGCAGCACTTTATCCATCACCTTTCGCCGAACGGCGCGGCGGGATTTGTGCTGGCGAACGGGAGCATGTCGAGCACATTTTCGGGCGAAGGCGAGATCCGCAAAGCCATCATCGAAGATGATTTGGCGGATTGCATGGTCGCCCTGCCTGGACAGTTGTTTTACAGTACCCCAATCCCCGTGTGTTTATGGTTTCTTTCGCGCAATAAGAAAAACCGAAACGGCAAAGCGTTATTTATTGACGCTCGAAAATTGGGAACCTTGACCGACCGCGTCCATCGCGACCTGACCGATGAAGATGTTGCCCAAATTGCGGATACCTACCACGCATGGCGCGATGGAAAGAAATATGAAGATGTGGCGGGTTTCTGTAAATCCGTCACCATCGAAGACATTCGCGCGCAGGGATATGTGCTCACGCCTGGGCGGTACGTGGGCGCGGTGGAATTGGAAGAAGACGATGAACCCTTCGATGAAAAAATGGCGCGCTTGACGAAGGAATTGGAAGGGCAATTTGAAGAGAGCCACGATATAGAAGAAGCTATCCGCAAATCATTGAAAAGTATCATTATTGCAAAATGAAGAATTGGAAGCAGTTTACTTTTGAAAGTGCTCCGCTTGAAATCATTGACGGGGATAGAGGAGTCAATTACCCAAAGCAGGCTGATTTCATGCCACTTGGGCATTGTCTATTTCTCAACGCGGGAAATGTAACGCAAGACGGATTTGATTTTTCAAATTGCAGTTTTATAACCGAAGAAAAAGACAGCATACTTCGCAAAGGAAAATTATCAAAACAGGATATTGTGTTAACTACAAGAGGAACTGTCGGCAACCTTGCTTTTTACAATGAAAAGGTTCCTTACGAGCATATTCGCATTAACTCGGGAATGGTGATTTTCAGAGTTGATCAAGATGAAATCTTTCCAAGGTACTTTTACTTTCTCCTGAAATCAAATCTCTTTGATGACCAAGTAAAGGCTTATGCAACTGGTAGCGCACAGCCGCAATTGCCAATAAGAGATATAAAACGGCTTGAGTTCTTACTTCCTTCTATCCATGAACAACGTGCCATTGCAGGGATTCTCGGCGCGCTGGACGATAAGATCGAACTCAACCGCCGTATGAACCGCACGCTCGAGTCCATGGCGCGGGCGGTGTTTCGTCAGTGGTTTGTGGAGAGCGAAAATGATTGGGAAGAAAAATCACTGGATGAAATTGCTGATTTTCTAAACGGCTTAGCATTGCAAAAATTTCCAGCCAGTGAAGGCGAAGAGTATTTACCCGTTATCAAAATTGCTCAATTAAGAACAAACAATACCGAAAGCGCAGACAGGGCAAGCACAGATATTCCGTCTCAATACGTTGTTGAAGATGGCGACATTTTGTTTTCATGGTCAGGAAGTCTAACGGTTGTTGTTTGGTGTGGCGGCAAAGGCGCGCTCAATCAGCATTTATTCAAGGTGACTTCTGAGAAATACCCAAAGTGGTTTTATTACTATTGGACAAAGCATCATTTGGCTGACTTTCAAGCAATTGCTGCGGGAAAGGCCACCACAATGGGACACATTCAACGCCACCATTTGAGAGACGCAAAAGTTCTTGTCCCAGATGATAAAGAACTGCAAGGGATGGACAAGGTTATGTCGCCTATCTTGGACAAGATCATTGTCAACGAAAAAGAATCGCGCACGCTGGCGAGTCTGCGGGATAGTCTGCTGCCGAAGTTGATGAGGGGGGAAGTGAGGGTGAAGAGCAGTGAACGGTAATCGGTTGTCAGTAATCGGCCATTGGCCAAGGTTATAATAAAAGCGAGCCGAAACAAGACTGGAGCAATAACCATGAATGAGACAATGGACATCCCGCGCATCGAATACCTCAAGGTGCAAAATTACCGCGCCCTGCGCGATTTGGAATTGAAAGATATTACGCCGCTCACGGTCTTTGTCGGGCCAAACGGAAGCGGCAAATCCACGATTTTCGATGTCTTTGCCTTTCTCTCCGAAAGCTTTACCTCGGGGTTGCGCAAGGCGTGGGATCGGCGCGGGCGGTTTCGGGAACTGCGCACGCGCGGCTCAAACGGGCCCATCACGTTTGAAATCAAGTACCGCGAAAACCCCGAGTCGCCCTTGATTACCTATCACCTCAGCGTGGCGGAGGACTTCACGGGCCCCTTTGTGGCCGAAGAATGGCTGCATTGGCGACGCGGCAAACAAGTGGGCAAGCCGTTTAAATTCCTCGACTTCAAAAACGGCTCCGGGCTGGTGGTGTCCGGCAATATGCCCGATGAAAACGACGAGCGCATCTCAGAAACGTTGGACGCCCCCGAAGTGCTGGCCGTCAACACGTTGGGGCAACTGGCGCGTCATCCGCGCGTCAGCGCGCTACGGCGGTTTATCACGGGCTGGTATCTTTCGTATCTCACGGCGGAAAGCGCGCGGGGCGTGCCGGAGGCCGGCCCGCAAGAACGGCTCTCGGCCACCGGCGACAACCTGCCCAACGTCATTCAATACTTGAAAGAGCGGCACTCGGAACGACTGGCGAAAATTTTACAAGTGCTGGCCGGGCGCGTGCCGCAATTGGAAAAAGTGGACGCGGAATTCTTGGCGGATGGGCGCTTGTTGCTGCGCATCAAAGACGCGCCCTTCCGTGAGCCAATCCTGGCCAAATTTGCTTCTGACGGCACGTTGAAAATGCTTTCCTACCTGACCGTCCTTTACGACCCCCAACCGCCCCAACTGGTGAGCGTTGAAGAGCCGGAAAACCACTTGCACCCTTGTTTGTTGGTTGAACTGGCCGAGGAATGCCGGGCCGCGTCCGCCCATTCACAATTGATGGTCACGACCCACTCGCCTTTCTTTGTCAATGGATTACAGCCGGAAGAAACCTGGATTTTATACCGTGATGAGAAAGGCTTCACTCAGGCCAAACGCTCCAGCGAAATTAAAGGCGTCAACGAATTTATGGCGGCGGGCGCGTTGCTGGGGCAGTTGTGGACGGAAGGCTATTTTGGCGTGGGCGACCCGCTGACCAACGCCGGAACCGACGTGGTGCTGGTGAAATAAACCGGGGGACAGCGATGCACATTGAAATGCTCGTTGAGGAGCAATCCATGGAAGAGGCTTTAAAGAATCTGCTTCCGCGCCTGTTGCCCGCCGACACCACGTATCGCCTCCTCAATTTTCAAGGCAAACACAACCTTCTGAAACAACTCCCCGCCCGCTTGCGCGGGTATTCGTGGATAACAGAAGACTATCGAATCGTTGTCCTGATAGATGAGGACCGCCAAAACTGTCTGGCGCTTAAACAGCAAATGGAAGATGCCGCGCAACAGGCGGGCCTCTCCACAAAAACCAGGGCGGGCGGTACGCGGTTTCAAGTTCTAAATCGCATCGTCATTGAAGAACTGGAAGCCTGGTTCCTGGGAGATATGGAAGCGCTTCGGCGGGCCTATCCACGTTTGCCCGAAGGCCTCCCCCGAAAATTCAATAACCCCGACGCCGTCTCTGGCGGCACGTGGGAGGCGCTTGAAAGAACCCTGCAACGTCAGGGTTACTTCAAAGGCGGGTATTTGAAAGTCGAAGCGGCCAGAGCCATCTCGGCGCACATGGATCCGGCGCGTAACCGCTCGAAGAGTTTTCAGGTTTTCCACGCTGGCTTACGCGCTTTAGGATGACCCCTTTCACTGAATCCATCATCGAGCAAGCCGCCATTGATTGGCTCACCGAGCTGGGCTACAGCTACGCCTTCGGGCCTGAGATCGCGTTCGATGGTGAACGTCCTGAACGTGGTGATTATCAGGAAACACTTCTGCTTGGTCGCTTGCAGGCTGCCATTGCCCGTATCAATCGAGATTTACCTGCACAGGCGCAGGAAGAAGCCCTGCGAAAGTTCACGCGGCTGGGCAAACCTTCGCTGTTGCTCAACAATCACGCTTTTCATCATATGCTGGTCAATGGCATTGAGGTAGATTACAAGGCAAAAGATGGGCGCATGGTCAGCGGGCGGGTGTATGTGGTGGATTTCGAGAACGAAGAAAACAACGACTGGTTGGTTGTCAATCAATACACGGTGGAAGCCTCCCACCAGAATGGCAAGGTCAATCGGCGACCCGACGTTGTGATTTTTATTAACGGCTTGCCGCTCGCCGTCATCGAACTGAAAAATGCCGCCGATGAAAACGCGACGATTTGGTCGGCGTTCAATCAACTGCAAACCTACAAGGAACAAATCCCCGCTCTGTTTCACACGAACGAACTGCTCATCATTTCCGATGGACTGAACGCGCGTATCGGCTCACTCACCGCAAACAAGGAATGGTTCCTGCCGTGGAAGACGATTGAAGGTGAAACACAAGCGCCCGCTTCGGTCACACAGTTGGAAGTGCTGCTCAAAGGCGTGTTCGAGAAACGCCGCTTCCTTGATCTGATCCGCTATTTCATTGTCTTTGAACAGGAACGCGGCGCGCCCACCGTCAAAAAATCGCGGGCTATCATCAATTCCACGCCGTCAATTACGCGGTTGCAGAAACGATTCGCGCATCCCAGGCAAAAGAAAAAGCCGTGCGCGAGTTGAAAGGCAGATACCTGGCTCAAACGATGAAAGGTGGCGAGCTAGGCGATCATCGCATCGGCGTCGTGTGGCACACCCAGGGCGCGGGCAAAAGTTTGACGATGGCGTTTTACACAGGGCGCTTGGTTCTGCATCCCACAATGCAAAATCCAACCATCGTCGTCATCACCGACCGCAACGATCTCGACGATCAACTCTTTGGCACATTCGCGCGCTGTTCCGAAATTCTGCGCCAGACCCCCGAACAAGCGACCAGCCGCGAAGACCTTATCGAAAAATTGCGCGGGCGCGTG
>VGOW01000074.1 GCA_016875735.1 Chloroflexota bacterium | reverse complement strand
GTCTTGAAAGAGGCAAAGTCGGCGTAGTATTGGGAATACAAGGTCTGCTTCTTGACAAATTTCCAGACCCGCTCAATCAAATTCAGGTTGGGCGAGTAAGCGGGTAAGTAACAGAGTTCAATTCGTGAAGGCGGGTCATTTCCGAGTCGCGCCCCACCATCCGCGTTTCTAATCCGCCCATACTGCGGTAGCGCAAGCCGGGCTGCTCCAACGCGCCCTCCACGAGATAGGCTTGCAGTGGCTGTGCTTTGCCCTTCACTTGCAGAGGCGTGAGTCGTCGAACGCGGAACGCGCCGCGCACCAACCGATAGGTGCTTTCGCCGATGACAGTCGCGCCGGGGTCGGCGGTGGTTTCGAGGCGGCTGGCAATGTTCACCGTGTCGCCCAGCACGGTGTATTCACCGCGCCCGCCCACGTAGCCGGAGAGCACCAGCCCGGTGTTGATGCCCACGCGCATTTTCAATTGGCCCACGCCTTCGTGCTGGGCGGCGGCGGTGAACTCTTCGAGCGATCGGTGCAGGGCCAGCGCCGCCGACACCGCGCGTTCGGCGTCGTCTTCGCGGGCGTGCGGCGCGCCCCACACGGCCATCACCGCGTCGCCGGTGTGCTTGTCGATGTATCCGCCGAACGACTCGATGGCCTTGTCCACCAGCCCCCAGATTTGGCGAATGAGATCGCCGACCTCTTCGAAGTCCATTTGATCGGCGAGCGTGGTGAAGCCTTGCACGTCGGCGAACATCACCGTCGCCAACCGGCGCTCTTCGGGGTAAGTTTGTTGCGTGAGGGGCGTGGTCATCGGTAAGCGTAGTATAGCCCGAAATCATTTCTCCCGGCGCGGCTCGCCGAGAATGCGCTCGATGAAATTGATGGTGATCTCTGCCACCTGCGGCAGCTCTTGATCGAGAATGACGCAGTGAGTGGAGCGATCCAACCAGTGCAGTTCTTTTGCCGCTGAGCCGATCCGGTTGTGGATGTGCTCTGCGCCGCTCAGTTCCACAGTGGTGTCCAACTTGCCTTGCACGATCAAAATGGGTTGGCGGATTCCCGCAAGGGAGCGATCGATTTCGCGTTGAATGGCGAGCAGTTGAAACACAGCGCGGGTGGGCCGCCGTTCGTATCCCTGCCACAGGTCGTCAACCACCGTGCGCGGCGCTTTCCGCCGCGGCACTGATTGCATGAAGAGGGAGATCAACCACAGTTGGAGTCGATTCACTCCGGCCAACCGCATGGCCGGAGCATAGGCAAGGATTCCGGCGGCTTCGGGGTGATGGCTGGCAGTGCGCAGTGCCAGCATCGCGCCCATCGATTCGCCGCCTACGAATACTCGCTCGGCGCGCGCGGCCATCGTTTGATACGTCTCTTCCACTGCGGCGGCCCATTCGCGCCAGCGGCGGCGGTTCATATCTTCGATGCTTGTTTTGTGGCCCGGCAGTAAAGGCCCGGCCACCGAGTATCCCTTTTGGCGCAGGATGCGGGCGAGCGGGCGCACTTCGGCGGCGGTGGCGCGAAAGCCGTGCGAGAGAACGATGCCCACCGGCCCGCCTTCCCAAAAGAAAGAGTCGCCTTCCAAATGAGGATTGAGGATCATATTGGTTTTATAGAATCCACAAAGGAACACGAAGGGCGCGAATGCCTCGCGAAAATTCGTGTCCTTTCGTGGGCAGAAATGTGTACGGGGCGCGGCCATTCTTGAATCCACGAAGTGGCGCGAACGCGCACGAAGCCTTCGTGTTTCTTCGTCCGGCTTCGTGGATTCGCAACCGCAATCTGTGCCCGCGCGCAATATATGTTGCGGCGTTGGGAGTATAGCAGATCGTGTGGCGCACGGCTTACAACGACGACGCCATCGGTATGATAGAATTTCGCCATCAGTTTGGCAATCATAAGGAGCATGAAGAAATGAAACGAACCCTGATAGTTCTGTTGGTATTGGCGCTGGCGCTCTCGACCTTTCCCGCGCCGCGAGTCGCCGCGCAGAGCGGAAGCACAACATACACCGTTCAACCGGGCGACAATTTGTATCGCATCGCGCTGAAGTTCAACACCACCGTCGCCGCCATTCAAGCGGCGAATGGGTTGACTTCGACAGTCATTCAAGTCGGGCAAGTGCTCATCGTTCCCGCGCCCGAAACCACAGTGACCAGCCCCACCAAAGCGCCCACAACAGCATCGGGCGGCGCGGCTTCCATTCCGGGCGCCTACACCGTGCAGTCGGGCGATAACCTCTATCGCATCGCCCTCAAATTCAACACCACCGTTGCCGCCATTCAACAACTCAACGGGCTCACTTCGACGAACATTCGCGTGGGGCAAGTGTTGAAGATTCCGGGCGGAAGCACGGGCGGCTCGGCGGTCACTCCCGCCACCCCGACTCGCACCGCCGCGCCGGACGCATCGGCCACGCCGGTTCCCAGCAGTGGCGGATCGATTCCGCCAACATACACCGTTCAACCGGGCGACAATTTGTATCGCATCTCGCTGAAGTTCAACACCACCGTTGCGGCGATTCAACAACTCAACGGGCTCACCTCGGCGACGATTCGCGTGGGGCAAGCGTTGAAGATCCCCGGCGGGTCGCCGTCGCCCGCCGCCACTCCCGTTCCGCCCACTGCCGCTCCCGGTTCGACTGCCACAAAGACACCGACTCCGGCCCCCACCAGTGGCGGTTCCACGTCAACCGGATTCGAATTGGGCGGGCAAGTGGCCGCCTTCTCGCGCCCCGATCTCATGCAGTATGCGGGCATGACGTGGGTGAAGCGGCAAGTGCGCTGGGCCCCCACCTCGGCGGCCAAAGATTTCTTTCCGCTGATCACCGACGCGCACAGCAAAGGATTCAAAGTTTTGCTGAGCGTGCTGGGCGACGCGCAGTATGCCGCGTCGGGCAACTTCGGAGCGTACGCCACGTTTGTGGGCGAACTGGCCGGAGCGGGCGCGGACGGAATCGAAGTGTGGAATGAGATGAACATCGATCGCGAGTGGCCGTCCGGCTCCATTAGCCCCTCCAATTACGTGCCGATGCTACAGCAGGCTTACAACGCCATCAAAGCCAAGAACGGCGGCACGTTGGTGGTCTCCGGCGCTCCGGCGCCCACCGGGTTCTTCGGCGGGTGCGGCGGCGGCGGATGCGACGACAAACCGTACATCGAAGGATTGGTGGCAGCGGGTGGATTGAACTACATAGATTGCATCGGCATCCATTACAATGAAGGCGTGGTGCCGCCCACGCAGTCGTCGGGCGACCCGCGCGGCAACCCCAACCATTACACGCGCTACTATGAAACGATGGTGGACACGTATTACAACGCGGCAGGCGGAAAGAAAAAGTTGTGCTTCACCGAGTTGGGGTATCTCTCCGGGCAGGAGTGGGGGACGGTGCCGGGCGGCTATTTGTGGAAGCCGCCGTACAATTTGACTGTTGCCGAGCAGGCGCAATACTTGGCCGACGCGGTGCGCCTTTCGCGCGATCAGGGCAAGACGCGATTGCTGATCATTTTCAATGTCGATCTCACGAACTTCGATTCGGATCCGCAAGCGGGCTACGCGATGATCCGGCCTGGCGGCAGTTGTCCGGCCTGCGACTCCGTTCGCGGCGTGACGGGTGGGCGATAACTGCAAGCAGACCCAAAAAGGCCCTTCGGGCTTCCGTAACCCGAAGGGCCTTTTGATTCTTTGATGTGGCTCTCAATCGGTCATCCACGCCAGCCCCACCGTGCCGGGCCCGGTGTGGGTGCCCACCACCGGACTCACTTGCGCCAGCACCGTCTCCACCGGGTTCAATCGTTTGGAGGCGGCGTCGAGTAGTTCGCGCGCTTCGGCTTCGGCGTCGGCGTGCAGGGTTGCCAATTGGAGATTCGGCTTCCCGGCCACTTTGTCGGCGAGGTGACCGAGCACGAAATCGATGGCTTTCTTTTTCGTCCGCACGCGCTCCAGCGCTTCTATTCGGCCATCAAGCACTTGCAACACCGGCTTCATGCTGAGCACATTGCCAATGAACCGCTGCGCCCCGCCGATGCGCCCGCCACGATGGAGGTAGTCGAGCGTATCGACCACGAAGGCAACACCTGTCTTGGCGATGTTGTCCTCCGCCAGTTTCTTCACATCGGCCAAAGATTTGCCGTCGGCGGCGGCTTTGGCGGCGGCGATGCACAAGAAGCCCATGGCCATCGCCGTCGTCTGCGAGTCCACCACTTCGATCTGCGCGTCGGGCATGTCGGCTTTGGCGAGAGTGGCCGAGTTGAAGGTCTGCGAAAATTTGCTGGAGATGACGATCGCCAACACGGCGTCGGCCTCCTTCAGCGCCGCCTCGTACAACTCTTTGAATGCGCCCGGCGAGGCCTGCGACGTTTTGGGATTCACTTTATCAACGCGGAGTCGTTGATAGAATTGGGTGGGCGAAATATCAATGCCGTCCCGGAACGTTTCCGTTCCCCAAATGAGCTGCTGGGGCGCAACATGAATGTTGTATCGCGCGCGGAGATCATCGGGGATGTAGGCGGTGCTGTCGGTGACGATAGCGGTTTTGGTCATGGGTGGACTCCCTCCGCTGTGTGAAACACCGCACAGGGGCAAAAGTTGCGCCGCCAGCCAAACTCGTTGTGCGCCTGCGCGCCAGTTTGTTGCGGCTCGTTTCTGCCGAGCCACAACCCTGCTCCACAATTGAAATGCGCCCCCGCGTTTTGTGGGCTACGATGAGGCCGAGAGGAGAGTGATCATGCGCCAAATCATCATGGCCGCTGTGCTGGTTGCCGTATTCCTGCGCGCGGGCGCGGCCCGCGCCGACGGCGGCACGCACACGGTTCAAGCCGGTGAAACGTTGTTCCGCATCGCCCTCAATCACGGCGTGTCGGTGGATGCGCTGCGCTCGGCCAACGGCATTGTGGGCAACATCATTTACACCGGGCAAGTGCTTGTCATTCCCGGCGCGGCGACGAATACCACTCCGGAGTCTCAACCGGCGGCGGCTTCCTCCAGCGGCGTTCACGTCGTTCAGCGCGGCGAGAATCTGTTTCGGATCGGGCTGAAGTATGGAGTGAGCGTGTCGGCGATTCAAACGGCCAACGGACTGGCGGGCAACACCATCTACGTTGGACAGCGACTCACCATCCCCGGCGCGGGGGCGCCGACGACTCCGACCACCGACGCCGCAACGACTCCCGCCCCGACCGACACATCGGCAGTGGCCGCGCCCGCCGCGCCGTCTGGCGGCGGCAAACGTTTTCTCGTCGATCTTTCGGATCAAATGTTGTACGCATACGAGGGTGATACGCTGGTGCGCTCGACGCTCATCTCGTCGGGGCGGTGGCCGTACCTCACGGTGACGGGCACGTATTACATCTACCTGCGATATACCTCGCAGCGGATGCGCGGGCCCGGATACGATTTGCCGGGCGTGCCGTACGTGATGTATTTTTATCAGGGCTACGCGCTTCACGGCACGTATTGGCACAACAACTTTGGCACGCCCATGAGTCACGGATGCGTGAATATGCCGACAGCGGAGGCCGAGTGGGCATTCAATTGGGCCTCCAGCGGGACTCCGGTGACTGTGCAACAGTGAGGCGGCTACCTTCAGTCGCAGAAAAGCAAACAGCCCCGCCGACTTTGGCGGGGCTGTTTGTTTGCGCTGTGGCACTTCCGGCGGTTAGCCGAGGAGGGGTGCCACAGCGCAGGGTTTGTGACTGTTACTCATAGTGGACACCACCTCCTCCTTTCATAAGGATAGCGGCCCTCGCGGGCGAACAATGGTTCCGGCTTCCCGGACGATGATGGGTTGATTATGGCACACTGATTCGGGGCAGTCAACTTAAACTTTCATGGTGGGTGGCCGCCAGCCGTTTCTCAAGCCGAATCGGATATTCGACTCCGGTTTCGGAAACGGGCTGAGTTTGTTTTAGGAATTGACAAACTCGCCGCCCGTGCTATGATGGAGTCGCTCATTTCCTCTGATATGCTGTGGCAATCAAGGCTCTCCACCCCACGAAGACAATATCTGAGTCTAGCATCATAAGGCGGCTAAACAAAGCGGCGATATTTAACGCAGTCCGGGAAACCCATGATGGCATTTCTCGCGCCGATATGGCCCGCAACACGAAGTTGAGTCGGGCGACGGTGTCGGCCATTGTCGAAGAGCTGATTGACGCGAGGTTGGTGCGCGAGGCGCGGGTGGGCGCTTCGCGGGGGGGGCGGCGCCCCACGATTCTCGAACTGAATCCGGATGTGGGGCGGGTGGTGGGTATTGACATCGGGGCCACGCATCTCATCGTCGTCGTCGCCGATTTGAGGGGCCGTGCGCTGGCCGAGTGTGAGTTGGGGTTCGATATTGCCAGCGGGCCGGAAGCGGGCCTCGACCGGGTGGGCCGCGCGGTGGATGAGATGCTACGGCAGGCCGGGTGTTTGTGGGAGTCGGTGGTGACGGTGGCTGTCGGCGTCCCCGGCCCGGTGGTGTCGAAACTTGGGATGGTCGTTGCGCCGCCGATCATGCCGGGCTGGGATGGTTTCCCGATCCAAAAGTATTTGCGCGAGCGCTGGGCAAAGCCGGTGTACGTTGACAACGATGCAGATTTGGGAGCGCTGGGCGAATGGTCGTACGGCGCTGGCAAAAACGAATCGAATCTGACGTATATTAAGATCGGCACGGGCATCGGTTGCGGCATTTTGCTCGACGGGCAGATCTATCGCGGCGTGCTGGGCACGGCTGGCGAGATCGGGCACGTGACGATCAGCGAAGACGGGCCGCCGTGCACGTGCGGCAACTATGGCTGCCTTGAGGCGATGGCCGGAGGCCGGGCCATTGCCCAACGCGCGCAGTTGGCGATCAAAGCGGGCCAGCGCACGGCGCTGACCGCTATCAGCGCCGCGCGCGAGTTGACGGCGCGCGATGTGGCCGAGGCGGCCAAAGAGGGAGATGCAGTGGCCCAGCAGTTGTTGAGCGATGCCGGGAGGCATATCGGCAGTGCGTTGGCGAGCCTCATCAATCTCCTCAACCCCGGGCTGGTTTTGTTGGGCGGAGGAGTTGTTGGGGCGGGCGATATTCTGCTCAACTCGGTTCGAGCCGCTGTGGCCGAGAGGAGCATGAGGCCGTCACTGCAAGCCACGCGCGTTGACGTTGGCTCTCTGGGAAGACGTTCCACCGTGATGGGCGCCGTCTCGTTGGGGTTGACGCATACCTTTCACAGTTACGTCGAAGCCGGATAGCGGGTCGTGTTCCTGCGCGGTAACGCTCATCCAGCGCAATCTTTCAAGGAGGTGATTGCTGCAAAACAATTTCGTAAACGGATCGTTACAGTGCCGCACAATTCAACATATCACAACTGGCAGAATCAGTTTTAGGAGGAGACTCGAAATGAAAAAGAATATGTTGCTGGCGTTGAGCCTCATGGTCATCGCCGCATTGGTTCTCTCGGCCTGCGGCGGCGGCGCCACCGAAGCCCCCAAGGTCGAACTCACCCTCTGGCATGCGTATCAGACCGGCAGCGCCGAAGAAGCCACACTGGCAAAACTGATCGAGAATGCCAAAGCGAATTTCCCCAGCTACACCATCAGCGTCCTGCAGATCCCCTTCAGCGACATCTTCAACAAGTATCAGACCGAAGTGGCGGCGGGCAGCGGCCCCGACATGTTCGTGGCCCCCAACGACGACCTCGGCAACTGGGCGCGCGGCGGTTTGGTGCTGGCGCTCGACGACAAACTGGCTGGCAAGCTGGATGCAGTATCCGGCCCCGGCGTTGAAGGCATGAAGGTGGATGGCAAACTGTACGGCGTTCCCGAATCGGCGAAGGCCGTGGCGCTGTATTACAACAAGGATTTGGTTTCCACTCCGCCCACCACCACCGATGAACTCATGGCGGCAGTGGAAGGCGGCACGAGCCTCAACCTCTTCCTCGGCGCGTATCACATGTACGGCTTCACCGGCGCATTCGGCGGCCAACTCATAGATAGCGGCGGCAAGTGCATTGCCGATCAGGGCGGTTGGGCTGAGGCCATGCAGTACATCCTCGACCTCAAGGCCGCTGGCGCGACGGTCGAGCCGGATTACGGCAAGGCCGAGACTCCGTTCCGGCAAGGGCAGGCGGCCATGTTCGTGAACGGCCCGTGGGCGCTCGCCGATTACAAGAAAGACCTCGGCGACAAACTCGGCGTGGTGCCCATGCCCAAGGGCCCGGGCGGCAACGCCAGCCCGCTCAACGGCATCGACGGCTTCTATCTCAACCCCAACAGCAAGAACGTAGATGCCGCCGTCGAATTGGCGTTGTTCCTCACCAATAAAGACTCGTCGCAGATTTACACCAACGAAGCCGGGCACGTGCCGATTCGCTCGGATGTGTCGTCGGCGGATCCGCTTCTGGCCGGATTTGCTCAAGCGTCGGCCACCGGTTTCCCGCGCCCGCAGAGCAAAGAGTTCGGCAACTTCTGGGGGCCGTTCGGCGATGCGTGGACGAAGTCAGTCGAAGGCGCGCTCTCTCCGGCCGATGCAGTGGCCGAAGCCTGCGCCGCGATGAACACGGCCAACGGCAAGTAATCTCTCTGTGAGGTAACATGAATGAGAAGCGCTGATATTGTGCACCCTATCAGCGCTTCTTTTTTTGCATCGTGCTAGAATCATGCAGACAACACGACGTGGAGGATGCGGACATGGCCAACACAGCGAACGATTGGCAGGAAGCGCCATCTGAGGCGCAAACCCCTTTCCAAAGATGGCTGGCTTCGACGGCCAGTGCGCGAGCGGCCTATGGTTACCTCGTTCCAGCCTTCTTTGTGATGGGCCTGATCACTTTCTATCCGCTCTTGTTTCAAGTGTGGATGTCGTTCACCGATTACGGCATTGCCAATTTGCGCTTCGACGCCCCCGCGCCGAACTTGATCGGCCTCAAAAACTACATCGACATCTTCACTGGCGTGCTGGCCCAAAAAGTTCAGAACTTCAGTTTCTGGCGATTGCTTGCTTTCAACCTGTTTTGGACGTTCTCGAACGTTCCCATTCATGTCGCGCTGGGTATCCTCATCGCCGTTCTGCTGAACGTGAAAGGCTTGTGGTTCAAGAAGGTGTACCGCGCCATCTACATCTTGCCCATCGTACTGCCCACGCTGGTCATCGCCACCGTATGGCGCAACATGTTCGATCAAGATTCTGGCGCCATCAATTTGGCGATGGCCTCGATAGGCCAAGTTTTTGGCGTTGCTCCGGAAGTCTTTCGCATCCGCTGGATGGAATCGATTGAGCCGCCTCTGGCCTGGCTCCTTCCCGGCCAGGCTTTGCCTCTGTCGTATTACGCAATGCTGATCACCAACATCTGGCTGGGCTGGCCGTTTATGACTATTGTTGCCACGGGCGCACTGCAAAGCATCCCGGGGGATTTGTATGAGGCGGCGGCCATCGACGGCGCGAGCCCGACTCAGCAGTTTTTCAATATCACCCTGCCGCTTATCCGCCCGGCAATGGTGCCTGCGGCAATGTACGGCATCATCATGACTTTCAATCTCTTCAATTTGATTTATATGATGTCGGGCGGCGGCCCATTGCGGAAAACACAGATCATGGTGACCACGGCATACGATCTCGTCAACGGCCAGCGCCTCTACGGAATGGCGGCCGCCTTCTGCGTGATCATCTTCTTCGTGCTGCTCGGCCTCACCCTGCTCACCAATCGATTCACCAAAGCCACGGAGCGTTACGATGTCTGATAGACTCCCTCTCGGCAAGCAACTGCTGTATCAGGCCCTTGCGCTGTTCATCGCCTTCGCTGTGCTGTTCCCCATTGCTTGGGTGGTCAGCCTGTCGCTCGACCCGCGCGACATCTCGCGCCCCACCGAACTCAACCTCATCCCGCCCGGCGCGTCGCTCACCGCCTATACTCAAGTGATCAAACAGCCCACCAACAACCCGGTCAGCTTCGCCGAGTTGGCTTTTAATTCGTTCCGCTTGGCCTTTGGCGTGGCCTTCGCTTCTATCTTCGTCGGTGTGTTGGCGGCCTATTCCTTCTCTCGCTTCGAGTTCAAGGGCCGCCGCGCCCTCATGGTCAGCGTCATCACTGTGCTCATGCTCCCCTCGGTGGCAACCGTCGCGCCGCTCTTCGTGCTGCTCAACCGCATCAACATCGACATCGGCGCCATCGAATTCAACATGCGTAACTCGTTGTGGGGCGTGGGGCTGGCTCTCACCTCCACCCAATTGCCGTTCGCTATTTGGAATCTCAAAGGCTACCTCGACACCATTCCGAAAGACCTCGAAGAGGCCGCTCGCATCGACGGCGCCGACCCCAACCAGCTGTTCGTCTACGTCACCCTTCCGCTGGCTATTCCCGCGCTGGCCGTCACCGGCTTCCTCGCCTTCCTCACCGGCTTCACCGAGTTCATCATGTCGTGGCAATTCCTCTCCAACCCCAAAGATTTTACGCTGGCCATGTCGCTGTGGAATATGACCGGCCAGTTCTCCGGCGACACGCCGTGGTCGAAGTTCTCGGCGATGGCTTTAATGGTGGCCCTGCCGGTCGCCGTTGTTTATCTGGTTCTCCAGCGGTATATCGTGAGCGGGTTGACTATCGGCAGTGTGAAGTGAGGCCGAGCGATTCATCGAAACACCTAGGCGGGGCGAGCGCGCACTCGCCCCGTTTGATTTGAGACATGAATGATTCTCGACGTTGGCTTGCCGTCGTTTCGATTCTGCTGGCCACGGCCATCGCCTTTGGATTGCGTTGGCGCGCGGCGGTGATGCTGCCGATAGACTTTGACGAAGATGATTACTTGATCGCCGCTCAACACTACGCAGAGGCGGCGCGGGATCGCGATCTCGCTTCCATCGTCAATTACGATTACAACTACGAGCACCCGCCGCTAACCAAACTCGCCTACGCCGCCGCGCTTTTGCCGCTCCCGCCAGCGCCGCCTTTCAATCGGTGCCCCGCGAACTCGAAGAGTCGGCCTTCCTCGACGGCGCAACCGACCTCATCGCCTTTTGGCGCATCACTCTCCCGCTGGCCCTGCCTTCCATCGCTGTCGCCGCGCTCATCGCCTTTCTCATCGGCTATTCCGAATTCGCCATCGGCTGGCTGTTTGTGGACAGCGGCGACAAAGTGACGCTCGGCATGGCGATCTGGGGCCTGCTCAACACCGGCTTCATTTCGTGGAGCCGACTCTCGGCGGCGGCCATTCTGATGAGCGTGCCGGTGGTGATCATCTTCTTCGTTTTGCAGAAATATCTTTTGCGCGGCTTCTTGATCGGGATTGCTGAAGAATGAAACCGGCGACTCTGGCGCGGCGCGTTTTTCTCGCCCTTGCCTGCCTCTCGCTGGTTGCCGCCTGCGGCCCGGTGGCCACGCCCGTCGCCGTCTCTCCCGTATCCGGCCTCCCCCTCGGAACCGACGGCTTCCCGTGGTGGAACGACTCCGTCTTCTACGAAATCTTCGTCCGCAGTTTCTATGATACTGACGGCGATGGCATCGGCGACCTCAACGGCGTGATCGCCAAACTCGATTATCTCAACGACGGCGACCCGGCCACCGCCGCCGATCTCGGAGTCGCCGGCATTTGGCTCATGCCCATCAACCCCGCCGTTCATTATCACGGCTACGATGTCACCGACTATTACGCCGTCAACCCCGACTACGGCACGGCAGACGACTTCAAGCGGCTGATGGCCGAAGCCCATCGGCGCGGCATCCGTGTCATCGTCGATTTCGTGCTCAATCACACTTCCGATCAGCATCCGTGGTTCCTGCAGTCGCAGGATCGCAGTTCGCTGTATCGTGATTGGTACGTGTGGGCCGAGTCGGAGCCGACGGGCGGCGGCTGGCGCGAGAGCGCATCGGGCGATTTTTACTACGGCCTCTTCGCCGAGCACATGCCCGATTTGAATTACCGCTCACCCGCCGTCACCGCCGAAATGCAGAGCGTGGCTCGCTACTGGCTGGACGAAATGGGCGTGGACGGATTCCGACTCGACGCGGCCAAACATTTGGTGGAGCAGGGGGCCGTTCAATCGAATTCGGAGTTGACTCACGAATGGCTTCGCGGCTTCCGCGCATTCTACAAAAGCGTCAACCCCGAAGCGATGGTGGTGGGCGAAGTGTTCGATGGCACGGTGATGGCGGCGAAATACGCGCAGGGCGACGAACTCGATCTCGTGTTCGATTTCGATCTGGCGAAGGCGATGGTGTTCAGCGTGGGCATGCGCAATGCCAGCAAAGTGAACGACGTTCTACCGATTGACGTGAAGCAGTTTCCGGCGGGGCAGTTTGCCGCCTTTCTCACCAATCACGATCAGGATCGGGTGATGTCGGCGTTGGGCGACGATGTGCCGCGCGCGAAACTGGCGGCCACGCTGTTGCTCACCTCGCCCGGCGCGCCGTTCATCTATTACGGCGAAGAGATCGGGATGCTGGGCAAGAAGCCCGATGAGGATATTCGCCTGCCGATGCAGTGGACAGCAGAGGCGAACGGCGGCTTCACCACCGGGACTCCGTGGCGGGATTTGAATCCAGATTACGTGGCGAAAAACGTAGCGGCGCAATCGGCGGCGTCCGACTCGCTGTTGACTCACTATCGCGCGCTGATCCGCATTCGCAACGATCACGCCGCTCTGCGTGTGGGCGAATCGTTGACTGTCGAGTCGGGCAACTCGTCGGTGTTTGCCAACTTGCGCGCGGGCGGCGATGAACTTGTTTTGGTGGTGGTGAACTTGAGCAGAGAGAGTGTGAGCGATTACGGATTGGCGTTGGAGTCGGGGCCGCTGGCGGGGGAATACGTGGCGGCGCCCATTTTGGGAGGGGGCGGGTTGGCGACTCTGATCACCAACGGGCAGGGCGGGTTCGACGATTACAAACCACTGCCCGCACTGCCCGCCTACAGCAGTCTCATCATTCAATTGCAGTCCGCGCCGTAAGAGGCGATTCGGGTAAGGGCGATTCGCGAATCGCCCCTACAAATAAAACGTCATCCGCTGTAGGTGGGTGACCGGGTCAATGTATTGCACGCGCACGCCGTCGGGCGTGGAAATGTTGATGGGCGCGTAATTGAGAATGCCTTTCACGCCCGCCTCGACGAGTTGATTGGCAACGGTCTGCGCTTTGTCGGCGGGAACGGCCAGCATAGCCACCTTGAGCCCGCGCGCGCGAATCTCTTCCACCATCGTCGCCGCATCCATCACTTTTAGTTCCCCAACCGATGTGCCGATCTTCGCCGGGTCGGCGTCGAACAGCGCGGAGATGCGAAACCCGCGATTGACGAAGCCGTTGTAGTGCGCGAGGGCGTGGCCGAGATCGCCCACGCCCACCAGCGCCACTTCCCATTCGGTGTTCACTTTGAGAATGCGCTGTAACTGCTCGGTGAGGTATTCGATTTGATAGCCGGTGCCCTGCTTGCCGAACTCGCCAAAGTGCGAAAGGTCTTTGCGGATTTGCGCTGAGCTAATGCCCAGCCGCTCGCCGAGCTCTTTCGACGACGTGATGCTCTGCCCTTCCTGCATCATCCGTGAAAGGGCGCGCAAATATACGGGCAACCGTCCGACCACAATATCTGGGATTTCTCTGAAAGTCATAGCAGACCCCTCAGGGCGATTGTGATTGTGCATTCTAGCGAGGGTGTTAATTTAGCACGCTTCCAAAACTAGCACAAGTAAACCATTGCTCAACTATTTCCCCAACGCCGCCGCCACCGCGCGATACGCATCCACCACCCCGAACCCGTAAGCGGTGCTGGGCGCGTTCCCCTCACTGCATCCGTTCACAGCGCCGAAGAATGGCTGAGCCGTGTCGATCAGAATCTGCTCGGTGCGATCCATGTCGCCCACCAGAGTCGGTTGCGCTGACCACAGGAGCGCCACCACCCCGGCCACGTGTGGCCCGGCCATCGACGTGCCGCTGTTCGCGCCGTACGTCCCTTCGGGCAGGGATGAAAACACCTCCACGCCCGGCGCGGCAATGTCCGGCTTGATTCGCCCCGAGCCGTCCACCGCCACCGGGCCGCGACTGCTGAAGTCGGCCACGTTGCCGAAGGCGTCAATCGCCCCCACCGAGAACACCGAATCGTACAGCGCCAGCGGCGCGTTCACCGTTTCGCAGTTCGGGCCGTCGTTGCCAGTGGAGACCACCACAAAAATTCCGGCGGCGCGCAGAGCCTCGACAGCGGGCTTCAGCGAATTGGGATCGCACCCCTCAATCGGCGGGCAACCCCACGAGTTATTGAGCACGTGCGCGGCTCGCGCCGGGTCGCCGTCGGCCAATGGGTTGCCGCCTTGCGGGAACGGCGCAAGCATGAATTGCATGCAATCGAGATACAGCGCCGGGTTGCCGAGATTGCGATTGAGATTCACACACCCGATCCACTGCGCGCCCGGAGCGACTCCGATTCCGCCGCCGCCCAACACCGTGCCCAGCGTGTGCGTGCCGTGCCCGCCTTCGTCGTTCGGAGACGACGTCCCGTCCCACGGATCGAACCAATTGTAATCATCGCCCTCTTCGAGTCCGCGATACGAGTCGCGCAGTGCGGGATGATTCCCATCCACACCCGAATCGGACTGGCCGATGATGACGCCCTGCCCGGTGATGCCGAACTCGTTCCACACTTTGTCCGCGCCGATGAGAGTGATGTTCCATCCCGGCGATTGAGCAACCGTCGTATCGAAGCCCGGGCTGGCGGCGATCGGCTCTGGCAGAGGGCGAAGGCGCGGGCTGTCGATCACCCGATCCACATCGGAGCGCGTCGCAAGATACAACCGCACCGGCGTGCCGCCCTCCACTTCCAGCGCGTTCACGAGATAGTACGGTTTGTAGCGCGCACCGAATCGGTCGAGTGTGTTTCGCAAGTCGGCCTGCGTGGTGTTCGCGTGCGCGATGAGCGTGCCGTACACAAACTCAAGTCGCGCGTTGCGATCTCCGATGGCATATGCCTCCGACACGTCGGCCTGATCTTTCATGATGACGAAAAGGCGATCGCCGTGAAAGCCTCTCTGCCCGAAAGCGTAAACGATGAACAGAAGCCCGGCCCACGAGATCAGGGAGGCCGCCAACGGCAGCGCGACTGTCTTTGGCCGCCCGGCCCATTTGCCAATGAGCCACATCGCCAAACTGATCGCGCCGCCCCATCCGATCATAATGAGCGCCGCGCGCGCGGCCCACGATCCGATCTCGCCGCCGCCGAGCACGATGGTGAATTCGGTGGGGTCGAAGAACATGAGCGGGGCGGCGGCCACGACTCCGACGAATACGGCGGCGGCGGCGACCGACGGTGAAAGGGCGGCGACGGCGAATCCAAAGATCGGAAGGATGGCGGCGAGGATCAGTTGCCCGCCATCGTATCCGTAAGCCGATCCCAGCATGGCCAACAGCGCGGCATTGCCGAGTCCGTTGAGCCAAAAGTTGCCGGCGCTCGTGGAGGCGAGCAGTGCGGCGAGCAGACCAAAGGCTAACCCGGCGATGATGTTGAGCAGAGCATCGGGCGGGGAGCCGAGCGCGCCGTAGAGCGCGAACGGCCAAATGGCGAACAGGGCGAAGGCCAATGCGCTGATGGCCGGGCGGGCGTTGAATTGAAGTGACTTGCGGCGAATGATGAAGGCCAGCGCGATGAAGAGAAAAGCGAGGGCGATCTGAATCATCGAGCCGAGCTGATCTTGATTGGGGCCGAGGAAACGAAGGACGACGGCGGGAATGGCAACTGCTCCGGCGATGAGCCACGACTGATAGATGGGGCGCAGACGTGGCTGACGGGCGAAGCCGTACAGCAATCCGCTGAGAGCGAGGAGCACAATGGCTTGCGCGGCCAAGCCGATCTTTCCGGCGTGCGCCAGTGGGGCGAGGCTGGCGGTGGCGAGCGCGGTCTGCTCCATTGACCAAAGGATGAAGTGGAAGCCGAAGAGGCCGCAGGGGATGAACAGCGCGGCGGCGACAAAAACGATGACGGCCAGCGGGGAGAGGCGGGGTGCGGGAGTCTCGGTGATCATGGCGATATTTAATCACGAATGGCGCGAATGAGCGAATGGGGGCGATGTGCTGATTCGAGATCGGTGCGCGGATTTTGCGGATGGGGCGGATGAACGCTAATCAATGCCAAAGGATCGATCGTATTCATCCGCTCGATCCGCGTTTATCAGCGTTCGACTCGCCACGCTGGAAGGCCACGCGACTCAGTTTGGGGAGAAGGGCGCGTCGTCGGCGGGGGTTTGGGTGAGAAGGTTTTTGAGGATGCCGATCTCGTTGCGGTAGAGCCGCCGTTCGCTGTCGAGCAGGTCGGTGAGGCAGGGCAGGGAGAGGAGGGTTTGTTTCGTGGCGGTGGGAGTCTGCAAGACGATGGCGGCGAGGTAGCCGAGCGCGAGGGGTTCGCTGGGGATGCGGCTGGGGTCGAAGGGGGTGTCGGCGGCCTTCGCCAGCAGAGTCATGTATCGGCTCACCCACGGGCGCAGTCGCCCGGCGAGAGCGGCGATGATAGCCGGATCGGCGTCGGCCATCGGGAAGTTTTCGACGGTGGCCGAGAGGTAGGGGCGGTCACGCCGCAGTTCGAGGATGCGGAATCGATCTTCGCCGACGGTTTCGATGTTGAGTTTCCCTTCGGGGAGACGTTGAGCGGAGAGGATGCGGGTGCTGGTGCCGACGAGGTGCGGCTCGGCGGGGGCGCCGACTTCCGATCCTGATTTGATGAGCACGACTCCGAACGGCGCATGATCGCGCAGGCAGTCGTTGATCAGCACTTTGTATCGCTCTTCGAAGATGTGGAGGGGCAGGGGCATTCCCGGAAAGAGCACGGTGTTGAGGGGGAAGAGCGGGAGGTCGTACAGGCGGGGACGGTTCATTGACAAAGGGTATCGGTCGGGTATAATGATCGCGCGTTGCCCAAAAGCGACGCTGAGCGGTCGTGCTGGAATTGGCAGACAGGCATGGTTGAGGGCCATGTGTCGTAAGACGTGAGGGTTCAACTCCCTCCGACCGCACAAAGCAATTCTATCAAAAACGCCCGCTATGTCTGCGGGCGTTTTCGTTTTTGGGGAGCGGGGGAAGGCGGCTTCAACCTCCCGGCTTTTTTGAGAGCGCCGACGAACTGAGCCGCGCGATGAAAAACCTCTTGATCCTGCTCGTAGTCTTCCGAAGAGGCACGGTTGATTTGAATCCATTCGCGCATCCTTGCCCTGCCCATCGGTTGAAACGGAACGATGTGCTTTTGCGTTAGCAATTCGTTTGCCATCGCCTCAGGCACTTTCACTCCAACTCCATCGCCGTACACGCAAGCGAAAAGTTTTCGGTGAACGTAGTAGGCCGGGTAGCCGAACATTTTCCCGGCGGTTACGCCGGGAAGCGGCAACAGCAGCGCGTCGAGCACTTTTTTTATGCTCTGGGTTGAACAACAGTGGATCAGTGGCTGAAGTGTTGACGGTCGGGTTTGGCTTGTCGGTGAGCCGGGGCGGGCTGTGTCAGGCAGAAGCGCGCTTGGCCGTGCAGGCGCGTCCGGTCTATACCGAGTTGCTGAACCTGATCCGGCAGA
>VGOW01000073.1 GCA_016875735.1 Chloroflexota bacterium | reverse complement strand
CGGGCGCGCTAACCGAACCGTATTGCCTTTAGTGCCGCTTTTGCGATGTGCAACTTTGCCTCACGGCGAGTTTTCATCGCGTTTGGGGCTTGACAACCGCGTCAAACCCTTAACTTGTGACCAATGGTCTAAGGTGTCTGTTTAGTAGCGGGGCTAGGATTCGAACCTAGGACCTCCGGGTTATGAGCCCGACGAGCTGCCACTGCTCTACCCCGCACCGATAAAAATGCGCCGATGTCTTTTCTCAGCGCGACGGCACTATAACACACGCCCACCGAAGCGTCAAGGGTTGCGAGCATCATCCTCACAACTCATGTTCACCCTTCGATGGCAATGTGCAGTTCCTTCAATTGCTTCGGCTCCACCGGCGATGGTGCGCCCGCCATCAAATCAGAGGCCTGTTGTGATTTGGGAAAGGCGATCACTTCGCGGATGTTTGGCTCGCCCGCCAACAGCATCGCCAACCGATCGATACCCGGAGCGATGCCGCCGTGCGGAGGCGTGCCGAACTCGAACGCCTCCAGCATGTGGCCGAATCGCTCCTGCGCTACCTCAAACGGCAGGCCGATCAACTGAAACACCTTCTCTTGCAACTTGCGGTCGTGGATTCTGATCGAGCCGCCAGCCACCTCATAATTGTTGCAGACCATGTCGTATTGCGCGCCGCGCGCCTTGCCCGGATCGGCGTCGAGCAACGGAATATCCTGGGGCAGCGGTGAGGTAAAGAGGTGATGATTCGGATCCCATCGCTGTTCCTCTTCGCTCCACGAAAACAGCGGGAACTCGATGACCCAACAGAACGCAAGCACATTCGGATCGGCGAGGTCGAGTCGGGCCGCCAACTCGGCGCGCATACGGCTGAGCACTCCGGCCACCACCGTCGCTTTGTCCGCCACAAACAACGCCAGGTCGCCGTCTTTCGCGCCGATCTTCTCCATCATTGCTTTCAATCGATCCTCGCCGACGAATTTGCCGAACGACGAGCGCGCGCCCTCCGCACCGCCCGGCGCGGCCCACGCCAACCCTTTGGCCCCGAACGATTTGGCAAATTCGGTCATTTCATCGATCTGCTTGCGGCTGTAACTTGCGCCGCCCGATACGACGATCGCCTTCACCTGCTCCGCCTCGTCGAAAATCTTGTAGCCCGATCCTTTCGCCAGCTCAGTCACGTTCTGCAACTCCATGCCGTATCGAAGATCGAACTTGTCATCGCCGAAGCGCTCCATTGCCTCCTGGTAGGTAAAGCGCGGCCAGGGTTTTTGCAAAATCTTTTTGTCGCTCACGCTTTCGACCAGCGCAGTGATCAACCCTTCGACCAAATTCATCACATCGTCGCGTCGAACATACGACATTTCCATATCGAGCTGGGTGAATTCCGGTTGGCGGTCGCCCCGTTGATCTTCGTCGCGGAAGCAGCGGGCGATCTGAAAATACTTTTCCACTCCGGCCACTTGCAGAAGTTGTTTGAGCTGCTGAGGCGACTGCGGCAGGGCATAAAACTTTCCGGGATGAACACGGCTGGGCACGAGATAGTCGCGCGCGCCTTCGGGCGTGGTCTTGAACAAAATGGGCGTCTCGACTTCGATGAAGCCCTGCCCGTCGAGATAGTTGCGAATGAACTGAGTGATCTTATGGCGCAAGACGAGATTGTTGCGCATCCGCTCACGGCGCAGATCGAGGTAACGATATTTCAGCCGCAATGTTTCATCCACCGCCGCCTCTTCATTGATGTAAAACGGCGGCGTCTTGGCCGGGTTGAGCAGTGTCACTTCCAGCGCTTCCACTTCTATCGAGCCGGTGGCCAGTTTGGGGTTCTCGCTCCCGGCGGGCCGCGCTCTCACCCTGCCCTTCACTTGCACAACGTATTCGTTGCGAAGTTCTTCCATCACCGCGTGCGCGGCGATATTGTTTTGATCGGCCACCGTTTGGGTGATGCCCCAGCGATCGCGCAAGTCAATGAAGATCAGGCCGCCTTGATCGCGGCGGCGATTCACCCACCCAGCCAACGTGACCGTTTGGCCGATATGATCGACGCGAAGTTCTCCGCAGGTATGAGTCTTGAGCATGGCATATCTCCTAAAAACAAAAGCCGCCCGGCTGTGGCAACCGGGCGGCTTCACTGTATCGGCAAGTTATCACGCGAACACAATCAATCGAAGCCTCCGGCTGGAGACATCATTGTTGGTGGTCGCGTCATCCACAATCAATATCGGCTTCATGGCCTTGCGCATTGCGCCGCATTATAGCCTCCGGCTTTCAACCGGTCAAGAACCGTTGGCAAAAAAGAGATCGAGCCAGATCTGAAGGTTGCTCGACGGAGTCGGCTGAGGCGTGGGGCGCGGGATCGGAGTCGGCGTCACCGCCTCGGCCGGCACGGGAACGACCAACACCTCCCCCGGTTGAACGTATCGGCCATCGCGGTGCGCCCACTCGGCCACGTACGCATCCGATGACACGTAAGCCAATTCAGTCGCCAGCGCCGATTGGGTGGCCGCCAATGCGGTGACCTCAACGCTCAACTGATCCGCTTCCGCAGAAATGCGCTGTTCGGTTTGGATGCGCCCGTTGAAATCAATAATGACCCACAACACCAGCACCAACACAAGCACCGCCGCCACCTGCGGCATGGAGATGTTCAATCCACGCCGGTGTTCGCGGGGCTTCGCTTCGGGCTTGGCCGGTTTCACATCTGTCGTCATTGGCAACACCTCTGCGCCACAATAATACTTCGAGCGGCATGTGGGCGCAACTCAAACAAAAATCCCGGTTCGCTTCAACCGGGACTCTGTGCCGAAGGTGGGATTTGAACCCACATGGGTGTGACCCCACTGCGCCCTGAACGCAGCGCGTCTGCCAATTCCGCCACTTCGGCATCAATCTTGCAAGCCACATTCTACCCGGTTTCAACTGCCTGTCAATGCGGCGCGGATTCATCGATGCAACAAACGTGCCGTCTTAAAACCGTCATGCTATAATCCTCAATAATGTCATTTCTCATTCAAGCCTTCGCCGTCGTCACCTCTCCCGAGGGGAGCGCGATCTATCATATCCTCACTCTGTTCGCGCTCGAAGCGGCCTTCGCCATCGCGCTCGGCCATTGGTGGCGGCACGGCTCGGCCTCGCAGTCGGTTCGGCTCACCATCGGCGCCGGGCTGGCCGGAGGCGCACGCGCACTCCTCTTTGCGCTCGGCGCGCTCGGCGCCAACGGCCTCTTCCCCGCCCCGGCCATTCTCGCCCCACTCGACCGCGCCATCGCCCTGCTCACCATCGCCCTCATCGGTTGGGCGCTCATCTTCCGGCCCGGCAAACGCTGGGCCGATGTGCTCGCCGGATTCGGCATCGTCGGCATCGTCATCCTCTACATCGCCCTCGCCCTTCAATGGTATCCCGTCGGAATTAGGGGCGAGGCCTACAACCCCTACGACACGATTTGGGAACTCGCCAAACTCGGCGCGATCCTTCTCGCCCTTGTCGGCCTCCTCATCTTCCGCCCCGCCGATTGGGGATTGGGATTCGGGCTCTTTCTCACCCTCCTCGCCGGAGTGTTGTATCACCTCCTCGATCCGATCATCACCGACAACTACCCCGCCGCGCAACGCATTGCCGAGATGGCCGCCCTGCCTCTCTTCACCGTCATTGCCTATCGGCACGCGCTCGGCCCGCCTCCGGCCCCTGCCCCAACACCCCCACCGGCTCAGCCTCCACTCGTCGCCACCACGCCGCCAGCCAAAGTGGCCCTCACCCCTCAGGCCGCCGCCGCCCTTGCCCACATCGCCGCCGGAAGCGAAGACGCCGAGTTTGCCCAACGCATCAGCGAAGCCGTAGGCCGCACCCTTCTCGCCGACATCACCCTCGTCTTCGCCCCGCCCGCCAACAGCGAAGACATCACCTGCGCCAGCGCCTTCGACCTCATCCGCGATATGCACCTGCCGGGCTTCACCATCCCCACCCGCCGAGTCAACACGGTCGTCTCCGCCCTCACGCGCGGACGCCCCGCGCGCCTGCGACTCGATTCGCATCTATCGGAACTCAACAACCTCTCGCTCGCCCTCGGCATCCCCCAAACCGGCCCGGCCATCATGGTGCCGTTCGCCGAAGAAGAGAGCGGGCAAAACATGGGCGGCGTCCTCGTCATGTCGTCTTTCACTCAAAAAGAATGGGCGGCTGACGATCATCATTTGCTCGCCTCCATCGCCAGACCGCTGGCCAAAGCCTTCGCCCGAATGGGCGGCGCCACTCAGCAAACAGCCGAACTCATCGCCGAACTCGAACGCGCCCAACTCCGCGCCGCCAATGCCGAAGCCGAAGTCAGCGCCGCGCAAGAACGCGCCGCCCGCCTCGCCAGCGAATTCGAAGAAGCCAAAGAAGAAGCCAAGCGCAACCTCCTTCAAGCCCAAAGCCTCGCCGCCGTCATTCAAGCCGAAGCCGCCACCCCTCAGCCCGCCGAGCCGGAAGACTCGCCGGAAGTGATCACTCTGCAAAACAGTTATCGCCGCTCGCTCGAAGAACTGGCCTCACTCAACGAGCGATTGACTCAAGCGCAATCCGCCATCGATCAACTGCGCGACGACCTCGCTTCCAAAGACATCATCCACGCCGACGCCCTCGCCGCCATACAGGCCGAACGCGAACGCATCGCTCAAGCGCTGGCCGACGCTCACGCCGAGATCGAGCAGCTGGAGCAACAGCCCGCCGCCGCCCCTGCCCCTTTCACCCTCGACAGCATCGAAGACTCGATTGCCCTCAACGCCAAACTCGAACAATCTCGCGCCGAGATCGAGCGACTCACCGACGAACTCACCGACTCCCGCGCCGCTGTTGCGGGGCTAGCCGACATCCAAAAACAACTGGCAGACTCTCGCGCCGACATCGACCGACTGACGAAAGAACTCGCCGCCGCGCAAGCCGCCCCGCCCTCCCTCGACGCCACCGATCTGCAAAACCAACTCGCCAACGCCCGCCGCGAACTCGATCGCCTCCGCGCCCACCTCACCGCCGCCGACACCGGCAACGCCTCCCCACTCCAATCGCAAACCGCCGTGCTGGTTTCCCTCATTCAAGATTTGCGCCAACCCCTCTCCTCCATCATCGGCTACACCGATCTTCTGCTCGGCGAATCAGTCGGCATCATCGGCGCACTCCAACGCAACCTCCTCGACCGAGTCGAAGCCAGCGCCGAACGCATGACCACCACCCTCGACGACCTCATCCGCCTCACCGCCATCGACTCGGGCACCCTCACCCTCGAAGCGCAAGACTTCGAGATCGTCGAAGTCATCGAAGACGCCTTCACCAGCGTCGGCGCCCAGTTTCGCGAAAAGAGCATCAGCCTGCGCATGGACATCGCCGACGACATCCCCACCGTCGAAGCCGACCGCGACGCTATCTTCCAAATCATCTCCCGCCTGCTCACCAACGCCTGCGCCGCCTCCAAACCCAACAGCGAAGTGATCTTCACCGCCCGCGCCCAAACCGATAACACCCTCCTGCTCAGCGTCCGCGACACCGGCGGCGGCATCACCGAAAAAGATCGCGACCGAGTCTTCGCCCGCTTCTATCGCGCCGACCGCCCACTCATTCAAGGTCTCGGCGACACCGGTGTGGGACTCAGCATCGCCAAAGCCCTCACCGAAGCGCAGGGCGGCCGCATTTGGGTGGATAGCGAAATGGGAGCCGGCAGCACCTTCCACGTTTCCCTGCCCACCAACGGTCATCACTAATGCGCGCCCTCCGCGAAATCTTCGGCGGACTTTCAATCGCACTCATCAGCGCCCTCACCGTTCTCGGCGGAATCTTTTTGGCGTTGGGTGAAAGCGGCGGACAAACCGTTGCCCTCGAACCGACCCAACTCGCCGCCGCCACAGCCGCCGTCACCGAAACTTCCATCCCGGCCCTGCCCACCACCCCCGCGACTCCGACACCGACGCCGGCCTCAACCCAAACTCCAACTCAAACTCAAACCCCCATTCCAACTGAAACCGAAACTCCAACCCCAACTCAAACTGAGTCTCCACCCACCGAACCACCCAACAACCCAACCACCCAACCACCGACTCCTTGCGGCCCGCCGCCCACATGGGCGCCCTACACCGTCCAGCGCGGCGACACACTGTTCGAACTCAGCCGACGATTCGGCGTGAGCATCGCGCAACTCCAAAACGCCAACTGCCTGCCCGACACCGAAATCAAATTCGGCTTGCGCCTCTTCGTGCCGTTCATTCCATCGCCCACCCCCACCGAAACTCAAACTCCCACTCAAACCTTCACCCCCACCCCCATCCCCGAACCGCTGATCATCACCGGCATCTTTCTTTCGCACGTCGAACCCGATCCATCGCGGCCCAGCGGCGCCATCGCTTTCATCCGCATCGAGTTCACCGGCGGCGCATCGCCGCACACCTTCTACGATGAAAGCACGCCGCAATCGGGCAACCCCATCCAAGTTATTACCGAGTGCGGCAGTAACATCGTCCGCTCCGCCCGCGTTGACTCTGCGGACGGCCAATCCGTCTCGCAAAACTATTTCATCGGCCCCCTCGCCTGCCCGTGAGTAGCGGATGGCGAATGGCGAATGGCCGATTGCGATCAGCCGCCCTCCACTGTTCACCGTTCACTGTTCATTGTTCATTGTCTCGTTCTTCATTGTTCATTCCCTCTTTCATCGTTCATCCCTCATCCTTCCTCCTTTTGCTATAATCCGCCCCATGTCTCTCGCCACAAAACGAATCCTCATCGGCGGCTCACTCTTCGCCGCCATTGCCATCATCGCCGCATGCGAATCGGCCAACACACAAGCCACCCTCGACTTTCAGACTCAGGTTGCCGGGCGCGTCGAAGCCTCACTCACCGCCGCCGCCACTTCCTCTCAACCACCCAGCATCCCAACCACCCCACCACCCAACCACCCCGCGACAGCGCCCCGTAGCGACAGCGGAGTGGGAACGACCACTCCGCCCCCCACCTCTACCCCCGAACCCACCCTCACCGCCACCCCCACCGCCCGCACCGTGCTTGATCCCACGCTTCAATATTTTTACCTCACGCCCGAGAACACGCCCGTTACCGCCGTGCCCAGTCCGGTGCCGCGCATCAAACAAGAAGATGACATCAAAAATATCTTGCTCATCGGCTCCGACAAAACGGACACCAACGGCGGCTATCGAGCCGACACGTTGATCATCGTGTCCGTCAACAAAACGGCCAACACCGTCACCCTGCTTTCCATCCCGCGCGATCTGTACGTCTTCATCCCCAAGAGTCGCGCCGTCATGGGCCGCATCAATTCCGTGATCAACGTCGCCAAGAACGTCGAAGGCGGCCCCATCCCACTGCTCGAGCAAACCATCCTCTACAATCTCGGCATCCCCATTCATTATTACGCCCGCGTGGACTTCGACTCCTTTCGAGCCATTGTGAACACGCTGGGCGGTATCGATGTTCCGGTAACTTGCGACTTCCAAGATTGGCGGCTCAAAGACCCCGCGCTCGATCCGCGGGTTGAAGAAAACTGGGAACTGTTCACGTTGAACGCGGGCATCCAACACCTCGATGGCGACACCGCGCTATGGTACGCCCGCGCGCGGCAAGTGGGCCGCGCCGGAAGCGGCGCCGATTTCGACCGCGCCCGCCGCCAGCAGGAAGTGCTCAGGGCCATGTTCCGCCGCGCGCGCGAGCAAAACCTTCTGCCGCAAATCCCGGAACTCTATCAGCAGTATCGAACGTCAGTGGAAACCGACATGACACTCGGCGACGTGTTACAGTTCGTGCAGCTCGCCCTCGCCCTCGACGACCTCAACATCCGCAGTTACGGAATCCGTTCGCCCTACGTGCAGGGCTGGACGACTCCCAACGACAACGCGTCGGTGCTTCTGCCCGCGCCCGACGAATTCTACAAATACATCCAGCGCGTGATGACTGCCGGAGGATCGAATCGCGTCTCGCAGACTCCATATTCAGTTGAGATCTGGAATGGGACAACGTGGGATGAGGCCGACGATCTCGCCGCGTACCGGCTCGGCCTCGACGGCTTGCGTGTGTCCATCGGCTCGCCCGACCGAACCGATTACGCCTCAACCCTCATCATCGATTACACCACCAGCCCCAAAGGCTCGCCCATCAAAGAACTGCAAAAGACTCTGCATGTCGCCGATGCCAGCGTGCTGGCCCTGCCCGACGAAAACTCGCCCGTGCAATTCCGAGTCGTTCTCGGCGCGGACTACAACCCGTGCTCGTACCAGGTGGCCCCGGTGGTGACGCTCACCCCCACACCCACCGCCGCTCCCCCCACTCCCGAAGGGACGCCGACTCCGAGTCCGTGAAGGCATCAATTCTCATTCGCCGAAATCAGTCGCTCAAATCAATAATGACCTGCTTTATCCAGCTTGTCGCAGAGCAATGACACGGGCTATCACTGTGACATGATTATCGAAGACTCATTACATTTGTCTGTTTACTTCAGATTATGATATTCGAGGTAGTGTCCCTATAACGGGTACAAGCCGTATTCTGAAGATCAGCAACCCCTGAAGCAGTTATCCTCTGCGACTAAGAAATGCAGGCTCTACCAGATTGGATGTGAAAAGGCGTCATTTATGTAATCACAAGGGTGCATCTCTAGAACTGAGAGGCAGTTGCGCCTCCCGAGCTTGAATTGACAAAGGGCAACCCACCAGGCAGACTTGGATTTGTTCGTAAGAATCCCGTCTATTCTGGAGGTTGCCCGATGGAAGTATCGCCGACGTGGAGTATTTTGGAAAGCCCGGCCTTGCAACGGCTGGGACAATTTGTCCGTGAGCAGCAAGGGGCCTGGCAAAGTGGCCCGCCGAATTTTGAACAGTTCGAGCAAGCCTTGCACGAGCAGGTGATGGCCTTGGAACGCGAACTGCTGGCGGCGGAACTGGCGCGCTATGACGTCGTGGCGGAGCAGATCGAGGTGGCGGGCGTGAAGCACCATCCGGTTTGGGAAGACACCGAAACCTACCTGACCGCGGCCGGGGAGGTCAGGGTGAAGCGCCACTTGTATCGCCCGGCGGGGCACAATGCCAAGAGCATTTGTCCCTTGGAGTTGCGGGTCGGGGTCGTGGACGGCTATTGGACGCCTCGGGCTGCCCGGCAGGGGGTGTTTGTGATGGCCCAGATGACCTCGGGCGATGCCGCAGCGCTGTTTGCGGAATTGGGCGCGATGACCCCTTCGCGCAGTTCGCTGGATCGTCTGCCGCGTGAATTGTCGAGCCACTGGGAAGCCCAACGGGAAACCTGGGAAGTGGCCTTGCGCGCTCAAGAAACGGTGCCCGAGGCGGCCGCCAGCGTAGCGTTTTCGTTGGACGGGGTGATGGTGGCCATGAAAGCCAAAGCCGCCGCACGCGTCGCCAAACAGGCCGAAGCCGGCAAGCACGCCAGCGGGCCGGCCGGACGGCAGGAAGCGGGGTGTGGCACGGTCAGCCTGTATGAGGCCCAGGGCGAACGCTTGCAGACGATCCGCTATGGGCGGATGCCGGAAAGCAAGAAAGTCACCCTGCAGGCCCAACTCCAGGGTGAAATCGAAGCGATGTATGCTCTGCGGCCCGACCTGCGCCGGGTGCATCTGGCTGATGGGGCCGAAACGAACTGGGAGCGGCTGGCCGAGATTGAAGCGGCCTTGGGGTTGCCGCCAGAAGGCCAGGTCAAAATCGTGGACTTCTACCATGCCTGTGATCATCTCAAGAACGGCTGCGACGCCATCTGGGGCGAGAGCACGCCACGCAGTCAAGCCGAGTTCCTGCGCTTGAAAACCCTGCTCCAGGAAAAAGACGGCGGCGCCGACCGCATCATTCGCACCTTCAAGCACCATGCCGGTCGAGCCAGGGGCAACCGCCAAAAACGTATTCAAGATGAACTCACCTATTTTCGCAATCAGTGGCCGCGCGCAGTATACTACCCGTCGGTAGCCGACTGGCAGTTCTCCCAAAGCGGGAATTACGGCACGCCGAGTGCGGCGCGGAGTTGGGCTTCGGTCACGCCAAGCCGCGCGGCGGCGGCGGCCAGATCGGGCGGGGGCGGGCCAAGCGCGTCGCGCAGTTGCTGCTCCGTCACGCCGAGTTGCGCGGCGGCGGCGGCCAGATCCGGCCCCTGCCCTGTTCCTTGCCCACCGGGCGGCGGCTGACTGCCAGCCGGCGAGGGCTGTCCGCCCGTGTTCTCAATCGTCATGGCCGGCCTCACGGCGGTCGGGTCTCCATCCGGGTCGAAGACGACGCTCCCGCCGCGCACGCAGCGGGCGTAGTTGTAGACGCGGACGACGTCGCCCTGCGGGCCGTGCCCCTCAGACCACTGCGCGGGATCGCCGCTCTTCGGATCGCTGCGCTGCGCTCCGGCGCCGTGAACGTCGAGCAATTGTGTGTTGCCCGAATTGGGCGGCGTCTCCATGAAGCCGAGCGCCTCGCCGAAGGCGACGTAAACGGCGAAGCTGCCGGATCCATTGGAGTCAGCGTGAGTGGTGCTCGACCAGTAGAAGGGGTAATCGGCCCCGCCGCCTTCATCGGCGATTGTCGTGCTGCCGAACAGCGGGTCAATCGCGGCGGAGCCCGTCGCCGCCGGGGCGCGAGTGTAGTCCACGAGGCTCTGGAGTTCTTTGGCGTTGGGCAGACGCCAATCGTCGTGGCCGGCCAGCGACAGGCTTTCGCAATAGGCCAGCGACCCTTCCCAGTTCAGGGCCTGGCCGCTGTCGGCCTGCATCCACGTCAGGCCGGTTGCCCGATCGGCAATCGCGCCGTCGCCGTTGTCGGCAAAGTGATTCACGCCATAGTCCGGGCTGCCACGCACGTAGCGGACGAATTGGAGGTTCGCTCCGCCGCGGGCTTCGCGCGGGTAGCCTTTGATGCGGCCATCGGCGAAGTTGACCCCAAAGACCGTCGCGTCCCCGTTCATCGTCGTGCTGACGTACTGCGTGCTGGACCAGTATTGCGCGTCAATGACACGCTCACCGGCGGCGGCGTCGCCGTACTCGAAGCCGAAGTAGGCCGTGTCAATGAACGGCGTCGCGCTGCACGTCCCGCCCGCGCAGCCGCTGACATCCGTACCGTCGAAAAGGATTAGCGAGTAGAGTTCCTTGAGGGTGGGCAAACGCCAGTCGTTGTATCCGGCGAGGTTGAGAGCCACGGCGCCGGCAACTGCTTGATCGTAGGTCGCTTTGCCGCCGATCTGTTGCTGCCACATCAGGCCGGTGACGAGGTCGGTGACGGTTCCATCGCCGTTGTCCCGATAGCGCGGCGGGTTGGCCGCGTACTGCGCGTCCTGGCCGAAGAAGGGCTGGCCTGCGCCGGGGCAAGCGATTGCGTCGGAATTGTCGTAGCAGATGCCCTGGCCGGTGTCGACGATGGCGTATGTCACTGCGCCGGCGGGCTGAGGCGGCGGCAGAAATCCGCAGTCGCCCATCGCTTTGACTTCGTCCGGCACGGGCGGGCGCTGAAAGCCGGTGATCTCTTGAAAGGCTTGATCGCCCCAGGCGGTTCTGAGACACGACTCCTGATCGGTGGTGAGGCTGGCAAAGGGGTTGAACTGCGGCGTGCCGCCGGAGGGCGGCGGCTGGACGCCAGCAGTCGTAGGTGGGAGGGTCGCCGGTTGGGCATCGGAAGTTGGAACTTGGGAATCGGAAGTTGGCGCCGCCAACTGCGTCATCACCGTAGAGGCTACGGCGGTCTCGGTGGCCGAGAGGTCGCCTGTGGAGCCGCCGAGAGTCGAGCAGGCTAGCGTGGCCAGCACGAGCGCGGCGGTCGTCAGTTGAAAAGGGAAGTGTATTCGCATGATGTGGACTCCTTCATGGCTGATTAACGGCAAACCCGGCGCTTTCGATGTTGGTGGTGTCCGTCAGGCCGAGCGAGGCGCCGCTGAGCGCCACGCTCCAATCCTGAATCCCCAACTGCCGTGAAAAACCGGCGTGGGCCGCGCGGCGGATGGCGGTGGCCTCGTTGGGGCGCGGCGCGTGGCTGTAAGTCCAGTATTGTCCCGTGTCCGGGTCGAAGTAGCCGGAGGCGATGCCGCCGGTGCCGTTGCTCAACAAACCGTTCGCCGGCGTGGACATTCGCGCATACGTTCCGCGCAACTCGGTTGCAGCCCAGACTGACGTGCTGGGGCCGTAGGAGATGTAGAGCACGTACTGCGCGCCGTCGAAAAATATGTCCGGGTCGGAGGCGGTGCGGATGGCCCCGGTGGTCGAGAGAGTGACGGTCGCCCGGTCGCCCTCGTCCACGGCGAAACTCGCGCCGTCACTGCCTTCCATCTCGGTGGCCGACCCAAACCGCTTCTCGCAAGTCGCCTCCTGCGGCTGGCAATGCGCCGGGTCGCTGCCCTTTTGCCCGTGAAGGAAGAACAAGACCAGCCGCCCCTCGTCGTCGATGATGGCCGAGGGATCGACGAATCCGTCCGCGCCGCTGATCGAAATGAGCATGGGCCCTTCGAAGACGCCGGTGTCGAGGTGATACCGCGCCACCGCGCCGGGCGTGAAGATGTAGAGCGTTTCGCCCCGCCGGATCACGTCCGGCACGGACCCGGTGTACGGAGTCCATCCGGGCACGAGACTCCACTGCGCGCCGTCGTCGCTCTGCGCCAGGTAGACCGAATGGTTGCGCGGGTCGCCGCACTCGGCGGCGGCGGTGTCGCAGGCGTGAAACGACATGAGATATCTGCCGGTGATGCCGAGCGGCGTGGCGGCCGGGGCGGAAGTGGGAGGGACGTTGGGCGTTGGACTTGCTTCGGGCACGACGTCGGACGGTGGGGTCGGATTGGGGTCTGGGGTTTGGGAGTTGGGAGTCTGCACCGCGAGTTGTGTCATCACCTGCGCGGCGATAGCCGTCTCGGTGGCAGCCGGGGCGCCGGCAGGGGGCAGGGCGCAAGCGGCCAACGCGGCCAGGAAACTGAACAGAAACGCAAACCGGCGGAAGGTGAAAGTCATGTGGTGTGCCATGGCGGGAAGTATCGGACGCATGCCTGGCCCGGGCGTAACCGCATCGTAAAATCTTGCGCGGTTACGGCGGGGGCGGGCCGCCCGGGTTGGGCGGCTGTTGTGTCGGGTAGCCTTGAATGATGGTCGAATAGACCATCATGTACCGGCCATCGGGCAGGCGTGTGACTGCCGGGTCTTTGACGCCGGCCGACTCCAAACCGGCCGCGGTGTCCAATTCCAGGCGGTTGCCGGGGTCCACCGTCCAGTTGACGCCGTCGGTAGTGAAGAGCGACCGGATGTAAGACGAGCCATCGCGCTGTTGGACGAAGCCGTAATAGCGGTAGCCGCCGTCCACGGCCAGGCCGTTGGCCATCAAGATGCTTTCCATCGCAAAGTCGTCGGCGCGGGTGAAACTGAGGCCGTCGGCAGAGGTGGCGTGAAAGTTGGAGCCGGGCACGCCGCCGGCGAAATAGTGCCAGGTGTCGCCGATCAATAGCACGTTGGGATCGAGCGCCATCTGGCCGTCGGCGGCGAAGCGCTCGCCTTCTTCGCGGGCGAAGGTGAAGCCGTCGTTGGAGAGGGCGGAATAGGAACGCGCGCCTTCGAAACCGGCGTCGCGCGGCGCGGAGGTGAAATACAGCCGGTACGCGCCCTCGGGCGTGCGCTCGACGGTCGGGTCCACAGCCATCGGGATCAAATCATCTACCCCGGTCAACCGGGTCGCCTTGTAGCTCCACGTCACCGCGTCGCGCGAAAGGGCGACGACGATCTGGTTGCGCACTTCCTCCGGGCACATGATGATGAAGTAGACGCGGATCTCGCCGTCGGGCGTGGTGAGCGCGTCCGGCACGTCGGCCTGATCGGCCAGGCTTTGATTGGCGCGGGTGAAGTTGAGGCCGTCGTCGCTGAAGGCCAGCATCAACCGCGAGGCCCACGGGCCGTAGCCCTGCTGAGGCTGGCCGTCCGGCGTGGTGGCGTTGTAGCCCGAGCAGGGAGTGAAATCGGCAGCCGGAAGCGGGGGGTTGGATGTTGGAGGTTGGACGTTGGACGCCTGTGTTACGGCGGGCGGCGGGCTCGGAGTTTGAAGTTGGGAATTGGGAGTTTGCGAAGCGAGTTGCGTCATCACCTGCGCGGCAATGGCCGTTTCGGTGGCGGCGGGCCCGGAGGCCGCGCTGAATGAGCAGGCCAGCGCGGCGGCGGCGAGCGCGGCAGTGAGGAGGATGGGTGTGCGTTTCATGGGAACTCCAGTTAGGGCGCGCTCTCGCCGGCGCGGCATGGCGCGGCGGCGCAGGAGCGCTGTGTTACTATGTTTCGCATGAAGATAGCCCGGCCGGTTCGCGTTCTCGCTTCCATCGGACGGCGGTTCGGCGCCGGCCGGCTGGTGGACTGGCGCGGACGACGTCTGCGCCGGGGCTGGTGATGCCAGAATGCAGGGTAATTTTAGTCCAGTTTCAAGCCGGCCACGAATCGCGGATCTGTTAGAAGCGCCGGACAGTTGCCAGCCCGGAGTCAAAACCTCCCGAAGTCTTTTGACCTTCGGGAGGCTGTAAAACATGGCAATCACCGCCGCCGCATTCACATTCGGAGCCGGCGTTACTTGATTTTGACGTAACCGCTGGCTGCGCTGCCCAGCTTGACGGTGCCGGCGAACAAGCACACCACCTGCTTGGCCTTGCTGGCCCGGTCGGCCAACGCGCCGCTGAAACTGCCGGTTTTCGAATCTACATTCAACAAGCTGGTGACGCCGGGCATCAATTTGCCTGCCGCGTCTACGCCGACGGCCAGCACCCGCAATGGGTTGGCCGGGTCGTAGTATTTGGCGAAGTTTGACAACAGTCCGTCCACTTTGACCATGCCCTTCGTCTGCAATTTCGCCGTGCAGGTCACTTTCGTCCTCTGCACGATGCGCGTCTCGACGAGCACGCCGCCCAGGGTGTCAAACTCCAAATGGGTGTCTTTGGGGTCAAGATCGCTCACCAGCGTCAGCCAACTGGCGGCGGCAATGTCCACGCCATAAATGCCGCCCACCGCCTGCCCTCCGCCGGGAATGATTTTCACCGGGATGTCAACCACTTGATTCGGCGCCAAATCGACGCCGAGATCGCCGTTGTTCACATTGACCGCCCAGCCGGCAGGCAGATCGGACTGGTAGTAGAGTTGGAAGAACTTGGGGTTGGCCGCATCATCGTTCCGCAGATGGATGATGGCGTTAAATGCCGGCGCGCCAGCCGCCGGCGGCGTTTCGAAGTAGCCAATGTTCTCCTGCTCGCGGTCGCCGTCCTGGTTTCCCAGCACCGTCTCGTCCGCCACCGCGTCCAGTATCACGCGGACACAGGTATGGAATTTGAATTTGCCAGCAGCCATGTCTTGCGGCGAGACGGCAAAGTCAGGGGTCCACTCATAGTACACATCCACGAACTGGCCGGGGTCAATGTTCGCCAACGCCGGGAACTTGATCTTGTCGACCGTTCCCATCGGCGTGAAACCATTCGACCCGGCGATACCCAGCCCGGGCGGATCGGTGATCTCGAAGTTAACGACGACATTGGAGGCCGGCGCGCCGCCGACGTTGCGCACCCGCGCATACAGCCGATTGACCAGGCCGACGGCCGGGTCGTCGCCATTGCCCCTCGGCACTTGATTGCCCGTGCCATCGTCCCACATGCCATAGCGAAACACCCCATAGCCATTCACGGGGCTGTCTATCCAGATATCGGTGGTCTCGTACGATTCGCCGGGAGGCGAGACCCACGGGTTGAGCATCACATCCGGCTGGAGGGAAGCATTCCGATCGTATGTAACGTACACCCCGTAATTGTCGTCGTCAACTTTGTTCCGAATGGCAATGGTGATCCCGTCGTCAACACTGTTGAAGGAATCGCCCGCCTTCCACAGTTTGTTGCGGTCGCCGCCCTTGCCCTGCACCGTCACCCATTGGGGGGCGTCTTCCACCACGCGCTCGATCAGCACGCCCTCGTCGGGAATCGGGACCAGTTCATCGCCCAAAACGCGGCGGCGGACGCTGATCAGATAGTACAGATTGTCGGTGATGTACGCCTTGACGGCCTGCACGTTGGGTTTGCCGGTCGGGTCATACTCTTGGGCCCAAATGAAGGCTGCGCCGCCGCCCAGGCCGACGCACGGAGCCGGCCCGACATCGCACGACGACGTGAAGGTCTGGTATTTGGAAGAAGGCAGCCATCCGGGGAATCCGGTGTGTGACTGTTTCTCGAACACGCCGGTCTGGCCGGGATACAGGGCATCCATCAGTTCAAAACTGTTTCTGTAGTTGCTCGGGTGGGCGGGGCCGCCTTGTTGAAAGGCATGGCCGACCTCGTGCGCCCAGCGCCCCCAGACCTGCAGGTCGGTCTCTGTCGGGTTTTCGCTGAATATGGCGCAGCCGACCAGTTTCTCGTCCCCGTCGGGACCCATCGGCAGGTTGCAGGTGTTGGCCTGGCCACGATGGAATTGGGCATTGCTCGTCTCGGCCATCACCACCATCACGGCGTCGATGTCGTCCCAGTTCAGCGTGTCAGGAGAGGCGGCGACCGCATCCAGCAGGACGTTGTCGTACTTGTCGCCGCAGGACAAGTCGCCGCCCGAGGTCACGTCGCAGGGCGTGCCCTCCACCCCGTCGCCGTCGCCGTCCGAATTGTCTACGGCCGCCTGGTAACTGCCGTTGCCGTTCACGTCAGTCCAGCCGTCGCCGTCGTCAATGTACGCGCTCCGGTTCTCCGGCATTTCGAAAAGATCGGTCACCTGCGCGCTGATGCCGATGTGGCCGTAGGACGTGTTCTGCCACAGCGTATTCAGATTGTCGTCGAAGAAGGCCTGCACCTGCGCCTGAGTGTAGCGAGAGGCGTTGGCGTAATCATCGAAGTACACGCGCAGGACGATCACACGCTTGAGGACCGGGGCGGCGGCGGCCGCAGGCTGACCGGCAGGCTCTGCTTCCGCCCTTGCCGGGCTGGCGGTGGGCGCCCCCCAGACCGCCAGTAAAAGTACAGCCGTGCCCATTACAAAATTGATGCCTGCTTGCTTGCGTTTTCCGCTGGTTTTCATTGATTTTCTCCGAAGCACAGATTCTACAGATTGCAGCCAGCGCCATTCGGCGCAAACCGCGGCTCTACTGAACGGAGCCAAGTGGTTTTTTCAGCGCGCTCCTCCGCGAAACCCGCGGTTACAATCTTCGCGCAAAGGCCCTTTCCAAAAGCTGAATGTACCGCCGGCACGTGGCTTCCAGCGTCATGGTCTGCATCGCGGCGGCGTTGGCCCGGCCCACGGTACTCCTCCGAAGTGTACCACAAGTTTGCTTGTCAGTCAGGGAGTGGCTTAGGGCAATCGCATCTAAATATCAGGGGAAAGGACTCTAATGAGGTAGTTGCGAACCGACAATGAAATGTAGAGATATTACCGCCATTCAACTGTAGAGAGGATTTTGCAACTAACCGCCAACTACCTGTAGAGATTTCTGGCGGTTGGGTGTGACTTTCCGGCCTCAGCCATGTCGACTAGGATGACCCCTACGATTACAGTTGCTCCGTGTGGCAATCGCCAGTCATTCCCTCACGG
>VGOW01000072.1 GCA_016875735.1 Chloroflexota bacterium | reverse complement strand
TGGTAGGCGGCGATGATCGCGACGTGGTGGAACGCTGTTGGGATTTGAAGAGTCTCAATCACCTTTATCAGCGTTTCCTCTCGAAGTGGGAGCCGAACTACCACCGCTGCGCCGAAACGCTGGTGAAAGGGGATGGACTATCTCCGGCTGAATGTTTTGCGCAGCGGTTCTGGATCACTCACGAGTACAGCCCGTTCCCTCGGCTCGATCCCAATTTACCCTCGGCGTTGGTGCCCGATGGTTGGCTGGGAGACAAAGCGGCGGCGGTGTTCAACGGGTATCGGAGTTTGTTGAGCGAGCGATCGAGCGAATTCATTGAATCCACATTGCGCGACCCGAACAACGCACGAAAGTGACTCCGGAACGCGCAATCGCAAATGACATGCCACGTTCTCGATTTTTGTTTCGAAGGGTGCCGATGCGCTGAAGCAGGAGCCAGTCTGCAATATAGACTGGCTTTTGCTTTTACGCCTTGATTAGTCGGATTTGTTTCGCCGGGAGATGAGATGATGACCGATTTTCAGCGACAAGCAATGATGCCGGTGGAAGAATCGCCGTGTGAAGTTGAAGTTCCCATGCCCCGACTGCCGGAGTTCGAGCGGCCTCCGAATCCGAAATTGGTCGCTCAGGGGTGGGAGCGCCGGTTCATGGCCGACGGCAAACGGTTGAAGGAGTACGTTGACTTATACACCTCGCTCGGCTTCGAAGTGCACACCGAGACGATTCAACCCGAAGAGATCGGCCCCGAGTGCGGCGATTGCCGCCTCATCATCTGCCGCCAGTTTGTCACGCTCTACACGCGGAAGAAGTTGTAAGATGCATGACTCCGCGGCCGAAGCGGAAGGAGGACATTGCGCCAACACGTTTTAGAATCTTTCTCGCGCTCACCATCGTATCCACATTCCAAACACTCTGGAGAGGAGAGAGGAATACACAATGAGCACACAACACAAATTCTTGCTGGACGAGAGTAAACTGCCGAAGGCTTGGTACAACATCAACGCGGACATGCCCGTGCCGCCCCAACCGGTGCTGCATCCCGGCACGATGGAACCCGTCACCCCCGATTTTCTGGGCGTGCTTTTCCCCATGAATATCATCATGCAGGAAATCAGCCCGGAGCGATGGATCGAAATTCCAGAACCGGTGCGCGATGTGTATAAGTTGTGGCGGCCCACCCCCATGTTCCGCGCAGTGCGGTTGGAAAAGGCCCTCGATACCCCGGCGCATATCTATTACAAATATGAAGGCGTGTCGCCGGTGGGATCGCACAAGCCCAACACGGCCGTGGCCCAAGCCTTTTTCAACAAAGAGGCCGGAACCAAAGCTCTCACTACCGAAACCGGCGCAGGGCAGTGGGGAAGCGCCTTGGCTATGGCCTGCAACTTCTTTGGGATCGATCTGGAAATCTACATGGTGAAGGTGTCGTATCACCAGAAGCCCTACCGCCGCATCATCATGCAAAACTTCGGCGCGGAAGTGTACGCCAGCCCCACCGATCGGACACAGTATGGGCGAGCGGTGTTGGCCCAAACGCCAGACAGCCCGGGCTCACTGGGTATGGCTATTTCGGAAGCGGTGGAAGTGGCGGCGACCTCGAACGGCGCGAAGAAGTATTCGCTCGGCTCGGTGCTCGGCCACGTGCTCATGCACCAAACCGTCATCGGTCTGGAAGCGCTGGAGCAAATGGATATGGCTGGCGAATACCCCGACGTCGTGATCGGATGCGCGGGCGGCGGCTCCAACTTCGCCGGGTTTGCCTATCCGTTTGTGTGGAAGAATCTCACCGATGGCAAGCGGGCGAAGATTGTTGCGGTGGAACCGGCCTCGTGCCCGACCCTGACGAAAGGCAAATACACCTTCGATTACGGCGACACGGCGGCGATGGCGCCCATCGTCAAGATGCACACACTCGGCCACACGTTCATCCCGCCGGGCATTCATGCAGGCGGGCTGCGTTATCACGGCATGGCCCCCAGCGTGAGCGCGTTGGTCGATCATGGCGACATCGAAGCGCGCGCGGTGAAACAACTGGAGACGTTCGATGCGGCAGTGAAATTCTCCCGCGCCGAAGGCATCATCCCCGCGCCCGAAAGCGCGCACGCTGTGTGTGTGGCGATGCAGGAAGCGTTGAAGTGCAAGGAAACCGGCGAGAAGAAAGTGATCGCCTTCAATCTTTCCGGGCATGGGCATTTCGACATGATGGCCTATGACGCCTACCATAACGGCAAACTGGAAGACTATGAATACCCAGTTGAAATGGTAAACGAGGCCATGACTCACCTTCCGAAAGTCAGCATGTAAGCCGCAGCAGCCGATCTGTCAGGCCGTTGCTGACTCTCGCGGGACAGCGCGGCCTGATAGTCTTATTCCGCGAAGGAATGCATGAAACTCGAACCCGCCGATCTGCGACTCCGCATCATCCCTTTGGCCGACGCGCTCATTCACGAACTGGATGATCTCCAGCGCATCAAAGCCTTTGCCGCCGCCGTGCAAAAGGATCGCCTCCTGCGCCACCCGGTCATCGTCGCCGAACTGGAGAAGCAATACCTCGTGCTCGACGGCGCAACTCGCGTCATGGCTCTGCGTGAACTGGGCTGCCGCGATGTGTTGGCGCAAGTGGTGGATTACGCCGACGAGTCGGTGCAGTTGAGCGAGTGGCATCACGTCATCGTCGGCTTCCCGGCGAATCGATTGTTGGCCGAGTTGGTCGACGTGGACGGGGTGACTCTTCAGCCAGTGGAGCCGGCCTCGGCCCGCCGCGAATTGGCCCTGCGCCAGATTCTCGGATGCGTGGTGATGAACAACGGCCAGCACTACGCCGTGATGCCCGAAGGCGCGCAGAGTTTATCTCAACAAGCGGCGCTCCTCAGCAGCATGGTCGATGTGTATCGCGGCGCGGCGGCGATCCATCGCACTGTGGAAGTGAGTCTGCCCTCGCTTCGCGCCGACTACCCCGACATGTCGGCAGTGATCATGTTTCCCCGTTTCGCGCCGGGCGAACTGGCCGCCATCGCCCTCGGCGAGTCGAAATTGCCAATGAGCATCACCCGGCACGTCATCGCCGGGCGCGCCCTCAGCCTCAACGTCCCCCTCGACGTGCTGAGCGATGCCCGCTCCCTCGAAGAGAAAAACGCCTGGCTCGATCAATGGGTGCACGACCGCCTGCGCAACAACAAAGTGCGCGTGTATCAAGAGCCGGTCGTCATCTTCGACGAGTGATGCGGAGCCGCCCATGCCCCAACTTCTTCTCGGCAACGATGCGATTGCGCTCGGCATGATTCAGAGCGGATGCCAAGTGGTCACCGCGTATCCCGGCACGCCTAGCTCCGAAATTCTCGCCGGAGTGATCAAATTCAAAAAGAAACTCGGCGCGGATGTATACACCGAGTGGAGCGCCAGCGAAAAAGTTGCGCTCGAAGTGGCGCTGGCCGCCAGCTGGAGCGGACTGCGCGCGGCCACCACCATGAAACAAGTTGGACTCAACGTGGCCGCCGATCCGCTCTTCAGCGCCGCCTACACCGGAGTGGTCGCCGGACTCGTCATCGTGCCCTGCGACGACCCCGGCCCGCACTCCTCGCAAACCGAACAAGATTCCCGGCTGATGGCCCTCACCGCCAAAGTGCCCGTGTTCGATCCCTCGACGCCCGAAGAAGCCATGGCGATGGTGGAAGCCGCCTTCGACCTCTCCGAGCGCCATCGCATCCCGGTCATCCTGCGCCCCACCACTCGCGTGTGCCACGCTGTGCAAAGCGTGGACATCGACGACCCGGCGCAAAAATACAAAGCCAACGGCAAAGCCGGATTCAAAAAAGACCCTCAGCGTTGGGCCGCCACCCCCGTCTTCCGCCTCAAACTGCATCACGAACTCAACGCCAAACTGCAAGCCATCGAAGCGGAGTTCGAGAAGTCGCCGCTCAACACAATCTTCAATTCTCCAATCTCCAATTCTCTTAATGGAGAATTAGAGATTGGGAGAATTGGCATCATCGCCAGCGGCGTGGCCTTTGCCACCGCGCAAGAGTCGCTGGCCGAACTCGGCGTGTCGGCGCCCCTGCTCAAAATCGGCACCCCGTATCCGCTGCCGCGAAAGTTGGTCTCCGATTTCGTGTCGCAGTTCGACCGCGTGCTCGTCCTCGAAGAGCCGGATGCGTGCATCGAACTGCAAATCCCCGACCGCACTCGCGTGAGCGGCCGACTCGATGGCGTCGTTCCAATCGCTGGCGAACTCACGCCCGAAGTGATCATGTCGGTGGTGGCCGAAGCGCTGGAGCGGGCCGGGGTATCGGTGCCGCCTCCGCCCGACGATGCCACTCTCGCCTCCATCGTTCAATCGCTGAAAATCACGCCGCGCCGCCCGCGACTCTGCCCCGGCTGTTCGCATCGCTCCGCCTTTTACACCGTCAAGCACACCTTCGGCCCGAACGCGATCTATCCCGGCGACATCGGCTGTTACACGTTGGGCACAAACTTGCGCGTGGTGGATACGTGCGTGGACATGGGCGCATCGGTGACGATGGCCGCCGGGTTTTATCACGCGGGCCGCCTCATTGGCGACAAGCGCCCCATCATTTCCACCATCGGCGATTCGACGTTCATCCATTCGGGCATCGTGCCGCTCATCAATGCCGTGCACACCAATGCGCGATTCGTGCTGTTGATTCTCGACAACCACACGACGGCGATGACCGGCGCACAGCCTACGCCCGCCAACGACTTCGCCGCCGATGGGGGCGCCGCCACTCGCGTGCCCATCCCCGACATCGTCAAAGCGTGCGGCGTGAAGTTCGTGCGCGTGGCCGATCCCTACGATCAAGAGCCGTTCGAGTCGTTGCTCAAAGAAGCGCACGCCTTCACCCAATCGCCCGATGGCGGAGTCGCCGTCATCATCGCCGACCGGCCCTGTGTGCTGTACGACGACACGCCAGTGAAGAGCAACCCGATGCCGGTTGTCGTCACCGAACAATGCGATGGCTGCCGATACTGCGTGGAAGCCTTCGAGTGCCCGGCGCTCGTTCTGCGCCCCGACAAATCGCGGGTGGACATTGATTACCGCACTTGCGTGGAATGCGGCCAGTGCATCGATGCGTGCTACAAAGGATTCATTGTGCCGAAGGAGTTGGCGGTCAGCGATCAGCCGTTAGCGGTTAGCAATTAAGCAACGGGCGCATAATTGCTGATGACTAATCGCCAATCGCTATTCGCTATGGAACGTAAACTCATCATCGCCGGGATCGGCGGGCAGGGCGTGGTGTACGCCACCAAAGTTGTCTCACAGGCCGGGCTTCTGCGCGGCGAGCGAGTCCTCGCTTCCGAGAATCACGGCATGAGCCAGCGCGGCGGCAGTGTGATGTCGTGCGTCAAAATTGGCGGCAGTGATGCGCCGCTCATCCGGCGCGGCACGGCCGACGCCGTCGTCGCCTTTGATCGACTTGAAGCCATCCGCAATCTGCCGTTCGTTCGCGCGGGCGGTAACGTGTGCGTGAACACTCCCGATGGGCTTGACCCGGCAGTGAACGGGCGTTTGGCCGAAATGGGCGTGGGCGTTCATCTCATCAATGCCAATGCGCTGGCTAACGAACTCGGCGCCTCGTCGGCGGCCAACCTCATTGTGTTGGGGTTCGCGGCGGCGCACGGCGCGTTGGGCCTCACCCTCGACGATCTCAAAGAGTCGGTGAAGGCGCTCGGCCCGACGAAGGCGGTGGAAATGAATCTGAAGGCGCTGGACGTTGGGGCGGCAAAAGCAATGGCGAATGGCCGCTTCGCGTGACGAATTGACCGATGCAACCCTTTGATTATTTCTCCCCCAAAACATTGCCGGAAGCAGTGGAGATTCTTTCGCGGCACAACGGCGACGCGCGCGTTGTGGCCGGTGGCACCGACCTCCTTCTCAAAATGAAGGGCGGCCGCCTCGCGCCCAAAGCCATCGTCAACATCAAACGACTTGCGGAACTGCGCGGCATTTCAGAAACTTCAAACTCCAAACTTCAAACTCCAAATTACCACTTACCAATTACCACCATTGGCGCGCTGACGACGCTTGAGGAATTGCGGCGCTCGCCGATCATTCGCGAGCGTTACCCATCGCTGTGCGACGCCGCCAACACAATGGCCTCGGTGCAGATTCGCAACCTGGCCACAGTGGGCGGCAACATGTGCAACGCCGCGCCCTCGGCGGACCTTGCGCCGATCTTCATCGCCCTCGACGCCTCTGCCGTGATCGCCGGGCCGGGCGGCGAACGGCGCGTGCCGCTGGAAGAGTTTTTCGTCGGGCCGGGCAAAACGGTATTGGAATCGGGCGAACTGCTGGCCTCGCTCGAAGCGCCGCCGCCCGTTGGCCCATCGCTGTATCTCAAACATTCACCGCGAGCGCATATGGATATTGCGGTGGTGGGTGTTGGGTTGGCGGCGCAATTGAGCGGCGGCGTTTGCGAGTCGGCGCGCATCGTGTTGGGCGCGGTGGCCCCCGTGCCACTGCGCGTCCGTCGCGCCGAAGCCGAATTGATCGGCGGCCCCTTTTCGGCAGAGCGCATCGACCGCGCGGCGAAGATCGCCGCCGAAGAAGCCCAGCCCATTGACGACGTGCGCGGCGCGGTGTGGTATCGCCGGAAGATGGTGGAGGTGTTGGTGAGGCGAGGATTAACTGCGATTGGAGGAATAGAAAATTAGAGGATTGGAGAATTGTCCAATTCTCTAATTGCAATTGGCTATGCCGAAATTTCATTTATCCCTCACCGTCAACGGCGAGGCGCGCGAACTGCTGATCGACCCGCGCCGGACTCTGCTCGATGTGTTGAGAGACGAACTCGATCTGCGCGGGGCGCATCGCGGCTGCGACTCGGGCGACTGCGGCGCGTGCACCGTGCTTCTCGATGGGAAGCCGATCACCTCGTGCATGATCCTCGCCGCCGACTGTGACGGATCGACGGTGACGACGGTGGAAGGCATCACACCCGCTGGCGGCCTGCACCCGGTGCAAAAAGCGCTGGTCGAAAAAGGCGGCATCCAGTGCGGCTTCTGCACACCGGGCATGGTGATGGCCGCTATCGGCCTGCTCAACGAGAATCCGAATCCCACCGAGCATGACGTGCGCGAGGGGCTGGCGGGCAACCTGTGCCGATGCACCGGATACAAAAAGATCGTCGAAGCGGTGTTGTCGGTTGAAGAGTCGAAAGCATGATCGGTCAACGCATCCCCAAACTTGACGCGCCCGACAAAGCCACCGGGCGCACTGTTTACGGCCACGATGTGCGCTTGCCCGGAATGCTGCACGGGCGAATCAAATACTCGAAGCACGCGCACGCGCGGGTGGTGAGAGTGGATGTGTCGCGCGCGCTCAAACTGCCCGGCGTGAAAACGATCGTCACCGCCGACGATAACCCGCCGACGATGTTCGGCTACGGAAAAGACAACACGCCGCTCAAAGGGCAAGTGGTTCGCAGTCTGCGCGATGAAGTGGCGGCAGTGGCCGCCGTGGACGCCGACACTGCCGAGGAGGCCCTGTCGCTCATCGAGGTCGAATACGAGCCGCTCACGGCGGTGTTCACTCCCGAAGAGGCGCTGAAAGAGGGCGCACCACTTATTCACGCCGAGCATGGCTCGAACTATTTCACCCGCTACCGCTATTCGCACGGCACGCTCGAAGCGGGCGAGCGCGAAAGCGATGTGACGGTGGAGGCCGATTTCGAATTGCCGTATGTGGCGCATGCGGCGATGGAAACCAGCGTCGTCGTCGCCGCTTTCGATCATCGCGGGCATCTCACGCTGTACAGCACCACTCAGATTCCGTTTCTCCTCCAGCGCGATCTGTCGGAAGCATTGGGCATGGAGGGGAGCGAAATACGAATCATCCAAACCGCCATCGGCGGCGCGTTCGGGCGCGGGCTGGATATTTACCCCTTCGAGCCCATCGCCGCGCTGTTGGCGCGCAAAGCCGGGAAGCCGGTGCGAATCTCGTTTTCACGCTACGAGGAATTTTTGGCCGCGCCCGTGCGCCAACCGGCCAAGGTTCACGTGCGCGCCGGAGCCACGCGCGAGGGCATGATCACTTTCCGCGATGCATATGCCTTGCTCGACATCGGGGCGTATGTGTCGTGGGGCAGTGTGACTCCGCTGGTGATGATGGAGACGACGGCTTCGCTGTACCGCATCCCGCACAGCCGCTTCGCCGCCGACTGCGTGTACACCAACAATCCGATCACCGGCGCGGTGCGCGGTTACGGCAACCCGCAGTCCACGTTCTTCGTGGAGACGATGATGGATCGGCTGGCGGTGGCGCTCGATATGGATCCGGTGGACTTCCGCGTGCGCAACGCGAACCGCCCCAACGAAGAGACTCCGCAGGGATTGATCATCACTTCGTGCGGGTTGAAAGAATGTTTGGAAGCGGTGGCGGCCAGAGCGGACACGGCAAGGCAGAAGGATGAAGGCAAAACGATGAAAGATAGACCTCATCCTTCATCCTTCATCCCTCATCCTTCCAAAAAGCGCGGGATTGGCTTTGCGGCCACGCTCAATGTGGGCGGGGGCGCGAGAATCTACCGCAGTGATGGGTGCGGAGCGACAGTGAAGGTGGATGATTTCGGGCACGTGTCGCTCGTCACCGGCAGCACGGAGATCGGGCAGGGGTCGGAAACGGTGCTGGCTCAGATTGTGGCCGAAGTGCTGGGCGTGAACGTGGAAGATGTGAACGTGCTCAACAGCGACACCGATGTGAAGCCGTGGGATGTGGGGGTGCACGCCAGCCGCACGACGTTCATCGCCGGAAACGCGGCGCACATTGCCGCGCTCGACGCGAGGCGGCAGCTCTTCGAGACGGCGGCGGAGATGCTCAAGACGACTCCTGACGATCTGATCGCCAAGGATGGGCACGTCGTGGCGAAGGTGAGCGGCAAATCGGCGGAGTTGGGCAAGGTGGCGCGCGCGCGGCACTACCGCGAAGGCGGGCAAGTGATCCTCGGCGAGGGCTGGTACGACCCGCCGACGAAGTTGGTGGACAAGGACACTTACAAAGGAAACATCTCGGCCACCTATGGCTTCGGCGCGCAAATGGCCGAAGTGGAAGTGGACACTGACACCGGCAAAGTGCGCGTCCTGCGACTCGTGTGCGCCAACGACGTGGGCCGCGCCATCAACCCGATGGCGGTGGAAGGCCAGATCGAAGGCGGGGCGCAGATGGGACTCGGCTACGCGCTCACCGAAGAGGTGATTGTGGAAAAAGGCCGGGTGATGAATCCGGACTTTCTCGATTACCGGCTGTTCACGACTGCCGATATGCCGGAGATCGAAACGGTCATCATCGAAACCGACGACCCGCAGGGGCCGTTCGGCGCAAAGGGCGTGGGCGAAATGGGCGGCACGCCCACCGCCGCCGCCATTGCCAACGCCATTCACGACGCGGTGGGCGTGTGGATGACCACCGTGCCGATGACGCCGGAGCGTGTGCTCAAGGCGTTGATGGAAAAAGAAAATCTCTGATTGATGATTGTTGATTGCTGATTGAGCTCTGCCAAATTGTCAATCAGCAATCAGCAATCGCGCATCAGCAATCCAATGACGACTTTTGTGCAGAACCCAAATCTATTGAAAGTCCCGCTTTATGTGGCGGGCAAATCGGTTGAGGAAGTGCAGGAGGAATACGGGCTGGCCGATGTGGTGAAGATGGCCTCGAACGAAAACGCATTGGGGCCGTCGCCGATGGCTATGGCCGCCGCGCAAAAATGGCTGGCCGAATCGCACCGCTATCCGGGCATCGCCGAGCGCGATCTGCGCCGCGCCATCGGCCCGCGCATCCATCCGAGTCTGAACGAGCGCAACGTGCTGATCGGCAACGGGGCGACCGACGTGATTCGCATGATCGCCCAGTCGTTCGTTTTCAATGGCGGCGAAACGGTGACGTGCAAAGTCGCCTTTCCCATGTATCACCTGTTCACCACCATGTTCGGCGGCAAGCCGGTGCTCGTGCCGCCGACTCCGGATTTGCGTTTCGATCTTCCGGCCATCGCCGCCGCGATCACGCCGGACACCCGATTGGTGTTTCTCTGCGCGCCGAACAACCCCACCGGCCTGATCTTCAGCCGGGCCGAAGTGGACGATTTCATGAGCCGCGTGCCAGAGCACGTCGCCGTCGTGTTCGACGAAGCGTATTTCGATTTTGTGGATGAAGAGGCCGATTACGGAGTCGGAACCGAATATGTTGTGGCCGGGCGCAACGCCATCGTGGTGCGAAGTTTCAGCAAGAGCGCCGGGCTGGCAAATATGCGTGTGGGGTATGCGGCGGCGAAGACCGAGCTCATCGAATACCTGCATCACGCGCAGCTGCCATTCAACAGCGGCGCGGTGGCGCTGGCCGCCGCGCGCGCCAGCCTCGACGACGCCGATTACGCGCGCCGCAGTAAACAATTGGCGCGCGAGGAGCGCAAGTACATGTACGCCGCCCTCGATGCGCTGTACGTGAGTTATGTTCGTAGCCAAGCCAACTTCGTCTTGCTCACCGATCTACCCATGCCGGCGGCGGCGCTGGCCGAAAGCCTCATCCGGCATGGCGGCGTGGTTGTGCGCCCAATGGCCGCGTGGGGGATGCCGAACGCGGTGCGGATGACGTTGGGCACTCATGCAGAGAACGAGCGATTCGTGGCGACGCTGAAAGTGGTGTTGGAGGATGCCAGAAAGAATTAGGAGACTGACATGCGCGATGAGTCAAAGACGTGTTTGAACTGCGGCGCGGGGGAAGATGAAACGCCCGTCGTGATGTGGCGGTATCAGGGCCGCGAGTTTTGGATGTGCGCCGAATGCCTGCCGATCATCATTCACAAGCGCGAGCAGTTGATGGTGAAGTGGCCGCCGACGGATGCGGCGCAACAGACTCAAAATTGAGGAAGACAGACTTATGGATTACATCAAGCGAGTGGAGCGGGTGGCGTTGGCGGTTGAGGATTTGGACAAAGCCCAAGCCTTTTTCGAGCAGTGGTTCGGGGCAAAGTTCTGCCCCGAAGAAAACATCGAAGACATGGGCATCCGCTATCGCCCGTTCGACATCGGCGAAAGCAAGATGGAATTGCTGCAGGCCACCCGCGACGACAGCCCGGTGGCGAAGTTCATCAAACGAAACGGCGGGCCGGGCGTGCATCACATCACCTACGAAGTGGATGATCTCGATGCGGCGGTGGCCGAGCTCGAACGGCGCGGCGGGCACATTGCCTATCGGCACACCTACAAGCCGGGCGTGACGTTCGAGGGCAAGTATTGGCGCGAGGCGTTCATCCACCCGAAGGATGCGTTTGGGGTTCTGATCCACCTCGCCGAGAAGAAAGCGGCATCTTGAACCGCAGGGCTCACAGAGAACCCGGAGATTCAGAATCTCTGTGCTCTCTGTGTTCTCTGTGGTGAAATCCGAAATGGATTTTGCTTTGACTGCAGAGCAGGAACTTTTCCGCAAGTCGGTGCGCGATTTTGTGCAGAAAGAAGTTGCGCCGGTTGCCGCTGAGTTGGACGAGCGCGCTCAGTTCCCGATGGCGCTGTTCCGCAAGTGCGGGCAGTTGGGCTACTTCGGACTGCGCTACCCCGAATCAGCGGGCGGGTTGGGGGCCGACTTCACCACCTTCTGCCTCATGGCCGAAGAGATCGCGCGTGGCTCGCTGTCGTTGGCGGCGGCGGTTTCAATGCAGTGCCTCATGGGCACCGACTTCGTCTATCGCTTCGGCACGGACGATCACAAATCGCGTTTGCTCGCGCCCGCGCTCGCCGGAGAAAAGATCGGCACGATTGCGATGACCGAGCCGGATTTCGGCTCGGATCTCGGCGGCATCAAAACGCGCGCGGTGAAAGACGGCGACGATTGGATTCTGACCGGGCGCAAAATGTGGATCACGTCGGCGACGGTGGCCGACTTTTTCACGGTGGCGGCCAAAACGGATCCGGAGGCCGGATTCAAAGGCATCGACATGTTCCTTGTCGAAAAAGGGATGCCGGGACTCTCGGTGGGGAAACGGATCGAGAAGTTGGGCGTGCGCGCGTCGGAAACATCCGAATTGATTCTCGAAGAGGTGCGTGTTCCGGCAGCGAACCTTTTGGGGCCGGTGGGAACGGGGTTCAGAAATCTCGGCGCGATTCTGGCGGAGATACGAACGATGACCGGCGCGTTGGCGCTGGGGCTGGCGGAAGCGGTGATTGAATCGAGCATCAAATACTCGCACGAGCGCGCGCAGTTCGGCAAACCCATTGCCGCGTATCAAGCCATTGCCCATAAGATCGCCGAGATGGGCGCGCAGCTCGAAGCGGCGCGCGGGCTGGTGCATCGCGCGGCGTGGCAGATCGAGCAGGGCAAGCCGGATATGAAACTGGCTTCGATGGCAAAACTGGTTGCCACCGAAGCGGCCAACAAAGCCGCCGACGAATGCACACGCATCTTCGGCAGTTACGGATTTGCGATGGAATATGACGCGCAGAGATATTTCCGCGACGCGCGCTTTCTGCTTTACGGCGGCGGCACGAGCGAGATATTGCGCGGCATCATTGCCAAGGAGATGGGCGTGTGACGACAGAGTCGGTTCGCCAGCCGCGAAGCGCAGGCTTGGCGATGATGATCATGGGCGTGGCGGTTTTTGCCTACACCGCTTTCATGTTCGCCTTCATGATTCTGCCGCTGGGCGTGGAGACTCAGGCGCAGGTGATCGAGCGGCGGAAGGAGCAGGATGTGAGCGAGTGGGGCCGGCCGCGCGACACGTCCCACGACGTGTCGGTGGCGCAGTACACCGACGCCGTTGGCGCGAAACACACGTTGGAGAAAGACGAATACTTGAACGATGCCGTGACGGTTCGGTACTTGTCCTTCGATCCCGAAAATGTTTTCGTCGTCGATTCGATGACGCAGTTTCAGGGGTACGGTTACGGCATTGCGGCGTTGTGCGCTCTGGCTCTCGTGGGACAGGGCGGCGTTTGGCTCTTTGGCCGCCAACGCGCGGCGGGCGAGAGCGGATTAAAAATCATCCAAAATCATTGAGAGGGCAAACCTATGGCATATCAATCTCGCGGATTAACCTTCGATCAATTCAACCTCGGCGACACGTTCGTGTCGCAGGCGCGCACCATCACCGAAACCGATGTGGTGAGCTTCGCCGGGCTGTCGGGCGATTTCAATCCTCTGCACACCGATGAGGAATTTGGCAAGACCACGCCCTTCGGCACGCGCATCGCGCACGGCATGTTGGTGGCGGCCATTGCCACCGGCATGGCGAACTGGACGGGCGTGTTCGAGGGCACGACCATCGCGTTGATGGAGCAAGTCATTCAATACAAAGGCGCGGTGAAATTCGGCGACACCATGCACCTCGAATTGAAAGTGATCGAGAAGAAAGAAACTTCCAAAACGGATCGGGGCGTCGCCGTCTTCGAGACCCGCGTGTGCAATCAGGAAGGCAAGGCGGTCATCGAAGGCAAGTGGACGCTGATGATGAAACGGCAGTAACCCTCAAACTCCAAAATCCCAATCTCCAATTCTCGAATCTCACAGAGGCTGACATGAGACTCAAAGACAAAGTTGCACTCATTACCGGCGGGGCGGGCGGCATTGGCCGCGCTGCTGCATTGCGATTCGCTAAAGAAGGGGCGAGCATCGTCGTTTCGGATATGGACGAGGCCGGGACGAACGAAACAGCCAAGCTGGTGGCCGACGGCGGCGGCAAAGCGGTGGCGGTGGCGGGCAGTGTGGTGGTTCGCGCCGATGCGCAGAGGATGGTGGACGCCGCCACTTCCAATTTTGGACGGCTCGATATTCTGATCAACAATGCCGGGATCAACAAGGATGCGTTGGCCGTGCGAGTGAAAGACGGCGACGTGAAAATGATGAGCGATGATCAGTGGGACGCGGTGATGAACGTCAACCTCAAAGGCACGTTCATCTGCTCGCAGATCGCTTCCGTGCCGATGATGGCGCAGAAGTACGGGCGCATCGTCAACACCTCGTCCATTGGCGCGTTGGGCAACATCGGGCAGGCCAACTATTCGGCCTCGAAGGCGGGCGTGATCGGGCTGACGAAAACGCTGGCGCTCGAATGGGCAAAGTTCAACATCTCGGTCAACTGCGTCGCGCCGGGCGCGACGAAGACGCGCATGACGGCGGGCATTCCCGACAACGTGATGCAGGGCCTGCTCGATAAGATTCCGTTCCGCCGCATGGCCGAGCCGGATGAGATCGCCTCGGCGCATCTCTTCTTTGTCAGCGACGACGCGGCCTACGTCACCGGCCAGGTGCTGTTCGTGGATGGCGGCATCAGTGTCGGTGTGTAATTCAGTCAATCATCATCAGGAGAATCACACATGGATCTGAAAGGCAAAGTTGCAATTGTGACCGGCGGCAGTTTGGGCATTGGCTGTTCCATTGCTCTCGACCTCGCCGCCAACGGCGCCGACGTGGCCATCAACTATCGCAAACACGCCGATGAAGCCAATGCAGTGGTGGCCCAAATGGAAAAGATGGGGCGGCGCGGCCTCGCGGTGCAGGCCGACGTGGCCTCATTCGCCGACGCCCAGCGAATGGTGGACACCGTGCGCGAAAAGTTTGGGCGGCTGGATATTTTGGTGAACAACGCCGGGATCAACCGCGATGGCGTGGTGTGGAAGTTGACTGAAGCGCAGTGGGATGAAGTGCTGGATACCAATCTTAAAGGCTACTTCAACTACATTCGAGCGGCGGCTCTGGTTTTCAAAGAGCAAGGCTCGGGCAAGATCGTCAACATCACTTCGATCAATGGCCTGCGCGGCAAATTCGGGCAGTCCAACTATTCGGCGGCGAAGGCGGGCATCGTCGGCCTCACCAAAGCGGTGGCCCGCGAGCTGGGCAAGTTCAGCGTGAACGTGAACGCGGTTGCGCCGGGGCTGATCGAAACCGACATGATGCGCGACGCGCCGCAGGATGTGAAAGACAAAGCGTTGGCCGAGATCGTGTTGGGACGGCTGGGCGCGCCCGAAGAAGTGGCGCATGTCGTCACCTTCCTCTGCTCCGATCTGGCGCGGCACGTCACCGGAGAAGTGATCAAGGTTGACGGCGGACAATACATCTGAAACTTCAAACTCCAAACTTCAAATTCCAAAAATCAAACTGCAAATTTGGAGTTTGAAGTTGGGAGTTGGAAATTGGGAGAATGAACTATGCGTGAAGCAGTCATCGTCTCAGCCGTGCGCACGCCCATTGGGCGGCACGGCGGTGTGCTGAAAGATGTGCGGCCCGATGACATGGCCGCATTGGTGATCGGCGAAGTGGTGAAGCGCGCGGGCGTGGACCCGGCGCTCGTGGAAGAAGTGTATTTCGGCTGCGCTAATCAGGCCGGCGAAGATAACCGCAACGTGGCGCGCATGGCCACTCTGCTCGCCGGACTGCCGGTGTCGGTGGGCGCGGTGACGTTCAACCGGCTGTGCGCATCGGCGCTGGCGGCGTTCAATGCGGCGGCGCGCGCCATCAAAGTGGGCGAGGGCGATGTGTATATTGCCGGAGGAGTCGAGTCGATGACTCGCTCGCCGTACGCCATGCCCAAGACCAGCCCCGAATGGAATTTCGCCAACGTCACCGCGTGGGATACGACCATCGGCTGGCGCTTCCCCAACGCCAAACTCAAAGAGCAATACGGCAACGAAGGCATGGGGGAGACTGCCGAGAACATTTACGAATTGACGAAAACGATCACCCGCGAGGAGCAGGATAAGTTTGCATTGGCGAGCCAACAGCGCGCGGTAGCGGCGATTGAGTCGGGCAAGTTTGCCGAAGAGATCGTGCCCGTGCCGGTGCCTCAGAAAAAAGGCGATCCAATTCAGGTGAGCCGCGATGAACACCCCCGCGCCGACACCACGCTCGAAGGCTTGGCCAAATTGCGCCCGGCCTTCCGCAAAGATGGAACGGTGACGGCGGGCAATTCGAGCGGCATCAACGACGGCGCGGCGGCGGTGATGTTGATGAGCGCCGACAAAGCGAAAGAGTTGGGCATTAAACCGCTGGCTCGTGTGGTGGCTGGCGCGGCAGCCGGGGTGGAGCCGCGCACAATGGGACTCGGCCCCGTCCCCTCGACTGGCAAAGCCCTTGAACGCGCCGGTCTGAAATTGGACGACATCGGCCTCATCGAATTGAATGAAGCCTTTGCCGTGCAGGCGCTGGCGGTGATGAAAGAACTGGGCTTCCGCCACGAGATCACCAACGTCAATGGCGGCGCGATCGCGCTGGGGCATCCGCTCGGCTGTTCGGGCGTGCGCATCGTGTGCACCCTCATCCACGAAATGCGGCGCCGCGCCGCGCAAGAGAAGCGGCCCTATTACGGGTTGGCGACTCTGTGCGTGGGCGTCGGCCAGGGTGAGACGACGATCTTCGAGTGGGCAGGAGATTGAGAATTGGAGAGTGGAGGGTGAAACGAGAAGCGTGCTTTCGCTCTACGCTCCACGCTTCGCCCTCCATGAAATAAAGAAACGATGCCATTCCAAAACGTCTTCATCCCCTACGGCGGCTATTGGTGTACGCCGTTCGCAAAATGGCAGGGCAGCTTTTCTAATCTGCATCCGCTTACCTTCGCCGCCGACGTTGCCAAACGGGCATTGGCCGAGCGCAGTATTCAACCCTCGGCGTTCGACGCGCTGTATCTTGGCATGACCGTTCCATCGAAGAATTCGTTTTACGGCGCGGCGTGGGCCGCCGCCCTCATCGGCGCGGAGGGGATCACCGGGCCGGTGTTTTCGCAAGCCTGCGCCACTTCAGCGCGGGTGATGGGCAGTGCGGCGTTCGAAGTGGAGTCGGCCAGCGACAGAGGGCGCGCGGTGCTGTGCCTCGCCGCCGACCGCACCTCGAACGGCCCGCATCTCACCTATCCCAATCCCAATGGGCCCGGCGGCAAACCCGATGTCGAAGATTGGGTGTGGGACAACTTCAACTTCGATCCGTTCGCCCGCAACGCAATGATCCAAACGGCGGAGAACGTAGCCCGCGAGGAAGAGATCACCACCGAAGAACAGCACGAAGTGATGCTGATGCGCTACGGCCAGTATCAAGAGGCGCTGAAAGATGACGCCGCCTTCCATAGACGATACATGGTGACTCCGGTGGAAGTGAACCCCACCGGCAAAAAGGTCGTCGCCACCGTTAAAGACGACGAGGGCGTGTTCCCCACCACCGCCGACGGGCTGGCAAAACTCAAACCCGTTCTGCCCAACGGCACGGTGACGTTTGGCGCGCAGACATATCCGTCGGACGGCAACGCCGGAATGGTGGTGACCACGAAAGAGAAAGCGGCGCAGATGAGCCGCGACCCGAAGATCACGATTCAACTGTTGGCCTTCGCGCAGGGCCGGGCGAAAAAAGGTTTCATGCCGGCGGCGAACATCCCGGCCACCAAAGCCGCGCTCGAACAGGCGGGCCTCAGCATCGGCGAGATGAAGGCGATCAAAACCCACAACCCGTTTGCGGTGAACGACGTCTGCTTCTCGCGGGCGATGGGGGTGAAGAAAGAAGCGATGAACAATTACGGCTCGTCGCTCATTTGGGGCCACCCGCAGGGGCCGACCGGAATGCGATTGACGATGGAGTTGATCGAAGAGTTGGTGTTGCTCGGCGGCGGCTATGGGCTGTTCACCGGTTGTGCGGCCGGCGACACGGCGGCGGCATTAGTCGTCAAAGTGAATTAGAGAGCGGAGAATTGGTGTGAGCGAGACTCATGTTGTCACGGGCGCGTTCAGTTACACCGGGCGCTATATCACTGAGCGGTTGTTGGCGAAAGGGATCGCGGTCAAG
>VGOW01000071.1 GCA_016875735.1 Chloroflexota bacterium | reverse complement strand
TGCCGATGAACACCCATTCCCAATGGTTTCGCCCGTGAACGCGGGCGCTGGTTTCGTCACTGGCAATCACCGCGCTCTGCCGGACGCGTTCCCCAATTGCTTCGGCTTCGGGCTGGGCCGCTTCGCCGGCCCGTTCGACAATCGCCACAGCGCCGCCTTCGCTCAAGGGAGTGCCGAAGACATCGCGCATCACCCCGCACAGCCGTTCAAAGCCCAGATGGTGTTCGTGATGCAGATAGGTGACCAACGCTTCCAGACGGGGGCCAAAGCGACGCGACGCTTCCAGCCCTTCGGGCAACGCTCCCCGTTGCAGCCGCTGGCAGCCCGGACAGCGCACTTCATATTGGCGGGTTTCAATCACCACCGGCTGAATCTCTGGCAGTTCGGTCAGTTGTCGCCGAATCGCGCGTTCCGGCGCTTGCTCGAGCAGACCCACGCCGCACTTGGGGCACGCTTCCGCCCAAACGTCGATGACTTTGTCGGGATTGTCCACCAGGCGACGCTCGGCTTTGGCATGCCCTGGCTTCGCCCCGACTTTCTTGTGTCGCTTTCGCTGGGGACGATCCGCTTTCCAATCCCGCGAAGGGGGCTGCGACGAGTTGTGCGAGGTGGGCGGCGGTTTCTTGGACTGCGCCAGCTCCTCGCGCAACCTGTGGACTTCCGCTCTCAACATGCGGACTTCCTCAGACAGACGTTGAATGAGCGCAATCAGGTCGGCCTGCGACAAGTCACCCAGGTCAGAGATAGCGGGTTCGGTCAGCACGTCTTGTATAACACTCAACTCTCATGAAAGTCGTGAGCAGTTACGATCATTGTATGCGCCAATGGAGTATAACAATGGTCGGCAAGACTCATCCGCACAGTGCCATTCCCCTTGAAATTGGGTTGACTCCCCGATTTCCAATCCCTCGCATATTTGCAATAATCTCCTCCGGTTGTTCCCGCCGAGTTCAGAATTGACGTACAAGAAGATCGACTGGTGACGTCGCTTGGCAACGCATCGGACATTGGTTCCGGCGTTTCAGGCGGTGAGTGACACGACGGCCTCTCCCCAAATTGCAAGGGGCCTCGCTCACCGGGACCTGCGTTGCAGTGACGTCGACCAGAACATAGGCCATCACCTGCGCGTGGCCTAGCAGTATCCTAAAGAAAGGAGTCGCCTGGCCGTAAGCAATCGACTCATCCACAACCATCTCGCGATCCCAACGTACTCACTACCTACTACCTTCAAGGAGGCTTTCGATGAGTATCTTTCTTGGCGAAGTCATTGGCACGATGTTTCTGATTCTGTTGGGTGACGGCGTCGTTGCCAACGTGTTGCTTTCGAAATCGAAAGGGCAGAACTCGGGCTGGATCGTGATTACCACAGCCTGGGCCATGGCCGTGTTCGTCGGCGTGTTCACGTCGGTGGCCGTCGGCGGGAATGCCCATCTGAATCCAGCGGTCACCATTGGCCTGGCCATCGCCGGCTCGGTGGGCTGGGGAGATGTCCCGATCTACATCGCTGGCGAGTTTGTGGGCGCCTTCATCGGCGCAGTGTTGGTCTGGTTGGCCTATTTGCCGCACTGGGCCGAAACCCAAGACCAGGGCCTCAAGTTGGCCGTGTTCTCCACTGGCCCGGCCATCCGCAACACCACGGCCAATGTTGTGTGCGAAATCATCGGCACCTTTGCGCTGATGCTCGGCGTCTTCCTCATTAAAGGCGCTGACGTGGGCCTCGGCGCTCTGAGCGCACTGCCAGTAGCGTTGTTGGTGTGGGTCATCGGCTTGGCGTTGGGCGGCCCCACCGGTTACGCCATCAACCCGGCCCGCGACCTCGGCCCGCGCATCGCGCACGCCGTCTTGCCTATCGCTGGCAAGGGGGGCAGTGACTGGAACTACTCGTGGATTCCGGTTGTGGCTCCGGTCGTCGGCGCGGCGATTGCCGCTGTCGTCTTCATGGTTCTACCGTAACCAGCTGTCCCCTTAGGCAGGGAGGCCCCTATGAAGAAGTTGATCAACAAACCTGAAGATGTCGTCACGGACGAATTGAACGGCATCGTCGCCGCGCATTCGGATCTGGTAAGAGTGCATTTCGATCCGAACTTCATCGCCCGCGCGGACGCTCCCGTGAAGGGCAAGGTGGGCGTAATCTCCGGCGGCGGCTCCGGCCACGAGCCGATGCACGGTGGTTTCGTGGGCATGGGGATGCTTGATGCAGCCTGCCCTGGAGCCGTGTTCACCTCCCCCACCCCCGACCAGATGCTCGAGGCCACCAAAGCAGTGAACGGCGGGGCCGGAGTCCTGCACATCGTCAAGAACTACACAGGCGACATCATGAACTTCGAGATGGCCGCCGACCTGGCCCGGGCCGAAGGCATCGAAGTGGAAGCCGTGGTCACCAATGACGACGTGGCGGTGAAGGACAGTTTGTACACCGCCGGTCGCCGCGGCGTCGGCGTCACCGTGCTTGCCGAAAAGATGTGCGGAGCCGCCGCCGAGCAGAAACGCTCGCTCAAAGAAGTGGCCGATGTCTGCCGCAAAGTCAACGGTCAGGGCCGCAGTATGGGCATGGCCCTCACCTCCTGCACCGTGCCGCACGCGGGCAAGCCCACCTTCGATCTGCCCGAAGACGAGATGGAGATCGGCGTCGGCATTCACGGCGAGCCGGGCCGCAAGCGCATGAAACTCCAGACCGCCGCCGAGATCACCGAAATGCTCGCTGGGCCGATCCTCGATGATCTGCCGTTCAAGTCCGGCGACTCGGTGCTGGCGTTCGTCAATGGCATGGGCGGCACGCCGCTGATCGAATTGTACGTCGTGTACAATGAATTGGCGAAGATATGCGCCGGGCGTGGCGTCAAGATCGCCCGCAACCTGATCGGGTCGTACATCACTTCGCTCGAAATGGCCGGTTGCTCCATCACGTTGGTGAAGATGGACGATGACTTGCTCCGGCTGTGGGATGCGCCCGTGAAGACCCCCGGCCTGCGCTGGGGAGTGTAGATCACTCGGAGTCGCGCCCGGCCCAATCTCAGGAGGCTCACGTGCCCATTTCACGCGATGCAGTTCTCGACTGGATCAAAGCGTATGCCGATGCCATCGCGGCGAACAAAGATTATCTGACTCAACTGGACTCAGATATCGGCGACGCCGACCATGGGGTTAACATGCACCGCGGCTTTCAGGCGGCGCTGACCAAACTGCCCGGCGTAGCGGACAAGGATATCGGCACCATCCTTAAAACAGTAGGGATGACGCTGGTCTCCACCGTAGGCGGGGCAGGCGGCCCGTTGTACGGCACACTCTTCATGCAGATGGGCGCGGCCACGCCGAGCAAACAAGAATTGACGCTGGCCGACTGGGCAACGGCCCTCGAAGCAGGCATCAACGGCGTCATCATGCGCGGCAAGGCTCAGTTAGGAGACAAGACGATGGTGGATGCGCTGACCCCGGCCCTCGCCGCCATCAAGGAGGCGACAGCCAACAGCGCATCCCTCTCCGGCGCGCTCCAACAGTCGGCGCAGGCCGCCGAGCAGGGAATGAAAGACACCATCCCGCTCGTCGCTCGCAAAGGCCGCGCCAGCTATCTGGGCGAACGCAGCGCCGGGCATCAGGATCCGGGAGCCACGTCATCGCACCTCCTGCTCAAAACCGCGGCAGACACCTGGGCTGGCGCGAGTTAAGCTTTTACCGCCGATCTGACAGACCTGCCAGATCGCTAAGGAGATAACACTATGGCCAAGTATGCAGCAGCCGTCGATCAAGGCACCACCAGCACCCGCTTCATGATCTTCGATCACGCGGGCAAGGTGGTCGGTGTTGATCAGAAGGAACACGAACAGATTTACCCCAAACCCGGATGGGTGGAACACAACCCCATGGAGATTTGGGAACGCACGCAAGAAGTCATTGCCGGAGCCTTGAAGAAGAGCAACGTGGATCCCAAAGATATCGCCGCCGTGGGCGTGACCAACCAACGCGAGACAACGGTGATCTGGGAGAAGGCAACCGGCAAACCGGTCTACAATGCCATCGTCTGGCAAGATACCCGCACCGACACCATCTGCAACGATCTGGCGAAGGACGGCGGGCAAGATCGCTTCCGCCCGCAGGTGGGCTTGCCATTGGCGACCTACTTCTCCGGCCCCAAGATCAAGTGGGTCCTCGACAATATCGCCGGTGTCCGCGAGAAGGCCGAGAGGGGCGAGGTGCTCTTCGGCAACATCGACACTTGGGTGATCTGGAACCTCACCGGCGGCCCCAAGGGCGGTGTCCACGTCACCGACGTTTCCAACGCCTCGCGCACAATGTTGATGAACCTGGAGACGCTCGATTGGGATCCTGAGATCCTCAAGATTATGGGTGTGCCGCGAGCGATGCTCCCGGCAGTCAGGGCTTCCAGCGAGGTGTACGGCAACGCCACTGGCGCGCTGGCGGGTATCTCCGTGGCTGGCGATCTGGGCGACCAACAGGCGGCGCTCTTCGGCCAGACCTGCTTCAGCGCCGGCGAAGCCAAGAACACCTACGGCACAGGCTGCTTCATGCTCCTCAACACCGGCACCAAGCCCGTCCAGAGCAAGAATGGCCTGCTCACCACCCTCGGCTACAAGATCGGCAACGAGCCGGCCGTGTACTGCCTCGAAGGCTCTATCGCCATCACCGGCGCCCTCGTGCAGTGGCTGCGCGACAACCTCGGCCTGATCCAGAAGTCGGCCGATGTCGAAGCCCTGGCCCAGACCGTCGAGGACAACGGCGGCATCTTCTTCGTCCCGGCCTTCTCGGGTCTGTTCGCCCCCTACTGGAAGAGCAGCGCCCGCGGCGCCATCGTCGGCATGACCCGCTACGTCAACAAGGGCCACATCGCCCGCGCCGCGCTGGAGGCTACCGCCTTCCAGACGCGTGAGGTGCTCGACGCGATGAACGCCGACTCGGGCGTCAAACTGACCGGCCTCAAGGTCGACGGCGGCATGGTCTACAATGAGACGCTGATGCAGTTCCAGGCCGACATCCTGGGCGTGCCCGTCATCCGTCCGACCGTGGCCGAGACCACTTCGCTTGGCGCGGCGTATGCCGCCGGCCTGGCTGTCGGCTTCTGGAAAGCCGTGAAGGATTTGCGCGCCAATTGGGGCAAGGACAAGGAATGGGATCCCAAGATGGATCCGGCCCTGCGCGACAAGGAATACAAGGGCTGGAAGAAAGCCGTCACCCGCACCTTCGACTGGGTTGAGTGAGTAAGATCCGCAACACTGCGGCCTGCTCTGCCGCGTCAGGGCGAAGCGAGCGAATCGCCTCGCCCTGACGCGCTGAACTTCTCTGCACGGGCCAACCCTTCGGCCCACATGGACGCCGCCCGACCACTCCTTCGCCTGCAAAACACCGGGCGGCGTCGCAGTTCAGATAGTGTTTTGCAGGAATGCCCACCATGCATATCGTCGTCTGTGTCAAACAGATCATCAACCCCGACACACCCGCGCACCTCTTCCAACTCGATCCCCAGACCAAAAAACAGATTCGAGGGAGTCAGCCGCTCGTCATCAGCATCTTCGATGAGATTGCGGTAGAGGTCGCCCTGCAATTCCGCGACAAGGACAAATCCGCCACAGTGAGCGCACTCTCACTCGGCGAAACAGAGGCCGGTGAGACTCTGCACCACGCTCAGGGCATGGGCGCCGGGCCTGCCTTCCTGTTGTCGGACCCGGCCTTTGCTGACCTCGATGCATTCGGTCGCGCTCATGTCCTCGCCGCCGCCCTGCGCAAGATCGGTGAAACCACTCCGGTGGACTTGGTGCTGTGCGGGCAACAGGCTGGCGACGTTGAGTTGGGGGTGACGGGGCCATACTTGGCCGAGGCATTGGGCTGGCCGATGGTGGCCCTCGCCTCCAACATCGTGCCCGCCAGTGAAGGGCGCATCCGTTTTACCCGCCCGCGCGAAGGCGGGTACGCCGTGCTGGAAGCCCCCCTCCCCTGCGTCGCCACCATCACAAACGATCAGAGCAACGTGCCCCGCTACCCGTCCATCCTTGGCATTCGCAAGGCGATGAAAACTCAATTGCCGGTTTGGGCCGCCGCCGACTTGAGTCTCGATCGCAACCTGCTCGCGCCCGAAGCGGCCCGCTTGAATCTAACGGCCATCGAGACGGCGCGGCGCGAGTCCCACTGCGAATTCATCCCCGGTCAAAGCGCGAAGGAGAAGGGCGAACATCTCGCGCAACGGATGCGGGAGTTGAAGTTGATCTGAAAGAGAGGCGATGGTGACGGATATTCTCGCATTCTGTGCGGCGGCCGAGCATGAACTGCCGCGCTCTGCGCTTGAAGTGTTAGCCTGCGCCCGGCAGGTAGCCGATGCTTGGGGCGAGGCCCGGGTGCGGGCTGTGCTCTTCGGCAACAACGTTGCCAGCCATGCCCAAACGCTGATCGCGCACGGAGCCGATCAGGTGTTGACCGTGAACCATCCGCGCCTGACCAGTCAGGCCGCCGAGCCGATGCTTGGCGTGCTGGAACAACTTGCCCGCGCCGAAAGGCCGGCGGCGGTGCTCCTGCCCAATGATCTGCTCGGCGGCGAGATCACCCCGCGACTGGCCTGGCGACTCGACAGCGGCGCGGTGACCGATTGCATCGGCGTGGAGCCGGGCCGCAGCCCGGATGAAGTCCGCTGGGTGCGCCCCACACACGGCGGCAAAGCCGTCGCCCGCATGACGATCATCGGCCCGATTCAAATCGCCACCGTGCGTTCGCGAGCCTTCGAGCCGCGACCGGCAGACCCCGCCCGCGCGGGCGAGGTCGTCGCCTCGGCAATAGATGTCAAGGCCCTGCCCAACAACGTGACGGTAGTCGATGAAGTGACCCACGAGAGCGAGGGCATCCCGCTGGAGCAAGCGCAAATCATTGTCAGCGGTGGCCGCGGCATGGGCGACGCCAAGGAATTCGTCCACCTCAGGAAACTCGCCGACTTGCTGGGCGGCGCGGTGGCAGGCTCGCGCGCCGCCGCCGACGCTGGTTGGGTCAGCCACGATCAACTGGTTGGGCAGACCGGCAAGATTGTAGCCCCCAAAGTCTATTTGGCGGTTGGCATTTCGGGCGCGCCCCAACACATGTCGGGCATCATCTCGGCCAAGAGCATCGTCGCCATCAACACCGACGAAGAAGCGCCCATCTTTAAAGCCGCGCACCTCGGCGTAGTGGGCGACTGGCGCGAGGTGCTGCCCGCGTTCACAGCCGCTTGTGAGCAGTTGCGCGGCGGAGGGTGATCCTATGCAAAAGTTCGAGTCTCGAGTCATCGTGGTTGGCGGCGGAGTCACCGGCACCGGGGTGTTGCGCGATCTGGCGATGCGGGGGGCCAATACTCTGCTGTTCGAACGCGACAATCTGGCCGCCGGAACCTCCGGCAACTTTCACGGCCTGTTGCACAGCGGCGGTCGTTACGCCGTCACCGATCCCACTGCCGCAGTCGAGTGCATTCAAGAGAACACCATTCTGCGCCGCATCGCCCCTCAAGCCATCGAGGACACAGGCGGTTTCTTCGTGGTGATGGACGACGTTGATGAGGCCTTCCTCCCAAAATTTGTGGAAGGCTGCGCCCGGGCCGGCATCCCCACCGAGGCGATGAGCGGTGACGAGGCGCGAAAATTGGAACCAGACCTCTCGCCAGCCGTCCGTCAGGCTGTCACTGTTCCCGATGCCAGCGTTGATGGCTACACCTTGTGCGCTGGAAACGTGGCCTCGGCCCGCGCCCTCGGATCGCGCTCGCTCCTTTACACTACAGTGACCGAGGTGCTGCGCGAGGGCAAGCGCGTGGTGGGTGTGCGCGCTCGCGACAAATCGGGCGAGGAGATCGAAGCCCGCGCCGAGATCGTCGTTAATGCCACCGGCGCATGGTCGGGGCGTTTCGCTCAAATGGCGGGAGTCACGATCAAGATGACGCCCAACAAGGGCGCGATGATTGTCCTCGACGGGCGGCCGATGAAGCGAGTGATCAATCGTTGCCGCAAACCTGGCGACGGCGACATCGTCGTTCCGGTCGGCACGACGGTCGTGCTGGGCACCACCTCCGTCAACATCGAAGACCCCGATCACTACAAGATCGAGGAGTGGGAGATCGACAAGATTCTCACCGAGGGCATCGAGATGGTGCCCAAGATCGAGCAGATGCGGATGCAACGCACCTACGGCGGAGTGCGCCCGCTTTACAAGCCGCCATCCGAGGGCGGCGACGAAGGGCGCGAGATCAGCCGCAGCTTCTTCGTGCTCGATCACGCCAAACTCGACGGTGTGGAGGGTCTGATCAGCATCGTGGGCGGCAAGCTCACCACCTATCGGCAGATGGCGGAGCGAACTGCCGACGCTGTGTGCGCCAAACTCGGCGTCGCTGCGCCGTGCCGCACGGCGGATGAGCCATTGCCGACGGGCGCATAGGCCAGCGCGAATAGGACGCACAACGAGCGCAATCCAACGAACCATGAGCGCCCCGTGGACAGCCGCTGATTGGGAAGCGGCTTTTGCGCCTTACTCCGACGACCTCTATGAAGCCGCGCTGGCCTGGCTCGGCCCGGACGATGTGATGCTCGACATCGGCGCCGGGGATTTGCGTTTTGCCCGTCGCGCCGCGGCCCGCGTGCGTCATGTCTTTGCCATCGAGCAACGCACAGAATTGGTGGCCGCAAGCCATCCCGCCAACCTCACCGTCATCGTGGGCGATGCGCGCCGCACGCCGTTTCCAAGAGAAAAACAAAAAGAATCTCAGCGCCCTCGGCGTTCTCTGCGGTAAAACGAGCAGGAAGAATCTCATGCGATTACTCAACAAGCGCATCGCCGTCCTCGTGGAAGAAGGCTTTGAAGATTTGGAGTTCTGGGTCACCGTGATGCGCCTGCAAGAAGAAGGCGCGCAGGTGACGACGGTGGGACTCGAAGCGGGCAAGACCGTGCGCGGCAAGAGCGCGCTCACCGCCGTGTGCGATGTTTCCGCCTCCGCCGCGCGCCCGGATAATTTCGACGCGTTGGTGGTTCCCGGCGGTTGGGCGCCCGACAAACTGCGCCGCTACGACTCCATCAAAACGTTGGTGCATGGCGTGTATGCGCAAGGCAAAATCGTCGGCCTCATTTGCCACGCCGGCCTCGTCGCCATCTCGGCCGGCATCATCCCGCGCGGCAGTCGCGCCACCGGCTCGCTCGGCATCAAAGATGATTTGGTGAACGCGGGCGCGGTGTGGGCCGACGAACCGGCGTTGCGCGACGGGCAATTGGTGTGGGGGCGCGTCGTAGCCGACATCCCCGCCTTTTGCCGCGAACTGGTCGCCGCTATCGAGCATCCTTAATGATCGGTCTGGTCATCGTCTCGCACAGCGCGCGCCTCGCCGAGGGCGTGGCGGAATTGGCGCGCGGCATGGCCGGGCCGGATGTTCGGCTTGCCGCCACCGGCGGCTTGGATATGCCCGATCAACCGTTGGGCACCGATGCCGTATTGGTGCATCGCGCCATCGAAGAAGTTTATTCCGAGGACGGCGTGCTGGTGCTGATGGATTTGGGCAGCGCCCTGCTCAGCGCGGAGATGGCGCTCGACATGTTGCCACCCGAGCGGCGCGCGCGCGTGCAATTGTGCGAAGCGCCGCTGGTGGAGGGCGCCTTGGCCGCCGCCGTGCAAGCGCGTTTGGGCAGTTCATTGGATCAAGTGGCCGCCGAGGCGCGCGGCGCACTCGCCGCCAAGCAAGCGCATTTGGGGCTGCCCTCCGCGCCAACGGTTTCCGCCTCCGCGCCCGAACCGGCCGGCCCCGCCGAAACCCTGCGCCTCACCGTTCACAACCGACTCGGCCTGCACGCCCGCCCGGCGGCGCAGTTTGTGCAAACGGCGGCGCAGTTCGCGCAAACCGATATTCGCGTGAGCAACGAAAGCAGGGGACGCGGCCCGGTGAGCGCCAAGAGCATCAACGCCATTGCCACCCTCGGCGTGCGGCGCGGACAAGTCATCCTTATCACCGCCAGCGGGCCGGAAGCCGCGTCTGCGTTGGCCGCACTGCAACGTCTCGCCGATGATAATTTTGGCGAAGTGGACGAAACACCGCCGACGACAGTTGCCGCCACCGCGCCGCTCACTGCGCCGCCCACCGCTCAAACATTGCGCGGCATCCCCGCCTCGCCCGGATTGGCTCTCGGCCCGGCGCGCCTCTTCCGCCCTGCTTTGCCCGATGTGCCCACGCACACCGTCGCCGACAGCGCCGCCGAATGGCAGAGGCTGTTGACCGCGCTGGAAAAGACTCGCGCTCAAGTGCGCACACTGCGCGAGGCCGTCGCCCGCCGCGCCGATGCCTATGCCGCCGCCATCTTCGACGCGCATCTGTTGTTTTTGGATGACGAGGCATTGCGCGGCCCGGCTCGCGCGGCTATTGACTCTGAGCACCTCAACGCCGCCGCCGCGTGGAAGCGGGCGGTGGAAGCGGTGGCCGCCGATTATGCCGCGCTCGACGACGATTATTTGCGCGCCCGCGCCGCCGATGTGTTGGATGTGGGCCAGCAAGTGTTGTTGCAGTTGTTGGGCGGAACTGCGCCTGCTGTGTTCACCACGCCGGGTGTGCTTATCGCCGCCGACCTCACGCCCGCCGATACTGCCCGCCTCGACCCGGCACTGGTGATGGGCATCGCCACCGCGCTCGGCGGCCCCACCTCGCACAGCGCCATCCTCGCCCGTGCGCTCGGCCTTCCCGCAGTAGTGGGTTTGGGCGAGAGTGTGCTGGCCTTAGCCGAAGGTGCGCCGTTGATTTTGGACGGTGATGCGGGCCTGTTGATTCCTTCGCCGGATGAAAAAACGGCGGACGAATATGCACGCCGCCAACGCGCCGCGCAAGCGGCCGCCGCCGAGGCGCGCGCCGCCAGCGCCGCCCTGGCTTTCACAAGCGATGGCCGCCGCATCGAAGTCTCCGCCAACATCGGCTCGCTCGCCGATGCGCGCGCCGCCGTGGCCGTTGGAGCCGAGGGCGTAGGCCTCTTCCGCACCGAGTTTTTGTTTTTGGATCGCCGCACCGCGCCCTCGGAAGAGGAGCAATACGCTGCCTATCGCTCAGCGGCGGAGGCCTTGGGCCGCGAGCGCCCGCTCATCATCCGCACATTGGACGTGGGCGGTGACAAGCCTCTGCCCTACATTGACATGGGTGCGGAGGCCAATCCGTTTTTGGGATGGCGCGCGATTCGATTGTGCCTCGCTCGTCCCGATTTTTTCAAAACGCAATTGCGTGCCATCGCCCGCGTGGCGGTTGATTATCCGCTCGTCAAAGTGATGTTCCCCATGATTGCCACACCGGATGAGTTCCGCGCGGCCAAGGCTCTGTTGCTCGAAGCCGCCGCCACAGCGGGCGCCTCGGCGCCCATCGCCACCGGCATCATGGTCGAGATTCCGTCCGCCGCACTCCGCACCGCCGCCTTCGCCGCCGAGGTGGACTTCTTCTCCATCGGCACCAACGACCTCACCCAATACACGCTGGCCGCCGAGCGCGGCAATGCGCGCGTGGCCGCCTTGGCCGACGCCTTTCAGCCTGCTGTGTTGGATTTGATTCAGCGTGTGGTGACCGCGGCGCACGCGCGCGGCAAGTGGGTAGGCGTGTGCGGCGAAATGGCGGGCGACCCGCAGGCCGTGCCGCTCCTCATCGGCCTCGGCGTGGACGAGCTGAGCATGAGCGCCCCCGCCATCCCGCGCGCCAAACAAATCATCCGCGCGCTCGATTGCGAGTCAGTGCGCGCTCAAGCCGCATCGGCCTTGGAATTGGAAACGCCTGAGGCGGTGCGAGCAGTGTTTACACAGCCGTAGGGAGTCTATTCTCTGGGTGCGTTCTTGACTTGTTTGATGGCTCTTTGCCAGCCGTGATAGAGTTCCTCGCGGCGCTCTTCGGAGAAGCGCGGCTCAAAGCGAAACTCCCGTTTCCAACAAGCCACAATTTCGTCAATCGATCCCCAGTAACCTACGGCGAGGCCGGCCAGATAGGCCGCGCCCAGCGCCGCCGTGTTTGTGAACACCGGCCGTTCCACCGGGATGCCCAAAATGTCTGCTTGAAATTGGAGGAGAAAATCACTCTTGGAGATTCGTCCGTCGGCTCGCAACACCGGGGGCGTGAACCCGGGCCCTTGTTTCTTGATCATCTCAAAGAAATCGCGCGTCTGATAAGCCAGGGCTTCGAGAGCGGCCCGCGCAACGTGATGCCGGGTGATGCCCCGCGCTATGCCGAGAATAGCGCCGCGCGCGTAGAAACCTTTGCGCACAACATCTGATCCGCTCACGGGCGGCACGAAGTAAACGCCCTGCGTATCGGTCACTTGGCTGGCTAATCCTTCCGCCTCGCCCGCCTCGTGGATGATCCCCAACCCATGCTGCAGCCAGTGGAGAGCGTCTCCGGCCACATCGGCTTTGCCTTCCAAACCGTACACCACTGACTCGCCAATCGTCCACAGCACGGGCGAGAAGAGGCCGTTCCCCGGTGGAAAGTAGCGGTCGCCCGTGTTGAGGAGCATGAAGGAGCCACTGCTGTACGTGTTCTTGGCCATGCCGGCTTCGACACAGGCCTGGCCCAGCACTGCAACCTGCTGATCGCCGGCCGCTCCGGCAATCGCCACTCGCGCCCCGAAAAACGCGTCGGGATCGGTGTAGGCATAGATGTCGCTCGACCGGCGCAACTCCGGCAAGATTTCACGCGGGATGCCAAGCTCGCTCAGCATCGCATCGTCGTAAGTCAACGAGTTGGCATTGAGCAACAGGGTGAGCGATGCATTGGAGTGATCGGTGACGTGGGCCGCGCCCCCGGAGAGTTTCCAGATCAGCCAGCTATCCACCGTGCCGCAGAGCAGTTCGCCGCGGGCAATCCCTTTTTGGATAGCCTGATCGTTATCCATGAGCCATCGAATCTTGGCCGCGGTAACGTCAGGCACAATGATCATGCCGGTTCTCGATTCGATTCCGGCTTTGTCTTTGGCAATGAGTTGCTCGCAGAGGGCCAAGGTGCGCTGGTCTTGCCACGCAATCGCCCTGCCCACCGGCTCCCCCGTCTTTTTATTCCAGAACACAGTCGTATCCCGCTGGTTGGTCACTCCGATAGCGTCGATTTGCTCCGGCGATATCCGCCCGTCCTGAAGGGCGTCGGCGGCCACCTTCATGCTCACCTTCCAGATTTCGTTCGCGTCATGCTCCACCCAGCCCAGCTGCGGAAAGTGCTGAGTGATCTCGGCGTAGGCAGAAGCGACGACGTTCGCCTTGCGGTCAAGGATCACCACCCTCGTGCCGGCCGTTCTCTGGTGGATGCTCAAGATATAAGTTGTCAAAAGAGGAACTCCGCTTTCACTCCGATCACCCGTCTTTCGAGTGGGCCGGTTTTCCGACGGCGAGGCCGAGCTCCAAACTGACCCGCACCAGGCTGGCCAAGTTGCTCACTTCCAGTTTGCGCATCGCGTCGCGCCTCTGCTTCTCCACCGTCTTGATGCTCGTGTGCAGGCTTTCCGAGATTTCGCGCGTCGAATAGCCCTCTACAATATGCCTGACCACTTCGCGCTCTCGCGGCGAGAGCCGATCCAGCAAATTCTGCGGACGTTCGGCGGCAAAGTTGTTGGCGATGACGCCGGAGATGCCGGAACTCAAGAACATACTGCCGCTGTTGGCCACTCGCACCGCCGCCAGCAATTCGTTGGCCACCGACTGCTTGACCACATACCCCAACGCTCCGGCCTGCAAAGCCTGCCGCACCATGCCCGGGTCGGCATGCATCGAGAGGATCACCACCTGCGGTCTGGGTCTCACCTCTCCCATCTTGGCCAGCGCCTCAAGGCCGTTCAGTTGCGGCATCGTAATGTCCAGCACCACCACATCGGGCTGCAACGATTCAATCAACGCCAGCGCGTCCTTCCCGTTGTCCGCTTCTCCAACAACCTTGAGATCGCCCGCGTCTTCCAATAACTTGACAATGCCCTGCCGGACGAGATGATGATCCTCGGCGACTACGATGCGAATCATCGGTGTGCCTCCCAATTCGCTTTCACACTGTTGGCTCCGGCTGGCGCGGGGATCAAGGCTTGCATGTGCCCGCTACCCGGCAGTGAGCTTGGGTATGGGCAAAGAGCCGTAAAGTCGGGTTCCCTTGCCCGGCGCAGACTCGATGTCGAGATTGCCGCTCAGCATGAAGAAGCGTTCTCGTATTCCTTGCAACCCCATGCCATAGGTGACTCTGCGGCGGGGATCGAATCCTTGCCCATCGTCTTCCAATGAAATGTTCATTTCACCGTCGACGTATTCCAGATTGATCCAGACCGATGTTGCTTTGGCGTGTTTGACCACGTTGTTCACACCTTCTTGAATGAGCCGATACAGAACCGTCGCCTGAACGTCGGGGATCGGCGGCAGTTGTTCCTGACTGCTGAAATCCACCCGCAGGCCGGTGGAAAGCGCCAACGAGGAGCACAGCGTCTCCAGCGTTTTGGCCAGGGGCTGGGCGGTCAAGGACGGCGGACGGAGCTCGTAGAACACTTGCCGCACGTGCCGCATCATGTCTTCGACGTTGCGAATCGTTTCTTTCACTTGATCCCCCACGTCCGCGCGGCCCGAGGCAATCCCGCCCTGAATTGTCTTGAGGTTCAGAATGAGGGCGGTCATGATCTGGCCGATATCGTCGTGCAGGTCTTGGGCAATGCGGCGGCGCTCGTCTTCTTGAATAGTGAGCAGTTGCAGAGTCATGAGCTTGAGTTGCTCTTCGGCGCGAATTTGCGGCGAGATGTCGCGGGTATACGTGGCGATGCGCTCAACTTTGCCGCTCACTCCGCGTATCGGGCAAATCAGCACTTCTTCCCACTGATCGCCGCGCCGGCCCGTGAATTGAATGGGGAGGCCGGAGGCCGCCGCTCTGTTCACCACCGTCTTCCGATGCGTCGCCTGCGCCACCGAATACAAATCCCAGATGCTGGCCCCCAACAATTCATCCGCCGACTTGCCCTGCCGCCGGGCGGCGGCCCCGTTGAGGTACAGGATGACGCCATCCAGATCGAACAGCTCTATGGCGTCGGGGCACGATTCCAAAAGCTCGCCAACGAGCGGTTCCTTTGCCAATTCAACGGGCCACAATGTGGGTTCTGCGACCTTGTTATTCATGATCGACAAGCAGGCCTGCTCCCCCAGAGGAGGGGCAGTGATACGACGGGAAGAGACGTGGGACTATGTCACAGATTGCGTGAGCGGGGCAACGACACGGCGATAGGTTACATCAAACTGATTGACCGCGCAAGTGATTCACCACCACCATCTCGCTAATCTTCCCGCGCTTGCCGGCCTTCGAGTTGATCGAGCGCGTGGCCTTCAACTCGATCCGCTTGAAGCCAAAATACAACCGCCGCGTGAACTCCGTCCACGAATTGTTCACCATCACCTTGCACCCCTTCTCGCTCAGCGCCCGTGCCACCAACGCCAACGACTCGTGCTCGAACTTGCCAAACGGATGCTCGGTGTAACTGGCGAAGCCCGCCGTCTTGCTCAACGGATAATACGGCGGATCGAAATATACAAAATCGTTTTTGCGCGCGCGCTTGAGCACGTCGCGGAAGTCGGCCACTTCAATCGTCACCCCTTCCAGCGCGCGGCTCGCGGCGCGCAACTCCTCGGCGTCGAAGATGCTCGGATTCTTGTATCGCCCCATCGGCACGTTGAACTGCCCTTTGCGGTTCACCCGGTACAGCCCGTTGTAGCACGTCTTGTTCAAATATTGAGTTTTGCATAAAGAATGCAACAACCGAGTAAACTGGGGGTCATGAGACCACCTGGAACAGCGAGACAACTTCAGAAACGTCGCGAACATGCAATGCAACTCCTTGAATCGGGCCAAAGTCCAGCGGCAGTCGCGCGGGCAGTAGTTGCCCATCGAAGTTCGGTAATCCGTTGGCAGCGTGCCTACCGAAAACATGGTCCGTCGGCTCTGACAGCGAAACCGATTCCCGGCTGCCCGCCGCGCTTGTCGGCCAAACAACAGGGGCAATTGGTGCAGCGCCTGTTGAAAGGCCCACTGGCTGCTGGCTACCAGACTGAGTTATGGACGTTGAAGCGGATTGCCAAACTCGTCAAAACCCGCTTTGGGGTTCACTACCATCCTTGCCACCTGTGGAAGATTCTGGATCAGCTTGGCTGGAGTTGCCAGAAGCCGGAACGCCGTCCATTGCAACGGGACGAAGAAGCCATTGCCCATTGGAAGCGCTACGCCTGGCCCCAGATTAAAAAAAGCGGATCGGTTGGGCGCACACCTGATTTTCCTTGATGAAAGCGGCTTCTTACTCATCCCGAACGTCAAACGGACTTGGGCCCCCAAAGGCCAAACTCCGAAGGTGGGCTATTGGTTGAAGCGCAAAAAGATTTCCGCCATGAGTGCTCTCGCGGTTTCACCTAAACGCAAACGGGTCGCCTTGTATCTTCAGTTTCGCCGACGCAGTTTCAAAGGCCCGGATGTCGTTCGTTTCCTGCAATCACTGCTACGCCAACTGACCGGGCCAGGTGTCCTACTTTGGGATGCTGGGCCGATTCATCGCCACCGAGTAGTCAAGTCTTTTCTGCAAACTCGTCCCCAGCTGCATGTCCATAAGTTCCCCGGCTATGCCCCAGAACTTAACCCAGCCGAATATGTCTGGAGCCAATCGGACTCAACCTTGGCCAACAGCGCACCGGAAGAAGTCGAGGAACTGCAAGGGATGCTAAACTCTATCAAGCGCCGCTTACGGAACTCACAGAGTTTGCTTTGGTCGTGCATTTATGCTTCTGACCTGCCTTGGAAATAGTCGTGTTGCATTACTTTTGCAAAACTCAGCTAGACTTTATCCAGTGACTGCCGTCAGGGTGTGTAGCACAGGGCCGAAAGCAGCCGATTTTGAATGGCCGACGGAAGTTTCGCGCTGTCCATCGGCGAGTCGACGTTTGGAAAACAGGTATGCTGCCAAATCTGCCATCTGACCAGCGCCAAGGCATCGCTAAAGGTCGGCGTTGTCTTGTGATACCAAGCGGCTTGCCTCATGGGCAATTTGCGCCGACGGGCATGCTGATGCGCCAGCAAAGTGACCAGCGAGAACAATCCCAACAGAGCCGGCGTCGTGCGCACGACCGCCAAATCCGACCATTGGCGCTGGGTCTCGACGCCCAGAGGCTCACGGACTTCATGGAAGGTGACTTCCAATTGCCATCGGAGAACGAACCACTTCATCATTTGCATCGGCTTGACGGTCAAGTCCGTGCACAGCAGGGCCTGGGTCTTGAACTTGCCCTTCGGGTCGCGGATCAGCACCCAACGAATCGGCACGACCGGCTGACCGCTATGCCACCAAACGGCTGTCCCGGAAACAAGGTCAACAGCGCGCCGCCCTTCGCCATACCACTGCGGGATGGTTACACGTTGCCAACGCGTCTTCACGTTCGCGGCCACCTGAGCCAAGGTCGGCAGGCGCTTACCTTTCAAACGCGGACGACCTTTCTGATGAGGCAACCGCGGTGGGGCAGGCTCATACAGCGCCGCATCCAAACGAAAGCGGACGATCATGCAGACGGGGTGGGCCAATTGCTGCACCCGCCCCAGCAAGGAAAGTACGGCAAAACTGCTATCGGCGACGATGACCAGCGCCCGACCCGCCAACCAGCGGCGCAGTTGCAAGACGCCTTGCCGCGCCCAGTCCGTCAACTTTTTGTGTGCGCGACGCTTCTTCTCATAGTAACGTTCCGACCGGGCCAACAGCGTCAGAAAAGGCAAGGCCCAGACCCGTTTGGCCCACGGGATCGGCACCAAGAGCATCAAGCTCAACCACCGCAAGCCACTGGCTTTCACAAAATGGCTCTGACTCGACCGCACCGGATCGCGATAGATACCTTTAGCCCATTGGTCATAAGTTAAGGTTCGCTGCCCGCTGTCAAGGGTGAATTTGTGGGCAGCAAAGATTTGGCTTTCCGCGGGCGTTTGAGGATGCCGAGCCACTGAGCATTAGCGGCGAGATAGGCGACGA
>VGOW01000070.1 GCA_016875735.1 Chloroflexota bacterium | reverse complement strand
ATGTTGCGCCCAGCCGTGATTACGCGCAAGACGGGCGGCTGCAATCGCACTGACAGCGGGGCCGCGACGCATTCGATTTTGACCAGCGTTCTGGCAACCTGTCGTCAACAAGGTTTCTCCATCCTAGACTCATTGGTCAAGATCCAGCGGAACCTAGGCAACCGTCCAACCGCCGCGCCGCATCTGTAGTTTATAATTGGCCGCAACGTCAAACATACCTTTTCCGGCATTTCACAGCATAATACAACCCAAACCCGCTCGGAATTAAAAGAAGCCATAAATTTATGACCGATTCACAGCAAGTGATCTACTCGATGGTGCGCGTCGGGCGCATCCACCCCCCCAACAAGCAAGTTTTGCGCGACATCTCGCTCGGCTTTTTCTACGGCGCGAAAATCGGCGTGCTCGGCCTCAACGGCGCGGGCAAAAGCACCCTGCTCCGAATCATGGCCGGAGCCGACGCCGATTACATCGGCGAGACCTTTCTTTCCAAAGGCTACACCGTCGGCCTCCTCGATCAGGAGCCGCAACTCGACCCCGGCAAAACCGTGAAGCAAGTGGTGGAGGAGGCCGTCCGCCCCATCAAAGACATGCTGGCCCGGTTCGACGAAGTGAACGCCCGATTCGCCGAGCCCGACGCCGACTTCGATTCGCTCCTCGCCGAGCAGACCCGCTTGCAGGAAGAGCTCGATAAACACGACGCCTGGAATTTGGACAACCGTCTCGAACTGGCGATGGACGCCCTGCGCTGTCCGCCGGGCGACACGCCCGTATCGGTTCTTTCGGGCGGGGAACGGAGACGGGCCGCCCTGTGCCGGCTCCTGCTCACCGAGCCAGACATCCTCCTCCTCGACGAGCCGACCAATCATCTCGACGCCGAATCGGTGGCCTGGCTGGAGAAGCATTTGCAGCAGTATCGGGGCACGGTCATCGCCGTCACCCACGACCGCTACTTCCTCGACAACGTGGCCGGCTGGATTCTCGAACTGGATCGCGGCTACGGCATTCCATGGAAGGGCAACTACTCCTCGTGGCTGGAGCAGAAGCGGGATCGATTGGAGAAGGAGGAGCAGGCCGAAAGCAAACGGCAGAAGACGCTGGAGCGCGAATTGGACTGGATTCGCATGTCGCCCAAAGCGCGGCAGAGCAAAGGCAAAGCGCGCGTGACGGCGTATGAAAAATTGCTGGATCAAGAGCACGAACAGCGCCGCGAGAATTTGGAGATTTACATTCCGCCCGGCCCGCGCCTCGGCGACATCGTCATCCAGTGCAAGAACCTGACCAAAGCCTACGGCGACACACTCCTGCTCGACAACTTCAGCGTGGATATTCCGCCGGGCAGCATCGTGGGGGTCATCGGCCCCAACGGCGCAGGCAAGACAACACTGATGAAGATGATCACCGGGCAGGAGAAGCCCGACAGCGGTGCGATCCGCATCGGCGACACGGCGACGCTGGCTTACGTCGATCAGAGCCGCGACACGCTGAACGCCGGAAAGACGGTGTGGGAGGAGATCAGCGGCGGCGAGGATCAGATCACGCTCGGCGCGCGCAAGATGAACTCGCGGGCCTACGTGGCCTCGTTCAACTTCCTCGGAACGGATCAACAGAAAAAGGTCGGCTCGCTCTCCGGCGGCGAGCGCAACCGCGTGCATTTAGCCAAAGTGCTCAAGCAGGGCGCGAACGTGATTCTGCTCGACGAGCCGACGAACGATCTCGACGTGAACACCCTGCGCGCGCTGGAAGAGGCGCTGGAGAACTTCGCCGGGTGCGCCGTCGTGGTCAGCCACGACCGCTGGTTTCTCGACCGCATCGCCACCCACATCCTGGCCTTCGAGGATGAGAGCGCCGCGCGCTTCTTCGACGGCAACTTCTCGGATTACGAAGCCGACCGCCGCAAGCGGCTGGGCATCGAGGCGGAGAGGCCGCATCGCATCCATTACAAGCCGTTGGCGCGGTAAAAGAAACATCAAACTTCAAATTCCAAATCTCCAATCTCGATTTCTCCACCCTCCAATCTCGAATGCCCCCTCCCCCCCTCACCCTCCTCCTCCCCGCCTACAACGAAGCCGAAGCCCTGCCGCCCCTGCTCGCCGCCATTGCCGAAACTCGCGCCAACGCCCTACCCGGCCTCAGCGTCATCGTCGTGGACGATGGAAGCAAAGACAACACCGCGCAGATCGCGCGCGAATTCAGTCAAGATTGGGTGAAACTGATTCAACACTCGCGCAACATGGGACTCGCGCAGGCCATGCGCACCGGCATCGCCGCCGCGCTCGAAACCGCCCCGCCCGACGGACTGATCGCCAGCATGGACGCCGACAACTCGCACCAGCCCCGCGAGCTCGCTCTCATGCTCGACAAACTGAACACCGGCCTCGATGTGGTCATCGCCTCGCGCTTCCAGCCCGGCGCAAAAATGCAGGGCATCCCGCCGCACCGCCAACTGTTTAGCAACGTGCTCAGCCTCCTCTTTCAACTCCTCGCCCCCATCCCCAACGTGCGCGACTTCTCCTGCGGCTACCGCCTCTACCGCGCCTCGGCCCTCCGCCGCGCCGCCGACCGCTGGGGCGACCGCTTCATCACCGAGCAAGGCTTCGCCTGCATGACTGAAATCCTCCTCAAACTTTCCCTCCTCTCCGATCTCAAGTTCGGCGAGACGCCGATGGATTTGCGTTACGACCGCAAGCCCGGCGTGAGCAAAATGAAGGTGTGGCAGAACATCAAAGACACGCTGGCCCTCGTTTGGCGGCATCGGTGGGCGGGCGGATAGTGATCAGCAATCAGCAATCAGTAATCAGTAATTGGTGATTGGTGATCTGTAATCAGTGATCGATGATCGGTCAGCAGTGAACGGCAATCCTTCATCATTCCGTATTCCGCGTTCCGCATTCCGCATTCCGCCTTTATCCTTCATCTTTCATCTTTCATCGTTCATCGTTTTCTTCGCCCTCTCCCTCGCCCAACTCACCTCCACCTCCCCCACCTTCGACGAAGGCTTCACCCTCTTTCGCGGATACGCCGCGTGGCGCACCGGACACATCGTGCCCATCGGCCACCCGCCGCTGGCCCATTGGCTCTCCGCGCTCGGAGTCGCCCTCGAGCCGAATCTTCCCGACCCGCGCACCCTCGTCGGTTGGAGCAGTGACCGCTACGACGATTCGAGCCGCGACTTCCTTTGGGGGCGCGGGCTCAACGCCGCGCGCATCGTCTTTCTCGGCCGCTATCCGATTCTCCTGCTCGGACTGGTTCTCGGCGCAGTGACGTGCCGCTGGGCGAAAGAACTGTTCGGGCCGGGAGCCGGGGCCGCCGCGCTGGCCTTGCACGCCCTCTCGCCCAACCTCCTCGCCCACAGCGCCCTGGCCACCACCGATCTGCCCGTCGCCGCCTTCTACGTCTTCACCCTCTACCGCTGGCATCGCTTCGCGCAGAAGCCCACCGCCCGCAACGCCGCCCTCACCGGCCTCATGCTCGGCCTCGCCCTCGCCACAAAATTCAACGCCCTGCTCCTCTTGCCCACCCTCGCCATCCTCGTTGCCATAGCCATCCGCGATCCGCGATCCGCGATCCGCAACCCGCATTCATCATTCATCATTCGTCATTCGTCATTCATCATCCCGCCTTCCGCATTCCTTACCCTCTGGGCAACCTACGGCTTCGCCTTCAATCCCTACCCCCTCGCCCAATACATCTATGAACTATCCACCCTGCAATCCCTCGCCAGCGAAGGCCACACCGCCTACCTCTTCGGCCAACTCTCCCCCAACGGCTGGTGGTATTACCACCTCGTCGTCCTCGCCGTCAAAACCCCGCTCCCCCTCTTCGCGCTCCTTGCCATGGCCGCCATCTCGGCCATTCGTCGCGCGAAGCGGTCTTTCGTCACGCGAAGCGGTCATTCCGCATTCCTCCTTCCTCCTTCCTCCTTCCTCCTTCCCCTCGCCCTCTACCTCCTCGCCGCCAGCCTCACCCCCCTCAACGTCGGCTACCGCTACCTCCTGCCCATCCTGCCGCTCCTCCACCTCCTCGCCGCCTCAACCATCCGTTTTTGGAATTTGAAGTTTGGAGTTTGGAGTTCCCGCTCATTGCTCATTATCTTATTGTTCATTTTCCATACCGTCTCCACCCTCTCCATTGCCCCTCACTTTCTCGCCTACTTCAACGAACTTATCGGCCCGGCGCGCGGCCACCAAATCTTGTCCGACTCGAATCTCGATTGGGGGCAAGATCTGCCCGCGCTGGCAAAATACCTCGATGGCCGCCGCGTTCACCTTTCATACTTCGGGCAAGCCGACCCGCGCTACTACGGCATCAACTTCGAGCCGCTTCCCGGATGGCCGCCGCCGCCGGAGAGTCGGTTCGCCCCCGCCGACCCCGCCCCCGGCCTCTACGCCATCTCGGCCAGCAACCTCGTCGGCGCCCAACTTTCCGATCCCAACACCTTCGCCTACTTCAGCGATCTCCCACTCCTCACCGCCATCAACTATTCGATCTTCATTTACGAAGTTCCCCAACACGATCCGGTCACTGCGTTTGCCCAATGCGCGCCGCCGATTCTGAATCAAAACGCGGTCGCTCAACTGCTCGACAACCGCGCCGCGCGCGAAATAACATTCGACTGCAACACCAGCCTTGTTATCCCGAATTGGCCAACCCTCCTGCTCTATCCCGAAAGCCAATCCCCAATCTCCGATCTTCAATCTCCAATCTTTGAGTGGAAACGCGCCGACGGCACAACCTACTACCGCCTCTACCGCCCAATAACCAATAACCAATTGCCAATTACCAATTACCAATCTCTAATCTCTAATTCTCTATATCTCTCTTTGCTCGACTACGACCTCACCCCTCGAGCCCTCACCCTCACTTGGCTCGTCACCGAACCTGCCCCGCCGCCCGTTTCGATCTTCGTCCACTTCAACTGGCCCGATGGCGCGTTGGCCGAAGCCTACGACGCACTCGGCTTCCCCGCCGAGCAGTGGCAGATCGGCGACGTGATCATCCAGCGCCACCCCATCTCGCCCGATCTCCCTCCCGGCGACTACCCCGTCGTCGTCGGCCTCTACTCGTTGGCCGATGGCACACGGTATTCTGAAATCCCTCTCGCCACTTACCTCAAACCCTAACGCGCTCCAAACAAAACCTGCGCCGGTTCTGTAACCCGGCGCAGGCAGTGAACTTTCGCCGAGAGGCGAGGCCATATGCGATAGCCGTTGGCTTCTACTTGTTGGCCTTGTTCTGGTAATGCAGGGCCAATCCTGCCCAGCGCGCGGCGGCGGCCTCCCATGCGCGTTGAGCATCGTACTCGGCGCCCGTCACCGCAATCACCGCACCGTAAGACTCGGCCAGCGCAGTGTATCGCGCCGAAGATGCGTCCCACGCGCGCTGGGAATCATAGGCGTACGCTTCGGCCATCCCCTGCCAACGCGCCGCATCAGCCTGCGCCGATCGCTGAAACTCGCTGCCCGCGCCGGTCACCGGAATGACATTGGCATACGACTCGGCCAAACCTGCCCACCGGGCGGCGTCGGCGGCTCGGGCCCGCTCGGCGAGGGAAGCGGTCTCGGCGGTGGCCGCCCACATTCGCGCGGTGAACACAGCCACGATCAGCAGAGCGATTGCCACTGCTCCGGCGATTTGCTGAAATACCTCCGCCGCCGGGCCGGCCTCACCCAGCGCGAACTGTCCATCGCCGTTGGCTACAGCGACACCCACATCAGCCGCCTCGAACAAAACCAACGCCTGCCCGATCTGCCCACCATCACCGCCCGCTTCGTTCCCGCGCTGGATGTCGAAGACGAGCCGGCCATCGTAACCCGCCTTTTGGAGCTCGCCGCCACCGTCCGCCGGGAAGACGCCCCCGCTCCCGGCCTGCCGCCCTTCAGAGGCTTGCTCTATTTCGATGAAGCCGACGCTATTGGCCGATGCGCGCTTGATCACCACCGAATTGGACACCGCCGAGGTGGCGCACGAGGCGCTCATCCGCGAGTGGCCCACCCTGCGCGGCTGGCTGGCCGAAAACCGCGAAGGCTTGCGACTCCATCATCATCTGACCGAAGCGGCGCAGGAATGGCAGCAGATGAGCCGAGACAAGGATTCGGCGTATCGCGGAGCGCGGCTGGCGCAGGCATTGGAATGGGCGGCGGCCAACCCCGCCGAACTGAACGCGTCCGAGCGCGAATTCTTGCAAGCATCGAAAACATTGGCCGAAGGAGAAGAGGCCGAACGCGAAGCCCAGCGCCAGCGCGAATTAGAAGCCGCCCGCAAACTGGCCGAAGCCGAGAAGCGGCGAGCCGAGGAGCAGAGTCGATCGGCCACTCAATTGCGCCGCCGCGCCCTGTATCTCACCGGAGCATTCATTCTCGCTTTGGCCATGGCCGTCGCGGCGTTGTTCTTCGGCGAGCAGGCCCGCCAGAGCGCAGTCACAGCGCAAAGCGAACAGCGCATTGCCTTCTCGCGCGAACTGGCCGCCGCCGCGATCAGCAACCTCGAAGTCGATCCCGATCGCAGTATCCTGCTGGCTCTGGAGGCAGTGTCGGTTGCCCAGTCTGCCGGGTTGCCCGTTCCGCTCGAAGCCGAAGACGCGCTTCATCAGGCCGTGCAGGCCTCGCGCGTCGAACTGGTCTTGCGCGGCCAACAAGACGCGGTGTGGGACGTCGCCTTCAGCCCGGACGGCGCGCACATCGCCACGACCAGTCGCGATCGAAGCGTGCGTATTTGGGATGCGGCCACCGGGAAGGAGACTCTCGCCCTGCGCGGTCACACCGGCATCGTCCTCTCGGTCGCGTACAGCCTAGATGGAAGCCGTCTCGTCACAGCCAGCGACGATCGCACGGCCATCGTTTGGGACACTGCCACCGGAGACAAATTGATGACCCTCTCCAGCCACACCGGTTCGGTCGGCAGCGCCGTGTTCAGCGAAGACGAGCGCTGGCTGGCAACGGCCAGCGACGACCGGACGGCGAAGATATGGGACGCCGCAACCGGCGAGGAACTGCTCACCCTCACTGGCCACGCCGGAGGTGTTCTGGCTGTGGCGTTCAGCCCGGACGATTCACGGCTGGCGACGGCAGGCGCCGATCGAACAGCGCAGATCTGGGACACCGCATCCGGGGAGGAAATCCTTGTCATGCGCGGACACACGGCAGAGGTGGTGGGGGTTGCCTTCAGCCCCGATGGAACACGCCTGGCGACTGCCGGTTCGGATCGCGCGGCAAGGGTGTGGGACTCGGAGACCGGCCGCGAACTTCTGACGCTGGTCGGCCACGGCGATTGGGTTTTCGATATTGCCTTCAGCCCCGACGGAACCCGCCTGGCGACGGCCAGCCTCGACGGCACGGTGAAGATATGGGATGCAGCCACCGGCCGGGAACTGATGCGTCTGCTCGGCAACTTGGGCAACGTTCACAGCGTAGCCTTCACCCCCGCTGACGGCGGGGCGAGTCTCGTCATCGGCGGCGGCGATGGCATCAGTTTGTATTTGCTGCGCATTGAAGATTTGATCGCCCTTGCTCAGTCTCGCCTGACTCGCTCGCTGACTCCCGACGAATGCCGCCGGTATCTGCACGGCGACGAGGCAGTGTGCGACTCGTTGGCGGGGGCCGACATTGCCTCCCTTCAACCTTCCGCCTCGGAAGGCCGTGTCTGCCATGTGCCCGAAGTCGGGGGACAGGGCAGCCTGTTCAACCAACTGCAGTACAACGGCGCCCGCTCCGTGGCCGAGCGATTTGGATGGGAGGTTATCTTCCTCGAAGCGCTCGACCCGGCCGACTACGACCAGCTTCTCGCCACCTCTCTTGCCTCGGACTGCGATCTGATCATGACCAGCCTGTTCGCCATGAGCGACTCGACGAAGGCCGCCGCCGAGGCCAACCCCGGCCAGCGATTCTACATCTCGGATGTTGCTTACGAACCGCCTTTGGACAACGTGTGGACAAGCGTGTATGCCACCGATCAGGCGGCGTTTCTGGCCGGCTACGTGGCCGCGTCGGTGACGAAGAGCGGCCGGATTGGCACGTTCGGCGGCATTGATATTCCGCCCGTCACCGACTTCATGGATGGCTTTGCGCTGGGCGCGGCTTACTACAACGCGAAACACGAGGCAAACGTCGAAGTGCTGGGCTGGGACGCGGCGACGCGCGAAGGCGCATTCACCGGCAACTTTTTCAACGAAGACGATGGGCGACTCCTGGCGGAGCAGTTGATGAACGACGGCGCAGACGTGATTATGCCGGTGGCCGGGCCGGTGGTGGGATGGGGCGCGGCGGTTGCCGCACAGGAGCGCGAAGGTGTCTACTTCGTCGGCGTGGACGTGGACTGGACCCTGCTTGCGCCCGAGTTCTCCGAGATCGTGTTGACCAGCGTCGAGAAGCGCTACGACGCAAGCGCCGCGCAGGCCGTGATTGATGGAACCTTCAGCGGCGGCGCGCACATCGGCACATTGGAAAACGGCGGTGTGGGAATCTCACCCTTTCACGACCTCGACTCATTGGTCTCGCCTCAGGTCAAAGCCGAGCTCGAACAGATCACTGCCGACATCATCGCCGGGAAGATTAAAACCAAACCGTAACAGAATAGGACTTACGCAGTTCGGCTCATTCTCTCCCACGAATAGCACGAATTACTCGAATGATTCGTCTCAAACTTCGTTCCATTCGCGCGAAGCGATTCATGGACGGTTTTTGGGCAACGGCGTAACTCCTAAAATAGATTACACGGATTCGATCCGCCGCCTCCGACCCATCTGTTGTTCTTCCCACGCTCGCCGCGCCACCCACCCCGCCGCCAACACCCCCCACCACAGCGGCGCGTTGAGCGCATTGGGGAATACGGCATTCCACAGCGCGATCATGTTTTCGGGCGCGGCGGCCCATGGGGTGAGCGTCTCCGGTTTGAGATCGTGCCCCCACGAAAAGGCGATGTGCATGATTTGATTGCGGATGGAGATGAACAGCAACCCGTAAATGATCGCCCACCGTAGGGGCGATTCGCGAATCGCCCCTACCATACGCCCCACCCCAAACCCCACCGCCACAAACCACAACCCCAGAAACGGTGTGAGGTATCGCCCATCATTCGTGTAGGGGTTGAACGTCGTGCTCGTGCTGAACAGCAACAGCATCGCCGCAAACACGCCGGCGATCAGCGCAAACTCGCGCCGCGATCTCTGCCACAACCCTTTCAACCCGAACAACCCCAACAGCGAAATGGGCGCGAGCCAGAACAACCCCTGATTCTCGTATCCGTAAAAGAGCATCGCCGGAAGGCCCACCCACAGCGGCGTGGCAAAATCGGTGAACAGCGATTCGTTCTGCGGCCAGCGAGTCGTGTCGGCGTGAAAGGTGGAGAGGGCAAACGGCGAGCCGAAGTTCGCCGCGTTGTACCCCATGAGGAACACGGCCGGCATCAACCCGCCGAGGCCCAACAAAAACATTCGACGCCGCCCGTTGGACAAATTGGCAATTTGTCCAACGCACCATGCTCCGGCGAAAGCAACAAAGATGATATTTGTGTATTCCATCAGCACGCTCGCGCCGAGGAGGAGGCCGAGCCAGAAAGCGCCCTGAGCGGAGGGTCGGTGCACTTTCGACCCATAGTCGAAGGGCGCGTTTCCAGCCAGAGGTTGGCTGTTGTCCGCATCCTTCGACTGCGCCGCTTCGCGCCTCCGCTCAGGATGCGAATAGCGCAACATCAACGCCACTGCCAACATTACGCACAACCCGCTCGCCGCGTGCGAATAGAGCAGGCTCCCATATTTCCAGGTCATCGTGCCGAAAGCAAAAGCCAGCGTCGTCAGCACGCTCGTCCACTCAGCCAGCCCGAAGTGCGCGCGCAGAATCCAAAACAGAATGATCGTCGTGGCGCTGGCCGCCGCCACCGGGATCACCAACGCGTACAGCATTCGCGGGTTGGCCGCGTCATGTTTCGATTCGAGCGCCGCCAGCGGTTTGGGCAAAAAGGCCGAGAGGGCGTAAACGGGCGCGGCGAGCATCGCCGTCCCCGGTGGCCGGTCGCTGAATCGCAGATCGTCGATCAGCGCGTAATCTTGATACTCGGTGAAAGAGAGGTAATCGGAAATCTCGAAGCGATGTTCATCGGCCAGCGCGCGAACCAGCGCGTAATGACTGCCATCGTTCGACGAAGTGATGCCGGCCGCCGTCGCAAAATACACCGACGAGGTGATCACAAACAGCGCCGCCGCAACCCGCCGATCTCTTTCGCTCATGCCGACAATTGTACCCCCGCCCTTGTTATAATCACCGCATGTCATCCTCCAATCCTCTAATCTCCAATCTCATCATTTCTTCCATCCTCCTCGCCTCCTGCGCTTCCGCCCCTCTCTCCAATGCAACTCAACCCGCTCCCGAACTTTCTCTCACCACCGCGCCCATCGAAGAAATTCCGCAAGCCATCTTCGGCGTGCAAACGTTCGCCACCGGAGCCGGCTTCCCCACCGCGATGGACTTCGCGCCCGATGGCCGCTTGTTCATCGCCGAGAAGAACGGCGCAGTTCGTTACATCACCGCCGAGGGGCAAATCTCCGCGCCCGTGCTGGCTCTGACCAACATCGACACACGCGGCGAGCGCGGCCTGCTCGGCTTCACCCTCGACCCCGACTTCGCCGAGAACGGATACTTTTGGGTTTTCTACACTCGCGGCGATGCGCCGATCAATCGCGTCTCGCGTTTCACGCTGAAGGACGATCAGGCCGAAGACGAGCAAATCTCTTTCGAGTTCAACATTGCCTTCGAGACTTCGACGATTCTCAATGGAGGCGGCCTCCACTTTGGATTGGATGGGATGCTGTACATCGCCGCCGGTTCCACCAACAACGTATACGCCTCGAATGAGCCGGAATCCCCGCAGGGAAAGATTCACCGCGTCGATCCCACCACCTTCCCCGCTCAGCCCCCGCCCGACAACCCCAACCCGGCCAGCACCATTTACGCGCGCGGCCTGCGCAATGTGTTCGACTTCACCTTCAACCCGGCCAACGGCTGGCTGTACGCCACCGAGAACGGCGGCGATTGCGACGACGAGATCGATCTCATCGTGCCCAACGGCGATTACGGCTGGCACACCGACGGCCTGTGCGAAGACAACAACTTGCCGCCCGATTACCCGTATAACAAACCCCTGCTCTACTTCACGCCCACCATCGGCCCCACCGGAATCATGTTTTACGATGGCGAAGTGTTCCCCGAATGGAAGGGCAACTTGTTTTACTGCTCGTGGCACGGCGGCAAAATGATCCGGCTTGAACTCGCCGACGATGGCTATCACCTCAAAAAGTCCGAGCGCATCGAAACCGGAGTCGATAAAGCGTGCCGCATCGATCTCACACAGGGGCCGGACGGATACATTTATTACGCCGACATCACCAACATTTATCGTTTGGTGCGCGCGAAGTGATCGAAGGTGAGCATCGATCTCTCGCCGCCCTCTCTGCTCGCTGCGTACAGCCACGGCCTGTTTCCCATGGCCGACGACGAAGGCCGCGTGGCCTGGTACGAGGCCAACCCTCGCACCATTCTGCCCCTCGATGAGTCATTCCGCGTGCCGCGCGCGGTGGCCCGCGCCGTGCGCCAAAGCCGATTCGAAATCCGGGTGGACACCGTCTTCCGCGAAGTGATCGAAGCCTGCGCCCAACCCGCGCCCCGCCGCGAGACGACGTGGATCAGCCTTGAGATTATCGAGGCCTATTGCGAACTGCACGCATGGGGATTCGCCCACAGTGTGGAAGCGTGGCGCGAGGGCAAGTTGGTGGGCGGGCTGTACGGCGTGAGCATCGGCGGGCTGTTCGCGGGCGAGAGCATGTTCACCCGCGAATCCAATTCCAGCAAAGTTGCCATCGTTCACCTCACCGAGCGGTTGCGCGCCGGAGGATTCGTTCTGCACGACATTCAGATGATGACTCCGCACCTGCGGCCCTTCGGCGCGATCATCGTTTCGCGCGATGAATACTTGCGCCGGCTGGCCGAAGCCATCAGCGCGCACGCCGAGTTCTGAGGTCATTGCACATCGGTGATCGGCAAGCCCAGCGCCGACTTGAACCAATACCACACGATAGCAACCAGCTCTCGATTCTCACGGATGAAACGCTCGCGGCGACTCATGGGCCCCGACAGTTGTTGCGCGGGACTCGGATAGGCCGCTACCCCGGCCCGCTCGAACAGCATCACCGTTCGCGCCAAGTGGAAGCCGTCGCTCACCACCACCGCCGAGCGCCAGCCGCGCTCACGCATGATCTCCGCCACATACAGCGACGTCTCCTCCGTGCTTCGCGCTTCGGTTTCCAGCACAATAGCACGGCCCGAAACGCCGAGCGATTGAATCAAACCGCAGGCGGCTTCGGCTTCGGTGGGCGGGTAGGGGCCGAGCCCGCCGGAGCATATGACCACTGGCGCAAGCCCGCGCCGATACAACTCGGCCGCCCATCGGGATCGACGGGCGAGCGCGGGACCCGGCGCCCCGCCCCGCCGCACCTGCGAGCCGAGCACGACGATCACATCCGCCGGTTGCGCGCGATCGGCCATGCCGTATTGATCGATGACCGCAATCGATGTCAGCCACAGAACGATGGCGCACACAGCAATCCATATTCGCCAATGCCGTTTTATGATTTTCATCACGGGCGCGGTGAACGAAAAGCGCGGGCCTCTTTGCAGAAGCCCGCGCCAACTCCAGCCCTAACTCCAACTCAAACTCGCAACTCCCTCAACACTCGCTGTGGCCGCAGGCATAACACTTGCGGCAGCCTTCCTCGTTCACCATCGCCGCTTCGCCGCACGAGGGGCATAGGTCGCCGATCTTCATCATCATTTGGCCCGGCGCGGGAGGAGTATGCTCCTCGTGATACCCGTTGCCGTTGGCGGGCATCGGCTCCAAACTCTCGGCGTCACGGGCGAGATAATCGCTGAGGGCGCGGCCCACCGCATCGGGCAATGAGAGCACGCGGTTGGGGCCGAAACCCATAGGCCGCCCGCCGCCGATGCCGTTGAGCTGCCGCGCCACTTCGGCCAATCGTTCGCGCGGTGGAATGGGCGAGGCCAACCGCAGAACGTACGACGCGAGTCGGCCAATCGCTTCGGACACGGCAAAAATTTCACTGCCCGCTTTGCCGGTGTTGATGAACACCTCGAACGGCTCTTCGCCGCCGTTGCGATTGACGGTGACGTACGATTTGCCCATCGGCGAGGTGATCACAAAAGTTTCCCCGCGCAGAACGGTGGGGCGCGGCTTCTTCGATTCGTGGAACATGGGAACGGGCTGAGCAACCTCCGACGCAGAGGAGGCGGCTTGCTCTTTCGATTTCGCCGTCGCATGAGTCTCCAGCACCACCTTTTGCCGCGAGCCCGTCACATACACCGTGAGTCCTTTGCAGCCGAGTTCCCACGCGAGCATATACGCTTTCGCCACCTCGTCTTCGGTTGCGCCTTCGGGGAAGTTGCAGGTTTTGGACAGAGAGTTGTCGACGAATCGCTGAAGCGCTGACTGCATCCGCACATGCTCTTCGGCAGTGATGTCTGCCGACACGACGAACGTGTGACGAATGTGTTCCGGCGCTTCGGCGATGTTCTGGCACGAGCCCTGCTCCATCACTTTTTCAACAATCGCCGCCCGCTCTGCTTCACCGATGCCAGCGTCAATCAGCGCCTTTTCGAACAGCGGGCTGGTGTAAGTGAGTTTGAGATCGCGGCCCCGATCGTTGACGTGCCGAATGTACGCCAACGCGAACACCGGCTCACATCCGTACGACTCGCAGCCGGCCACGGTGGCAATCGTTCCCGTGGGCGCGACGGTGGTTTGGCACGAGTTGCGAATGCCGTGCTTTTTGATTCCGGCGGCGACGGCATCCCAGTCAACGGCGGGGCGGCCATAATCATGCGTGTGCGGCGCGAGCGGAGTCGGCGGCGCCCATTGGAAATTCTTTGTGTCGTAAAGGCTGCCTCTGAAGGCGCGGAACGCGCCGCGCTCCTTCGCCAAGTCCACGCTGGTGAGCATACAGTGATAGCGCACGAATTCCATCACTTGCGCGGCGAACTCTTCGGCCTCTTGCGAACCGTAGCGGATGCCGCAGTGATACATGAGGTCGCCGAGACCCATGATGCCCAGCCCGATGCGGCGGGCGTTGTAGGCGGCTTCTTTCAGCTGCGGCACGGCGGGCACGTAAGCATTAGCGTTCACCACATCATCGAGGAAGCGGGTGGCGGTGACGGTGCTTTGCCGAAGTCTTTCCCAATCCACGCCGTTTGGCCCAACGTGGCGAGCAAGATTGATCGAGCCGAGACAGCAGTTCTCGAACGGCCCTAAATACTGTTCGCCGCACGGGTTTGTCGCTTCGAGTTCGTAGAGGTGCGGCACGGGGTTCTGCCGGTTGGCGGCGTCCAAAAAGAGGACGCCCGGTTCGCCGTTGTGATGGGCTTGCTCCACGATCTTGTTGAATAGATCGCGCGCGCGAACGCGCTTGTAGACTCGGATGGGAATGCCCGCGCGCTCGGCTTGCTCAATGGCGCCGCTGAAGCCGCGATACTGCGGCGCGTGAACGTCGGGGAAGCGCAGTTCCCACCAGTCGTCGCGCTTCACCGCTTCCATGAAGGCATCGGTGATGCCGACGGAGATGTTGAAGTTGGTGATGGCGTTCTCGTCGGTTTTGCAAGTGATGAATTCTTCGATGTCGGGGTGATCGACTCGGAGGACGGCCATGTTGGCGCCGCGGCGGGTGCCGCCCTGCGCGATTTCGCCGAAGGCTTTATCGTACACGCGGAGGAAGCCCACCGGGCCGGTGGCCTCGCCCGCCGATGATTTGACGATGGATTTTTTGGGGCGCAGGCGCGAGAAGGCGAAGCCGTTGCCGCCGCCCGTTTGTTGAATGAGCGCGGCGTCGCGCAATGTTTGGAAGATGCCCGCTTCGGAGCGGCCCATGTCGTCTTCGATCTTGAGGACGAAGCACGCGGCGAGTTGGCCCAGCGGCGTACCCGCTCCGGTGAAGGTGGGTGAATTGGGGAAGAATTCAAGGTTGGTGAGCAGATCGTAGAACTTCTCGGCGGCGGGCAAGGGGTCGCCGCCCCATTCTTCTTCGGCGAGGGCGACGTTGTAGGCGACGCGCCAAAACATTTCTTCAATCGTCTCCACCGGTTTACCGTCGTCGCCTCGCCGGAGGTAGCGCTTCTCCAACACGGTGCGGGCGTTATCCGTGAGGTGGATTTCTTTTTGCGGCGGCCGATCCGTTTTGTGTCCGTTGTTTTGTGTTTTTGTTCGTTTCGCTTCCAACATAGCCTTATCCTCCAAAAGATTTTGGCAATCTCCCCCGCCCGCTCATCCCAACAACCGGTCGATCTCGTTGCGCACTGCCCGCAAGTCATCCAATCGCAAATAGACGATGGCGTAGCGAATGTAGGCGATCTGATCCATTTCCTTCAGCCCATTCACCACCATATCGCCCACCACTCGGCTCGGCACTTCGGGCTTGCCCATGTTTTGCAGAGCGGCTTCGATCTCTCCCACCAGCCGGTCGATGTCGGCGGCGGACACGGGGCGTTTGGCGCAGGCGATGCGGATGCCGCGAATGAGTTTTTCGCGGTCGAACTCCTCCCGCGTGCCGTCGCTTTTGACCAGCATCGGCGTAGCCAGTATGGCTCGCTCATACGAGGTGAACCGCTGGCCGCACGATTTGCACTCGCGCCGACGGCGCACGCCGCCGCGCGCATCGTGCGCAGTATCAACCACTTTCGTATCGTCGTTATTGCAGTATGGGCAATGCATAGTCAGGCGTAAGAACTAATGTCTCACAGCAAATACGGGGGAAGCGCTCCCCAAGTATCCTATATTTTGGGCACGGGGGTTGCATTATAGCATGAGTAAAAATCCTTTGGCAATACGGCGTCCCATCTTGTTGCTTAAAACTGGTAATAGTTTAAGACTGAGGATTCAAGCGGGGAAACAAACTCATTTCAGAGAATCACACTTTGCGGGGGAGCCGACACCCGCCCCGATTCGCAAACAAAGGCGGCCCGACCACCAAAGTTCGGGCCGCCTCGTTGGAGCGCAGGTCGGTGGAGGAGCCGACCCCAGAGGAGCAATTGTGAGGTTAGCGTTATCGGCGGCGCAAAAACGCCGGGATGTCGAGATCGTCGGTGTTGAACACGCGCGGCGCAAACTCGGCATCCTTCCTTTCCGGGTGCGCGGGCTGCTGCCCGGTTTGCGAGTGCGCCGATTGGTCGGCGTGCGCATGTTGGGCAGATCGCCCCGCTGGAGTCTGCGTTGTCTGTTTCGACATTCGCATCACCGGGCGAGCCAAACTTTGCCGCTCGAATCCGGTGGCGATGACGGTGATGCGCATCTCGTCACCCATATTCGGATCGACCACCGCGCCGAAGATCAAATTCACATCCGGGTGCGCCGTCTCGCGGATGATGGCCGCCGCCTGATTCACCTCGAACAGAGTCATGCTCGGGCCGCCGGTGACGTTGAACAAAATGCCGCGCGCGCCGTCGATGGTGATGTCGAGCAAATTCGAAGAGATGGCCGCCTCGGCCGCCATGCGAGCGCGATCTTCGCCCGAAGCGCGGCCAATGGCCATCAGCGCCGCGCCGCCCTCGGCCATGATCGCGCGCACGTCGGCGAAATCGAGATTGATGAGGCCGGGCACGGTGATCAATTCCGAGATTCCTTGAATGCCCTGCCGCAGAACATCATCCGCCGTCCGCAGAGCATCGTTGAGTGAGGCGCGCTTGTCCACGATCTGCAAAAGCCGATCATTGGGGATCACGATCAAGGTGTCCACTTGCTCTTTGAGCCGCTGGATACCGGATTCGGCGGCGTTGATTCGTTTCGCGCCCTCGAAAGTGAATGGGCGAGTGACAACGCCGATGGTCAGTGCGCCGAGTTCTTTGGCAATCTGCGCCACCACCGGGGCCGCGCCCGTTCCGGTGCCGCCGCCCATGCCGGCAGTGATGAACACCATATCCGAGCCGCGCATAGATTCATAAAGTTCTTCCTGCGACTCTTCGGCGGCCTTCTGGCCCTTTTCAGGGTTGCCGCCCGCGCCGAGTCCGCGCGTGAGTTTGTCGCCAATGCGGATGCGGCGCGGCGCATTCGAGAGAAGCAGGGCCTGCGCGTCGGTGTTGATGGAAATGAACTCAACGCCGTTGAGGCCTTCTTCGATCATTCGGTTGACGGCGTTCGAGCCGCCGCCGCCCACACCCACAACTTTGATGCGCGCAAACGTGTCTGCATTGAAATTGGGTTGCATGGTGTCTCTCCTCTGTGAATTGTCTCCGGGCGCTCCATCCCCGGCTCTCGGTGCATGTGCTGCAAATGGCGGTATGTAGCTGCTCATGGCGGTTCCTCCAAAAGTTACGGCAGTAATCGTTTCAGCCAATCGGACATCCGGCCCATGTTGCCGTCAATCGTCTTACGAGTGCGGCGGCTTTGCTGCGGCGTTCGCGCCGCGGCCAGTGTTTCGCGCGCCGCCCACTTCAGCAGACCCACGCTGGTGGCAAATTGCGGCCCGCGGATCGTGTCAACCAATCCGTGCAAGTTGGTCGGCTCGGCCACACGGGCGGGCAGGTTGAGCACGTCGCTCGCCACCGATCGGATCCCCGGCAGCATGGCAGTGCCTCCGGTGAGAACGATCCCGGCGGGCAACAGCCCGTCGTAACCCGATCGTTTGATCTCCTGCAAAACGAGATTGAACGTCTCTTCCACTCGCGCTTCGACGATCATCGCCAGATCGGCTTTGCTCACCTGCACCGGCTTCTCTTCGCCAAACGGCTTCACCGAAAAATACTCGCTAGCATCCACGTCTTTGGGCCGCGCCGATCCATGATCGATTTTGATCTTCTCGGCGAGGTCGGCGGGCAATCGCAGTCCGTGAGCGATGTCGCTGGTGATGTGATTGCCGCCGACCGACAGCACCATCGTGTGCCACACGTTGCCTTCGATGTATATCGCCAAATCGGACGTGCCGCCACCGATGTCGCACACCACACAGCCCATCTCACGTTCAGTGTCGGTCAGCGCCACTTCCGCCGAAGCCAGCGGGTTGAGCACATACGACTCCACTTGCACGCCCGCGCTCTCCACACACTTCGTCAAATTCTGCACCGAGGTGGTGGCGGCGGTGACGATGTGCGCTTCCACTTCGAGGCGGAAGCCGTGCATTCCCAACGGCGAGCGCACGCCCTCTTGCCCATCCACCGTGAAGCCGCGCGGGATGACATGAATGACTTCGCGGTTGTGCGGAATGGCAA
>VGOW01000069.1 GCA_016875735.1 Chloroflexota bacterium | reverse complement strand
TTTCAAGACCGCGATTGAGACCTGCCTGCAAGAGATGCCCACCACTCATCGCGCCGCTTTACATTCATTGCTGACCTTGCGTTTTCAACTGTTTTCAAAAGCGCAGTTTGTGCCCGCGTGAAGTATAGTTGCAAAATCCTCTCTACAGTTGAATGGCGGTAATATCTCTACATTTCATTGTCGGTTCGCACCTAGGCAACACACTCAAGTCTTTGGCCCCGCCTCTGCTGGATACTTCTTGACGCTAAACAAGTACCATTTAAGAAACAGTCTCTGAGCCAGAAAAGGGATCCCGTGCCCATCTGTGCTCATCCGTGCGCACAACGTCACCTTGAACTCAGGATCACCGAATCGTGACAAGCCGCTTCTCCCGAATCTTAGGCATCGAAACCTCGTGCGATGAGACCGCCGCCGCCGTCGTCGAAGATGGGCAAGCGATTCTCTCCAACGTCATCTCGTCGCAAGCCGACTTTCACGCGCAATATGGCGGCGTGTTCCCGGAGATGGCCTCGCGAATGCACATCGAGGCCATTCACCCCGTCATCACGCAGGCATTGAGCGACGCGAACACAACCCTCGACGACATTCAGGCCATCGCCGTCACTCGCGGGCCCGGCCTGCCCGGCTCGCTCATCGTCGGCGTCAACGCGGCCAAAGGCCTCGCTCTCGGTGGCAGTCTGCCACTGCTCGGCATCAGCCACCTCGAAGGCCACCTCTATTCGCTCTTCCTCGTCGAACGCGCCGCGCCGTTCCCCGTGCTGTGCCTCATCGTCTCCGGCGGCCACACCGAACTCGTGTTGATGAGCGATCATCTCCAATACAAACGACTCGGCGGCACGATTGACGACGCCGCCGGAGAAGCCTTCGACAAAGTTGGGCGCATGTTGGGATTGCCCTACCCCGGCGGCCCCCACGTGGAAAAAGCCGCCATCGGCGGAGACGCCGCCGCCTACCCGTTCCCGCGCGCGTGGCTCAAAGGGACTCACAACTTTTCATTCAGCGGACTCAAAACAGCCGTTCTGCGCGAACTGAAACGTCAAACGCCCAGCATCCGGCCGGGCGAGGAGCCGCCTCCCCCCGGTTTGCCCATCGCCGATCTCGCCGCCAGTTTTCAATCCGCCATCGTCGAAGTGCTGGCCGCCAAAACCGTGAACGCCGCGCGCGAACACAAGGCCAAAACCATCTTCATCGCCGGAGGCGTTTCGGCCAACAAAGCCCTGCGCGACGCCACCGAAACACACGCCGGAGATTTGCCCGTGCGCTTTCCCCCGCTCAACCTTTGCGCCGACAATGCGGCCATGATCGCCGCCGCCGCGCACTTTCGATTCATGGCCGGGCAACGCGACCCGCTCGACTTCGATGTGAAGCCCAATTGGAAATTGGAGTAGAGCCTCTTTGTTCAATCCATCCGAATCCCCGCCTCGCAAACTCCATCACGTTTGACCTTTCCCCTCTCGCGCCCTAGCGCGGTATAATTCCCCTCCACAGGAGTCCATATGTCAGAACTAACCCCCATCAATTTCACTCGCGGCGTTCCGGCCAACGAATCGTTCCCCATCCGCGACATCACCAAAGCCGCCGTGGCCGCCATGCTCGATTACGGCGACTCGCTCATGCAATACGGCCCCTCGCTCGGCTTCGCCCCCCTTCGCGAATGGCTGGCGAACTTCTACGGCGTGCAACCCAACGAAGTGCTCGCCTCCAACGGCTCATTGCAGATCGTCGAATTCCTTTCCACTCAATTGATCGAGCCGGGCGACGTGGTGTACACCGAATCGCCCACCTATGATAGAACGATCACCACTCTCCGGCGGCACAAAGCCGACATTATCGGCATTCCCGGTGGAGCCGACGGCCCCGACCTCGACGCCCTCGAAAGCGCCCTCAAAAAGCGCCCGCCAAAATTTTTCTACATCATTCCCGATTTTCAGAATCCGTCGGGCGCAATGCACTCGCGCGCCAAACGCCAGCGCCTTGTGGAACTGGCCGATCAATACAACTTCTGGCTGGTCGAAGACGCGCCGTATCGCTGGCTGCGCTATCGCGGCGCCGACGAGCCGACTCTGTTCGAGCTCGCCCGCCATCGCGTTCTGCACATGAGCTCGTTCACCAAAATCATCGCCCCCGGCGCGCGCTTGGGCTACATGATCGGCAGCGCCGACATGCTGGCGAAGGTGGCAAAGATCGCCGAAGACACCTACATCTCGCCCAACTATTTATCGCACGGCTTGGCCTACGAATGGTGCCGCCGAGGGCACCTGCCCGCGCAGATCGAAATGCTGAAGAAACTATACGCCCCGCGACTCGACGCCTGCCTCGCGGCCATCGACCACTACATGCCCGACGCCCAAGCCACGCGCCCCGACGGCGGCTTCTTCATTTCGGTGACACTGCCCGAAGGCGTGATGACCACCGCCGTGCGCGCGGCGGCGGCCAAACGCAACCTCAATTTGGCCGACGGCTTGGCCTTCTTCCCCAACGGCGGCGGCGAGCGATTCTTGCGCCTGCCCTTCTGCGCCCTCGCCCCCGCGCAGATCGACGAAGGCATCCGGCGGCTGGCCGATTCGGTGAACGAAGCTCGCGGAAAATAGATTCAACACAACGGCGCGAAGGCTCAAAGACGCGAAGTTATTGGTGTCTTCGAGGCTTTGAGCCTTCGTGTTTTACGATGCCCGATACGTATCGCTCTCTCGGCAGAATAGTTCGCCTGCAACTGCAACGCTCATCGCTCACGCTCGGCGAAAGGCCCGATCGCTATTACGATCCGTCGGCGCTGATCGCGGTGGGCGAGTTGATCCTCACCCCGCGCGGCGCAGAGGCGCGGCTGCCCGATGGCGAGCGCCTGCTGGACATTCACCACACCGATCACCCCCACAGCCTCAACAAAAACGGCGAGAATGATCTCTCGCTGAACTTCACCGCGCATTACGCCGCCATCCGCGACGGATACGGCCACAGCGATCACTTGAGCGATGGGCGCGGCGGGGAGAATATTCTGATCGAGACTGCGGAGCGGGTGACTCTGGAGACGGTGTCGCGCGGGGTGACGGTGCGGGTGAAGGCGGGCGGGTTGGCGTGGCTGACAAAGGTGACCGTCGCGCATCCGTGCCAGCCGTTCAGCAAATACGTGTCACGCATCACCGAGCCCGAGTCGATCAAAAACGCGCTTCAGTTTTTGGATGGCGGCACGCGAGGGTTTTATTGCGCGCTCGCCAGTGAGGGCGCGGTGACGATTGCGGTGGGCGATGAGGTGTTCGTCCCGGTGTAGGGCAGGGCTCGCCCCTGCCCGAACGGCGGCTGCAAAAGGGCGACCGCAACCTCGCCAAAGGGGGGGCAGGTGACCGCCCCTACACCTTCTTCACCACAATATCGCCAATCACGTTGGCCGCTTCGTCGCCGCGATCGGCGGCGTTGGAGAGGTGGCGGTAGATCTCCCTCAACTTCAACATCTCCACCACATCGTGCACATCCTTCGGGCCGACGAACAGCGCGGCGATGGCTTCACGGTACACATTCTCCACGCGGTTCTCCAGCGCTTTGGCGCGCACAGCATGATCGTTGGCGACGTTGGGGTGATCGTTCAATCGCAGAACGCCTTTGAGAATCTCTTCGGCGGCTTCGGTGAGCAGTGACACCATGCGCACGAGATACGGATTCGGCTGAACGCCGAGCATGGCCATTTCTTCGGTGGTGGTATCGGCATAATCCAACACATCGTCGATGGCCCGCGAGAGGGCAAAGATGTCTTCGCGATCAATGGGGGTGATGAAGTTGCGATTCAGTTCGTCGATGAGAATGCGCCGCACTTCGTCGGCCTCTTTCTCGGTGGCCTTCACCCGCTTGGCCGTGTCGGCGTTCGGCTCGCGCATGTAAGCCTGCAAGCCGTGAAGCCCATCCACGGCGAACTCAGCCTGCTTCACCAACAGCGGCGAAAAAACATCCCGCTTCTTGCGAAAGAAAGAAAAGCGTTTCATATCAAAATCCCATTGCTTGCATCGCCCACAGCGTTCCCGCTCCGGTCAACATCGTCATGGGGATGGTGAGTCCCCATGTCCACAACATATCTTCGGCCACATCCCAGCGCACCTTCGACAGCCGCTCCGCCGAGCCCACACCCATGATCGCCGAACTGATCACTTGAGTGGTGCTCACCGGCCCGCCGAGCAGCGCCGCGCCGAGAATCACACTCGTGGCCCCGATGTGCGCGGTGAAGCCGTGCACCGGGCGAATAGTGTAAATGCGCCCGCCCAACGTGCGAATGAGCCGCCAGCCGCCAAACAACGTGCCCAACGCAATCGCCCCCGCGCTCACGACGACGACCCACAGCGGCACATGAAACGATTCGATCTGCCCCGAAGCCACCAGCCCCAGCGTGATGATGCCCATCGTCTTCTGCGAATCGTTCGCGCCGTGGCTGAGCGCCAGCCCCACCGACGTGAGCAACTGCCCCTGCCGAAACCAATCGTTGACGCGCGGCGTGGCCGATTGCGCCAGATGAAGAATGAGCCGCATGAGCAGAAACCCGGCGGCGAAGCCCAGCGGCGGCGAAATGAACAGCGAGATCAAAATTTTGATCAGCCCACTGAGCTGCACCGCGCCGAACCCCGCCGATAGAATCGCCGCGCCCATTAACCCGCCCACCAGCGCATGGGATGACGATGAGGGCACCGCGAAAAACCAGGTGACTCGATTCCAGACGATGGCCGCGATCACTCCGGCCAACACGACGGGCACCGTCACCGCGCCCGACACGATCAGCCCTTTGCCCACCGTGTTCGCCACTGCCACCCCGAACAGAAACGGCCCGGCGAATTCGGCGATGGCGGTGATGGTGAGCGCGCGGCGGGGCGGCATTGCCCGCGAAGCGATCACAGTTGCCACAAGGCTGGAGCTATCGTTGAAGCCGTTGAGAAAATCAAAGAGCAATGCGGCAACGATGAGACCGATAAGCATGAGAGTGGGCTGATTATATCGCTACGGCGCGATGCGCGCGGCGTCGCCTTCGGTGGTCGTCAGCCGCTCGCCCGTCTCGGCCACATACCAGCCGATCTCAATCGCGCGGCCCGCCGTCGGAATCCGAATCGTGTCGGCGATGTATTCACCCTGCGCCCACATCGAGGTGGGGTACGAGCCGCCGCGCGGCTGTGAGTCGTGTTGGGCAATGATGTTGCCGTCGGCGTCGAGCACGTGCACGAAGGTCGTGTAATCGGTGTCGGTTTCTTTCAGCGCGCGCCAGTAAAGGGTGATGGAGTCGGCGGCGAGGTCGCAGCCGATCAATTCGATGAGTGATTGGTAATTGGCAATGAGGGGATGTGAGGGCGACGGCGAATCGAAGATGCGTTGAATGGGATCGACGGTGATCGCGCCGATGCCAACTCCGTTGACGGCGACGGTGTACTCGCCCGAAGCGAGATCGCGCGGGAGGCGAGGCTGGTGATGATCGATCACGATCTCGCCGGGCAGCCATTGCGTGGCGGGATATGTGTCCTGAACGGGCGCGGAGGATTCGACGACGAGGGTGCCGAGTCGAGTGATCAGGATTAGAGGATTGGCGATTGGCGATCGAGGTTGCCAGTGGAGGGTGAAGGGGAGCCGCTCGCCGGGGCGAATGCGCGCGGGCGGCGGATCGATTCGAATGACGTTGACGCCGCCGATGGCGAGGACGGGTTGAGCCAACGGCTGAGGATCGGAGCGCGGGATCGGAATCGGCCCCACGGCGGCATGGGCGGCAGAGTATCCGTTGGCGGTGAGGGTGGGGAGAGTGGCATCGGCGGAGGGGGAGTAAACGGTGAGCAGTAATTGGTAATTGCCCGGCGGTGTTCCGATCTCAATCGAGAATTTCAATCGCATCAAAATTGTTTCGCCCGCCTGCCACTGTTCGGAGAAGTATGAATCGTTGAAGGCTTGAGTCCAACGATGGCCGGCGCTGTCGGCGAGGTCGGCCACAAGGCGATAGTCGGGGCGGTCGGGCGGGTTGAGGACGCGCAGGCGAATGTCGGCGATGCCGGGCGCGGGGAGACGGTAGCCGGTGATCTCGATAATGTTGCCGAAGTTGGCTGAGGCGGGAATGAAGTTGGGCAGTGGCGGAGTCGAGTCGAAGCGATAGGCGCGGAAGTCGGGCGAGCCGTCGGGGCCGAGCGGCGCGGCAATCGGAGTCCATTGCGCGATCCAATCATCGGGCGGCGGCGCGGAATGAGGAAAGAGGTAGAGGGTGGGGCCTTCGGGGATGGCGAGGCTCTCGCCGCCGGTGAGCCATCGAAACGATTGAAAGCCGCGCGCGAGATATGCAACCGTTGGATGGCGGTAGTGAATGGCGGAGAGATACACCGATGTGTTGCTTGTGTTTTGCGCGTTGAGCCAGCGCGAGGCGTTGACGAGATCGGTGTCGTTGGCGTAATGAAGGGAAGGGGCGGCGGCCCAAAGGTTGAAATAGGAATGATAAGTGGTGAGGACGCCGAGGAAGAGAAGGATGAAGGATGAAAGATGAAGGATGAACGCGGGCGGGCGGCGGAGGAGAGGAGAGAGGCGTTGAACGACAGTGACGAGGCCGAGGGCGGGGAAGAGGGTGAGAACGGGAAGGAGTCCCATCGAGCGAACGTTGGAGGGGAAGATGTCGTGAACCGAGAGGGCGGTTGGGGTGAGGAAGGTGAGGAGGTAGGTGAGGGAGAACAGTGGGGCGTGGGGCGTGGAGTGCGGAGCGCGAAAGAGGCGGGCGATGGTGATGAGGAGGCCGGCACAGAAAAAGAAGCCGAGCGGTGGGCCGAAGATGGGGCGGCCCGGAATGTTGAAACGGTCGTACGGTTCGCCGGAGACGAAGATCATGCCGAGCGCGCCGATGACGCCTTTGAGGAGGAGATCGGTTTCGCCTTCGCGCGGGGTGAGCTGATTGGCGCGGATGAGAAAGGCTTCGGGATGGCGGAGAAAGAAGAGGCCGAGCGGGGCGAAGACGAGAGTGGCGGCGAGGGTGAAGAGGGCGAGGTGGGTAGCGGGGTGGCTGGGTGGTTGGGTGGTTGGGTGGTTGGGTGGTTGGATGGTTGGGTGGTTGGATGGGCGGCGGAGTTGGCCGATGGTGAAGGCGGCGAGGGCAACAGCGATGGGGATGGGGAAGAGTCGGGCGGCGAGATAGGTGTAGGCGGCGAGGCCGGTGAACGCTCCGGCGATCATCATGTTGATCGCCGCGCCCTTTGCATCATTGCCCTGCGAAAGCCGCAGGCCCCGAAACAGAAAGCCGATAGCGAGTCCCTGCACGAACGGCTCGGTGGTGGCGCGTTCGCCGTAGCGCGACCAGACGAGGTGCATAAACGTGAACGACATGATGGCGGCGGCGAGAGCCGCGATCCATGCTGAATGTGAGTCGTGGCGGGTCAGTTCGCGGGCGGCAAAATAGCAGGCGGCGATGCCGAGAACGCCGTAGAGGGCGGCGGTGAGCTGCAGGGCAAAGATCGACGAGCCTATGAGTTTGAACAGCAACCCGGCAGAATAAAAGAACAGCACTTCTTTGCCGGTATAGGCAGTAATGAAAACTTCTCGGAACGCGCCGCTGGCAATGTTGTTGACGAGGATGGCGTTAGCGGCGAAGTCGTAGTGCAGGCCGGGAGGGACGGCTCCCAGCCGATGGAAGCGCAGGAATGCGCCGAGCAGAACGGCGAGGAGGGCAATGAACGGCGGGCGGCGGAAGATCGAGAACACAGCGGGTGAGGTGAGGAGCAGTGGAGGATTGTAACACGCGCCTCCCTCCCCCTTGCCGACTCTTGGCCGATGGGTGATGGCATGGCCTTGCCAATGGCGTAGGGAAAGCGTAGGATTAACGTATGGTATCGGGCAAGGAAGACATAAAAGGTTGTGCTATTCTAACGCTCAGAAGGGTCTATGAAATCTCTTCTTCTCCTCCTTTGAGAGAGCCAGGGTCGGCGTCCCTGGCTCTCAACACTTAACGCACACGGCTCATGACGCCCTCCTCCCCCGCCATTCCTGCCGCCAGCCCCGTTCCATTCACCATCACCCCCGCCACCCTCCGCGACCTGTTTGCCGCCCGCGCGCTGGAGCGCGCCTGCTTCGGCCCCGATGCATGGGGATACTTCGAGATGTTCGCCTCGCTCCTCTTTCCCGGCAACACCCGGCTCAAAGCCATCACCGACGAAGAAATGGTGGGGTTAGCCATCGGCGAAGAGCGCCGCCATGAGCACAGCGCGTGGATTGCGACCATCGCCGTTCACCCCTCCCACCAGCGGCGCGGCATCGGCCGGGCTCTGCTGTCGGCGTGCGAGGCGGCCACACGCCAACCCATCATCAAACTCAGCGTGCGCGCATCGAATCAACCGGCTATCGCCCTCTACAAACAATTCGGCTATCAACGGGTGAACGTGTGGTCGGGTTATTATTCCGGAGGCGAGGACGGGATCGTGATGGAGAAACACCGAGCGCAGTGATTTGATGCCCACCGCCGTCTCCACCCACTCCCTTTCACACAATTTCGACACTCCGCGGGGAGCCGTCACTGCACTGCGCGGCGTGGCGCTCGCCATCGAGCGCGGAAGTTTCTTCGGCCTCTTCGGCCCCAACGGCGCTGGCAAAAGCACCCTCATTCGCATCCTCTCCACCCTCATCATCCCCACTGGCGGAACCGCATCGGTTGCCGGATACGATGTTGTGCGTGAAGCCGACAAAGTTCGCGCCAGCATCGGACTGGTCTCAGCCAACGAGAATTCGTTTTATGGCCGACTCTCCGGGCGGCAGAATCTCGAATTCTTCGCCGCCCTGCAAAACATCGTGCCTGCCATCGCCCGCCGACGCGCCGCCGAACTGCTGGAGATGTTCGGCCTCGCCTACGCCGCCGATTCACACTTCCAAAGTTATTCGACTGGCATGCGGCAACGATTGAATGTGGCCCGCGCCTTGCTGCACGATCCGCCCGTCCTCTTCCTCGACGAGCCGACGAAAGGGATGGACATCGCCACCGCTGAAAAAGTGCGCGCATTGTTGCGCCGCGAGTTTGTGGAGAGGCAGGGCAAAACTGTTTGGCTCACCACTCACGATCTCGACGAAATGGAAACGATGTGTGATCGCGTGGCGATATTGGAGCACGGATCGATTCGCGCCAGCGGCTCGCCCGCCGAACTCATCCGGCAGGCCAGCGCCACCGTCGAATACCGGCTCGAACTCTCCAACATGCCACCAGATTTTCTTTCGACGATGCGAGCGTTGCCCGGTGTGCAATCAGCGGAACTTGTTTCGCACAGCGACGCCGCCACCGTGCTCGACCTCACCTTCGCCGATGCATCGCCTTCAGCGGAGTTGTGGCAAACGCTCGCCTGTGATGGCGTCGTCGTCAAACGTTATGCGCCCAAAGATGAGGGGTTGAGGATGTTGATGAAGAACGGGGGCGGCGACTTTACGGCGCACCAGCCGCGCAACGAAAGCCCACATCGTTGAAGGCGCTGGCTTCGCTGTTGCTGAATCGGCGCGAGGCGGCGCGGATATTCTCGAACAAATCTTTCCACGAGCTGGAGCGCAAAATGCGCACGCCCCCGCGAAACGAGGCCGTAGGAGTCACTGTGTTGCTCACCAACGGAAAATACGAATCGTAATAGAAGCCGTCCACCCACTCGACGACGTTGCCGGCCATGTCAAGCGCGCCGTAGGGGCTGGCCCCGTTGGGGAATGAGCCGACGCGCGTGGTGTCTTGCGCGGCGAGATTGAAGTTGAGCAGAGTGTTATCGGGCGGCTGATCCCCCCACGGATATAAACGACCGTCCCCGCCGCGCGCGGCCTTTTCCCATTCGGCTTCGGTGGGCAGCCGCCGGCCCGCCCACGCGCAGTAGGCGTTGGCCTGCGCCCAGTTCACCCACAGCACCGGGTAATCGGCATATTGCGGATCGTTGTAATAGTTGATCCGGGTGGGCGAATCGAATCCCGAAGGCAGGGTGCATTGCCCCGACGCGACACATAACTGATATTGCGCGTTCGTCACTTCGGCGCGATCGATCCAAAACGATGGCACGAACACGACGTGCTCCGGCTTTTCGTTGGCGAAGGCTTGCGTGTCGTCATCGGGCGAACCCATTCGGAAGTCGCCTCCGGGAACGAAGACAAGGATCATGCCATCGGCGGCGGCGATGGCCCCGGCTTGTGAAGTGAGGTTGGGTGTGGGGGAAAGGGTGGCGGTGGGCGGCGGTGTCGGAGTCCCGCTGGGTGTTGGGGAGGGTTGGGTGGTTGGATGGTTAGGTAGTTGGGTGGTTGGCGGCGCAGTGGTTGGTTGAGGTGTGGCGGTTTCGGTGTTGCGGGCGGCAACGGTCGGTTGAGAGCTTCTCAAAAAAATGACGCCGCCAATAGCGAAGGCAACGACGACGATTCCGGCGGCGAGCGGCGCCAGTGGAAATGTGCGCGGGGCTGCGCCGAGGGGCATGACGATTTTTTCGCTTCGGCCTTTGGCGCGGCCCAACGCTTTACGCATTTCGCGGATAGAGGCGTAGCGGGCTTCGGGGCGAGGGTTGAGGGCGCGATGAACGACATGCGCGGTGGCGAGGCTGACCGATGAGTTGTATTTGCGCGGCGAGGTTTGTTCGGGGGCGCGGGCGGTGAGCAGGGTATAGAGAGTCGCTCCGGCGGAGAACACGTCGGCGCGGCGCTCGGCGCCGCCTTCGGGCGCGAGGTACGGCGAAGGATCGGAGGCGGTGAGGTCGGTGACGCCCCGACCGTAGAGTCGGGCGCGGCCATCGGGCGCGATCCAAATGTGCGCGGGCGAGAATCCGCCGCGCGCGATGGGCAGGTTGAGGGTGTGGATGTAATCGAGGGCGGCGAGCACTTGCCCGGCCCAGCGAGTGGCGTCGCTTTCGGGGAGGCGGCCTTCGCGTTTGAGGCGCGATTGCAGCGATTCGCCTTCGGGCCATTCGAAGATGGCGTAGAGGCGCGAGTCGAGCATGAAGGCGTCGAAGAGGAGGGGCAGGCTGGGGTGGCGGTGCGAGAGGAGGGTTTCGGCTTCGCGTTCGAGGCGGGCCGCCTCTTCGCCTTCGATCACTTTGATGGCGCACAGCCGATTCTCCACCGTGTCGTGCCCGCGATAGGCGTTGAGGTTGGCTTGCGGGTCGGGCAAGGCATCCACGCGGTATCGGTCGCGGAGGAGCTGGCCGATGGAGAGCATGGGGGGATTATACAGGAGACAGCGATTAGCCTTCAGCAATCAGCCGTCAGCCGTGCGCCGATCGCTATTTGCTAATTGCTGATCGCTCTCTTCTTTCAACTTCTGCAAAAACTTTCTGTCCGCTTCGGTCAATTCGGCGGTGCGGAGGAGATCGGGGCGCAGCTGCCACGTGCGGCGCAGGGATTGCTCTCGCCGCCAGCGGGCAATTTTGGCGTGGTCGCCCGATTGCAGAACATCGGGCACGGCCCAGCCGCGAAAGTCGGGCGGGCGAGTGTAGTGCGGGTATTCGAGCAGGCCGCTGGCGTGCGAGTCGTCTTCCACAGCGTTCTCTGCGCCGAGCACGCCGGGCAGGTGGCGGGCAACGGCGTCGATGATCATCATCGCCGGAAGTTCGCCGCCAGTGAGCACAAAATCGCCGATGGAGATTTCGTCGGTGGCAAGGTGTTCGCGCACACGCTCATCGACGCCCTCGTATCGTCCGCAGATGAAGGCGATATGTTCGTGCGCGGCGAGTTCTTTCGCGACGCCTTGGGTGAACTTGCGCCCCGCGGGGGACAGAAGGATGATGGGCGGTTCCCACTCCGCTTTCGCTACAGGGCGCTGTCGCGGGGTGGTTGGGTGGTTGGGTGGGCGGATGGGCGGCGGAGTTGGAGTTTTGGAATTTGAGATTCCGAGCACGCTTTCGATGGCGGCAAAGATCGGCTCCGGCTTCATCACCATTCCGCCGCCGCCGCCGTACGGTGTGTCGTCGGTCATGTGATGTTTGTCGGCGGCCCAATCACGGATGTTGTGCAGGCGCACGGTGAGCAATCCGGCTTGCTGGGCTCGCTTGAGGATGCTCTCTTGCAAGTAGCCGTCGAACATCGAAGGAAAGAGGGTGAAGACTTCGATGAGCATGGGAGGGCGGAGTTGGAGTTGGAGTCGGGGGGTGAGCGGCGCTTGGCGGCAAAGATTACGGGGCGCTCCAGCCGGTCACGTCGTCGAACGAAACGGTGAGTGTGCCCGACGCAAATGCTTTGGCGTAAACGCCGAAGTGCCCGGCGCGGGCGGCGAGGCCGGTGGCCGTTTCCACCAGCGCGTCGTTCACGAAAAACTCCGCATCGCCGCCGGACATGCGCACGGCCAGCACGTTCACCGCGCCATCGCCCGTGTTCACCGCCGGGTTGGGATCGCCGTAGGCCATCACACTGTATTGCCCGCCCAACACCGATTGAATGCGAATCTTTCCTTCGCACGACACCCCGAAAAGATAGAACGCCGAATCGTCTTTGGCGCGCGCGAGCAAACCGTAATGATCGCCGTCGCCGCATGGGCCCACCGTTGCGCTGGCCTGATAGTAAAAGTCTTTCATGTCCTCCATGCCGCCGAACACGTAGGCGAGGCTCGGGCGATCCACTCGAATGGTCAGCCGTCCATCGAGCATGTTCGATTTGCTGAAACCCGTGTTGCCCACGCCCCAATAAAACTGCGGCGGATCAAAATTCTCGACGAACGCCAACACGCCAACATTTGCGGGCGCGGCGGGTTGCGGTGTGTCGGTGGGCAAGGGCGTGTGAGTCGGCGCGGGGGTCTCGGTGGCGGCGAGAGTGGCGGTGGGCGTATCGGTGGAGGCCGGGAGGCGAGTCGTTGTCGGGATCGGCGCGGGAATTGAAGTGGCCGCTTCCGTCGAAGTGGCGGCGATGATCGTGGGGGACTCGGCTGCCGCCACCGCCGCTGTGCCGGTGGGCGCCGCCACTGCTTGCAATGACATCAACCTGCCCGCCGCGACGGCGACCGCGCACAAAAACACGGCCGCGATCAATGCAACGCCGCCATAGAGAAGATACGTGAGCGGCCGCGTCCTTTCAACTGCGCGAACATATCGAGTGGGGGCGGCGTGAGAGGGCGGCGCGGGCCGGGTCGATTCGCGAATTGCCTCGACATGCTCGGCGATTTTCGGTTGCGGTTGGGGCGGCGAGGGCAATTCACGAACGGTCTCAACAGGTTCAATGTCCGGTTGCGATTCGGATGGCAGGGGCGACTCATGAATCGCCCCTACGGGCGCGTATTCAACGGCGAGGATCGAATCGGCGGTGGAAGTGGGAGCGGCGACCACCATCGTTTCTTCCGCCGCGAGCGATTGTTCGATCTCGACCGGGATCGCCGCAGTGGACTCCGGCGGGGTGATCGGTTGGGCGGGCTTGAGTTTGCGCGGCGGACGATCGGTGACGGCGATGAGCGGCAGAAGGCTGGCGTAAAGTTTGGGGCTGACGCCGTCGATGAGGATCAGATCGCGAACGGTTTTGTAGGGGCGCGCGGCGACGATGCGGCTGGCGAGTTTGCGGCCCACGCCGGGCAATTGCATGATCTCTTCTGGCGAGGCTTTGTTGAGGTTCACCAGACGAGGCAGGGTCGAGTCGGCCATCGGCGTCGGCCTCAGGGGTTGAGTTGCCACGCGGCCAGATCGTCGAACTCCACTTTGAGGTTGGGGGTGTCGGTGGAGCGGACAAACAGGCCGAAGAGTCCGGGCGCAGGGTCAACGCCTTCGACGGTGGCGAGGAATTGATCGTTGACGTACACGGTGACGGCGGCGCCTTCGGCGCGGACGGCGAGCAGATTGATGGAGCCGGAGCCGGTGGCGGCTTTGGGGGTGAAGGTGAAATCGATCAGCGTGTCGTATTCAGCGCCGCGCTGACGCATCACGCGATATTGCCCGCCGCACGATAAGCCAAAGAGGTAACGATAGCCGTTGCTCTGCGACCGGAAGGCAAGGCCGAAATAGTCGCTGGCGTGGCACGCGCCCACAGTGGCAGTGGCCTGATAAAAGAAATCGCCGCCCGCGTAGCCGTTGAGAGTCCACGAAATGGCCCCGGCGCGTTTCATGGCAATGGACAGCCGGCGTTCGGCAATTTGGATGAGGCTGAAATCGCTTTCGCCGAGATCCCAATATCCGGGCGAGTCGAAGGTCTCGTTGAAAATTTGCGCGCCCGCGCCGACCAGCCCGCTGTTGGAAACGAAAATGGATGTGGCCGTCGGGGCGGCGGCAGTGGGCGCAACGATCACCGGCGCGGTGGCGGCTGGCGGCGATGTGACAGTGGGCGCGGCAGTGATCACCGTCATGCCCACCGGCATAGGCGTAGGCGGCGGCAGTGTCGCTTGCGGCGAGGGGTTGTCGAAATGGATCACTCCGGCGGCGATGGCGAGCAACGCGAGCGCCAGCACAGCGGTGAAAAATGAAAACATCACTCGCGGGCCGAGGTAGCTGTCGAAAAGAACGTCGGCGATTTTTTGCGCGGGCGTGGCCGCCAGCGCGCGCACCGGAGCGCGCACGAGATGCGTTTCGGCCATCGGCGGCGGGCCGGGATCGATGACGACGACTTCCGGATCGTAAATGAACTCGCGGACGATGGTTTCGCGCACAGGGGCGGCGCGCGGCGCACGCGGCGGAACCGATTCGCGCGTGGCCCATCCCGAATCGGCGGTGGTGCGCGGCGGAGGCGATTCGAGAATCGGCTCGGCGGGCGCTGGGGATTCGTCAAGGGTTAGATGTTCGCCGACATCCTCGGTGATCGCCGTTGGCGCTTCTTCAGTGGACTCGACCATCTCAGCCGGTACGCTCGACTCCGGTTGGGGCGCGGCTTCTGCCACCGAGGCTTTGTCCTCGATGGTGGCCGTCTCCGACTCTGTCGGAGCGCTTTCAACCGTTTCGGCGGGCGCTGTCGCTTCGAGGGCGATCTCGATGGGAGTTTCGGTCGCAAGGGGCGGCGGCGATTCGGACGGAACGGGGGGCGCGGCGACGATGGTTGTTTGGATCAGCGGGATGATGATCTCGACTGATGATGAGGGTGGGGGCTCCGACGCGGGAGTGGACTCGATGACATACTCGACGAGCATTGCCGGTGGCGGCAATGGTCGCGCCACTGCCGCAACGGGTTCGGCAACAACTTGCGGCGGCGCTTCGGGTGTTTTCGGCTTTTTGCGCCCGTTGGCAAGTTTGAGGTGGGGGATGGCCGTTTCGTAAATGTCCGGCTCGACTCCGCGCACGTGCAGAAGTTCCTTCATTTTATTGAAGGGGCGGTGGGCGATGATGCGGCGGGCAAGTTGGGGGGTTAAACCGGGAACGCTCGCCAGCATGGCGAGGGAAGCGGTGTTAATATCCAAACGGCGGCGGCGAGTCGTTTCGGTCACTCGAAGAGGCTATGGTGTGAGGCCCTGCTCGGCTAATGCCCGCGCTGGGGCAAGATAGTTTCGATTATAGCGCAGAGCAGTCCGCCAATCGTCGGCGGCGGCATGGGGGTCGCCCAATGCCAGCCGGGCGCGGCCACGCCAATAATACGCCTCTTCGATATTATTTGCTTGCGAGAGAACGGAGTCGGTGAGGGCGAGCACGTCGCCGGAGCGGCCCACGGCATCGTAGGCCTCGAACGGGCCGAACTGATACCACAACATGCGCCACGGCAGTTGCAGAACGCGCGCCTGTTGGCACGCCCCTTGCAGAATTAGCGTAAAAAAATAAAACTCAGTTATGTGGGGAAATGTGTCGCGCAGGCAAATTCAGGCTTAATTCTTTGTCCTCAGTGGTTCTCCCAATACATCTTACAGGCTTTATAATCGGGCAATATTCTGACAATTACAATTCATCCCCATAGGATTCCTTCATGACTTACGAACAACAATTTCTTGACGCACTCAAATCCATTTTCATTGGCGCAAAAGTAGAAGGCGACTCAGGTTATATCAACCTGATGAAGATAAAAGCCAATTACTTTGAAAAAGGTGTCTTTCCCGTTTTGATGAAAGACATTGATTCGGCTTGCAAGCCCTTTGAAAAAGGTTTCCGCGAAGAGTTATTCGATAAACTCTACGATTTCTTCCAGCATTATTTCAGCGAAAGCGGAAGTATTTATTTTCGCAACACAGCGCAACACCACAACATTTACGAGAAGGTTTACACCGATGACCGCGATGTGATGTTGTTCTGGAAGACGCACATGCTGTATTACGTGAAGACAGACAGGCTTTTCAACAGCATGGAAATTGAAGTGGATGGCGGGAAATTCTTCTTCGATGTTTCTGGCATGGAACTCAAACGCTCGAATGAAAAGCGCGAGTTGACCTATACCTTCAAATCCATCAAAAACGGCGTCATCACTTTGACCGTCGGCTATTCGGAAAAGGGGCGCAAAACCAAAATTGACGAGATTGTGAAAGCCATAAAAGCGGACGATGGACGGCGGACGGTGGACGATGAAATTCTCGCCAAAGCGTTTCGCGTTTTCGAGAAGCAAAGCGAAGTGGATTATTTCATCAACAAGAACGCCAAAGCCTTTTTGCAGGAGCAATTCGACCTGTGGATGTATCAATACATTTTCAAAGGCGAAAGCGAGTTCAACGAAACCCGCTTGAAGCAATTGCAAGCCATGAAAGGCATTGCAACCAAAATTATTGACTTCATCGCGCAGTTTGAAGATGAATTGGTAAGAGTTTGGAACAAGCCCAAATTTGCATTGAACAGCGCTTACATTATCACGCTGGACAAAATTCTCGGCACAAAGACTTCCGAAGTCTCCAAGACTTCGGAAGTCTGGCGCAAACTCGCCAAGCACAAAGGCATGAAAGACCAGATTGCCGAATGGATTGAACTCGGCATGGTGGATGAGACCTTCAAACTCGATTTAATTTTAGAAAAGAACCTGCTCAAAGAACCCGCCAACCCGCAATACCAATACCTGCCGCTGGATACAAAGTATTTCAAAGACCTTGAACTTGATATTCTGGCGCTCTTTGATGATTTGGATTCTGCTTTGGATGGCTGGCTGATTCACAGCGAAAATTATCAGGCGCTCAATACGCTTTTGCCGAAGTTTCGGAAAAAAGTTGATGTTATTTATATTGACCCTCCGTACAACACAGCCGCATCAGAAATCATCTACACAAATAATTACAAAGACTCATCATGGTTAACATTAATTGATAACCGTTTAGAAATTGGAAAATCATTTCTTGCACAAGAAAGTTTTTTATGTGTCACGATTGACGACTTTCAATTACACAGATTGCGCGGTTTATTAAATTTAACCTTCGGTGACAACGCCGTTCTTGGAACTGTAGCAATTAAAAATAACCCTGCGGGACGTTCAACCGCAAAAGGTTTTTCAATCGCTCATGAATATGCCGTGTTTGTAACAAACTCTGACGACGCAACTATAGGTCGGCTAGAAAGAACCGAAGAACAAATCGCTAGATATAATGAGCGAGATGATAAGGGACGCTACGAATGGGTTAACTTTAGAAAGCATGGCGGAGCAAATGCCTTGCGAACTGCACGCCCCAAATTATTCTATCCAATTTATGTTACCGAAAAAGGCTTACGAATCCCCAAGATTAAGTGGGACGAAATCAAAGGAGAATGGACAGCCTTAGAAAAACCCACACCAAAAGAAACGGTGCTTTTTCCACTTAGCGCAGAAGGTGAAGAAAGGACTTGGAAATGGGGACACGAAAGCGCACAAAAAAATATTGAAGATTTCAAGGTTCATAACGACCAACAAGGAAAACTCGGTGTTTATATGAAAGGGCGTATGAATGAAGAAGGTACTCTGCCGCTCACTTGGTGGGATAAATCCTTGTATTCTGCGTCTGACTACGGAACAAATCTTCTCAAAAACATTTTTGGAGAAGGTCAAAAATTTTCATTTCCAAAATCCGTACATGCAACAAGTGATTGCATAAGAGTCGCAAACCCAGACGATGAAATAATGATTCTTGACTTTTTCGGCGGCTCAGGCACAACCGCACATGCGGCAATGAATCTCAACCGCGCCGATAGCGGCAAGCGCAAATATATTCTGGTCGAGATGGGCGAACATTTCAACACGGTCATTTTGCCGCGTGTCAAAAAAGTAGCGTTTTCGAGCAAATGGAAGGATGGGAAAGCCCAGACTTCCGAAGCGCCAAAGAACGGCGAGACTTCGGAAGTCTCGACGGGCATCAGTCACTTTGCGAAATATTTTGAACTGGAACAATACGAAGACGCGCTGAAAAAGGCGCGTTATGAAGACGCGCCCTTGTTTCAAGGCACACAAGACGCCTACACCAGTTACGTCTTCCTGCGTGATCTGAAAATGCTCGAAGCCGTGAAAGTGAATAAGAAACAGAATCAGGTCGAGGTGAGTCTGAACCGTCTGTATGACGGCATAGACCTTGCCGAAACGCTGTCCTGTCTCACGGGCAAATGGATCAAGCGCATCACGAAAGACAGCGTTGAATTTCAAGACGGCGCCTCCGCCAGTTTGTCCGCGCCTGAATGGGATGATGTCAAGCCGTTGATTTGGTGGTAGAAGACCATCCACGAATAAAACCACGAATAA
>VGOW01000068.1 GCA_016875735.1 Chloroflexota bacterium | reverse complement strand
ATTGATTTGGCTGACCAGAAGATACTGGCAATAGTCCAAGCGGGTGACGTTTTGAGTTTTGGGTCGCATACTCCCAAACTTATCGGCTTTTTGCCTGTTCGTCAAACACTCAGTTTTGCGTAAGTCCTATTAATGCCCTTCTGGTGACTCTGGGTAATACAACTTCTCCCCCGCGCGGATCGCCACCTTCAACCGATTCTCGAATGGAGTCAGGGGGCACGACCAGCGATCGTTGTAAGCGCAATACGGATTGTACGCCAAGTTGAAATCGATGAGTAGTTTGCCATTGGGCAATGGTTGTGGATCGAGATAGCGCCCCGCGCCGTAGGTTTCCTTGTTGGCCAACGCATCCACGAATGGCAAGAAATAACCGTGTTCGCTAGCGCAGATCGTCAACACCGCCTCCTGCCCCTCCACCAAAAACTTGAATCGCCCGTGCCGCATATATTGCCGCTCGTCGCCCGATGTGGTTTGCACGATGATCGTCTCTTGATTCGCAAACACCTCAATGTCAGCTTCGAAGCGCAGGGCCGGGTTTTCGGGAAAGTAGTCGAGCCCCCTGAAGGCCCGCTTCTGCTCAGGGGTGAGAGGGCTTTGTGGGTGGCGGGCGAAGAAAGAGTCTTTTTCAGCGCGGAAGGTTTCTAATTCGGTCACGAGGCAAGGTGTGAAACGTCGAGCGCGGAGAGTGGAGCGAGTCGCTCGACCCTTCACGCTCCACGATTCAGCAAGTCTTTTCGGTCACGCCACTTGTCCAAAAAGCGGCGGTAGTTCTTTTTGCTCAAGCGGTCGCGCTCGGCGGGATCCATGCGAAGGTAGGGGTGTTCGTGAGCGGTGATTGGCAAATGGGAAGCGGTGATTAAGCGAAGTCCCTTGTCTTTGAAAGACATGCTCCAATCGAGATCGATGTTGCGGTAAAACGCAAACTTCTCGTCGAGCCACTCCACTGTTTTCAATCGCTCTCGCCTGAACGCGAACAAATAAAACTCAATGGCGTCGGCCTCCGCCGTGGGGGCAGGCTCGAAGGTGAAGAGGTCGGCGGAGATGAGGCCGTTGCTCCCGGCCGCGCCGACGGCGTCATCGGCGAGCGCGGCGGCCAACGGGGTGAACACGTCGCCGACGATTTCCATATGCCCGCCGAGAATGATGATGTTCCGGCCAACGCTGGCGCGCAGGCCGGAGTTTCGCCCCGCCCCCTCGCCGAGATCAGCGGCGAGGAACACCGGCCGGACGCGCTCATCGCCGCAAGCCAACTCGATAATGGACTCCGCCGTGCCGTCATTCGAGCCGTTATCCACCAACACCACTTCAAGCGAGAGGCCTTCGCCCCAACGGAGAGCACTGTGCGCGGCGCGGAAAACTTCATCGCGGTTGTTGCGCGCCAGAAGATTGACCGACCACTCGACGGAGTCGGGCTGTTCGAGGCGGGACGGGACGGCGCCGGAGTTTGGGTGTCGGATCAAAGTGAAGAGAGGGCCGGCCGGCGAGTCTTGGATCGAATATCCAACGGCGGCGATCCGGTTGCGAAGGGTGTCGGCCTCGGCGAACTTTTTCTCGGCGCGGAGGCGGTCACGCTCGGCGGCCCACTCGATCACCCGACGCGGCGCTGATGGAGCATGTGGCATAGGCAAGAGAATTGTAACAAAAAGCGATGGTGGGCCATCGAACTAGTTCGGGCGCGAATCAGGCCGAGGAGGTGAGGCGGCAAACGCCGAGAGATTCGGGGAGTCGCCAACCCAACCGCTCTGCGCGAACTAGTCCGACTAGTTCTTGTGCGGCTTCCTCCACTGCTTTCAAGTCGAATCTGGGGAAGGGACTACTCCGGTCGCTCGAAAATATAGCCCCACTTTTAGCCCCGTTAGTCATAGACATTGACCATCGAAAAGCGCAATAATGCTAACGTACATCGAAAGAGCCTAACAACTCTGGAGATGACAGCGGTAAGAATATCGGAGGAGACTTCGCCATGGAAGTCCTAACGCAAACGCAGATCATCTTCCTCAAAAAGATTGTGGCCGCATACGAGCGCGAACGGCAGCTCGATCATCCGGCGTACTTGCAAGCCCGCCAGCAGTTGGCGCGCGCGCTCACAGCGCCCCCCTCGGCTTGGGATGGCTCACAAGCGAGGCCGGGCGTGCCGCAAACACTCGGAAGGTTTCTTGAAGAGCAAAGGCTGGCTTCGGGTCAACAGTCGGTAGTTCGCCACTCGCCGCGCCTCATGTATTAGCGCCCAGCGGAATCAACCCCCGCGAGATGCGAAAGGCTCTGGGCCACTCTATTCATTACGGCGGCGATGGACATTTATCAGGGGGGTTATTCATTCTTTCAGGAGACGGCGTCACTCAAGTCGCGCGGATACGACCCCAGCACTCTCAACTCCGTCGCAATTTCGCGCAGATGATCGAGCGCGCGGACAACCACGGGCTCGGAGGCGTTTCCGGCGAAATCAAGATAAAACATGTACTCCCACGTCTTGCCCGGGATGGGGCGTGATTCGATTTTGGTGAGATCGAGATCGCGGAGGGCAAAGACGCTGAGGGCTTTGAACAACGCGCCGGGCACGTTGCGAACACTGAAGACGATGGACGTTTTGCTCGGCTGGGTCGTGGGTTCGGGTTGGCGGCTGAGAATGAGAAAACGAGTGAAGTTCGCGGCGTCGTCTTCGATTCCCTCTTCGAGAATTTGCATCCCCCACACTTCGGCGGCGCGTCGCGAGGCAATGGCCGCCGCGTCGCGCCGCCCTGATTCTTTGAGCAGCTTCACCGCCCCCGCCGTATCGTAGGCCGGTTCGATGCTCGCCCCCAATCGCTTGATGTAATGTTCGCACTGCGCCAACGCCTGCGGGTGTGACGACACGCGCCGGATGTCGGCCATCGCCGCGCCGGGCTGGGCGATAAGGCAGTGCCGCACGCGAAAAATCTTTTCGCCGACGATGTGCAGATTGTGCCGCAGAAGAAGATCGTAATTGCGGTGAATGCTCCCGGCCAGCGAATTCTCGATGGGCGCCGCCCCGCGATCCGCCGCGCCGGACTCCACGCTGGCAAACACTTCGTCGAACGACTCACACGGCACCGGCTCGATACCCTCGCCGAAGTGGGCGATGGACGCCGCCTCCGAATACGCTCCCCGTTCGCCCTGAAAAGCAACTTTCATTACTGATTGCTGATTGCCGATTGCTGATCGACGTTGATCAATCAACAACCAACAATCAAAAATCTACAACCGCCTCACAATCTCATCCGCCATCTGCGCCGTGCTCATCGTCCCGCCGAGATCGGCGGTGCGGCAACCATCGGAGATCACGGCGTCCACTGCCGATTCGATGGCGGCGGCTTCCCGTTCGAGTTGGAGCGAGTGGCGAAGAAGCATCGCTGCGCTGAGGATCGTCCCAATCGGATTGGCGATTCCCTTTCCGGCAATGTCCGGCGCCGATCCGTGAATCGGCTCGTAGAGTCCCGGCCCCGAATCCCCAATGGACGCCGACGGCAGCAAGCCCATGCTTCCGGCCAGCACCGAGGCCTCGTCAGTGAGAATGTCGCCGAACATGTTCTCGGTAACGAGCACATCGAAACTGGCGGGCGAGGTGACGAGGCGCATGGAGGCGGTGTCCACCAGCATATGTTCGAGAGTCACGTCGGCGTGATCGGCGGCGGCGGCCGAGGCAATGGTTCGCCACAGGCGCGAGGTTTCGAGCACGTTGGCCTTATCCACCGAAGTCACCTTTTTGCGTCGGCCCATTGCCAATCGAAAGGCCAGATCGATGACGCGCTGGATTTCGTAATCATGATATTCCATCGTGTCCACTGCGCGAGTGTGGCCGTTCACCCGCTCGCAGCTTTTGGGCTGGCCGAAGTACAGGCCGCCGGTGAGTTCGCGGACGACGATCACATCCACGCCCTTGAGCCGTTCCGGTTTGATGGGCGACGACTCGAGGAGGGCAGGGTGCGGCCTCACCGGGCGCAGGTTGGCGAACACGCCCAGCGCTTTTCGCAAGCCGAGCAAGCCCTGTTCGGGGCGCACTTTGGCGTTGGGGTCGTCCCATTTGGGGCCGCCCACCGCGCCGAGCAACACCGCATCGGAGGCTTTGCAGTCGGCCAGCGTTTCGTCGGTGAGGGCCGCGCCATATTTGTCAATTGAACAACCGCCCATGAGTCTTTCGGTGAATTTGAACTCGTGGCCGAACTTGCCCGCGACTGTTTCTAAAACGCGAACGGCTTCGGCGGTCACTTCGGGGCCGATGCCGTCGCCGGGGAGGGTTGCGATCGTTGCTTTCAAGGGTTCCTCATTTTTGACAAGATGAAGGGATGACAAGGTGATTGGCGGTTTCATTTTTTGGCGATCGCCCAAGTATCGGTATGGGTGGTCATGCCAACGATAGTTTTGATGACTTCATTGTAAGCCTTGTAAAGATCGGCCGCGTCTTCGCGCCGCAAATACTTGCATTCGACGGCAAACGACAGCCAGACTTGAGTTTCGGCCGTTTCGGCTTCCGCATCGGAGAGTTCGCCGATGAAGGCGGCTTCGCATCGGCGCTTGCGCCATACTTCCGCCAAATTCGCGCACACCGAGCGTGACGAGCGGCGAATCTGATCGGTCAACGAATAAACTTCTTCTTTCGGAAACCCTTTCGACAGTTCATAAATCTTCATCGCCGCCGCAAACGCCTTTTGATACACCTGCAAATCAGTATGGTTCTGGATCCTCCCCGCCATGCCATCACCCTTTCATCTTGTCATTCTGCCATCTTGTCAACCTGCCACCGTCAATCCATACTCCACGCTGTCGGCCAGCGCGCGCCACGAGGCTTCGATGATGTTCGTGCTCGCGCCCACCGTGCTCCAGCGGTTCACGCCGTTCTGCGTGTCGATGAGCACGCGAGTGAGTGCCGCCGTGCCGTTCTCGCCGTCGAGGATACGCACTTTGTAATCGGCCAATTGAAAATGGCCGAGCTGCGGGAAAACCGGCGTGAGCGCTTTTCGCAACGCCGCATCGAGCGCGTTCACCGGGCCGTTGCCCTCGGCGGCGGTGTGATAAATCTCGTTGCCCACTTTCACTTTCACCGTCGCTTCGGCAAAGATGCCGCGCCCCATCCGGTGCTCCACGATCACCGAAAAGTCGATCAACTCGAACGGCGATTTGTAGTCGGCCCGCTGGCGTTTCATCATCATCGCCACCGAGGCTTCGGCGGCCTCGAATGAGAAACCCTGCGCTTCGAGAGTCTTGATCTCGTTGAGCACCCCGGCCACTTCCGCGCCGCCATTCACGTCGAGCCCATACTCTTCGGCTTTGCTCAGCAAGTTGCCGCGCCCCGAAAGTTCCGAGACGACGATACGCATTTTGTTGCCGACACGTTCCGGATCGATGTGCTGATACGAATCGACGCAGCGGCGGATGGCGGCCACATGGATGCCGCCTTTGTGGGCGAAGGCGCTCTTGCCCACGTAGGCCATGTGCTCGTCGGGCGAAAGGTTGGCGATCTCGGCGACGAAGTGTGCCGCGTCGGTGAGCATTTTGATGTTGCCGTTGGGCACGCACTTGTGGCCCATTTTCAATTCGAGGTCGGCAATGATCGGGATCAGATTGGCGTTGCCGCACCGCTCGCCGTAGCCGTTGATCGTGCCCTGCACCTGCACACACCCTTCGCGCACGGCGGCCAGCGAATTGGCCACCGCGCACTCGCTGTCGTTGTGAGTGTGAATGCCAAGCAGACCGCCGCGATCGCGTTTCACCGCCCGAACGATCTCTTCGATCTCCCACGGCATCGTGCCGCCGTTGGTATCGCACAGCACCACAATATCTGCGCCGCCGCGCGCGGCCACGCGCAGGGTTTCGAGCGCGTACCGCTTGTCGAGCTTGTAGCCGTCGAAGAAATGCTCGGCGTCGTAGATCACCCGCCGCCCCTGCTCGACGAGATAGCGAATGCTCTCTTCGATGATGCGCAAGTTTTCGCCGGGCGTGGTTTGCAGAACTTCGGTGACGTGCAACATCGACGTTTTGCCGACGACGGTGCAGACGCTGGTGTGAGAGTCGAGCAGGGCTTTGACGTTCGGATCGTCGGCGGGGTCGCTGTCCACGCGGCAGGTGGCGCCGAAGGCGCAGATGGTGGCATTCTTGAAGTTCATGCCCTGCACGCGCTGGAAGAATTCGGCGTCTTTTGGATTCGATCCGGGCCAGCCGCCTTCGATGAACTCCACACCCAGTTCGTCCAACTTCCGGGCGATCTTCACTTTGTCGTCGCACGAAAGCGAGATGCCTTCGCGCTGTGTTCCGTCGCGCAACGTCGTGTCGTAAATCTGAATGTGCATAGTAGCCTCTTGTATCAACACGAAGGCACAAGGACTCAAAGACACAAAACCTTTGTGCCTTCGCGCCTTTGTGCCTTAGTGGTTCAACTCGTATTCAACGATCTGTTTCTCAAAACTTAGCAAATAGCCCAATTCATCCGTGCCTTTCAGCAAACACGTTTTGGAGAAGCCGTCGATGGGGAACGTCACTGTTTTGCCGCCGGGCAGGGCCACGGTCTGCGAGGCGAGGTCTACACCCACCTCCGCCTGCGGCGATTCTTCGGCGAGGTCGAACAAGTCGCGGTGAGTCTGCGCATCGACGGTGATCGGGAGCAGGCCATTCTTCAGCGCGTTGTTGCGGAAGATATCGGCGAAGGAAGTGCTGATGACGGCGCGGAAGCCATAGCCAGTGAGCGCCCATGGCGCGTGTTCGCGCGATGAGCCGCAGCCAAAGTTGTCACCGGCGAGGAGAATCTGCGCGCCATTGTATTTCGGATCGTTCAACACAAAGCCGGGCTTGGGCGAACCATCGGCGTTGTAGCGCCAGTCGGCGAACAGGTTGTCGCCCATGCCGTTTTTATCGGTCGCCTTGAGAAATCGCGCCGGGATGATCTGATCGGTGTCCACGTCGTTCACCGGCAGGGGAACGAGGCGGGAGGTGAGGGTGGTGAATGAAGCCATGTATGTTGGCAAGATGACAAGGTGAAGGGATGACAAGATGATCTTCAAGTCATCCTGTCATCTTGTCATCCTGTCAAATAAGAGTTCGCGCGTCCGTCACTTTGCCGGTGATGGCCGCCGCCGCCGCGGTGAGAGGCGAGGCGAGAAAGGTGCGTCCGCCGGGGCCTTGCCGCCCTTCGAAGTTGCGGTTGCTGGTGCTCACCGCGTATTGGCCGGGCTGAATCTGATCGCCGTTCATGGCAATGCACATCGAGCAACCGGCCTCGCGCCATTCCGCTCCGGCCTGGCGAAAAATTTTGTCCAGCCCTTCGGCTTCGGCCTGCCTCTTCACCTCTTGCGATCCGGGCACCACCATCACTCGCAGGCCGGGCGCAACTTTGCGATCTTTCAACAGCGAGGCGGCGAGGCGGAGATCGGAGATCCGGGAGTTGGTGCAGCTGCCGATGAACACAACATCGACCGGGTGGCCGAGCAACGGCTGGCCGGGTTGCAGGCCCATGTAATTGAGGGCTTTGCTCAACGCCAATTTTTGCGACGGGTCGCTCACCCGATCCGGGTCGGGAACGGAGTCGGTCACCCGCATGCCCATGCCCGGATTCGTTCCGTAGGTGATCATCGGCACAAGATCGTCGGCGTCAATCGTGATCGACTGATCGAAGGCCGCGCCGTCATCGGTGGGCAGTCGTTTCCAACGGGACACCGCCTCCTCCCACGCTTTCCCTTTGGGCGCGTATTCGCGGCCCGACACGTATTCAATCGTGATGTCGTCCGGCGCGATCATCCCGGCCCGCGCTCCGCCTTCGATGGACATGTTGCAGATCGTCATCCGCTGTTCCATCGAAAGGGCGCGGATGGCCGGGCCGCGATACTCGATCACGTGCCCGGTGCCGCCGCCCACGCCGATGCGGGCGATGAGGGCGAGAATGATGTCTTTGGACGATACGCCTTTTCGCAATTGGCCTTCGACGCGCACGTCGTAAGTTTTCGGTTTGCGTTGGAGCAAACATTGAGTCGCCAGCACCATTTCCACTTCGCTCGTGCCAATGCCGAAAGCCAACGCACCGAACGCGCCGTGTGTGGAAGTGTGGCTGTCGCCGCAGACGATGGTCATGCCCGGTTGCGTGAAGCCGAGTTCCGGGCCGATAACGTGCACGATGCCGCGATGCGCGCTGTTCATTCCGTAAAGGCGGATGCCGAAGTCGCGGGCGTTGGTTTCCATTTGGGCGATCTGTTTTGCCGCGAGGGCGTCGAGGATGGGCAGTGATGGGTCGTGCGTGGGGGTGCTGTGATCCATCGTGGCCACCGTCTTTTCGGGGCGGCGCACCTTGAGGCCGCGTTGGCGCAGGCCGGTGAAGGCTTGCGGCGAGGTCACTTCGTGAACGAGGTGCAGATCGATGTAAAGCACCGCCGGAGAGTCGGGCTCCTCGGCGACGATGTGCGCGTTCCAGATTTTCTCGAACAGGGTTTGGGGTTGAGTCATTTTCAGTTGGGGTGCGGGACGGTGTGATGAAGAGAATCGCGGTCATTCTCATGAGCATCGCCGTCGGCGCGCGCGCTCGCCGCGAAGTCCGAAAGGTCCCAGCCGCCGGGAATGGTGTTCGGCTCGGCAAACGGGTCATACCACTCGGGCATGGAGTCGGTGTTGGGGTTGGAGGAGGTAGTCATCGCAAATCCTTTCATCAGGGTTATAATCGTGGCATCGAAAGGCAAGGGTGCGCAATGCCCGAGACAACCACCGTTACGCTCTCGCCACAAGTTCTCTCCGAACTGGAGCCAGTAGTTGCCGAAACTCGCGAAAGCGTCGAGGCCATCGTCAACGAGGCCATCGTTGAATACTTGCGCCTGTGGAAAAAGCGCAAGCGCCGCGAACAATTGGCCCGTGAATATGAAGCGCTGGCGTCCCTGTGGCAAGAACTGTCCGAAGACATCGCCAGCGAGAAATGGCTGACGCCGGAGAACGAGGCGCTCGTCATATTCGAAAAGTCGCTCAACTGATTCATGGATGTTGCGCGCGGCGACATTTTCTACGCGGACCTCAATCCGGTCATCGGCTCTGAGCAAGCAGGCGTTCGTCCCGTGCTCGTCGTGCAAAACGATGAAGCCAATGCCCGCATCCCAACCGTCACTGTCATTCCTATCACATCCAATCTTCGCGCCAGCCGCTTTCTATTCACAGTTTTTCTTCCGGCTTCCGAGTCCGGTCTGCCCAAAGATTCGGTGGCGCTGGCGTTTCAGATTCGCACGCTGGATCGATCTCGACTCACCCGCAAAGTCGGGCGCTTGCCCGATGAGGTGATGGAGCAAGTCGATCGCGCCCTCGAAGCCCATCTCGATCTGTAAAACTACATCGCTTCAACGGCAGCCGCCTTCTCCGCTTCGCCATAATCGCCGGAAGCCACCAGCAATTTGTTCAACGCTGAAAGATACGCCTTGGCGCTGGCGACGATGATGTCCGTGTCGGCGCCGTGCCCGCCGAAGGTGCGCGGCGTTTCGGTTTCCTTCTGCGCGTCCAGCGTGTGGCTTCCGTTCGCGCCCTCAATCCGCACCGTCACTTCGCCCAGCGCGTCGATGCCCTCGGTCACCGCGTGGATCACGAACTCCAACAGCGTGTTCGACACGCCGACAATTTCATCAATGGCTTTGTACGTCGCGTCCACCGGGCCGGTGCCCATCGCCGCGCGCACCACGCTTTTGCCGTCCGGCCCGCGCAAGCGCACGGTGGCGGTGGGCATGCCCAGCGTGCCGCACACCACCTGCATCTCTTCGAGGGCAAACACTTCGCGCGGCTGATAGATTTCGTCGGAGATGATGGCTTCGAGATCGGCGTCGGTGATCGTCTTCTTTTTGTCGGCCAGATTTTTGAAGCGCTCGAAGGCTTTATCGAGCTCGGCTTCATTGAGCATGTAGCCGAGTTCGGCCAGCCGTTTCTTTAGCGCGTGCCGCCCCGAATGCTTGCCCAGCACCAAGCGGGTTTGAGTGACGCCGACAGTTTCGGGGCGCATGATCTCGTACGTTTGGTGATGCTTGAGCATCCCGTCTTGATGGATACCGGCTTCGTGAGCGAAGGCGTTCGCGCCGACGATGGCTTTGTTCGGCTGGACGACCATGCCGGTGTAATTGCTCACCAGTTTGCTCACGCGCATGATCTGGGTGGTGTCGATTCCGCTTTCGAGCCCGAACACCGGCTTGCGCGTGTGCAGAGACATCACCACTTCTTCGAGCGACGTGTTGCCCGCGCGCTCGCCGATGCCGTTGATGGTCACCTCGGCCTGCCGCGCTCCGGCGCGGATGCCCGCCAATGTGTTGGCGGTGGCCATGCCCAAATCGTCGTGGCAGTGAACGGAAACGATGCGCTTCTCGATGCCCGGCGTGTTTTTGATGATGCCCTCGATCAGTTTGCCGAACTCGTCGGGGGTGGTGTAGCCCACCGTGTCGGGGATGTTCAGAGTCGTCGCCCCGGCTTTGATCGCTTCAGCCAGCACCACGTACAAAAATTCCGGCTCGCTTCGCCCCGCATCTTCGGGGCTGAACTCCACATCGTCGCAGAAACTTTTGGCGTAGGCCACCATTTCCGCCGCGCGCTCGATCACTTGCTCCGGGTCCATCTTCAGTTTGTATTTCATGTGGATGGGCGAGGTGGCGAGGAAGGTGTGGATGCGCGGGCGCTTGGCGTGCCGAACCGCTTCCCACGCTTTGTCGATGTCAACTTTGTTGGCGCGGGCCAGACTGCAAATGATCGGCGGCTGGTCGCGGCCCGGCGCGGGCGCGCCGCCCACGTCGATGGCGATGCGCTTCACCGCTTCGAGATCGTCGGGCGAGGCGGCGGCAAACCCGGCCTCGATGATGTCCACGCCGAGCCGCGAGAGGGCGCGGGCCACTTCCAGCTTTTCCGCTGAGGTCATGGTCGCGCCCGGCGACTGTTCGCCATCGCGCAGGGTCGTATCGAAGATGCGAACGTAATTGGTCATAACTTCCAACCTCAAAACTCAAACTCCCAACTCTCAACTTCGAAGTTTGACGTTTGGAGTTTGAGATTCACTCAGCCTTGCTCGTCCGGCCTCACCGTCACCGGATTCAGGAACGGCATCATGCCCCGCAACTCTGCGCCCACCTTTTCGATGGGATGCTCCTGCTCGCGCTTGCGGGTTTCGTTGAACCACGGGCGGCCCCGTTCGTTTTCGGCGATCCATTTCTTGGCGTAGGTGCCATCCTGAATTTCGCTCAGCATCTTCTTCATCTCGCCCATCGTCTCTTCGGTAATGATGCGCGGGCCGCCGGTGTAATCGCCGTGTTCGGCGGTGTCGCTCACCGAGTAGCGCATGTAATTAAGTCCGCCGCGATACATGAGATCGACGATCAGTTTGAGTTCGTGCATGCACTCGAAGTAGGCGATCTCCGGCTGATACCCGGCCTTCACCAGAGTCTCGAAGGCGGCCTTGACCAGAGCCGAGACGCCGCCGCACAGCACCACCTGCTCCCCGAATAGATCGGTTTCCGTTTCCTCGGCGAAGGTCGTTTCGATGACTCCGGCGCGGGTGAGGCCGAGTGCCTTGGCGTACGAAAGGGTGAGGGCTTTGGCGTTGCCCGTCGCGTCTTGATGAATGGCGAGCAACGCGGGTGTGCCACCGCCTTCCACGAACACTTCGCGCACGCGATGGCCCGGCGCTTTGGGCGCCACCATCGTCACATCCACGTCCTTCGGCGGCACGATGGTGCCGAACCGAATGTTGAAGCCGTGCCCGAACATCAGCATTTTGCCTTTGGTGAGATGCGGCTCGATGGACTCTCTATAGATTTTCGATTGCTTCGTGTCGGGGGCGAGGATCATGATCACGTCGGCCCACGCCGCCACATTGGCGACGGTGTCCACCGTGAGTCCGGCGGCTTCCGCTTTGGCTTTCGATTTGCTGTCCGGGGCGAGGCCAACCTTCACGCTCACGCCGCTGTCCTTCAAGCACAGCGAATGGGCGTGGCCCTGTGAACCATAGCCGATGACTGCCACCTTCTTCCCGCGAATGAGGGCGAGGTCGGCGTTGTTGTCGTAAAACATTTTTGCCATAAAAAGATTTCTCCTCAGAGTGTGAGTTTATGCGGGCGCGCCTTCGCGCACCTCAGCGGCCACCAGCGGCGGGTTGGGGCTGATGCCTGCCGCGCCGCGCGACATGGACACGATACCCGTGCGCGCCATCTCGATGATCCCGAACGGGCGCAGCACCTCGATCAGCCCTTCGATTTTGTCTTCGGTGCCGGTGGTTTCCACGATGACCGACTCGTTGGTCACGTCCACGATGCGGGCGCGGAACACGTCGGCCAACTGCATCACTTCGGTGCGGTTGGTGGGGGTGACGGCGACTTTGATCAGCGCCAGATCGCGCTCGACGGTGCTGCGGGCGGTCAGGTCATCCACGCGGAGGACGTTGACCAGTTTGTAAAGCATGGCTTCCACGCGGCGCGCGGTCAGGTCGTCGGCTTCCACGGCAATGGTCATGCGCGACACGCCCGGCTGTTCGGTGTGGCCGACGGTGAGCGATTCAATGTTGAACGCCCGGCGGCGAAACAGTGAGGCGACGCGATTCAACACGCCCGGTTTGTCTTCAACGTATGCGGCAAAAGTGTGTAAAGACATTCGTTTCCCAACAGGATGACAAGATGAATAGGTGACAAGGTGATCGGTTTCACCGTGTCATCCTGCCATCCGGTCACCCTGTCATTTAGTTGCCATTTCCCATTCTTCGGGCGCGTCGGATTCCTTAGCCAGCGGAATCCTGGGGCGCGGGCGGCGGATCATTTCGTGCAAGTCGGCTCCGGCGGGCACCATCGGGTACACGCTGTCTTCCTTCGCCACGCGGAAGTCGATGACCACCGTGCCTTCGGTTTCGCGCGCCGCGCGGATGGCCCCTTCGACTTGAGAGCGCTCAGTGACTCGCAAGCCGGCGAGTCCGTGCGCTTCGGCCAGTTTCACGAAGTCGGGGCTTTTCATGGGCGTGGCCGCATATCGTTTGCTGTAGAAAAATTCCTGCCACTGCCGCACCATACCCAAATAGCCGTTGTTGATCACGGCCACGTTCACTTTCACATTCTCTTGCGCCGCCGTCGTCAGTTCGGCGGCGGTCATTTGGAAGCCGCCGTCTCCGGCGATGGCCCACACTTCGGCGTCGGGGCAGGCCATCTTCGCGCCAATGGCCGACGGCAATCCGAAGCCCATCGTGCCCAGCCCGCCGGAGGTGATCAACCGAAAGGGTTTGTCGTGCTTGTAATACTGCGCCGTCCACATTTGGTGCTGGCCCACGTCGGTGCAGATGAGGGCCTCGCCTTCGGTGTGCCGCCACAGATCGTTGATGACGTGCGCGGCGTACAGGTGGCCGGTGTCGGGCAGGTTCTGAATGTCGCGCACCGCCGAGTCACCCTTCATCTCGTTGATGTGATCGATCCATTCTTCGTGATCGCCCGGCGCGATGCGCGGCGACAGTTCTTCCAGCACATCGCGCAAATCGCCCACCAACGCCACGTCGGCCTTGATCACTTTGTTGATCTCCGACGGATCGATCTCGATGTGAATCTTCTTGGCTTTGGGGGCGTAGGTTTTGACGTTGCCCGTCACCCGATCATCGAACCGGGTGCCGAAGGCGAGCAGGAGATCGGCTTGCTGAATCGAGTGGTTGACCCACGCTTCGCCGTGCATGCCCATCATGCCGAGATTGAGCGGATGCGTAGCCGGGAAGCAGCCGATTCCCAACAGAGTCATCGCCACCGGGATTTGCGCCTTCTCCACGAAGTCGCGCAACACTTTCATCGCGCCCGATTGCAGAACGCCGTGCCCGGCGAGGATGAGAGGCCGCTTGGCGCTGTTGATGAGGGTGATGGCCTTTTCGTATTCGGCGGGGAGGGCACGCAGGGCGGGCCGGTATCCGGGCAGTCGCGGCGCGGAGGCCTCCCAATCGAATTCGTATGAGGCTTGCTGCGCGTCTTTGGTGATGTCGAGCAACACCGGGCCGGGCCGCCCGGTCGCCGCAATGTAAAACGCTTCGCGGATCGAGCGGGCAATATCCTCGACGCGCGTCACAAGGTAGTTGTGTTTCGTGATCGGCAAAGTGATGCCGGTCACATCGGTTTCCTGAAACGCATCTAACCCCACGAGGCCGCTCGACACTTGCCCGGTAATGCACACGATGGGCGACGAATCCATCATCGCTGTTGCGATGCCGGTGACCATATTCGTCGCGCCCGGCCCCGAGGTGGCCATCGCCACGCCCACTTTGCCCGAAGCGCGGGCGTAGCCGTCGGCCATGTGCGTTGCGCCCTGCTCGTGCCGCGTGAGCACGTGATGGATCGGGTAATCGAGCATCGCGTCGTACGCGGGCAGTATCGCCCCGCCCGGATAGCCGAACACAACTTCGACGTCCTCTCTCTGCAAACTTTCCCAAATGATCTGTGCGCCGGTTCGTTTCATTCGTGCCTCCAAATCAATCACCTCTCAGCAATTACAAATTTCGAGTAATTGGTAAGTGGCGATTAGTCTCTTAATGTCGCTCCCTTATCCGCGCTCTGCACCATCTTGGCGTATCGCCTCAGCCACTTGCTTTCGATCTTCGGATCGAAGGGCGAGAGCGCGTTCAGCCTCGATTGGATTTCTTCATCCGGAAGGCGGACGTTCAGCGAGCGGGCGAAAAGATCGATCTCGATGATGTCGCCGTCGCGCAGAGCGGCGATAGGCCCCCGCGCCGCCGCCTCCGGGCTCACGTGGCCGATGCACGCGCCACGCGTGCCGCCGCTGAAGCGGCCATCGGTGATGAGCGCAACTTTGTCGCCGAGGCCCATGCCCATGATCGCGCTGGTGGGCGAGAGCATCTCTTGCATCCCGGGCCCGCCCGCCGGGCCTTCGTATCGAATGACGACCACCTCGCCCGGTTGAACCTCGCGATTGAGAATCCCGCGCATGGCCGCCTCTTGCGATTCGTAAATGCGCGCCGGGCCGTTGTGCCGCTTCATCGCCTCGCTCACGCCGCCGGTTTTGATCACCGCGCCGTCGGGGGCAAGGTTGCCGAACAGAATGGCGAGGCCGCCGGTGGTCGAATGCGGATTGCTCAGTGGCCGAATCACGCCGGGGTCTTTTACTGTCGCTCCGGCAATCGATTCGCGCAGAGTCACGCCGCTCACCGTGAGTCGGTCGAGGTGCAGGGGCGATCCTTGCGGTCGCCCGTTCCCATTGCCCGATGCGATCTCTGCGAGAATGGCCGGGATGCCGCCGGCGCGATGTACGTCTTCCATGTGCCACTGCCCGGCCGGACTCACCTTGCACAGATGCGGCACGCGATCGGCCACTGCGTTGATGCGCGAGAGCGGATAGTCGAGCCCGGCCTCTTGAGCGATGGCCAGCGCATGCAGAACGGTGTTCGTCGAGCCGCCCATCGCCATATCGAGGGCAAAGGCGTCGTCCATCGCTTCAGCGGTGACGATGTCGCGTGGTTTGATGTCGCGGGCGACGAGAGCGAGGATGGTGGCGGCGGCTTTGGCGGCGAGGCCGTCGCGCTCGACGGTGAGCGCCAGCGCCGAGCCATTGTACGGCAGGGCAAGGCCGAGCGCTTCCATCAGACAGTTCATCGAGTTGGCGGTGAACATTCCGGAACACGATCCGCATGAGGGGCAGGCGTAATCTTCCAACACTTTGAGCCGCTTCTCGTCAATCGTTCCGGCTTTATACGCGCCCACGCCCTCGAACACGGAGATGAGATCGACCGTCTGCCCGTCGGGGGTGCGGCCAGCGGCCATGGGCCCGCCAGAAACAAAAATGGCCGGGATGTTAACGCGCATCGCGGCCATGATCATGCCCGGCACAATTTTGTCGCAGTTCGGGATGCACACCATCCCGTCGAAGCGGTGGGCTTCGATCATTGTCTCCACACAGTCGGCGATGAGCTCGCGCGAGGGCAGGCTGAACTTCATGCCTTTGTGCCCCATCGCAATGCCGTCATCGACGCCGATGGTATTGAACTCGAACGGCACTCCGCCGGCGGCGCGCACGGCATCCTTCACCAGTTTGCCGAAGGCTTGTAAATGAACGTGGCCGGGCACGATGTCGATGTATGAATTGACGACGGCGATAAACGGCTTGCCCATGTCGGCGTCGGTGACGCCGGTGGCTTTGAGCAGGGCGCGGTGCGGCGCGCGCTCGAAACCGGATTTGATGAGATCGGAACGCATGTCAGCCATCAGCGATCAGCGATTAGCGGTTAGCGGTTAGCGGTTAGCGGTTGAACTGTCAGCCAGCCGCTAACGGCTAATTGCAGAACGCTTATCGCTTTTCATCCGTTGTAGCAATCCGTCATGGCGTCGGCCACCCACTGGGCGGCTTCGGTTTCCGGCGTCACCACCGGCTCGCCGGGCACGGCGTCGTAACAGTGCATATCGGCGGATTGGGGGGCGTAAGTCTCGTCCATCTTCTTTTCTCCTTCGTCAACAAAAAAGCCGCCTCTGGTGAGGCGGCTCGCTGTGTCCGTGTATTTGCAGTTCGTCCGTGCGCTACTGGTCTTTTCTCACGGGTGCTACTGCCGCCTCAAACGACAACCGCTCCTCGACGAGGAGCCCAATAAGGACGACAATAATGACCGCAAGCGACAGAGTCACAATCAAATTCTCCGGGTGATTGGCCGTAAGTATAGTGGCTGTGCCGAGTCGGCGTCCATTGTTAAGGGTGGAGAGGATTATCGAGAGCGCGTTGGATGTGTTGCACAAAGGCTCACGGCTTCCCTCGCCCAAAGGCCACCAGAGCCACCCCGCTCAGAATCACAACCATCGCCGCCACGCCTGCGGCGGTGATCTGTTCGCCAACCAGCCACACGCCCAGCACCACCGCCACCACCGGATTCACGTACGCGTAACTTGTCGCCAGCGTGGGGCGCGTGTTTCGCAAAAGATAGCCGTAGGCGCTGAAGGCGACCAACGAGCCGAACACGATGAGATACAAAAACGCCAGCGCCGGGCGAACGGCGGGCAGTGCGCTCATTCGCTCGCCGCGGATCGCGCTGAGCGCGAGCATCATTGCGCTCCCGCACAACATCTGCGCCGCGCTCGACATCGGCCCGTTGGGGGGCAAGGGCAAGTGGCGGCTCCACACGGAGCCGAAAGCCCAAGCCACCGTGGCGAGGCTGAGGGCAATGGCGCCGATCGGGTTGGCGCGCAAGTTGCCTTCGAGATTCAAAAGCCCCACGCCCACAAATCCCAACAGCAATCCCAGCCACTCGATGCGATTGGGCCAGCGCCCCCACAACCCGGCGAACAGCGCGGCGAAAATCGGCATGGTGGCGATCCACACCGCCGCCAGCCCGCTCGACACCCACTGCTCGGCAAAGGTGACGCCGCCGTTGCCGAACCCCAACAGCAAACAGCCCACCGCCGCCGCCCCCGCCCACTGCGCCCGCGTGGGCATGGGCACACCGCGCGCTCGCAAAAAGATGAACATCAGGCCGCCCGCGATGAAATACCTCATGCCTACGAGCATGAACGGCGGAAAACTGCCGAGCGCGATGCGAATGCCGAGATACGTCGAGCCCCAAATGAAATAGAGCGCGAACAACGCCAAAGCGACTCTCAACGAGAGCCGCTCCGAAAGCATTTTGATTAAGTTGGTCATTTGGAAATGGAATCTCGTTCCTGCGCCAGCAATGCTTCTTTGCGTTTCACGCCCCAACGGTATCCGGTGAGACTGCCGTCGCTTCCCACCGCGCGGTGGCATGGGATGACGACCGATGCAAGATTAGTGGCGCACGCACGCCCCACGGCCCGCGCCGAGTTGGGCTTGCCCAACGACTTGGCGATCTCGCCGTACGATTTCGTTTTGCCGTACGGGATCCTCCGCAGAGCCTTCCACACCTGCTGTTGAAACGCCGTCCCGCGCACATCGAGCGGCAAATCGAGTCGCGGCTGTTGGCCTCGCAAGTTTTCCACAATCGCGCTCACCCATGGGCCGAAACCGCCATCCCGCCGAATCTCCGCCGCCGGACAATCCTTCCGCAGCTCCGACGCCAAAAACGCATCGTCATCGCCGAAGCCCACAAAACACACCCCGCGTTCGGTGGCGGCCACAATCATCCGTCCCAACGGGCAGCTCACAATCGTATATCCGATCCTCATTCCCGATCCTCCTCGACGAAACCTTCCCGGAGTCATCCCCAGCGGATTTCTCTCGTACAGCCGACTGCTCGACCCAAAACCGGCTTCATAAATGGAAGCCGCCACCGTTTCTCCAGCCTTCAACTCGGCCCGCGCCCGATTCACCCGCCGCCCCTCAGCATACTCTCGCGGCGACACGCCAACGATCTTCTTGAACACCCTCTGCAAATGGTGCGGGCTGAGATGCGCCACCCGGCTCAACTCGCTCAGCGTCAACGGCGAATCGAGATGAGAGTCGATGTATCGGCACAGCCGCCGAATCTGTTCGGCCTGCGAATCCGGTTCGTCGGGGCGGCATCGGCGGCACGGGCGGAACCCGGCCCGGTCCGCCTCGGCAGGCGATGGGTAAAAGGCCACGTTCTTTCGCAGAGGATGTTTGGCCGGGCACGACGGCCGACAGTAGATTCCGGTGGAAATCACCGCCGTCACAAATTTGCGGTAGTGTCCCTGTAACGTGTGTCTGGTAAAAAACAGGCGTTCCGCCTGCTCATGACCGCAAGTATCCTCGGCCTACACCAGCGGCCTGAGGAGTTGCGGAATGGATTTCACAACATGCTGTTGCCT
>VGOW01000067.1 GCA_016875735.1 Chloroflexota bacterium | reverse complement strand
CCCGCCGGGACGCCGAGGCCGAGCGAAGTGGCGTTGGAGCACCATTGATGAACGATGAAGGATGAATTATGAAAGTAGCCGCGCATTCATCCCTCATCCTTCTTCCTTTCTTAATTCGCTATGGACTTCTCTGAAAACTTTCGCATTGCTTTGCGCGCATTGGCCGCCAACAAACTGCGCTCCGTTCTCACCATGCTGGGCATCATCATCGGCGTGGGGGCAGTGGTGGCGCTCATGGCCATCGGCAATGGGGCCACGGCCAGCATCACGAGTCAGGTGCAGGGCATCGGGTCGAATCTCGTCACCGTGTTTCCGGGCCGGTTCGAGAGGCGCAATCCAAATACGACAATCGCTTTCATGTACTACAGTGATTATGAGGCGCTGGCGAAGGAACTCAACAACGTCACCGATGTCGCGCCCTCGTTTCAGGGATTCGACCAACCCGTGACCTATGGCAAGAACAGCGTCAATGTGAGCACCACAGGAACGACGCCCGCTTTCGCTTCGGTGCGCGCCTATGAAGTGGAGTACGGGCGTTTCATCACCGAGCAAGATCGCGCCGGCAAAGCGCGCGTGGCCGTGCTCGGATCGCAGACGGCCAAAGATTTGTTCGGCGGCCTCAACCCGGTGGGGCGCGCGATCAAGATCGGCGGCATCCCGTTCGAGGTCATTGGCGTATTCAAATCGAAAGGCGCATCCGGCTTCAGCAACGCCGATGAGATCGTCGTTGTCCCGTTGGAAACCGGATACGAAAAACTGTATGGCTCGTGGGCAACCAATAACGGCAAGCGTCGAGTCACCGACATTTCCATGTCGGCCTCCAGCCCCGAGGTGGTGACCGATGTGATCGTGCAAGTGGAACGCATCCTGCGCCGCCAACACAGACTCAAACTCAACGATGAACTCGACTTCACGGTACTGAGTCAGAGCGCGTTTCTCGATGCGCTGGGTGCTATCACCGCCACGCTCACCGCCTTTCTCGGTTTCATCGGAGTCATTTCGTTGGTGGTCGGCGGCATCGGCGTCATGAACATCATGCTCGTCTCGGTCACCGAGCGCACGCGCGAGATCGGATTGCGCAAAGCGGTGGGGGCCAAGCGGCGGGCCATCATGATTCAGTTTCTCATCGAGACGTTGGTGCTCAGTTTCATCGGCGGGATGTTGGGCATCGGACTCGGATGGCTGATCTCGTATCTGGTTAATCTCTCCGGGCAGATCACGACTCTGGTGGACGCCGGAACGATCGTGATCGCTTTCGCCGTCACGGCGATGGTCGGCATCTTTGCCGGGTTGTATCCGGCGTGGCGAGCCTCGCGCCTCAGCCCGATGGAAGCGCTGAGGTATGAATGACGAATGACAAAGGATGAACGATGAAGGATGAACGATGAACGTCTCTGGATCAATGTTCATCGTTCCGCGTTCATCGCTCATCGTTTCTTGTGATGAGCAAAATCATCCTCGTCGTTGACGACGAAACGAAGATTGTCGAAATCTGCCGCGACTATCTCACGGCGGCGGGCTTTGAAGTGATCACCGCCGCCGATGGCGCGAAGGGGCTGGCCGTTGCCCGCCGCGAGCGGCCCGATCTTGTCGTGCTCGATCTTATGATGCCCGGCATGGACGGACTCGACGTGTGCCGCGAACTGCGCCACGACTCGAATGCGCCCATCATCATGCTCACCGCCCGCGTCGAAGAAAGCGACAAACTGGTGGGGCTCGAACTCGGCGCGGACGATTACATCACCAAACCTTTCAGCCCGCGCGAATTGGTGGCTCGCGCGCGAACCGTTCTGCGCCGGGCCTCGGGGTCGGCCATGCCCGCCGAAGTGATTCGCGCCGGAGACCTCACCCTCGACCGCGCCCGTTATCGCGCCGTGCTGCCGGATGGCGAAGTGGCCCTCACTCCCACCGAGTTCGAGATTCTTGCGACTCTTGCCAGCCAACCGGGGCGAATCTTTTCGCGCGCGCAGCTGCTCACCGTTGCTCGCGGCGTGGCCTTCGAGAGTTACGAGCGAGCCATCGACTCGCACATCCGCAACCTGCGCCGCAAGATCGAGCCGCCCGACCCCGGCGCGGCGCCGAAATACATCATCACTGTGCATGGCGTGGGGTATAAGTTTGCCGAGTGATCGCTTGAAGCGTTGACAAGATGACACATGACACGATGACAAGATGACGTTGCCCTCATCATGTCACCCACTCATCATGTCATCCTGTCATTCAACCCGTGGCCCACCCACTCGACCTTCACCACTCCGTCCGCCAAATTCGCCGCCGATTGTTTTTGCTGCTCATGCAAGCCTTCGGCGCGGTGGTGCTGCTCACCGTTGTGCTGTTGCTGGCCTTCATCGGCCTGCTTGTCGGCAGTGTGATGCAAGGCGATTCCGACGCCATGCCTCTCGCCGGAGAAACGGCGCGACTCTATTTCATCGGACATGGCAGCTGGGCGGGCGTTGAAAAGATTCTTCTTCCAGAAAATCAGCTCACCATTGGCTTCGAAAGCAGGGCTGACGAATGGAGCAACGTGCTGTTGCTCGACGAATCGGGCCGCGTGCTCATCGACGAGGGCCGCACCGACACCGCGCTCATCGGCCAAGTGTATTCGCCCGATGCCAGCCGAGTCCACTTCCCCGTGCGCGCCGATGGCCGTCAGGTGGGCACGCTCGTCATTCGGCAAAACCCGCTCGGCCCGTTATCGTTCTTCCTTCGCTTGCTCGTCAGCCTGTCGTTCCCGGTTGGCGTCATTTCATTCTTCACCGGCCTGCTCACTCTGCTCATCGGTTTCCTTCTCGCGCGGCGCTTCGTCAACCCGCTGGCCGACGTGATCGGCGCGGCGCAAGCCGTGGCGGCGGGCGATCTCTCGGCGCGCATCGCGGCGCAGGCGCGCGGCCCCGGCGACCTGCGCAGTCTCAGCGACTCGTTCAATCGCATGGCCTCGGCCCTCGAACGCAGCGATCGCGAGCGCCGCGATCTTCTCGCCGACATTGCCCACGAACTGCGCACCCCGCTCACCGTCATACGCGGGCGGCTCGAGGGAATCGTCGATGGCGTTTACCCCGCCGACGAAGCGCACGTGGCCCCCGTGCTCGAAGAAACGTATCTGCTCGAACGGCTCGTCGAAGATTTGCGTTTGCTCACGCTGGCTGAATCGCGGCAACTGCATTTTGATCGCAAGATGATCGATCTCGGCGAATTGGCCGAACGCGCTGTCGATCTCTTCCGCGCCGAAGCCGATGAGCGCAACATTCACCTTTCGGCGCGCGTGGAGGCCGACACCCCTCAGGTGAACGCCGACCCTCAGCGCGTGGGGCAAGTGATCGGCAACTTATTGAGCAACGCCATTCGATACGCGCCGGAGGGCGGGCGCGTGAGCGTGACTGTGGCTCGCTCGCCCGGCGGCGCAATGCTCGCCGTTGTCGATAACGGCCCCGGCGTCCCCGACTCGGATCTGCCCCGCCTCTTCGATCGGTTCTGGCGCGGGGAAAAGAGTCGAACGCGCGCGGCGGGCGGCGCGGGTCTTGGGTTGGCGATTGCCCGCCAGTTAATAGAAGCGCAAGGCGGCGCAATAGCGGCGGCCAACGCGCCGCGCGGGGGGCTCGTGGTGTCGGTCACCTTTCCAAACCGTTAGGTGTTGGGGCGTCTCAGGCCCGCCCCAATCTCTGTAGCGCCTCAAAATAGTCCTCGCCTCCCCCCTCCTCTTTATCCTTTCTTTACGCAAGATCGATAGAATGAACAATAGTTGAGTCCATTCGTAGTAATCGTTCATTAGTAGGGAAGGTCACATGAATCATCTTCAAGCCCATAAGATAAGGAAGATCGCCGCTTATCACAGCGGCGTTTGCGCTTGCATTGGCAATTGCCTTGCTGGCCTCTTCCCATGGGCGCGCGCGAGCCGACGAGGCGCTCCCGCCGTCCATCGATCCACTTGCTGTGCAATCGGCAGACGTCGCTGTTGTATCCGACGCGGCCATGCTCGGCGACACAACTTCCACCGAGAGTGAAGCCGCCGCCGATACCTCGGCGCCCACTGATGAAGTTGCGTCTGTGAGCAGTGAGATCGTCTCTGCGGAGTCGGCGCCCGATGCCAGCGCGGAAACAAGTTCCGTCGAGACGCCGATACTCTCTTTGGGTGGAAGCGACTCCTCTTCCATTGAAAACACAGTTGATGCTTCCGCGCCGGCGTCAACTGATGCAACCGTTGCGGATACAACAGCGTTGCCGCAAGACGTGTTGCTCAACGTGGTGGATGCGAACGGCGATTCGGCGCCGCTCGCTTCGCAAGAGGCGGCGCAGATCATCGCCGCGCCCGATCCTTATTTCGTGTCGGGCGGCGTGACGTATGCGTTCACTTCCGCCGATTGCGATCCGACGACCGATGGCGATCAGCCGTGCGACAACCCGATCCAAACGGCGATCGACTTTGCGGCGACGCACGCGCCCGACGACGGCGTGATCAATGTCGAGAGCGGCGTCTACAATGAAAACGTCACCATCGACTCTCTCGCCAACCTCACACTGCAAGGCGGAGTGAACGGCGGCATTTCCGCCCTCAACGGCTCGCTCACCATCAGCAACGCCACGGCCATCAGTATCATCAACTTCCTCATCAGCAACGGCGTCACCATCACCGACTCGACCAATGTGGTGGTGCTCGGCACGGCGGGCGATGACACGCTGGTGGTTGCGGTGATCAATTCGAGCGATGTGACACTCGGCGGCGGCGAGGGGAATGACAACGTCACCATCACTGGCGTGAACGACGACGGAACGATCACCGTGACCGGCGATGCGGGCGACGACACGCTGAACGTTGACAACTCGCAAGGCGTGGTCATTCCGGTGGCGGGCGGCGTTGAGTACGATGGTGGGGCGGGTGGATACGATACGTTGAACATTACGGGCGGCAGCTTTGTCAATGAGACGTACACTGCTATTGATGCGACGAGCGGGGAGTTCAACTTTGATGGTGCGGAGATTCGCTTCACCAATCTTGAACCCGTCTCTGATTTGTCCGTTGCCGCTAATGTGACATACGGCACGGGCGGCGGATTTGCTGTATCCACGAACGGCAACGATACGATCACCGTTCGTGATTACAATGGGGCGACAGATGGCGCGAGCTGCGGCGTTGGCGTGACTTGCACCACCATTGCGGGGGCTGGCGAGTTGGTCAAATTCGCCAACAAGACGAATGTGACGATTGATGCCGCGAATGGCAATGACACAGTTACTCTTGACATCACGACTCGCGCCACTGGATTGAATACACTCACCCTCAACGGCGGCGGGGGCAACGATACAATCAATGGAGGAACGGGAAGCGATACGATTGACGGCGGCGCGGGCACAGACACATTCACGGTTGACGGCACAGCGGGGAATGACACATTCACTGTCTCCAGCACACAGGTGGTTCGAAACGCCGAAACGATCAGTTACAGCAACATCGAAACGCTCACGGTGAATGGTGGCAACGGAAACGACACATTCAATGCAACGTCGTCGGCAACCACCACGATCAATATCAACGGCGACGCGAACACTGACACTCTTGTTTTCAATACGGAAGGCATTGCAACGACCACTGGGCCAGGGAATCGCATTAATGTCACTGGGCGTCAACAGGTCAATTATGCTTCGATAGAGACTCTCCGTTTCTTGCTAACCATTACTGCGGCGAACAAAACTAAGACCTACGGCACGGCCTTGACCTTTGACACGACGACACCATCAACAGACTTCTCAGTTGCGGGGTTGGTGAACAGTGACACAGTAACGAGCATCACCCTGACGAGCGCGGGGGCGGCGGCGGCGGCGACGGTAGCAGGTTCACCCTACGCCATCGTTCCGAGCGCGGCAGTGGGTACGGGCTTGGGGAACTACATTATCAGTTACGTGAATGGTGCGTTGACGGTGACCAAAGCCAACGCGGTCATCAGCGTCACGCCGTACAACGTCACCTATGATGGCGCGGCGCACACGGCGACAGGCTCGGCCACAGGCGTGTTGGGCGAAGCTCTGAGTGGGCTGGACTTGAGCAACACGACCCACACCAACGCGGGCACGTACGCCGCCGACTTCTGGACGTTCACCGATGTGACCGGCAACTACAACAATGCCAGCGGCACGGTCAATGATGTCATCGGCAAGGCGAACGCCGTCATCGTTGTCACGCCGTACAACGTCACCTATGATGGCGCGGCGCACACGGCGACGGGCTCGGCCACAGGCGTGTTGGGCGAAGCGTTGAGCGGGCTGGACTTGAGCAACACGACCCACACCAACGCGGGCACGTGCGCCGCCGACTTCTGGACGTTCACCGACGTGACGGGCAACTACAACAACGTCGGCGCGACGACCATCACCGACACTATCAACGCCCGCCCCATCACGGTCACAGCAGTGACCGACGCCAAAGTGTATGACGGAACGACGAGCTCGGTGGGCACGCCGACTATCACATCGGGCACGCTCGATCACCGTGGCCGCCGACCCGCAGACGAAGTTATACGGCGAGGTCGATCCGGCGCTGACGTTTCAAATCACCAGCGGCTCGCTGGCGGCGGGCGATGCGTTCGCTGGCGGGCTGACTCGCACGCCGGGAGAGGACACGGGTTCGTATCCTATCTTGCAAGGCACGCTGACATTGGGCAGCAACTACAGCCTCGCCTTCATCGGCAATGCCCTCGCCATCAAAGGGTCGGGCATTCCGGGAACGGTTCTCCCTCCGGGCGACGGCATCATCCCGGTGACAGGCGCTGAGTTTGTCTCGCTCGGATGCGGGCCCGCAGTGATCACCTTGCGCTTGCGCAACGGCGACGAGGCGATGATCGACTGTGACAGCGGCGATCAGGCCAGCGCAGTGACCGAGCCCGAAGAGGCCCTGCCCGATGTTCTGCCCGAAGGCCAGCAGTATGTTTCGGCGATGACCCTGCAGGTGATGCGCGGCGGCAAGTTGCTCTCGGCTCTGCCTGTTGGCAAGAAGGCGGTCATCTCCTTCATCATCCCCAAGGGATTGGCCGGACGCACATTCGCCATCTTCTTCTGGGACGCTGAAGCCAACGACGGTTTGGGCGCGTGGAAAGAATTGCAGGCGACGGTGACAGGCAAGGGGCGGGTCGAAGTGACAGTGACCTTCACCGGAACGTTCGCGCTGGGCGTGAAATAGAGTCGGCGCGCTCCAGAATCAAGCAAAGGGACGGCACACGCCGTCCCTTTTGATTCATGACATCTTTCGCTCCGCCAACGGGCGTATGGCAGATGCCCGAAAAACCCCATTCGAGTACAATTCCGGCATATCGATTCAAAAAAGGAGACACTGCATGACTGCCGCATTGATTGACGGGACGGCGATTGCCGCCAAAGTGAAAGCGCAGGTTGCCGAAGGGGCAAAGGCGCTGTTCGAGAAGACTGGAAAGAGGCCCGGCCTCGCCACCGTTTTGGTGGGCGAGAACACCGCCTCGCAGGCTTACGTGAAATCGAAACGCAAAGCGTGCGCCGATTTGGGCATGGAGTCGTTCGGCAACGAATTGCCGAAGACGGCCACACAAGAGGAAGTGGAAGGGCTGGTGGAGAAACTCAACGCCGATCCCAATGTGCATGGCATTCTGGTGCAGCTGCCTCTGCCCGATCATCTCAACGAAGAGCGCGTGCTGAACGCTGTGGGCATTGATAAAGACGTTGACGGCTTCCACCCGGTGAACATTGGCCGCCTCTCGATGAAAGGCCGCAAGCCGTTGTTCGTTCCGTGCACGCCCGCCGGGTGCATCGTTCTGCTCGAAGAAGTGGGGGCGACTTTCAAAGGGGCGAATGCTGTGGTGCTGGGCCGATCCAACATTGTGGGCCTTCCGGCGGCGATGCTGTTATTGCATCGCGATTGCACCGTCACCATTTGCCACTCGCGCACCAAAGACCTGCCCGCCGTGTGCCGCGAAGCCGACATCCTCATTGCCGCAGTGGGCCGCGCCGAAATGGTGAAGCGCGATTGGGTGAAGCCCGGCGCATTCGTGATCGATGTGGGCATCAATCGTGTGGACGACTCGACGAAGAAGAGCGGCTACCGATTGGTGGGCGACGTGGACTTCGACGATGTGAAAGAAGTGGCCGGGGCCATCACTCCGGTGCCGGGCGGGGTGGGGCCGATGACGATTGCCATGCTGATGAAGAACACCCTCCGCGCGGCGGAGGCCGCGCTTGGCGTGCTGTGATCATCGTTCGTTTCACCGCAGAGGCTCGGAACACGCTGAGGATTCCTCCGCAGGAATCCTTTGCGCCTTTGCGGTGAATGGCTGACATTACCTCGACACGCGCCTCATGAGCGCCGAACGTAATTCGCGCCCGCCCATTCCGCGCTGGCTGAATAACCGCTGGGGCGCCGCGGCCATTGGGGCTGTGGCGTATCTGTTTGCCTTCGCCGCATGGGCGGCCTTGGCTCTCGCCATTGCCTCTCTGCTGGTCGGCGATGCCCTCTTCTTCTGCCTCGACATACTTGCCAACCTGCCTCGCGAAAGCCTCGATGGTGGTGTGGTATTTTTTCATCGGCCCTCTGGCCGCCGCGCACCCCAGTGACGCCGCCAGCCAAATCGCCGCCGCCGTGTATCCGGTGGGCGACCTCGTTGCGTTGGGCGGCATCGTGGCTCTGCTTCTGCGCCGCCCCGATAACGCAACGCGCTCGGCGTTGATCCTCTGCATGGCCGGGCTGTTGTGTTTCGTCGGCGCCGATCTGCTCTCCGCATTGACCACGCTGGCCCGAAAGGAAGTAGACGGCGATCCCGTGAGTCTCGGATGGATGGCCGCTTACGTGCTGTTTGCCTTCGCCGCCATTCGCCAACGCACCCTCGAGCCCGATCCCTCCGCCGAGCGATGGGCGGCGAAATTGCTCGAACGCGCCTCGCCCCTTTTGCCGCGACCCTGCTCGGTTACGGCTTGGTGATTTTTGTGGCCGGCCGCGAACTCACATTGGGATCGAAAGGCGTGCTGATCAGCGCCGTACTGCTCACGGGTTTCGTCATCGGGCGGCAGTTGGTCACCCTGCGCGAGAACACCCGCCTCAACGCCGAACTGCGCGCCTTCTCCGCCGAACTCGAACAGCGGGTGAGCGAGCGCACGGCGCAGCTGCGCCAGTCGCAGGAAGCGCTCTCGGCTTCGGAGCGGTTGGCCAGTGTGGGCACATTGGCCGCCGGAATTGTGCACGAAGTCAATTCGCCGTTGGGCGCAATCGTCTCGGCCAGCGAAACGCTCGAAGCGCAGTTGAAGGAAGAGGCGCTGGATTACGAAACGCTGAAATCGATTCTACCCATCATCACACGCTCGGCGTGGCACGCCAGCCGCATCGTGCAAACATTGCGCGGCTACTCGCGCCGCAGTCAGCCCACCCTCCATCCGGAGATTCTGTCGTCGGTGGTGCAGGATGCGCTGTTGTTGATGGACTATCAAGTGAGGAGTTGGACCAACGTGAAACTGATTACCGAGGTGGACGCCGACTCGGCGGTGGTGGTCTGCGACCGGAATCAGATTGTGCAAGTGCTCATCAACCTGCTCACCAACGCGCGCGACGCGATGCCCGGCGGAGGCCGCATCACTCTGCGCGCGCGGCAAACGGAGTCCTCCGCCGTGATCGAAGTGGCCGATCAGGGCATGGGCATTGCCCCAGAGAATCTGGAGAAGATTTTCGATCCGTTCTTCACCACCAAATCCATCGGCGAGAAGTCGGGGCTGGGGTTGGGGCTTTCGATTGTGAGCGAGATCGTTCGCGGGCACAACGGCACGATTGAGGCGCGCAGTGACGGCCCCGGACGCGGGGCCACGTTTGCGGTGACACTGCCGCTGGCCCAGTGAAGCGCATATTCGATGGAAGGAGAGCGGTTGTTCACGGCATCGGGGGAACACGGATTGCGCTGAAAGACCGGATGAACGCTGATTTCTCTTGATCCAAATGATCAGCGTTCATCCTATCGACTCAGTGTTCATCAGCGTTCCTATTGCCAGAGCGTGAACAGCCGCAAGGAGATACTTATGATCGGCAAAAGCGTTCAAGACGCGATCAACAACCAAATCAATATGGAGTTCCTCTCGTCGTACATTTATCTTTCGATGTCGGCGCACTTCGAGCATGAGAACCTGCCCGGCTTTGCAAGGTGGATGCACGCTCAAGGCGAAGAGGAACGACTCCACGCGATGAAGCTGTTCAACTTCATCAATGATCGGGGCGGGCGCGTGGCCCTGCAAGCTATTGCCCAACCGCCGGTGGAGTTCGGCTCGCCGCTGGAGGTGTTCCAAAAGGCGCTGGAGCACGAGCAAAAAGTGTCGGCGTCTATCAATGCCCTGTATGGGCTGGCGGCCAAAGAGGGCGATTACGCCGCGCAGGTCATGCTTCAGTGGTTCATCAACGAGCAAGTGGAAGAAGAAAAGACGGCCACTGCTATCGTGGAGCAGTTGAAGCGGATCGGCAACGACGGCCCGGCATTGCTCATACTCGACCGTGAGATGGGCGCGCGGAAGGCGGGCGGGGAAGAGGGAGGGGGCGAAGGGGGCGAAGCGTAACGATATCCACAAACACGAAGTGTCTCAAAGACACTTCGTGTCTTCTGCCGACAGGAATTCGCGCAGCGCCGCGATGAAGGCTGGCGGCGATTCGATTTGCGGCAGATGGCCGAGCGAGGGCAGGAAGTGAACTCGCGCGTTCGAGATTTGGGCGACGAGGCGCGCGGTGCGCCGCCCGTGGAATGGCACGATGCGGTCGCGCTCGCCCCACACGAACAACGCGGGCGCGGCGATGGACGGAAGCAGTGAGAGAGGAACATCGAGCAGCCACCGCCAGCCGCCGCTCCCATACCACAACCACCGCCGCGAGAGGAAGAAATCGCTGAAGATGAGATCGAATTGACGCCGCAGAGTCGGCGTCAATCGTTCCGGCTGGCCCCATACTTTTTCGATGAGTGTGTCGGCTAACGGAAACGGCAGGAGTCCCGCGTTCCACGGCTCGGGCCACACGCGCGGAAAGTGCTGCCCGGTACCGGCCGGGGCGCACAACACGAGTCGGCGCACCCGCTGGCGGTGCCGCGAGGCGTATCGAATCGACAACGCGCCGCCCATCGAGTGCCCGCACAGATCGAATCTCTGCCAGCCGAGATGTTCGACGAGCGCTTCGAGCCAATGGAGGAGGTGGGCAGGGGGGAGGTAGCCGGAGAGGCCGTGCGCGGGAAGGTCGGGGGCGACGACGAGTCGATCGGTTGACAGCGCGGCGGCGGTTTCCAGCCACGTGGCCGCCTCGATCACGCCGCCGTGCACCAGCAACAGTGGCGGCCATTCGCTTTTGACCGGCCCGGCAGCATACAGATTCGTTTCGCAGCCGGCGACGGTGAGGGCGCGGCGCTCGACCGGAAAGCGCGCGGTGTATTCGTCGCGCGCCACGCGGCCCTGCGCGCGAAACGCGCGGACGCGGCGCTGAGCCTGCCGGGCAACGACGATTGTGGCGGCGGTTCCAGCAACAGCGGCAAAGGCGCGGATGGCGGCGCGGCGGTTCATGGGGGAGATTCTACCGCGATGGCAGGCGGCAGTTGACAAGAGGCGGCCTCTGGGCTTATAGTGTACTTTGTATGACAAACGGCAGGAGGCGCGATGGCAAGCGTAGTCATTCAGCACGCTGATGTGATTGTGACGATGGACGGGGCGCGGCGCGAACTCCGTGACGCGGGCATGATCATCCGCGATGGCGTGATCGAGGCGGTTGCCCCGACCAACGAACTGCCCACCGTGCTCGATGCCCGCATCGTGGATATGCGCGGGCGCATCATCCTGCCCGGCCTCGTCAACACGCACCACCACCTCTATCAAACCCTCACCCGCGCGGTGCCCGCCGCGCAAGATGCAACGCTCTTCAACTGGCTCAAAACCCTTTACCCCATTTGGGCTCGCCTCACGCCCGAAGCCGTGTACATCTCGGCGCTCACCGGCATGGCCGAACTTCTGCTCAGCGGCTGCACCACCGTGAGCGATCATCTGTATCTGTTCCCCAACGGCTCGAAACTCGAAGATGAGATTCGCGCCGCGCAGGAGATCGGCATCCGCATTCACGCCAGCCGGGGGTCGATGTCGCTCGGGGAATCGAAAGGCGGACTCCCGCCCGACTCGGTGGTGGAAACCGATGACGCGATCCTGAAGGACACCGAGCGCCTCATCCAAGCCTTTCACGATCCCAAACCGGGCGCAATGGTGCGGATCGTCGTCGCGCCGTGCTCGCCGTTTTCGGTCACGCCCGATCTCATGCGCGAGTCGTCGAAACTGGCGCGCGCTCACGGCGTGACGATGCACACCCATTTGGCCGAGACGATCGACGAAGAAAATTTCTGTTTGCAGAAGTTCGGGCATCGGCCAGTGGACTACATGGAAACGCTCGGCTGGACGGGGCCCGATGTATGGTACGCGCACGCGGTACACGTGAACGATGCCGAGATCGGATTGATGGCCCGTGCGGGGTGCGGCGCGGCGCACTGCCCGTCGTCGAACATGCGGCTGGCGAGCGGTATCGCTCCGGTGAAGAAATATCGCGCGGCGGGTGTGAAGGTTGGGTTGGGCGTGGATGGCTCGGCCAGCAACGACGGCTCGCATTTGTTGGGTGAAGCGCGGCAGGCGATGCTGTTGGCGCGAGTGATGGGCGACCCGGCAGGACTCACGGCGCGCGAGGCGCTGGAGATTGCCACGATTGGCGGCGCGAAGGTGCTGGGCCGCGACGACATCGGTTCGCTCGAAAAGGGCAAACGCGCCGATCTCTTCGCTATTGATTTGAATCGACTTGATTACGCCGGGGCCGCCGTGCACGACCCGGTGGCCGCCGTGATTTTCTGCGCGCCGCAAAACGCTGATTGGGTGATGGTGGAGGGAAAGTGGATCGTGAAAGAGGGCGAATTGCAAACGGTGGAATTGGGGCCGGTGATGGAGAAGCACAACGCGATTGCGAAAGAACTGGTGAGTTAGAGTGTGAGTGTTCTGTTGAGAACTGCTGCAAACCAAACGGGAACATATCAACCATGAGTACACCAAGACGAATCTCTGTTGAATTAGGGGAGAATAGTTGGAAAGCGATTCAAGAATTGGTTAGACTTGGGTGTAGCCAAAGAGATAAAAAGTGGACTTCTTGGGGCGAGACAGTAATAGCGACTATTCAGTCTCAGCTCGATCCAATAGATGAGATTAACTTCCTCCTAGAAGATGCAGCTAGCCAATCAAGAGAAGAGGTTGATCCTCATGGGGCGCTCCCCCTGACGAGGATAAGGCGAGAGAGGCCGACATCTCGGCGCGATCAGAGCGAGGATTATGAGTGGAGATTTCGCCACGGCCCCGATGACTATGGTGGATATAAAGACGAAGAAGGGAACGTGTTCATTCCAGGAGAGGGGGTACTGGATCGGGATGAATATCGAACATACAGAAGAATTCTGGATGCTCAAGATGGAATAGTAGACGACGATGACTGAGACCCTGCCTCGTATCATTCTGCTTGTTTTGCTCACCCTCACTCTTGCACTCATCGTTTCGCTCTTCCGGCGCATTGGCTGGGGCGAGCTGGCGTTGATTGCGGCGGTGTTGGCGCTGGCGTTCTCTGTTGAGATCGTGCGATATTTGGTGAAGAGGTTCATGAAGGGATACAGAAGTTGACCCCCACCCCGGCCCTCCCCCGTGCGGAAAAGCGCCGCACAGGGGAGGGAGAATCGACTCCCCTCTCCCGCACAGCGGGGGAGGGGCCGGGGGTGAGGGCAATAGCCTAATGCCCAAACGACAACCGTGGCATGAAGTGTCTCGTGAGTTGGTGGATTGCGCGATGGGGCGCGCGCCCGCCGATCTTGTGATTCGCAACGGCGTGTGGGTGTGCGTGCAGTCGGGCGAGTTTGTGCCCCACACCGACATCGCCATCAAAGGCTCGCGCATTGCCTATGTTGGTCCCGATGCGAGTCACACCGTCGGCGCGCAGACAAAAGTGATCGACGCGAATGGCCGTTACCTCGCGCCCGGTTTGCTCGACGGGCACATGCACGTCGAGTCGGGAATGGTCACCGTCACCGAGTTTGTGCGCGCGGTCGTTCCGCACGGCACCACCGGCATGTTCATCGACCCGCACGAAATGGCGAACGTGCTCGGCCTCAAAGGCGTGAGGTTGATGGTGGACGAGGCGGCGCAACAGCCGATCAACGTTTGGGTGCAGATGCCCTCGTGCGTGCCCTCGGCGCCCGGCCTCGAAACGCCCGGCGCAAGCATCGGCCCGGACGAAGTGCGCGAAGCGATGGGTTGGCCGGGCATCATCGGCCTCGGCGAAATGATGAACTTCCCCGGCGTGTTCCTCTCCGACGAAAAGATGCATGGCGAAATGGCCGAGACGATGAAAGCCGGAAAAGTGATCGGCGGGCATTACGCCTCGCCTGATCTGGGGCGGCCATTTCACGCATACGCTGCCGGCGGACCCGAAGATGATCACGAAGGCACGACGATGGCCGATGCCGTTGCCCGCGTGCGGCAGGGGATGAAGCACATGCTGAGATACGGGTCGGCGGCCTTCGATGTGGCCGACCCGGTGCGCGCCGTCACCGAACTCGGACTCGACTCGCGGCGCTTCATGCTCGTCACCGACGATTCTCATTCGGGCACTCTGGTGAACGAAGGGCACATGGATCGCGCCGTGCGGCATGCAATAGCGCAGGGTGTGAAGCCGATGACGGCGATACAGATGTGCACGCTGAACACCGCCGAACACTTTCGCCTCGACCGCGACATCGGACAGATTGCGCCGGGCCGTTACGGCGACGTGCTGATCGTGAGCGACCTCGAACAGATGAAAGTGGATGTTGTGATCAGCGCCGGAGAAGTGATCGTGGAGGGCGGGGAGTGGAGGGTGGAACTGCCGCGATTCGAATATCCGGCTGAGGTGAAGAACTCGGTCAAATTGGGAAAGACGTTGGCCGCCGATGACTTCCGAATCTCAAACCCCAAACCCCGAACTCCGAACTCCAAAGTTCGGGTGCGGGTGATCGGCGTTGCCGAGAATCAACTTCTCACCCGGAGTCTGGAATTCGACCTCCCGGTGAACGATGAGGCGGTTCATGCCGACGTGTCGCAGGATGTGTCCAAGTTGGCGCTGGTCGAACGGCATCACGGCACGGGCGGCGTCCAGATCGGATTTGTGCATGGGTTCGGATTCAAAGGCCGGTGCGCGGTGGCCTCCACCGTCGCCCATGATTCGCATCACATGATCATCGTCGGCACGGATGACTCCATGATGGCGATGGCGGCGAATGAATTGGCCGCGCGGCAGGGCGGGATGCTGGTGGTGAAAGATGGCGCGGTGATCGCGGCGGTGGAGATGCCGATTGCCGGGCTGATGAGCGACGAGCGCAGCGACGCGGTGGCCGCCAAAGCCGAGCGCGTGTTGGCCGCCTTTCGCGCCTGCGGCTGTGCGATGCACAACGCCAATATCCAAGTGTCGTTTTTGGCGCTGGTGGTGATTCCCGAACTTCGCATTTCGGATTTGGGGCTGGTGGACGTGACAAAATTCGGAAGGGTGCCGGTGTTGATATGAGCGTGAAATTCAAGCCGCGCTCGAAGACGCGCCTCGATGCGCGGCCCTTGTACGTGCGCGCCGAAGAAGCGTTGGCGCAATTGATCGATTCGATGTCGCCCGGTGATCGATTGCCCACCGAGCCGGATTTGGCGAAGCGGCTGGGCATTTCGCGGGCGACTCTGCGCGAGGCCATGCGGTTGTTCGAGGAACGCGGGCGGCTGGTGCGCAAGCCGGGCGTGGGCACATTTGTGCTCGCGCCTCAGCCGGTGATCGAAAGCGGGCTGGAGATTTTAGAAAGCATCGACACACTGGCGCACCGCCTCAATTTGCTGACGCGCATGGTGAATTTGATAGTGACCGAGCGCGAAGCCGACGAGAGCGATTCGACGAAACTAGGGCTGAATGGGGGAGCGCGGGTGGTCGCCGTCTCGCGCACCATCTATGCGGGCAGTGTCCCGGTGGCATACCTCACCGACGTGCTGCCGGTCGGCATTGTGACGCAGGAAGAGCTGGAGAATTTCAGCGGCTCCGTGCTCGATCTGCTTTTGCGGCGGGGCGCGCCGCCGCTGGGGCAATCGCGCACCGCGCTCACCGTCGAGTCGGCAGATGGCTTGCTCTCGCGGCAGTTGGGCGTTCAGCGCGGCACGCCGCTCATGCACGTCGAGGCGGTGCTGTACACTCAAGATGGCCGGGCCATCGATCATTCGCACAGCCACTTCGTGCCGGGCTATTTCAAATTCCACGTTGTGAGAAAGGTCGGGCGTTGATTTCAACTCAAAGACTCAAAGGCGCGAAGAGTCGCGACGTATTTCCTTCGCATTCCTTCGTGTCTCAACGCCTTTGTGGTGAGAGAATCTCCGGAGAAAACATGAACGAGGTTGCCGAAATCCAAAAACGTGTCGCGGCATCGCGCGACGACATCATCAACTTCATGCGCGACATCTGCGCCATCCCGTCGATGGAGTCGCAGATCGGGCCGGTGGGCGAGCGCATTCAAGCCGAGATGAGACAGCTCGGTTACGACGAGGTGCGCTTCGACAAAATGGGCAACACCCTCGGCCGGATCGGCCACGGGCCGAAGGTGCTGGTGTACGACTCGCACATCGACACTGTGGGCATCGGCGACCGCGACGAATGGGAATGGGATCCCTTCGTCGGCAAAGTCGAGGATGGCTTGCTGTACGCCCGAGGCGCGTGCGATGAGAAGGGCAGCACGCCGGGCATGGTGTATGGCTTGGCCATGGCGCGCGATCTTGGCCTGCTCGAGGGCTGGACGGCCTACTACTTCGGCAACATGGAGGAGTGGTGCGACGGCATCGCCCCCAATAGTTTTGTGGAGGTGGATCCAAAAATTCGGCCCGACGCCGCGCTGATTGGCGAGCCCACAAAGATGCGGGTTTACCGGGGGCACAAGGGCCGCCTGGAGTTGAAGATCACCGCGCGCGGCAAATCGGCGCACGCCGCCTCGCATCACCTCGGCGACAACGCCGTTTACAAGATGATGAGCATCATCACCAACATCCGCGAGCTGGATCGCCGACTGCGACTCGGTATGGGCGGCGATCCGCTGCTGGGCCGCTCGTCGATTGCGGTGACCGATGCTTCGGTGCGGACGGCGTCGATCAATGCGGTGCCTGATCAGTTCACCATTTATCTCGACCGCCGCATCACGCTCACCGAGCCGAGAGAAGAAGTGCTCTCGCAGCTGCGCGGCCTGATCCCCGATTACTTGCAAGACGAGATTCACGTCGAGGAGCTGTTTTACGACACGCCGAGCTACACCGGCTTCGTGTTTCCGGTGGAAAAGTATTATCCGGCATGGGCGCTCGACGACGCGCATCCGCTGGTGGAGGCCGGCCAGCGCACGATCCAACAATTGTGGGGCGAGGCTCGCCCGCCGGGCACGTGGGATTTTTCGACCAACGGCACGTATTGGGCCGGCAAGGCCAAGATTCCCTCGCTCGGCTTTGGGCCGGGCGACGAGGTGACGGCGCACACCATCGACGAGCATGTTCCGCTGGACGATGTCGTGCGCGCCACAGAATTCTATGGGCTGTTTCCGGGGATGCTGGCGGGCACGGCCGGGAAGTGATGGGATGCGTTCGATGAAACGATGGCGCAATGACGGAGGCGCCTTCCGCGCCGGAGTCACTGCGCCCGAACATACCCATTCGTCAAACAGGAGGTTTGAACCATGCGTAGTTTTCTGGGACGCGACATTTTGTCGCTAAAAGAATTCGAACGGCAGGAGTTCTTCAGGGTCTTCGAGGTGGCCCGGCAGTTGGAACCGATCGCTCGCAATCGCCGCAACAGCGATCTGCTGAAAGAGAAGACGCTGGTGACGGCGTTCTATCAGCCCAGCACTCGCACCCGGTTGGCGCACGAAGCGGCCATGCACCGACTGGGCGGGCACGTGACCGGCTTTTCGGACGCGAAGATGACGCGGGCCGGCGACTTCTATCAGGAGTCGATCAAAGATACGGTGAAGATGTTGGAGTTCTATGGCGATGTGATCGTCATGCGCCACTTCCAACAGGGCGCGCCGCATGAGGCGGCCAAGTGGGCGAGTGTGCCGATCATCAATGGCGGCGATGGTTGGGGCGAGCATCCCACTCAAATTCTCACCGACCTTTACACTGTGCTGCAGGATCGGGGACGGATTGATGGCCTCAACTGGCTGGCCGTGGGCGATATGCGGATGCGCACCATGCACTCGTTGGGCTACGCGCTGACTCAATTCGATTGCCCGATCACTTTCGTCTCTCCGCCGGACATGGCGCTGACCGCCGAATTCAAGGACGAGATCAAACAGTACAGCCTGAATTTTAATGAGGCTGAGCATGTGGAGCAGGTGATCGGCAAAGCCGATGTGATTCTGGTGGAGCCGGTAGTGCAGCCAGATTACACCAAATCGCGCGACGAGCGGGGTGGCAGCGTGGGGCTGACCCCGGCCAACTATAAGATCACCCGCGAGCTGCTAGCGACCAAAGCCAAGCCCGACGCCATCCTGCTGCATTCTCTGCCGCGCATGGACGAGATCCCGATTGATGTGGACATCACCCGCTGGTCGCGCTACTGGCAGGAAGCCTTCAGCGGCGTGGTAATACGCATGGCGCTGTTGGCTCTGGTTTTGGGGGCGATGGAGTGATGTGTGCCGCGGGCACTCCCAGTTGAAATCATACAAAGGAGACTTGACGATGCAGACTAACTTTCGAGGCCGAGACTTCATCGGCGATCTGGATTTCAGCAAGGAGGAAGTCGAAACCGTGCTGGAGGTAGCCTGGGATCTGAAACGCAAACGGGCTCTGGGCGAGCCGCACCCGCTGTTGCGCGATAAGACGCTGGCGATGCTCTTTTTCTTCTCCAGCACTCGCACCCGGGGCTCGTTCGAGGCCGGCATGGCCCAACTGGGCGGCCACGGCGCCTTCATCGACTCGGAGACCACGCAGATCTCGCACGGCGACACCGCCAAAGAGATCGGCGAAATCTTCGGGCGCTACTTCGACGGCATTGCTATCCGCCAGTGCGACTGG
>VGOW01000066.1 GCA_016875735.1 Chloroflexota bacterium | reverse complement strand
GGCGGGTTGACGGTGGGGGCGGGGGTGATCACGGAGATACTGGAATAGTTGGAGTGGGAGTTGGAGTTGAGCCAGGCGGTCGTCAACTCGAACTCCCAACTCCAACTCTGACTCGATGCTATGGCAAAGCAGAAAATTCGCATCCGACTGAAGGCATACGATCACCGCGTTCTCGATCAATCCGCAAAGCGGATTGTGGAAACGGCGGAACGAACTGGCGCGCGTGTGGTGGGGCCGGTGCCCCTCCCGACCCGAATCGAGAAATTCACCGTTCGGCGCAGCGCATTCATCGACAAAGACTCGCATGAGCATTTCGAGATTCGCACTCATAAGCGGCTCATCGATGTGCTCGATCCGGACTCGACGACGATTGACACGCTGATGCGGTTGAATCTTCCGGCGGGTGTGGATATTGAGGTGGCGATATAGCGGATGGCGGATAGCAAATGGCCGATGGCTGATAGCGAATAGGCCTGCTATTAGCCAACTGCAATACGCCATACGCTATAGGCTATGCGCTAACCGGATGATGTGGCCCGGCCCGGGCTGGCAGTCCGAGACTCAGGAGAGATGAAATGGTAAAAGGGCTGATTGGCAAGAAGATTGGCATGACTCAGGTTTTCGATAAGGACGGGAAAGTGTTCCCGGTGACCATCATCGAAGCCGGGCCATGTTTTGTGACGCAGGTTAAGTCTGCGGAAAAAGACGGATACACCGCCGTGCAGATTGGGTTTGGCGAAACCAAACCTGCCAAACTGACCGGCGGCGAAAAAGGCCACCTCAAGCGCAACAACCTGCCGTCGCTCAAACATTTGCGGGAATTTCGATTCAAAGGTGAGCACGGACTTTCGGAAGGCGATAAGGTGTCGGTGGATGTCTTCAAAGTCGGCGAGCGGGTGGATATTGTCGGCACGACAAAAGGCAAAGGGTTTCAAGGCGGCATGAAGCGTCACGGTTTCAGCGGCGGCGGCAAAACTCATGGCCAGTCGGATCGTGGCCGCTCGCCCGGTTCCAATTCGTCGGGCACCACACCGGGCCGCGTGTATAAAGGCTCGCGGCGCCCCGGCCACATGGGCGATGTGCGCGCCACGTCGCAAAACCTCACCGTGGTTTTGGTGGACGCCGAGCGAAATCTGATCGGCGTGAACGGCAGTGTGCCCGGAGCCAAAGGCGCGGTGGTGGTGCTGAAGGAGGCGCGGAAGCAATAATTGCCAATTACTAATTACCAATTACTCGTCTTGTAATTTGGTGAATAGTAATTAGTAAATTGTAGCGACGAGATCATGGAACTCGAAGTCAAAGACCTCACGGGCGCAAAGGTTGGCATGGTGGAACTGCCTGCCGAAATTTTTGAAGCCCCGATCCGAAAAGATTTGATGCATCAAGCGCTGGTGCGCCAGCAAGCCAACGCGCGGCTCGGCACGCACGAAACGAAAGGGCGCGGCGAAGTGAGCGGCGGCGGCAAGAAGCCGTTCAAGCAGAAGGGCACCGGCCACGCGCGGCAAGGCTCCACGCGCGCGCCTCACTGGAAGGGCGGCGGCAAGGTGCATACGCCGCACATGCACAGCCACGCCTTGGAGATGCCTCGCCAAATGCGGCGCGGCGCTCTGCGCTCCGCGCTCTCGGCCAAAGCCAGCGAAGGGCAGATTGTGGTGGTGGACAAATTTGCGTTCGACGCGCCGAAGACGAAATCGGCGGCGCAGGCTCTCTCGGCCATCGGAGCGGGGCGCTCGGCGCTCGTGGTTCTGCCGGAGAAGAACGAAGCGGCGCAGAAATCGGTGAACAATCTTTCGAATGCAAAAACGCTTCACGCCAAATATCTCAACATCCGCGACCTGCTCGGCTACGAGACTCTGGTTCTGCCGCTGGCGGCGCTGGACGTGCTCAAATCGTATTTGGGGCAGGAGGTTGCAGAATGAACATCTATGAAACTCTGCGCCGCCCGCTGATCACCGAAAAGTCCATGAAGCAGTCGGGCATGCGGCAGTATGGGTTCGTGGTGGATGGGCGCGCGACGAAACAGCAGATCAAAGACGCCGTCGAATCGTTATTCGACGTGGATGTGGTGAAGGTGAACACCCTCACCGTCCCGGCCAAACGGGGCCGCCGCGCGCGCCGAATCGTGGTGCGCAACCCCGAATACAAAAAGGCGTTTGTCACTCTGGCCGAAGGGCAGATGATTGATGTCTTCGAGGGAGTGAGATAAACATGGCCGTCAAGACATTCAAACCCACCTCGCCCGGCCGCCGCGGGATGACCGGCTCGTCGTTCGAGGAGATCACCAAAGACAAGCCGACTCGCGCGCTGATCATTCACAAGCGCGGCAGCGGCGGGCGGAACATGCACGGGCGAGTCACCGTTCGCCATCGCGGAGGCGGCCACCGCCGCCATTTGCGGGTGATCGATTTCAAGCGCGACAAGTTCGACATCCCGGCGAAGGTGGCTTCCATCGAATATGATCCCAATCGCTCGGCGCGCATTGCCCTGCTCAATTATGCCGACGGCGAACGGCGCTACATCATCGCCCCGCTCGGTCTGAAAGTGGGCGACACGGTGATCACCAGCCCCAACGCCGAGATCCGAGCCGGCAACACCCTGCCCATTTCCAACATTCCGGTGGGCACGCTGATTCACAACATCGAAATGCAGGTGGGCAAGGGCGGGCAGATTGCGCGCTCGGCGGGTGTGGCCGCGCAGCTGCTGGCGAAGGAAGGTGAATACGCGCAGGTGCGCTTGCCCTCCGGCGAAGTGCGGCTTATTCCGCAAAAATGTTTAGCCACCATCGGCGAAGTGGGCAACCTCGATCACTCGAACATCAAACTCGGCAAGGCGGGCCGCAAGCGCCATCTCGGTATTCGCCCCACCGTAAGAGGCACGGCGATGTCCCCGCGCGATCATCCGCACGGCGGCGGCGAGGGCCGCCAGCCTGCCGGGATGCCCGGCCCCAAATCGCCGTGGGGCAAACCCACGCGCGGCAAGAAGACTCGGCACAACGCGCTGACCGACAAGTTCATTGTCAAACGCCGCGCCAAGAAACAGCGGTAAGGTAGGGAGTTGCGATGTCACGATCACTCAAAAAAGGCCCGTTTGTCGAGCCCAAGTTGTTGAAGAAAGTCGAAACGATGAACGCCAAAGGCGAGAAGAAAGTCGTGCGCACGTGGTCGCGGGCGAGCGTGATCTTCCCGCAGATGGTGGGGCACACCATCGCCGTGCACGACGGGCGCCGCCACGTGCCGATTTACATCACCGAAAATATGGTGGGGCACCGTCTCGGCGAATTCGCCCCCACTCGCACTTTTCGCGGTCATGTGACCAAAGAAAAGACGACGGCGGTTGCGGAGGGCTAGGCCATGCAAGGACAATTGGTGCGCGCGAGCGCGGTGCGTGTGCCCGGCTCGCCACAGAAGAAACGGCTGATCGCCAATTTGGTGCGCGGCAAGATGGCAAACGAAGCCATCACCCTGCTCAAGTTCATGCCCCACGACGCGGCCAAAGATATTGCCAAAGTGATCCGCACGGCGGTTGCCAACGCGGAAGAGAACTTCGGCATGAACGGCGACGATATGATGATCAAATCGATCACGGTTGACGAAGCCGAGATCATGAAACGCCGCCGCTTCGGCTCGCGCGGGCGGGCGGTGATGCGCCGCAAACGCTCGTCGCATGTCAACGTGGTGCTCGTCGAGAAAGAAGGGATGGAGTAATGGGCCGCAAAGTACATCCAATCGGTTACCGGCTGAAGATCAACAAAGACTGGCAAGGCCGCTGGTATGCGGAAGGCGAGAAATACACCAAGCAGCTGCACGAAGACTTCACCATCCGGCGAATGATTCTGGGCGGCCACGACAAGGCCTCCATCGCCAAAGTGGACATCGAGCGCTTTCCGAATCTGGTGCATGTCACCATTCACACGGCCAAGCCGGGCATCGTCATCGGGCGAAAGGGCGCGCAAGTGAAAGTGCTGCGCACCGACCTCGAGAAACTGTGCGGCACGAAAGTGAAAGTGGATGTGAACGAGATCACCGCGCCCGACCTCGACGCCAAACTGGTGGCCGACAACATCGCCGGGCAGTTGGAGCGCCGCATCAGCCACAGCCGGGCCATGAAACGCGCCGTGAGTCAGGCCATTCGCGGCGGGGCAAAAGGCGTGAAGATTATGTGCTCGGGCCGCCTCTCTGGAAGTGAAATGGCCCGCCGCGAGTGGCAGCGCGAAGGCCGCGTGCCACTGCAAACGCTCCGCGCCGACATTGATTTTGCCAAGAGCGAAGCCCTCACTACCTATGGCCGCATCGGCGTGAAGGTGTGGATTTACAAAGGCGAAGTGCTGAAGGAAGAAGAGCCGGAAGCGACGGACGTGTACGTGAGCGAATAGCGTATGGCTATTGGCAGATAGCCTGTTCGTTATCTGCCATCGGCTCATCGCTATCGGCCATCTGCTATGTTGATGCCAAAACGTGTGAAGTACCGCAAGCAAATGCGCGGGCGCATGACCGGCACCGAAACTCGCGGCGCGGAGATTCACTTCGGTGAATATGCTCTGCAAGCCGTCGAGCCGGGCTGGATGACTCAGCGCCAGATCGAAGCCGCCCGCCGCGCTTTGGTGCGCTTTATGAAACGCAAGGGCAAGGTGTGGATTCGGGTGTTCCCCGACAAGCCCGTGACTCAACGCGCCGCCGAGACCCGCATGGGCAAAGGCAAGGGCGCGGTGGATCACTGGGTGGCCGTCGTGCGCCCCGGGCGCATCATCTTCGAAGTGGCCGGTTTGGACGAGGCCACCGCTCACGAAGCGATGCGCTTGGCCGCTCATAAACTTGCCCTCAAAACCAAAATCATCGTCCGGCGCGATTTGGCGCAGGGCGTGACGGCGGCGGCAGGAGAGTAGCCAGCATGAAAATCAAAGATATTCGCGCACTGCAGACGGGCGAGATCGAAAGCAAACTCGACGACGCCCGCGAAGAACTTTTCAAGCTGCGCTTCCAGATGACGACCGGCTCCATGACCGACACTTCGCGCTTGGGACAGGTGCGGCGGGACATTGCCCGCCTGCTCACGGCGCTGCGCGAGCGCCAACTGGCCGCCGAGCTGCAGGCAAAGGAGAGCTAAGCATGACTAACGAACGCGCCCGCCTCGTCGGCACGGTGGTGAGCAACAAGATGAAGAAAACGGTGGTGGTGGAGATCAGCCGCACGCAGCGCCACCCGTTGTACGGCAAAGTGATCCGCAACCGCAGGCGCATGAAGGCGCACGACGAACTGCAGTGCGGAGTCGGCGACACGGTGGAAATCGTGGAGTCGAAACCGATCAGCAAAGAGAAGCGCTGGGTGGTGCAAAGGGTCGTGATCAAAAACACCGGCGCCGAATTGGTTGAGGCGTAGCGGAGGGCAGAATGATACAGCAAGAATCACGCCTGACGGTCGCCGACAACACCGGCGCCCGCGAACTGCTCGTCATCCGGGTGATGGGCGGCTCGAAACGGAAGTTTGGGCATGTGGGCGATGTGGTGGTGGCGACGGTGAAGGAAGCCACGCCGCAGGGATCGGTGAAGAAGAGCGAGGTGGTGAAGGCGGTGGTGGTGCGGGTGGCGAAGGAGTATCGCCGCGAAGACGGATCGTATATCCGCTTCGACGACAACGCCGCCGTGATCATCGACGCCGACGGCGAGAATCCGAGAGGCACTCGCATTTTTGGCCCGGTGGCTCGCGAACTGCGCGAGAAGGGTTTCATGAAGATCGTTTCACTCGCGCCGGAGGTGCTGTGATGTCAGCCAGAATTAAAAAAGGCGACATGGTGGAAATCGTCGCCGGGAACGATAAGGGCGCGCGCGGCGAAGTGATTCGCGTGGCGCGCAAGAACGGCAAGATTCGGGTGGCGGTGCAGGGCGCGAACATCCGCAAGAAGCATCAGAAGCAGCAGCAGGTGGCGGGCGCGCGCCAGAATCTTGCGCCGGGCATCATTCAATTCGAGGGGCTGATGGACATCTCGAATGTGATGTTGATCGATCCCAAAGAGGACAAGCCTACCCGAGTGGGCTCGCGGCGGAACGAGAAGGGCAAGTTGGAGTCTCGTGTGGCCCGCCGGAGCGGCGAGGCGCTGGGCAAATAGTTGCGCGCAGTGCAAATGCAGACGGCGCAAAGAGGTGGTTGTAAAGAATGCCAAACTTGAAAGATCGTTACAGGACTGAGATTGTCAAAACGTTGATGCAGGAATTTTCCTTCCGTAATGTGATGGAAGTGCCGCGCGTCAAAAAAGTGGTGGTGAACATCGGCATGGGCGAAGCGCTCGATAACGCCAAATCGCTGGATGCGGCGGTGGGCGATTTGCAGATTATCACCGGCCAGAAGCCGGTGATCACTCGCGCCAAGAAGGACATCTCCAATTTCAAGCTGCGCGCCGGGAAGCCGATTGGGGTGATGGTGACTCTGCGCGGCGAGCGGATGTGGAGTTTCCTCGACCGGCTGATGAACGTGGCCCTGCCCCGCGTGCGCGACTTTCGCGGCATCCCGGCCAAAGGGTTCGACGGGCGCGGCAATTACACGTTGGGCTTGCGCGAGCAGTTGGTCTTCCCGGAGATCGAATACGATAAGATCGACAAAGTGCGCGGCATGGAGATCACCGTTGTCACGTCGGCAAAGTCGGATGAGCACGGGCGCCGACTGCTGGCTCTGCTGGGGATGCCTTTCCAGCAACGAGGGAAGAACTAGAGCATGGCAAAGAAATCTTTGATCAATCGCGAACACAAACGGAAACACAAAGTGCAGGTGCGGCATCGCTGTCAGGTGTGCGGCCGCCCGCGCGGTTACATCCGCCGTTTTGGCTTGTGCCGCATTTGTTTCCGTGAACGTGCCCTGCAGGGTCTTCTCCCGGGCGTGGTCAAGTCGTCGTGGTAGGCAGGAGTTTGTTATGAGCATGAATGTCACTGATCCCATTGCCGACATGCTGACCCGCATCCGCAACGCCGTGATGGTGGGGCAGAGCAGTGTGTCGGTGCCGCACTCGAAGTTGAAAGAGTCGATTGCCCAGATTCTCAAAGATGAGGGTTATCTCGACGGGCTCGAAGTGGTGTCGGAAAACGGCAGTCCGCAGAAGAATATCCGGTTGAAGATTCGTTACGTGGGCGTGCGCCGCGAGCGGCGCTCGGTGCTCACCGATCTTCAGCGGGTGAGCCGCCCGGGCCGCCGCGTGTACGTGAACAAAGGCGAAATCCCGTGGGTGCTTTCGGGCATGGGCGTGGCGATTCTTTCGACGCCCAAAGGTGTGATGACCGGCCAGCGCGCGCGCTCACTCGGCGTGGGCGGCGAAGTGTTGTGCCAGGTTTGGTAAACGAAAGGTCTCAGAGTCGGAACGGCCCTGTGAGGTGTGTGATCACTATCACCAATTACTACTTACCAATTACTGAATCAGTAATTAGTAATCAGTAAATAGTAAATAGTAATTGGTGAGCAGGTGGCCGATGGCTGAGGAGGACGAACGTGTCTCGAATTGGTCGAAAGGTGGTGCCGGTGCCCAAAGGGGTGACGGTGTCCATTAATGGAAGCGAAGTGAAGGTGAAAGGCCCGAAGGGCGAGTTGAGTCGCACCTTCCGCCCGGAAGTCACTGTCAAGCAAGACGGCGATTTGCTGAAGGTGGAACGATCCAACGACGAACGCGCCGTGCGGGCGTTGCACGGGCTCTCGCGCGCGCTGCTGAATAACATGGTGGTGGGCGTGAGCAACGGCTTCAGCAAGGTGCTGCAGATCGAAGGCGTGGGATACCGCGCGGAGATGAAGGGCAAAGATTTGGTGATGGCTTTGGGCTTTTCGCATCCGGTGACGGTGACGCCGCCCGATGGCATTGCCTTCGTGGTGGACGAGAAGGCGCGCACCATCACCATCTCGGGCGCCGATAAAGAGCAGGTGGGGCAGGTGGCCGCCGACGTGCGCGCGTGGCGCAAGCCCGAACCGTACAAAGGCAAAGGCTTGCGATATGTTGGCGAGCGTGTTCGTCGCAAGGCGGGCAAGGCAGGAAAGGCGGCATAGGATATGGCACAAAGTCGTGAAGCAATGCGGCGGCGGCGCCAGCGGCGCGTGCGCGGACGTGTTTCGGGCACAGCGGCGCGCCCCCGCCTCAATGTGTATCGCAGTCTGTCGAACATTTTTGTTCAAGTCATTGACGACGATGCCGGGCGCACGCTGGCTCAGGCCTCGTCGGTGGATTCGGACTTGAAGGCGAAGCTCGACGGCAAGAAGAAACTCGAGCAAGCGCAGGTCGTTGGCGCGGCGGTGGCCGAGCGCGCGCTGGCAAAAGGCATCAAGGCGGTGGTGTTCGATCGCGCCGGATACAGGTATCACGGGCGAGTGAAGGCATTGGCCGATGCCGCCCGCGGCGCCGGTTTAGAATTTTAGGAGCAAACACGCAACCATGAAACAGAGACAACCTCGACCCAACGACCGAGACAAGGTTGCTAAAGTTGAAGAAGACCGCGAAGAGCTGGACGAGCGCGTGGTGGACATTTCCCGCGTGGCGAAAGTGATCAAAGGTGGCCGCCGATTCGCGTTTCGCACGGTGGTGGTCGTCGGCGACAACCGCGGGCGCGTGGGCATGGGTGTGGGCAAAAGCCGCGCTGTGCCTGACGCGATTCGCAAAGGCGCCGAGCGCGCGCGGCGCAACATGAAGTCGGTCAATCTGTCGGGCACGACCATCCCGCATGAAGTGGCTTCGGAGCACGGCGGCGCGGAAGTGTACTTGAAGCCGGCCTCTCCCGGCACGGGCGTGATCGCCGCGGGCGGTGTGCGCGCCGTGTTGGAAGCCGCCGGGGTGAAAGATATTCTCACCAAATCGCTGGGCAGTCCTAACGTGCTCAATGTGGTCAACGCTACGCTGAAGGGCCTGCAGCGCATGAAGAATGTGGAGCAGGAAGCCCGCTATCGCGGCAAAGACTTGGCCGATGTTCAGCCGTTCTGGAGTCGAAAGAAACATGGCTAACGAAACTACGGCGAGTGCGAAAGTCATTCGAGTCACGTTGATACGCAGTCCGCTGGGCTTTTCCACCCGCCACAAGGCGACGGTGCGCGCCCTCGGCCTGCGGAAGATGCACCAAACCGTTGAGCTGCCCGACACGCCCACCGCGCGCGGGATGATCTACAAAGTGGCTCAATTGGTTAAAGTTGAAGAGGCATAGCCGATCATGCAACTACACGACCTTCGGCCCAATGTTGGGGCAAAGAAAAACAGGAAGCGCGTGGGGCGCGGTATCTCGGCCGGGCAGGGCAAAACCGCCGGGCGCGGCACCAAAGGGCAGGGCGCGCGGCAGGGCGGCGGCTCGTCGCAGTATTTCGAGGGCGGCAACCTGCCGATGGTGCGCAAGATGCCGTTCAAGCGCGGCTTCACCAATCTGCGCAAAGTGCAATACGTCGAGGTCAATCTCGAACGCCTTGAGAAACTATTCGTGAAGAACGGTGTGGTGACTTCGGAGACGCTGGCCGCTGTGGGAGTGATGAAAGACCCCGATGCGCCGGTGGTGGTGTTGGGGCAGGGCGAACTCACCAAGCCGCTCACGGTGAAAGTGCATCGCGTGTCGGCGTCGGCCAAAGCGGCCATCGAAAAGGCCGGAGGCACGGTGGAGACGATTGGCTCCAGTGGGGAGGCGGGTGAGTAATCATCCGCGACACGAATGAAACGATCTGCGTGGCGTTACCTGTGGACGGCGGAAGAGATCCGCAATCGGCTGTTGATCACCCTCGGCCTGCTCGTGATCTACCGGCTGGCCGCGCACGTGCCCGTCCCCGGCGTCAACCGCGATGCGATTGAAGCCATCCGCCAGCAAGCCGGAGCAGGCAATTTGTTGAACCTGCTCGATCTGTTGTCGGGCGGCACGGTGGGCAACTTCTCGGTGCTGGCCATGGGCGTGTATCCGTACATCACCGCTCAAATCATCATTCAGCTGCTCGTGCCCATCATCCCCGCTCTGCAACAGCGCGTGCAGGATGATCCGAAGTCGGGCCGCGAATTCATGGAGCGCTGGACATACTACTTGGCGATCCCAATGGCGGCGCTCTCGGCCATCGGGCAGATTCGCATTTTCAATTCCGTCGCCAACATCCCGGTATTGCCCAACTTTGGCTTCACCGGCGCGAACCTTCTGCCAACCCTCACCACCATCGTCAGTATGGTGGGCGGCACCATGTTCGCCATTTGGCTCGGCGAGCTGATCTCCGAATACGGCATCCGCAGTCAAGGCCTCTCGCTGATCATTTTCAGCGGCATCGTCGCCCGCCTCCCGGCAACGGTGGGCAGTCTGCTGGCCGATAAAGAGCGGTGGATGATCCAGATCACCGTCTTCGTTGCGTTGATCGCGCTCACCGTCTTCGCTATCGTCATCGTGACTCAGGGGCGCCGAAACGTGCCGGTAATGTATCCCGGCCGCCGAATGGGCAACCGGCAATCCATGCCGGTGAAAGGGACCCTGCCTCTGCTGGTCAATATGGCCGGCATGATCCCGATCATCTTTGCCCAATCGTTCCTCACCTTCCCGGCGCTCATCGCCCAATTCTTTGCCAACTCGCAATACGAGTGGGTGCGCACCATCGCCACCGGCACGGTGAGCGTTTTCAGCAACAGCCGCGACCCGTGGTACATCGGAATCTATTTCACGATGGTGGTGGCCTTCTCGTTCTTTTACACCGACGTGATCTTTCAACAGCAGAACTATGGCGAGAACTTGAAGAAGGTCGGCGCGCAAGTTCCGGGCGTGACCAAAGGCCCGCCCACGCAAAAATACCTCGAGCGAGTCCTGCGGCGCATCACTCTGCCGGGCGCAATCTTTCTCGGCGTGGTGGCCGTCTTGCCGTTCATCGCCGGAAACTTTCTCAACGCCAGCGCCCTGTCGATCATGGGCTCCGGCTTGCTCATCGTCGTCGGCGTGGTGAAAGACACGTTCTTCGGTTTGGAAACGGAACTCAAGTTGCGCGGGTACGACGACACGTTGTTGGTGCGATAGCGGCGGAGCGGCGATGGCGATTTATTTGGTGCTGATCGGTTTGCCGGGCGCGGGCAAAGGAACACAGGCGGTTATCCTCAGCAAAGAGCGCGGGCTCACCCACGTCTCATCGGGCGATCTGTTCCGCGACAACATCAAACGGCAGACCGAACTGGGCAAGCAGGTGGAGGCGATTCTGAAGAGCGGGGCGCTTGTGCCCGACGATGTGACCATTGCGATGGTGCGTGACCGACTGATGCAGCCCGATTGCCAAAAGGGCGCGGTGCTCGACGGCTTCCCGCGCACTCCGGCGCAGGCCGAGGCGCTCAATAAAATGCTGGGCGAACTCGGCGGGCGAGTCAATCTCGTGCCGTATGTGAAAGTGCGCGACGACGTGCTCGTCGAGCGCCTTTCGGGGCGCTGGACGTGCCAGACGTGCCAGACGGTGTATCACGAAAAGTTCAACCCGCCGAAGGTTGCGGGCGTGTGCGACAAAGATGGCGGCGAATTGACTCAGCGCCCCGACGATAAAGCCGAAACGGTGAAGACTCGCATCGCCGAATATATGAAGAACACTGCCCCGCTGATCGAGCACTACCGCACTCAGGGTTTGCTGGTGGAGATCAACGGCGAGCAGGAAATCGAAAAAGTGACGGCGGAGTTATTGGCTGCCGTGGCCAAAGTAAGTTGACGTGTTGCCGTGATCGTTATCAAATCTGATCGCGAAATTGCGCTGATGCGCGAAGCCGGGCGCATTGTGGCCGTTCTGCTCTCTGAATTGAGGGAGCGGATTCGTCCCGGGGTGACCACCGCCGAACTCGACCGGCTGGCGGCGCAGGTGCTGGCAAAGCACGATGCCACATCGCCCTTTTACAACTATCCCAATCACGATCGGGGCAAGCGGCCTTTTCCCGGACAGATTTGCGCCTCGGTGAATGAAGAGTTGGTGCATGGCGTGCCGGGCAAACGCGCGTTGAAGGAAGGCGACATCATCAAGATCGACTGCGGCGCGGTGTATAAAGGTTGGATCGCCGACAGCGCATGGACGTTCGCGGTGGGCAAGATCAACCCGGCGGCGCAGAGGTTGCTCGAAGTGACGGAAGGCGCGTTATATGCGTCGCTCAAAGAAGCCAAAGCCGGAAACCGCACCGGCGATATGGCTCATGCGCTCCAGCACCATGTGGAGACTCACGGTTTCAATGTGGTTCGCGAGTATGTGAGTCACGGGGTGGGGAGGCGGCTCCACGAGGATCCGCAGATGCCCAACTTCGGCGGTCCGGGCACGGGATCCAAACTCCGCAAAGGCATGACGATTGCGGTGGAGCCGATGGTGCTGTCGGGCACGTACAAAACGAAAGTGCTGCCCGATCAGTGGACGGTGGCGGCGAAGGACGGCAAGTTGACCGCTCATTTTGAGCACACGATTGTGATCACGGACGGCGAGCCGGAAATCTTAACGAAACTGAACTAAGCAGGTATAATCGGCGTTTCGGAGCGCCGGAGTTGCAGGAGAACCAAAATGAAAGTGAAACCATCGGTGCGCAAGCGCTGCCCCAAGTGCAAGATCATCCGCCGGGCGGGCAAGGTGCTTGTGATTTGCGAGAACCCCAAGCACAAACAGCGGCAAGGGTAAGGAGTTTGAGTTATGCGTATTGAAGGCGTTGATCTTCCCCGCGATAAGCGAGTGGAAATTTCTCTGAGATACCTTTACGGTATCGGGCCGAAAACGGCGAGCGAGATTCTCGCGGCGACGAAAGTGAATCCCGATACTCGCGTGAAGGATCTGACCGAGGCCGAGCAGAGCGCTCTGCGCGATTACATCGGCGCGCATTACACGGTCGAGGGCGATCTGCGGCGTGAGGTGCAGTTGAACATCAAGCGGTTGATCGAGATCGGCTGTTATCGCGGCCTGCGCCATCGCCGCAATCTTCCGGCGCGCGGCCAGCGCACGCGCACCAATGCCCGCACCCGCAAGGGCACGAAGAAGACGGTGGCCGGTCGTGGCCGGCGCCGCGGCGCGAAGAAGAAGTAAAAGTGATTTTAGATTGCAGATTTCGGATTGCAGATTGAATCTTCCAATCTGAGATCTGGAGTCTGCGATCTGCAATCTGCAATCTCGAGGAACTATGGGTCGAACTGCTAAAGGCGCTCGCCGCACAACGCAAAAGAAAGTCAAGAAGAATGTGGCTTACGGGCAGGCGCACGTCCATGCCACGTTCAACAACACCATTGTCACCATCACCGATCAGCAGGGCAATGCGGTGTGCTGGGGCAGCGCGGGCACTGCCGGGTTCAAGGGCAGCCGCAAGAGCACACCTTATGCCGCGCGAATGGCCGCTCAACAAGCGGTGAAGAGCGCGATGGATATGGGAATGCAGGAAATCGATGTGTACGTCAAAGGCCCCGGCCCGGGGCGCGAAGCGGCGATCCGCGCCGTGCAGAGCATGGGCATCAAGGTGCGCACCATCGCCGACTTGACGCCGGTTCCACACAACGGCTGCCGCCCGCCCAAGCGCCGCCGCGTGTAGCATTTTGGAAGGAAACAATGTCGAAATATATCGGTCCTGTTTGCAGGCTTTGCCGCCGTGAAGGCGAAAAACTTTATCTCAAAGGCAGTCGGTGCCTCTCTCCGAAGTGCGCGTTCGAGAAACGCGGTTATGCTCCCGGCCAGCACGGCAAGGAAGGGCAGATGAAGCGCAGCCGCACGTCGGATTACGCCACCCAATTGCGCGAGAAGCAAAAGGCTCGCCGACTCTACGGCGTGCTCGAGCGGCAGTTTCGCCGCTATTACACGCAGGCCATTCGCAGCCGCGGCCTCACCGGCGAAGTGATGCTGCAACTGCTTGAGCGGCGATTGGACAACGTGATCTATCGGCTCGGCTTCGCCGAGAATCGCGCTCAGGCCCGCTTGCTGGTGACGCACGGGCACTTCAACGTGAATGGCCGCCGCACCGACGTGCCGAGCATGGTGCTCAAACCCAGCGATGTGGTCGAAGTCCGCGAAGGCTCGCGCAAGCGCACGTATTTCAAGGGCCTGCTCGAGTCCGCCGACTCGCGCACGCCGCCGGTGTGGCTCAGCCGCGACGTGGCCGCTCTTTCGGGGAAGGTGCTGCAAGTGCCCAGCCGCCAGGAAATTGACGCCAAACTCAACGAACAGTTGATTGTGGAGTATTACTCACGCTAAAGGCAGGGCCGACTCGAGTCGCCGTAGCGGCGACTCGGACTCGTTACCTGCCCTGCTTCCGCACGCAAGCGGTAGGCCAAAGGGTTTGCGGGCGGGGAGGGCTGAGAATTGACTTCCAATAATATGGTTACACCTAAAATCGAACGTGACGCAATGTCGCGCAACTACGGGCGATTCGTCATCAGCCCGTTGGAAGCCGGATACGGCATCACGCTCGGCAATGCGCTTCGGCGCGTGCTGTTGTCGTCGCTCAATGGCGCGGCGGTCACTTCCATCCGCCTCAGCGACGTGCTGCACGAGTTCTCGGAAATTCCGGGAGTGAAAGAAGACACCATGCAGGTGCTGCTGCAAGTGAAACAACTGCGGCTGATCCTGCACGAAGGCGAAACGGCCCGCCTGCGCCTCGACGTGCGCGGCGAGGGCACCGTCACCGCCGCCGACATTAACTGCCCGTCGGAAGTTGAGATCGTCAACCCCGATCTCTATCTCTTCACGGTGGACAACGACAAGGCGAAACTGGAAATCGAAATGGCGGTGGGACACGGACGCGGCTACTCGCCTGCCGAAGAGCGCGGGCGGCTGCCCATCGGCGAAATTCCGGTGGATGCGATTTACAGCCCCATCAAGCGCGTGAACTTCGACGTTCAGCGCGCGCGCGTGGGCCAGAACACCGGCTACGATAAACTGGTGCTCGAAATTTGGACGGACGGCACGATGAAACCGGAAGCCGCGTTGAGCGAAGCGAGCAAACTGCTCATCAGCCATTTGCGGCACATTGCCGGTATCAGCGAAGAGTCGCTGGCGCCTCAGCCGCTCGAAGCCGCCCAGCCCACCGTGTCCAGCGAGATCTACGAGACGCCCATCGAGCAGCTCGATCTGTCGGTGCGCGTGTTCAATTCGCTCAAGCGCACGGGCATTACCACCGTGGGTGAAGTGCTCGATCATTTGGGCCGCGGCCCCGAAGCCATGATGGCCATTCGCAACTTCGGCGAGAAATCGCTGACCGAACTCAACGACAAACTCCGCGAGAAAGGCTATCTCAAAGACGACAAAGAGAGCCCAGCGGGTGAAATGGAGAAGCAGTCATGAAACATCGAGTGCAAGGGCGCATTCTCGGGCGGCCCTCCGACGAACGCATCGCCCTGCGCCGCATTTTGATCACTCAACTGTTCGAGCACGGCAAAATTCGCACCACCGAGGCCAAAGCCAAATCTGTGCGCGGCGAAGCGGAAAAGATGATCACCATCGCCAAGCGCGGCCTCAAAGCCGCGCAAACCGAAGGGGAGGAGGCGCAAAAGGCCGGCCGCCTCAAACAGGCGAACGCCCGCCAACTCCTCAAAGGCCGACTCAACGGCGACAAAATCGTTCGCAAAGTTTTTGAGGAGATCGCGCCGCGATACGCCGAGCGCAAAGGCGGCTACACCCGCATCCTCAAACTCGGCCAGCGCCGGGGCGACGCGGCGGAGATGGTGATTTTGGAGTTGGTGGAAGAATAGCAATCAGCGGTCAGCATTCGGCGGCTGATGGCTCATCGCTGACGCGGTAGTGGCACGTTACAAAGCAGTTGTCGAATACGACGGAACCGATTACGCCGGTTTCCAGCGCCAGATCCCCGAAGCGGGGCCGACGGTGCAGGGCGAACTGGAATCGGCGCTGGCGGCCATCAACGGCGGAGTCGCCGTCACCGCGCACGGCGCGGGGCGCACCGACACGGGCGTTCATGCCGCCGGGCAGGTGATCGCTTTCGATCTGCAGTGGGCGCACGGAACCGACGCGCTGACGCGCGCGCTCAACGCCAACCTGCCGCGAACCATTGCGGTGAAATCGGCCGCCGAGTGCGCCGCCGGCTTTCATCCGCGCTTCTCGGCCAAGGGCCGCCGCTATCGGTATGCGATCCTCAACGCCCCGGCGCGGTCGCCTCTGCGCGAGCGGTTCGCGTGGCGCGTGTGGCCTCTTCTCGATGCGCGCGCGATGGCGGAGGCCAGCCAGTATCTGATGGGGCGAAAGGATTTCGGCGCGTTCGGCTCGTCGCCGGAACCGGGCGGCCACACCGTGCGCGAAGTGCGCGAGGCGCGTTGGGACGCCGACGACGACAACGCAATGCTGAACTTTCACATTGAAGCCGATGCCTTTCTGCGCCGAATGGTGCGGAGCATCGTCGGCACACTCAAGTGGGTGGGCGCGGGCGAGATTGCCCCTGATGCCTTCGGCGACATCGTGGCTTCGGCAGATCGAAGCCGCGCCGCCGCCCCGGCCCCGCCCAATGGGTTGTGCCTCGTCGAGGTGTTGTACTGATATTGAACGGAGAAGTATTCGTGGACAAGACATACGTTGTCAAAGCAGATCAAACCAAAGAGCAATGGTATGTGGTGGATGCCTCCGGCCTCACCTTGGGCCGGGTCGCCACGCGAGTGGCGGCGGCCCTTAAGGGCAAGCATCGCCCGGCCTACACGCCCGGAACCGATCTCGGCGATCATGTCGTCATCGTCAACGCCGAGAGAATCGTGGTCTCGGGCAAACGACTCGACGAGAAGTTTTATTATCGCGTGTCGGGCTACCCGGGCGGCCTTCGCAGTGAGAGCCTGCGCCAAATGCTCGATAAGCATCCGGATCGCGTGCTCACCATTGCCGTGAAAGGCATGTTGCCGCACAACCGTTACGGGCGCGCACTGCTCAAAAAACTCAAGGTGTATGCCGGGCCGGATCACCCGCACGCCGCGCAACAGCCTGAGCCACTGCCGTTATAGATTGGTAAGGCCCTATCCGCAAACGTAGGGGCGACCCTTGTGGTCGCCCGTGATGGGCAGGGGCAAGCCCTGCCCCCACCGGCTTACGGATAGCCTGCAAGGAGATTTATTCATGAGTGATCGTTACTTCGAAGGCGTTGGCCGCCGCAAAACCAGCACTGCCCGCGTCCGCCTTTTCCCCGGCGGCAACGGCCAAGTGACCGTGAACGAAAAACTGGGCCGCGAATACTTCGCCCGCGTCGGCGATTACGAAGCCGTCACCGCGCCCCTGCGCACCATTGGGCAGGATGGCAAGTTCAACATTACGGTGGTGGTCGCTGGAGGCGGCTCCACCGGCCAAGCCGAAGCCACGCGGCAGGGTGTGGCCCGTGCGCTTCTGCGCATGAACGAAGATTTGCGTAAGCCCCTCCGCCGCGGCGGCTACCTCACTCGCGACAGCCGCGAGAAGGAACGCAAGAAGCCCGGCCTCAAACGCGCCCGCAAAGCGCCCACTTACACCAAACGCTAACTGCGCGCGGCGCCGTCAACTCACATCGAGCAGATCACCTGCAAAGGCGATCTGCTTTTTGTTTTCACCCCCTCACCAATTACCAACTACTGATCACTCCCCTCTGGCACGACTCTTGCTCAGAATCTCGTATCCGAGTACATTTACCGCATGACTCCCCCGACTCCCCCGACTCCTCCCGGCTCGACGTTGGCGCAAACCGCCCGGCACATTGGCGTTGTTCTGCTCGTCGCCGTTGCCGCGGCCACCGTGTTCACCATGTGGTCGCCGTCGTCGCTCCTGCCCTCCGACACCGCCCGCGCCATCTCCATCGCCCTCGCCACCCGCGTGGGCGTCGACTCGACTCCCGTGCCGCCCACGCCCACCCTCGCGCCTCTGCCCATCATCGGCATCGTGGCCGGACACTCCGGCCCGCAGGGCGACCCCGGCGCGGTATGCCCCGACGGCCTCACCGAAGCCAGCATCAATCTCGACGTTGCCAATCGAGTCAAAGCCACTCTCGAGCAAGCCGGATTTCGCGTGGACGTGCTCAACGAATTCGACGACCGCCTCGACGGCTACAAAGCCCTTGCCCTCGTCTCCATTCATTCCGACTCGTGCGACTACATCAACGATCAAGCCACCGGATTCAAGGTCGCCCGCGCCCTTTACGATCAAGTCCCCGAAAAGTCGGACCGCCTCGTGGCCTGCATCACCGACCGCTACAAAGATCGCACTGGCATGAATTTCCACGCCGGATCGATCACCTTCGACATGACTCAGTATCACGGCTTCAACGAGATCGACGCCAACACGCCCGGCGCCATCATTGAACTCGGCTTCCTCAATCTCGACCGCGACATGCTCACCAACCATCCCGATCTTGTGGCGCAGGGCGTGGCCGAAGGCATCTTGTGCTACGCAAGGAATGAGCCGGTGCCATAAACAAAGGATGAAGGATGAACGATGAATGCAGAATTTCATCCTTCATCCTTCGCCCTTCGTCCTTCCCCATGCCCTTCACCTCCAAATACGGCCTCACCCTCGGCCCGCACGATCCCACCCAAACCGACCTCAACGTGTTCGCCTCGCTCGGCTTCGGCGCGGTCAAACTGTTGTGCGGCGCGCACGCGCCGTCGGCGGTCGCCGCCTTTCGCAACGTCGGCGCGTACGTTTTGCAGGCGCGCATTCACTATCCCGAAATCGCCGAAGGCCGCTCGCCGGAGCAATTCGTCAATGATCGGCGCGAGGCCATCGCCGCGTTTCTCGACGCCGGACTGGGCGAATTCGAGATTCTCAACGAACCCAACCTCAGCCGCGAAGGCCATGGTCGCTCGTGGAATTCGGGCGACGGATTCAACAACTGGCTTCTCGACGCGCTCAACCGATTGCGACAGTCATTCCCCAACGCCCGATTCGGATTTCCCGGCCTCTCGCCGCACCCCGCCGATTTTGCCAACGACCCGGGGGTGAACCGGCCCATGCGCCCAATGGGCGACGTTGATTTTCTCGAAGCCTGCAACGATGCCGTGCTCGCCGCCGATTATCTCTGCGTTCATTCGTATTGGCAGAATGTGGAGCAAATGCGCGAAACGGATCCGGCGGGGATTGGCAAAGGCGGCCTGCGCTTCGTGCGCCTCTATCACGAACGCTTCCCCACTATGCCCATCGTCCTCTCCGAGTTTTGCAACAACCGGCCCGGCATCGGCGAATACGCGCCCGACGACGCGCAGTGGCGAGTCATCGGCGACGAGTATGCCGAGTATTTCACCCTCTGCTCGCAGTATCCGTGGATACAAGCCGTCTTCGCCCGCACCCTGCGCGACTCTTCGATGCCCGATCAATCATGGCTCACGCCCAACTTCGAACAGCGCCGCATCATCGAAGGCGTGAAAGCCCGCCCGCCCATCCCCGAACCGGCGCAACTGCGATTGCGATGGCCCACGCAGTTCCGGCGCATCACGCAGGAATACGGCATGAGGCAGAACGATTACATGCGCTACAGCGGCGGCCACTTGCACGGCGGCCACGAAGGCGTGGACTTCGCCGCGCCCGAAGGCACCGACATTTACGCCGCCCTGCCCGGCGTGGTGACGCGCAGTGAAGCCTCGCGCGGAAATTTCGCCGGAGGCTATGGCGCATACGGCGAAGTGATCAGCGTGGACACCGACGTGCAGGGCATTGGCCGCGTCACGCTCACCTATGCTCACTTCAGCCGTCGGCTGGTGGGGCAGGGCGCCGTCGTCCAAGCCGGGCAGCGGCTCGGACTCGCTGGCCGCACCGGCAACGCGCAGGGCGCGCATCTTCATCTCTCGATGCGAATCTCAGGCATCCCGCTCAGCGCGCAGCTCGATTATCTCAATGGCGGGCTCTATTTGGATTTCGACACCGCGCCGCCGCCATTGCCCGTTTCCACCAACGGTTCCCCGCGCGTGCAATACGCGCGCACGGTGGTGCTTCTGCCGCCGCCCGCCGGTTTGGACTACGTGGAAGCCGTCTTGCGGGCTACGTGGGATGCTCACCGCTACACTGTCGGCGGATCATCGGATGACGGTGGCGTGGGCGATCTCGACCGCCGCCGAGTGATCGCCGTGAACCCACAGCAATGGAACGGCGACCTGCAAGCATGGTATGCCCAGCATTACCCCGGCGTCGATTACGTGCCAGTGTTCGCCGC
>VGOW01000065.1 GCA_016875735.1 Chloroflexota bacterium | reverse complement strand
ACCGAGTGCCACTTCGACAACAGCGCCGACTCGCGTCACGAGATGAACCTCGGCACTTACGAAGGCATCCTGCTCGGCGGCGATGTGCTCTCCGCTCCGCCCGGTGTGGCCGTCGTCCTCCCCGGCGATTGGGCCAACAGCAAACTCCGCGAACGCCTGCGCAACAATCGTATGCCCCCCGGCTGGGAGTTCGACATCGAAGAAGGCAACCGCAACGGGCCGGTGCTCGTCCTCGGCGTCCCGGCGGAATCTGCCGCCGAGCCGACTCCGACATCCGAAGCCGTGATCGCGCCCGCGCCCGCCACTGAACCCACCACCGCACCGACTGCCGTTCCGACTCCGGCCCCCACACGCGAAGAAACGACGGTTGCGCCGCCGTGGCCGTGGGCGTTGGCGCTCATGTCGGGACTGGGTATGGTGTTGGGCATCGCCGTCGCCTTCATCTACTTCAACCGATTGCGACTGCCCGATTCATCGTCGCGGCTCGCCGATACGCTCTCGTTCGTCTTGGGCATTGCCACCGTGTTGCTGGGCGCGGTTTTGTTGCAAACCGCCGCCGACGAATCGCTCACTCGCGTCACCACCATCCGCGAAAAGGCGCCCTTCCTCGTCGTCGCTACACCTACCGCCCACCCGGGAGTGATCTTCGAAAGCGTCGAAGGACGAATAGAAGCCTGGCAGGCGCGCATCCCGGCCGAGTACGCCGGACTCGCCAACCCTTACACGCCCAACGATGCTGAAGCCGTCAATGCCGGGCGGCGAATCTTCCGCGACCACAACTGCGGTGTGTGCCACGGCAATGAGATGAAGGGCGACGGCGAATTCAGCGAAGCCCTCAACCCGCGCCCGGTCGATCTCACCGACAAAGCGTTGATGAGCCTGCCGTTCATGACCGACACCTATCTCTACTGGCGCATCAGCGAAGGCGGCTCACAGACTCCGTTCCTCTCGGCCATGCCGCAGTGGAAAGTGAAACTCACCGAGGAGGAGCGCTGGCAATTGGTCGCCTACATTCGCAGTCAAACTGCCGAGCAAGTATCCGACGAGGATCAAGCCGCCATCGCCGTCATCGAAAAGGCCGGGTGCTTTGCCTGCCATCGGCTCGACAATCGCGGCGGAACCATCGGCCCCGAATGGAACGGCATCGGCGAAACAGCCGCCAACCGCGTGGGCGGAGTATCGGCAGAGGAGTACATCCATCAGTCCATCGTCGATCCGGGTGCCTTCACCGTGCCCGGCTACGAAGACAAGGCTGAAACCATGCCGCGCGACTTCGCGCAAAAACTCACCGCTGAGGAGATCGACATCATCGTTCAATACCTCCTCCAACAAGATAACGACTGAAGTGTGGAGGCCGCAGGCCCGCTTTCCCGGAGGCCGCGCCCTTCGGGAAAGCGGGTTGCCATCATGAAACGGCGACTCGCGCTCACCCTGACCTTGATCATTCTCGCCCTTCTGGCCTGCGGCAGATCCACCCCCACGCCCGATGTGGGCGCCGAGTCCGCCATCGAACCGACTCCGCCCACCCCCTCACCCACTCCGCGCCCAACCACCGCGCCGGCCGGTGAAATCGCCGCCGTCGATCTCATCGGCGCGTGGGTGAACGCCGGAGCCAGCGAGTCTCAACCGTTCGAGTTCGTCGGCACAGACGGGCGAACCTATGCCGCCACCTTCGCCGACGACATCCTGCCCCTCTTCGACCGACCCAATCGCTGGTTCGATGGCGGCAAGGAATGCACAAACTGCCACACCTCCGATTTGAACGACTCAGACTCCGAACTCGATCTCACCTCGTACGACGGCATCATGACCGGGTCGTATCGCCTCAGCAATCCGCCCGGCGCGGCCATTATCATTCCGGGCAACTGGCAAGATTCTCCATTGCGCCGTCGGCTCATGTTCAACCGCATGCCCATCGGCATCACTCAGGACGTTGACCGCGACGGGCCGGAAGTTCGCGCCGGAGACGGCACGGCGTTGGCGGTAAGCTTAATCGGCGCGTGGGTGAACGACGGAGCCAGCGCCACCGAGCTATTCCAATTCACCGGGCTGGATGGAAACATGTACACCACAACATATACCGACAGCATCGAGCCGTTGCTAACCAAACGCTCCATCTGGGCCAGCAACACCAAGCCTTGCGAGCGATGCCACGTCGCCAATGTGGCCGAGTCCGATGCCGAACTTGATCTCACTTCGCTCGACGGCCTGCTGGCCGGATCGTGGCGCGTATCCCAGCCGCCCGGTGTGCCCATCATCATTCCCGGCAATTGGGAAGCCTCGCTCCTGCGCGAACGTTTGCGAAACAACCGGATGCCGATGGGCATCACCGACGACGCCCCGCCCGAAGGTCCGCTGATGGAGGCCGGGCATTCGAAATGATCCTCAAACATCTTTTGGGCCGCCAATGGTGGCTCGTAACTTTGCTGGTGATAGCGGCAATGGGTGTGATGATTCGACTCGGTTTTTGGCAGCTCGAGCGATTAGCCGAGCGCCGCGACTTCAACGCCCGCGTGAACGCGCAGATCGCCCAACCGACTCTCACGCTGGACGCCGACTCCCTCGCCGCCGATCTGGCCGCAATGGAATACCGCTCGGTGGTCGTCATCGGCAAATACGATCATTCGCAACAAGTCGCCCTGCGAAATCAAGTTCACGAGGGAGCGCTCGGAGTCCATTTGCTCACGCCGCTGATCATCGCCGGAAGCGACCGGGCAGTGCTGATCAATCGCGGCTGGGCGCCAGCGGATTCCGATTGGGCGCAGTTCGACGAGGCCGGCGCCGTCGAAGTGCGCGGCGTCATCCGCGCATCGGAAAGCAAACCGGATTTCGGCGGCATCCCCGATCCCGAAGGCGAATTGCGGCTGTGGAATTTAGCGAACGTCGAGCGCATCAGCCAACAGATCACGCTCCGGCTGTTGCCGATCTATATTCAGCAATTGCCCGATCCGGCGCGGACAGACCCGCCGTATCGAACACAACCGCAGCTCGATCTCACCGAAGGCTCGCATCTCGGCTACGCCGCTCAATGGTTTCTCTTCGCCGCCGTGCTGGGCATCGGCTATCCCTTCTATGTTCTCGATTCACAGCGCGCGCGCGCCCGGCAAACTGCCAACTTGCCGAGCGCGAAAAGGATTGAAAATGACCACCCCATTTGAGACTCCTTCGGCGCGCGGAGCCAGCGCCGCCTCGCTGATCGAAACCATCGTCACGCTGTTCAAGCTGCGTATCGTTGCCCTGCTGTTGTTTGCCGGAACGGGCGGCGCATTTTTGGCCGCAGGCGGCTGGCCGGGACTCGGGCCGCTCGTTGCCATGACTCTCACCGGCGGGTTGGCGGCGGCGGGCGCGTCGGCGCTCAATCAATATCTCGAACAATCGGAAGACGCTTCGATGCGGCGCACGAGGCGGCGCCCATTGGTGAGCGGCGCGATCACCCGCGCCGGTTGGGTGCCGGTCGTTGCCGTTTCGCTGATCGTTATCCCATCGCTCATCGCCTTGCCTCTCAATCCCGCGTTGGCATTTTGGTCGTTTGCCGGAGCCGTGGTTTACGTTGGCGTGTACACGGTGTGGCTCAAGCCGCGCACCGTGCTCAACATTGTCATCGGCGGGTTGGCCGGGACGTGCGCGGTGCTCAGCGGCGGCGCGGCGGCCAACTCTTCGGTTGGCGCTCAGGGCTGGGCGCATCCCAGCGTGGTTGTGCTCGGGCTTCTCGTTTTCTTGTGGACACCGGCTCACTTTTGGAGTCTGGCGATGATGTGCCGCGACGATTATGCGCGAGTGAATGTGCCGATGCTCCCGGCGCGAGCCTCGCCGAGGCATTCGGCGGTGTGGGTGGCGGTGCACGGCGCGGCCACGGCCTTCGCCGCGCTGGCGCTCGGCTCAGATGAGGCGCTGGGTGGGTTGTATTTCATCCCCACAGCCATTGCCACCATCGATCTGCTGAGGCGGTGCGGTCAACTCATCGCCGAACCGACGACGGCCCGCGCGCGCTCGTTGTTCATCGCCTCGAACACTTATTTGGCAATCGTTCTGCTGATGATCTGTGTCAGCGCATTGATTTGAGCAGAGAATAGAGATTGGAGAATTGAAGCATGGCTGTATCAACCGCATTCGTATCCAACACCGAGTCGTTGGCCGCCGCGCGGCGCGACACGTGGTATGCCAATCTGAGCCTCTCGGCGTTCCTCAGCGCATTGGTGTTGATTCTGGTGGGAAGCATTGTGCGCGTCACAGGCAACGGACTCGGCTGCCCCGATTGGCCGCTGTGCTACGGGCAAGTGATTCCGCCTCTGCAAATCGCGCCGTGGGTGGAGTTTTCGCATCGGCTGGTGGGCGCATTTACCAGCATACAAATTGTGGCTATGGCCGTGCTGGCGTGGCGCTGGCATCGCCGCAATGGGTGGATGGTTCAGCCGACTTTGCTCGGCGTTGGCTTTTTGGCCGCGCAAGTTGCGCTCGGCGGCATTCACGTCATCTTTGAATTGCCGCCCGCGAGCGGCTGGATGCACACCGGCATGGCGATGGCCGTGACCGCCTGCGTGGCCTCACAGGTGGCCGCCACTCACCCGGCGGCGCAGAGGCTCTCGGCGCGAATGAAAAACGTCATCGCCCGCGATCGGGGTTTGCCGGTGGCGCTGGCCACCTCGGCGGCGATGTCGTATCTGCTCATCCTCACCGGATCGTATGTGACTCGCACGGGCGCATCGCTGGCCTGCCCAACCTTCCCGCACTGCGGCGCCGACACGTATGAATTTGCCTTCCCCGCGCTCATCAACATTCAGATGTTCCATCGCTTCGCGGCGTTCGGCGTCGCCCTCACCGTCGGCCTCGTTCTTTTGCGGCTAGTGCGCGCCGGGCGCGCCGAACGCGGCTTGCAGATTGTCTCGGCGATTCTGGCCGCGCTGATTGTGATTCAATTCGGGTTGGGCGTCAGCAATGTGATCATGCGCCTGCCCATGTGGTCGCGCTCACTGCATTTGCTCGTGGCGGCGATGTTGTGGACGGGACTGCTGATGCTGTGGGTGGTGGCGCAGAGGGGAAAGGCGGGGGCGCAATCCATTTAGGAGTTACGCAGTTGCGAAAAAAACTGCCCATCAATTTCACGAATGACACGAAACTTGAGGCGAATCATTCGAGAAATTCGCGCAATTCGTGGGCAACCATGAGTCGAACTGCGTCAGTCCTTCTTTTACGCAGTGATGAATTTCAGACCGGGCACGCTTGCGAGTCTCTTCCGCATCACGGCAATGGCTTGTTTGTTGTTGTCCACCAAAATAAACTTGCGCCCCAATTGAAACGCGGCCTCGCCCGTGGTGCCGCTCCCGGCAAAAAAGTCGAGCACGGTGTCGCCGGGATGTGACGAGGCGGCAATGATACGTTTGAGGATTGCGACCGGCTTCTGCGTTGGGTAGCCGGTCTTTTCTTTTCCGGTGGGGCTGACGATGGTGTGCCACCATGTATCGGTGGGCAGTTTGCCGCGCGCGGCCTTCTCTGGCCCCACCAGCCCCGGCGCCATGTAGGGGATGCGCTCGATCGCATCCACGTTGAAGATGTAATCGTTCGGATTCTTGGCGTACCACAGAATGTTGTCGTGCTTGGGTGGCCATTTCTTTTTCGTCCGCGCGCCGTAGTCGTAGGCCCAAATGATCTCATTGAGAAAACACTCGCGCCCGAAAATCTCGTCGAGAAGTATTTTGCAGTAGTGAACTTCGCGGTAGTCGATGTGAAAGTAGAGCGAGCCGTTGGGGGCGAGAATGCGGTGCGCTTCGCGGAGGCGGGGTTCGAGAAACGCAACGAAATCTTTGCCGAAGTTGTCGGCAAAAGCGCGCGCGCCGAGCCGGATCGTCTTGTATCGCCGCCCCTGAAACCCCGTACGATCTCCCTCCGCATCGCGAACCGTTTTGATCTGCGCGCGCGATTGCGCTTTGCCGGTGTTGAACGGCGGATCGATGTAGATCAGGGCACCCGACTCTGAAGGGAGGGATTGGAGGACGGGGAGGTTATCGCCGAAGTAAACGCGGTTCACTTCAACACCCGCTCATCGCCCTTCCGAATCGTCACGCCGATTGTGTCGAGGTGCTCCATGAGAGCGAGGGCATATTTGCGCGAGGTGGCGAACATGTCGCGCACTTGGGCAACGGTGATGGTTCGGTTGGCGGCGAGGTAGGCGCGGATGTCGGCGGCCATTTTTTCATACGTCTCGCGCAGGAAGTACACATCGGTCGAGACAGCGATGAGATCGCCGCGATCAAGCAGAACACCCAGCACGTCGTCGCCCACCATCGCCGAGGCGTCTTTGGGCGAGGGCGTGTTGTGCGGGTCGCGGCGGAAGACGGTGAAGAGCCGGTCGGCGCTGGCTTGTTGATCGGCGCTGAGTTTCACTTCGTGCGAGGGCAGGCGGAGCAGTGCCCCCGCTTCGGCCACCGCGCCCCGCCCGGCCATCCACGACACAAAAGCGTTGAACACTTTGGGCGCGAGTTTGAGTTTGCTTTTGAGTTCTTCGCGCGGCAGTCCGGCTTTGAGCGGTTGGGCTTTGTGGTGCGCGGCGAGAAGATCGGTGGTGGTTTGCGTGAGGCGATGCAGTGCGATGCGTGAGGCGATGAGAGTCGCGGCGGGCAGAGGCGGCGCGGAGAGTCCAGAGTCGAGAATGATGAGTTGGCCCTGAGCAAACAGATCGGCGGCGGCATCGGAAGCGGCGGCGGAGTCCAAACCAGATTTGGCGACGGACTCGGACAGCGGGCCGGGACCAAGGGTGTTCATGGCTTGCAGAAGAATCTCGCCCGGCGTGCCGCGCAGGTTGGTTTCGAGTCGAGTGAGTGTGGCGGGATCATTCCGTTTGTGCCGCCGCGCCGGGTGCGGATCGACGATGAGCCCGCCGCCGATGGTTGCGCCGGGCGAGGGCCGCCGCAGAATGAATCGATCGCCTTTGACGACGACGACCGGATCGTTGAAGGCGAGTTGCAGCCAGCCGATTGCGCCGGGGGGCACGGCCTCGCCGCCCAACACGCGAGCGGTTGCCACCGTTTCGGCGGCGCCCACAAAAAATTTCACTTCGGCGTTGTGTTTGAGCGGCAGGTCGGCGTCGTCGAGATGGCGAAACTGCGCGTCCACAAGTTCGGTGGTGCGCAGTGTGTTGGGATGGCAGAGAACGTCGCCGCGTCGAATGTCGGAGAGCTGCACGCCGGTGAGGTTGACGGCCACTCGGCTTCCGGGCAGAGCGCGTTCGATTTTGGTTTTGTGCGTTTGCAATCCGCGAATGCGCGCTGGGTGATCGCCGGGAAGGATGATCACTTCGTCGCCCGCCGACAGCGCGCCGTCGGCCAGCGTGCCGGTGATCACCGTGCCGAACCCGGCGATGGTGAAGATGCGGTCGATGGGCAGGCGCGGGCGGGCGAGATCGGGCCGGGCCGGGCGGGCGGCGAGGCAGGCTTGCAGTGCGCGGCGCAGATCGTCGAGGCCCTGCCCGCTGCGCGCCGACACCGGGACAATGGGCGCGGCGGCGAGCGCAGTGCCTTCGAGCAGCTGCGAAATTTCGTCGGAGACGAGCGCGAGCCAATCGGGCGATTCGGCGAGGTCGGCTTTGGTGAGGGCGACAACGCCGCCGTTGATTTGCAGGAGGTCGAGGATGGCGAGGTGTTCGCGCGTCTGCGGCATCACCCCTTCATCGGCGGCCACCACAAAAAGGGCGGCGTCGATTCCGCCCACTCCGGCCAGCATGTTTTCGATGAAGTCGCGGTGGCCCGGCACATCCACCACTCCCACTGATTCGCCATCGGGCAGAGTGAGCCAGGCGAAACCGAGATCGATAGTCATTTCCCGTTCGCGCTCTTCTTTGAGCCGATCGGGGTGAATGCCGGTGAGGGCATGAACGAGGGTGGACTTGCCGTGATCGACGTGCCCGGCGGTGCCAATGACGCGCATGTGCGCTAACGCACCTTCGTCAGCGTTTGATCGTATTCGGCCATCAGTTCGCGGATGAGAGCGTAGATCGATTGCAGGCGAGCCTGATCGATGGCCTGCATTCCGCGCACCGTCTCGCGCACGTCGGCCGACTGCTCTTCCAGCGAGTCGAGCCGGTCGCCCACTTTGCCGAGGTGGCGATCATTCTCGCGCCACTGCTCGTCGCGCAGAAGCATGTGAGTCGTCCAGCGTTTTTGCTCGTCGGCGAGGAAGGCGTTCCACTCCTGCCGGAAGCGTTCTTCGTTGAGCCGCTGAATCTCTCCAGCCTCATTGATGCGCCGATCGATGCGCTCGAGGTTGACGTAGTATTCCTCGATGGACTTTTTCATCTGGCGGTGAGTCTCGCCATAAGTCTCCATGCGGTGGCCGAAGTCTTCGGTGTCGCGCAGAATCGCGTCGGATCGTTGGCGCAGTTCATTCCACGCCCGCTCGCGCTCGGCGGCGACCACCGCCTGCGTTTCCATCCACGCCATTTGCGAAAGCCGCCGATCGTTTTCCAGCGCCAGCAGTTCGCCCACCTTCACATCGTTGCGCCGCACGAGGTCTTCGAGTATTTCGAGTTTGGCTTTGCTTTCGTCGCCGCGTTTGCGCAATTCGGGAGCCTCGGTTTGCAGGTCGGCCACGCGCTTGGCGTCTTGTCGTCGACTCTCCTCCAGCGCCGCCATCGCCCGAAGGCGCTCCTCGTCGCGCCTCAACACTTCGGCCGCCTTCTGTTGAATCTCGGCCAGCAGTTTGCCCACCCGGCGTTCTTCCTCTTTGCGCGCCGCCATATCCTGCTCCAATTTGGAGACGGTATCCAGAGGCTTGCGAATGTCGGCCAGCGCGCGGTTCATTCCTTCGCGCTCAACCTGCCGCAGGCGCTCGTGCTCGCGCTCGCTATCGGCGCGGCGCGACTCCAGCGACTCGATCTGCTTGGTCACATCGGCGCGCACCTGAGCCAACAACGTATCCACCGTGCCCACTCGGGAGGCCGCCGTCACCGCTTTGGTGATGTCGGCGTCCATTTGCTTCAGCCGCTGTTCAATGGAAGCCTTCTCTTTTTCCAGCGCGGCCAGCCGCTCGGTGAGGCGGGTCATCTCGGCCTTATCTTTTTGGCGTTCTTTATCCAGCCAGTCAACCCGCTGAATGAGCTGATGAATGTTGTCGTCCATACTCAAACCTCCGGCGATGCGAACGATTATAGTTCAGACCGCCCGCGACGGTCAAAAATGGTATCATGCCCGCCATGAGAATCGGCCTCGACGCCCGACTCACTCATTACACCAGCGGCGGAATCTCAAACTACATTCGCCGCCTCGCGGCGATTCTGCCCGTGCTCGACCCCGCCAACGATTACACCCTCTTCCACTCGCGCAAAGCCCGCCAAACCCTGCCCATGCCCGCCAACGCGCGCCGCGCCGATTGCTGGACACCGGCGCATCACCGCCTCGAGCGCCTCGCGCTCGGCCTCGAACTCATCCCGCGCCGCCTCCACCTCCTCCACTCACCCGACTTCATCCCGCCGCGCGGCGCGTTCCGCTCCGTCATCACCATTCACGACCTCACCTTTCTGCGCTACCCGCAATTTCTCACCGCCGACAGCCGCCGATATTACAACGATCAGATTCACGCCGCCACCGCGCGCGCCGACGCCATCCTCGCCGACTCCGACGCCACACGCGACGACATCCTCAACCTCCTCCGCGTCCCGCCCGAAAAAGTCACCACCGTCCACCTCGCCCCCGACGACCGCTTTCGTCCCCAGCCCGCCGAAGCCATCGATGCCGTCGCCGCGCGGCACAACATCCCTATTGGCTGCCTTCTTTTCGTCGGCACCTTCGAGCCGCGCAAAAATGTGTCGGGGCTGTTGGCCGCGTACACAAAATTGCCGAACGACGCGCCGCCGCTCGTCCTCGTCGGCAACAAAGGCTGGCTCTTCGACGAAACTCTCGCCCGTATTCACGAACTCAAACTCGAATCTCGCGTCCACCTTCTTCAAGACTTTCCCGCCGACGATCTCCCCGCGCTCTATTGCGGCGCATCGGCGCTCGTCCTTCCCTCGCACTACGAAGGCTTCGGCCTGCCGGTGCTCGAGGCCTTTGCCTGCGACACACCCGCCGTCATCGCCAACCGCGCCTCCCTGCCCGAAATCGCCGGGGGCGCCGCCGCCCTCTGCGATCCCGATGACCCCGGCAGCATCACCAGCGCCATCCGCGCCGTGCTCGACGACTCGGCTTATCGGCAAACCCTCGTCGCCAAAGGCCGCGCCCGCCTCAAAGACTTCTCGTGGGAAAAATGCGCCCGCGAAACTTTAGCCGTCTATCGAGCAGTCAGCGGATAGCGGTCAGCACTCGGCAGTCAGCGGACAGCGGTCAGGAAACCCTCCTTTTTTCATCGTTCAGTGTTCATCGTTCATTGTTCATTCGTCATTCGCCATTCATCATTCCGCATTCTTCCTTCCCATGCTCCTCCTCTTCCTCACCCCCCAACTCCCTCACCCGCCCCGGCAGGGCACGGCCATCCGCAATTGGGGATTGATCAAAAGCCTCTCGGCACGGCATGAGATCAGCCTGCTCACCTTTGCCGACGGGAGCGAAACGATCACGCCCGAACTGCGCTCCGCTTGCCCGCGGATCGAAACCGTGACTTCGCCACATCGCACGGCCGCCAACCGCCTCCGCGATCTTTTCCTTTCCCCTCTGCCCGACCTCGCTCACCGCCTTGCCTCTCCCCAATTCGCCGAGCGACTCTCTTCTCTCATTCACACTCTCCATTTCGACGCCATCTTCGTCGAAGGTCTCGAACTCGCCCCCTTCCTTCGCTCCACGCTCACCCCTCCACCCTCCACAATCATTTACGACGCGCACAACGCCGAAACCCTACTCCAGCGCCGCGCCTTCGCCACCGATCTACGCAACCCGCGACGTTGGCCCGCCGCGCTTTATTCAATCATTCAGACTCGACGCCTGTCCCGATTCGAAGCCGACGTGTGCCGCCGCGCCCATCGCGTCACCTGCGTCTCCGCCGAAGACTCGGCCGCCCTCCGCGCCCTCGTTCCGACCCTCGAACCGATCATCATTCCCAACGGCATCTTCCTGTCGGAATATGCAAACTCCAAACTCCAAACTTCAAATCTCAAACTTGTGTTCACGGGGAAGATGGATTACCGCCCCAATGTCGATGCGGTGACGTGGTTCGCGCGCGACATCCTGCCATTGATCCAACGCGAAGCCGCCGACGTTCGATTTGTCATCGTCGGGCAAAAGCCAACAGAGGCGGTGCAGCGATTGAGCGAACGAAAGGGAGTCGTCGTCACGGGCGCGGTGGACGACGCCCGGCCTCACATCGCCGGGGCGGCAGTGTACGTCGCCCCGCTGAAAATGGGCGGCGGCACCCGATTCAAACTACTCGAAGCGATGGCACTGCGCCGACCCATCGTTTCGACGACTCTCGGCGCGGAGGGGTTCGCCGTGCAGAGCGGGCGCGAACTATTGCTCGCCGACGCCGCCGCCGATTTTGCCAATGCGGCGCTCTCTCTTTTGCGCGATGAGGCCAAACAACGAGCGCTGATCGAACACGGATATGAATTTGTGAAGCAATACGATTGGGAAAAGATCGTACCGAAATTAGAAGCGGCGATTACTTCACAAATGCTTCCGCCGCGCGAGCCACCGCGGGCAATAACATCTGCGGAAACATGCCCAGCAAAATGATCGCGCCAATGCCCGCAATCACAAACACAATGGTCGCTTGCCCTTCGCGCGGGGCGTCGGATTCTTCGGCGGCGGGCGGGCGCAACAGCGCGGCAATGCCGCGCGCATAAGCCAGCGTCACGCTCACGCTGGCGATGAGCAAAACGAAGGCCAACGTCAGATCGTTGCGGGCCAGCAAACGGAACAGCGCCCATCGCCCGGTGAAGCCGGCCGTGAGGGGGATGGCCGCCAACGAGAGTCCGCCCACGATCACGGCGGCGGCGGCAAACGGCATTTGCCAGCCCAGTCCGGAGACATGATCGAAGTCGTCGCTATTGCGATGAGTCGAGCGCGACCGGATCCAGCCCAAGCCCATGCCCCACACAGCCAACCCGATGCCGCGCAGAGCCACGATGGAAAGCGCGGTGGGCAACCCATCCGCCTCGACGATACTCACCGCCAACAACGCCGTGCCGAGATCGACCATCACCGCATAACCCATCAGCCGCCCGAACTTGCGCTGGGCAAAAGCGAACGCCCCACCGACGCCGACCATCGCCGCCCCGGCCAGCCGCAGGGCGGCGAACTCGGCGGTGTTGGCTCTCAGCCAGTCGAATTGAGTGAAGAACTTGAGCATGAAAAACATCACTGCCGTTTGCACCACCGTGAACACGAACGCCGAAGCATAGGGCGCCGAGTCGTCGGCCACATTCGGAATCCAGGAGTGGAATGGGACGACGGCCAACAGAATCAGCAGGCCGATGTTGAGCAGAATGGTGGCGCGCACGAGCAGTGAGGTGTCTTCGGGGCTGGTGGCGAGGCCTTCCAATTGCCAGCCAGCCAACAAAATGAACGGCACAGCCAGTGTGACGAAGACGAGCAAACGCAGTGCCCCGCGCGTCGCCGGATGCTCATCGTCGGAGAGGATGAATGCGGCGGAGGCGGCGATCATTTCGAGGAACAGCGCGGCGAAGAGAAACGGCTGGGCGAAAATGGTGGCGGCCAGCAACGAGAGCGTGATCAGCCCCACCGGCAAAAAGGCGCGCGGGGGTTTGGCGGCTCCGGCTCCGGCGAAGAAAAAGGTCGAGGCAAGGTAGATGAACGCGAGCGAAGGCCGATCCGTTTCGGCAAAGGTGAACGATCTTCCCAACACAACCCACGCCGATTGAAACTGAACATCGCGCCCGGCGAACACGGCAATTTGATCGAGCGGGATTTGCAGGGCAAGCAGGCCGAGCGTTGCCGAAGTGAGCGCGGCAATGAGGCTCTGCGCCCACACCCATCGCCGCAGGAGATAGGCCGCCAACGACATGATCGCCGGGGCGGCCAGCATGAGCAGGGGAACGATCATCCCGCCCCGCTCCGATCCGGCTGGCTTCGCACCACCGCCAAATAGCACGCCGCCAGCGATATGGCGAAACTCATCGCCGCGAGCAGAGCCATCACGGCCAGCGCGGGTTCGACTGCGGCGTAATACAACTCGAAGCCGGTGAGCGCAGTGATGAGCAGGATGCCGCCCTTCAACGGCTCTTCGGTGAGACCCAATCCCAACAAACCCATCGCCACCAAACCGAACACGGCCAGCGATACCGTCGGCGACACTTCGGGCAGAGAGGAATCGGGGGAGGCCGACGCCTGCCAACTGAGCAGAAGCACCATTGCCGCGACGACGATGCGGAACGGAAGCCCGGTGGTGAATCTGCGCCGTGTGTCATCAGCGCGGCGCGGCGACGCTGTGTCGATCTGCCGCCCGGTGACATACATTTGCACAGCAATGAGCAGGCCAACGATCATTTTCACTCCGGCGATTTGCGGCGGGAGGAGTTGAGAATAAAGCAACCCGGCCAACACGGCCTGCGTTCCGGCGGCCAACACCAACATGCGCCAGTCGAAAAAGATTACAATGACTCCGGCAGTGATCACCACTCCCACCGACGCCGGAGTGGATGCGAGGAATGAAAAACGTGAGAGCAGTTCGGCAAACGTTGGCACGACGGCTATCGTCCCCGAAAGAGCAGCCAAACCAACAGCACGGCCACAATCGTCCACAGCACGCCGCCCTCGCCTTCGATGATGGCGGCCACAGTGCGCAGCACGCGCCCGGCGAGGCGATAGATTTCCCAGAATGAGGTGTACAGCCAATCGAGTCGGGCCGCCGACGAGGCCGCCGCCCACGCCGACTCGGCTCGCGCGCGGAAGAGTCCCTCGAATCGCCACAGCCCCACGCCGCTCAACGCCGAGGCCACCACCACGCCGAGCGCGGTGAGGCTTTGCGCCGCGAGCAAACCCGGCAGAGTCGTTCCGGCCAGCGCGTTCCCGGCCAGCCCGCCCACAACGGCAAACAACAATGGCGCGGCCAACCCAAACAAATAGGCCACACCGACCAGCGGCTCGTCAGTGGGCGTTGGCTCTCCGGGCCACAGCGCCAGCCGAAGGGTTGAGGCTGTGAGCAACACTTGCCCGAAAACGCATACCGCAAACAACAGCCATGCTCCCTCAGCAATCAACCCCGAATACAACACGACCGAGCCGTGAAAGCCCACCGTGAACGGGAAGCCGATCAAAACAATCGCTCCGGCAAAGGCCGGGATAGACCACCATCGCCCGCTTTCGCTGAAGCCATTGCCGAGAAAGAGCGCCGCGCCCCCGGCCACCAATGCTAGCCCAAAAGCCAACACGCCTGCCGCCGCCAACGGCCCGCCCCACAACGCGGCCAACAATGCCAGCGATGAATATGCCAGAGTCACAAAACTGATCCCCTGTCTCGGGTCCGCCGAATCCCACCACTGCAGGGCCCCCACCAACAACCCAATGGACGCCGCCGCACTCAGCCACGGCTTCAACGGCAGTTCGGGGACGATAGCCAGCACATGCACGAATGCGTCGAGCGCCACCGCCGCCGGGACGAGCCGGAGCAGTGTGCCCAACCCCTGGCGCACATTGGCATCGGCGGGCAAGCCGAGATGAAAGGGGAACACGCCCAAACGGAAGACGACGGCCAGCAACAGAAACAGCACCGCGCGGTTGCTCAGTGGCGACTGCCCCACCAGAAAAACGGGCTGGCCCAAGTGCAGGGTGTCCAACGCCGCCGCAATCACACAAAATGTGGCCGCCGAGTGAAACGAAAGGCTGAGCACGGCTTGTTTTTCAACGTCCTCGCCTTCGGCCAATAGCACAAGGCTGAGGAAATACACAACATCCAACACCGTCCACATGATTGCCAGCGTGATCAGGTTTTCGGATTGCACCGCCGCCACTGCCGCCGCCGCAATGAGCAGGCTGGCTGTGCGCGGCCCCAACCGCGGCCCGCCGGGGCGCGAGAGGCCGGTGAGAAACACGCCCACCACCGCCGCCAAAATCACCACTGCAAACAGCCACGATACCCGATCCGAAACGAGCGTGAGTCCGGCATCGAACAACGACTGGGGCTGCCACGTCGAAACCGTGACCCGCGAATCGAGCCGCAGGCCCAATGCCAGCGCAGTCAAAAGCGCCAAAACACTGGCCGCCGCCGGCGTCAGCCCGGCCACCCACCGCCGCAGGCGGGGCACAGCCGCGCCGACAATCATGGCCGCCGCGCCCAACAGCAACCACAGAATGGGAAGGAAAGGGTTCATGATCGGCAGGATTGTAACATATCGGAAACGGCGCTCCCCCGCATTGACAACTCACCCAACCCAAGTACACTCATAACGGCACGCACACATCTTCGCCCGCCGCGACCCGGCAGGAGCCATCCTCATGAAAACCATCTACTCTCGGCCGGATATACCCAACCGGCCCAACCGAAACAACACCGTCATCATTTGGGCAATCGCCGGACTCGTTGTGTTGGCTCTCTCCGGCTTCTGCATCGGCGGGGCAATTGCCGTCATGCGGCTCAACCCCGGTCTCTTGTCGAACCTGCTGCCGCAAACTGATACGCCTCTGCCCACACAACCGGCCGCCGAGTCACTCAATGTCGCAATCTTTTCGCCCGATCAAACTTCAGTGAGTCTGTCGCTGAGCGATGAGCCCCTGCTCATCGATGCGCTGGCGAAAGCCTCCGCCGGAGTGGCCCGCGTCGATCTGATGGTGAACGGGCAACTGGCCGATGCGCGGCAGGGCGACGGCAAACAAACCACCCTCGAAGCAACATTCCAATGGAAGCCGAGCGCCGCCGGAATCTACGAACTGCAAGTGGCCGTTCTTGACAGCAACGGCGCCAGAGCCGAGTCGGATGTGTACACCGTCACCGTTGCCGAACCCTCGGCCACACCCGCGCCCGTTTTCACCGACACCCCCGAACCCACCCCCGCCCCTTCGGCGACTCCGACTCCGATCATCGCCGTCACCCTTCCGCGACCCACCGCCACCAGCGGGAGCGGCGGCGGAGGCGGTGTGCGCACGCCCACCAGCCCACCCAGCAGTGGCGGCCCCATCACCGTGCGCCGAGTCAGTTTTGTGTCGGCCGGCCGCGTTGGAACCGGCAACGATGCGATGGCCACACTCAGCATCGAGTTCACTGGCGGCGTGGCGCCCTTCACCATCACCGGCGATGGCATCGGCGCTCCCATCACCAAAGGCATCACCGGCACTTACGCCGACGCAGGCATCACGTATCAATACGTGCACTTCGACCGCATCACCAGCTGCGGGGCGCAAGTGCCGGGCAACGCGCGGATACAAGACGCCGCCGGGCAAAGCGTGTCGTTCAATTACTTCGTCGAGATTCGCTGTCCGTGAACAATGCGCTCGACCCGACTGCCGAGGGCAGGCTTTCGGAACACGCCGTCAAGGGCATCGCGCTGTTCAATCGCGGCGAGTATTTTGAGGCGCACGAAGAACTTGAGCACGCCTGGAAAGAGGAGCCCCGGCCGGCGCGCGAACTGTATCGCGGCATCCTGCAAATCGCGGTAACCTATTTGCAGATCACCCGGCGCAACTACGTTGGCGCGATCAAAATGTTCGCTCGCGCCCGCCGCTGGCTCGCCCCCCTGCCCGATGCCTGTCGGGGCGTGAACGTGGCCGCTCTGCGGAACGATGCCGCCGCTGCCCGCGCCGCGCTCGAAGCGTTGGGCGCGGAGAGGATCGACGAGTTCGATGTGTCGCAGCTGAACCCGGTGAGAGTCGTCAACTGATTTGGCGGGTTGAGCGGATTCGATTCACGACAATCCGTTTCATCCGTTCCATCCGTTGATGAAAATATCATGGCCTTCGACAACAAGATCGTCCTCGTCACCGGCTCGGGCCGCGGGATTGGCAAAGCCATTGCCCTGCGCTTCGCCCGCGAAGGCGCAGATGTGATCGTCAACTTCTTCCGCAACCGCGCCCCCGCCGAAGAAACGGCCCAGTCCATTCGCGCCATGGGCCGCCGCGCGTTGGTGGTGAAAGCCGACATCGGCGAGGAGGAAGGAATCGAAACGCTCTTCTCCGAAACCGAATCGGAGTTCGGCGGGTTGGACATTCTGATCAACAACGCCGCTTCGGGTTACAACCGCCCGGTCATGCTTCAGAAAATCAAAGGCTGGGATTGGACGATGAACATCAACGCCCGCGCGGCGCTGTTCTGCGCCCAACGGGCCGCGCCGCTCATGCAACAGCGCGGCGGCGGGCACATCGTTTCCATTTCGTCGCCCGGCTCATCGCGGGTCATGCCCGAATACGTCGTCGTGGGTGCGAGCAAAGCCGCGCTCGAAGCCCTCACCCGCTACCTCGCCGTCGAGCTCGCCAAATACAACATCGCCGTCAACGCCATCTCGCCGGGCCTCGTGGAAACGGAGGCGCTCAAACATTTCAGCGTCGCCCGCAATCGCGACGTGATCGCCGAGAGCCGCGCCGTCATCCCCGCGGGCCGCCTCGTCACCCCCGATGATGTGGCGCAAGTGGCGGCCTTTCTCTGCTCGCCCGCCGCCTCGATGATTCGCGGCCAAACAATCGTCGTGGATGGCGGGCACACCCTCACCCTCGACCGATAATCTACGGCGGCGCGGGCAACCGACTCGCGCCAGTGAGCGTCTCTCGCGCCGGAACATCATCTTTCGGCGGCACACGGCTCATGGCATATTCAGCCAACGCGGTGATGGTGAGACTCGGATTCACGCCGGGGTTGGCGGGGACGATGGAGCCATCCACGACATAGAGACCCGGATAGTTGTGAATCTGGCAATTGAGATCGATCACGCCCTCGTCGGCGCCACGCCCGAATGGGCAGCCGCCCAGAATGTGGGCCGTGATCGGAATCCGAAAGATGCCTTCGTTGATCGTTCCCAACGGGACGCCGTCAACCTTTTCGGCGAACTTCCGAGTCACTGCATGGCCGACATCAATGTGTGTAGGGATGTTTTGCTCTTCGTCGGGAAGCGAGACGAGGCCGCGGCGAAAGAGGGTGAAGAGACCGCGGCCCAATCGCAAACGGAGGCGGTTGTCCTCGGTTTGCATGACGAGCAGGATGGTACTACGAACGGCCCAGCCAGGCAGGATGAACACTCTAAGGAAATCGAGCGGATGCAAGATTATTTCGACGATGGATTTGAGAAGGCGAGTCAACACGCTCCCCGAATTCATGAGCGGGCCGGCGAGGAAGCGCATGAGGTCGGAACCGGCGGGGTAACGCACCGGCTCGATGTGAGTCACCGGATCGGGATGGAAGATGGAAGTGATGGCGATGCCCTGTGAATAGTCGGTGGCGTCGTTGCGGCTGGTTGCGCCGAGCAGGGTTTCGCTGTTGGTGCGCACCATGTCGCCGAGTCGCGGCGAAATGTTGCGTAGTGAGCCGGTGATGTCGCGACAGCGGAAGAGCAACCGCAGTGTGCCCAAGGCGCCGGCCGAAAAGACGACGTTGCGCGCGCGCACCACGCGCTGAGACTTGAACAGCCATGCGGTGGAACTGCGATAGATCACTTCGTAGCGCGCGCCGTCGGGCTGGCCTTGGGGCAGAGGGCGCACGTCGCGCACTTCGCATTCGGGCCAAATTTGCGCGCCCCATCTCTCGGCGAAGTAGAGGTAGTTTTTTGCCAGTGTGTTTTTGGAGTTGTGGCGGCAACCCACCATACAGCCGCCGCACTGAATACAGCCCACGCGCGCCGGGCCTTCACCGCCGAAGAACGGATCGGGCGCTTCCACTCCCGGCTCGCCGAAGAACGCGCCCACGTCGGTGGGTTGGAAGGTGTGCCCCATGCCCATCGAGTCGGCGATTTCCTTCAGCGCCGCGTCGGCGGCCCACAGGCGCGGGTTGCGAGTCACGCCGAGCATCCGGCGGGCAGTGTCGTAATGGGATCGCAGAATCGATTTCCAATCGGCCAAGTGACTCCACGCCGGAGCGGCGAACAGTTTTTCATCCGGCTCCATCAACACGTTGGCGTATCCCAAGCTTCCGCCGCCCACCCCCGCGCCGTGCAGCACGAACACATCGCGGAAAGCGCTGATCTGCAAAATGCCGAAACAGCGCGCGGCGGGAAGCCAGAGATACTTCCACGCGATCCAGTTTGTGGCGGCGAAATCTTGATCGCGGAAACGTTTGCCGCGCTCGAGCACGAGCACACGGTAACCCTTCTCGGCGAGGCGCATGGCCGAAACGCTGCCGCCGAATCCGGAGCCGATGATGACGTGGTCGAAAGTTTGATCGGATGGCTGTGCTGTCATATTGAGCCGCTTCCTCTGCCAAAAATCGTTGCCGTGATTGTAATGCCGCTTCGATCTTTATACAAAACCTAGGGCAATCGCATCAAAAGTGGGGTAAAACAAGGCTATCTAGGAAAAGAGGAGATAGCCATGGACAACAAGAAGCCGATAGAAATGATTGAAGAATATTTTGGCAAGGTGAAGGACCCTCGCAAGGAGCGAACCAAAGACCATAAACTGATCGATATTATTACGATTGCGATCTGTGGGGTCATCTGTGGAGCGGAAGGCTGGACGGATGTTGTCCATGGCTATCTCCTCTTTTCCTAGATAGCCTTGTTTTACCCCACTTTTGATGCGATTGCCCTAGGGGTCGGAGTGTGTGAAAAGTAAATCGGTGTTATAATGTCTGTCAACGCGGGAGGGTCTTTCGCGCGAAAGAGGCTTGTTGGGTCAATCGACACTCGACTTCTCACCTTCGCATTTCGGCCTGTTTCGCGAACCGTTGCGCAACAGCGCCGATTTTTTTTGGAGAGCTTGTATGGCGAAAACAGAAGAGAAAATAGAAGTTGAGGGTATGGTTGTTGAGGCCCTGCCCAGCACGCAGTTCACGGTGGAACTCGACAACAAACACCGGGTGCTGGCTTACCTCTCCGGTAAGATGCGAAAGTATTACATCCGCATTCTGCTGGGCGATCGGGTGAAAGTGGAATTGTCGCCGTATGATCTCACGCGGGGGCGAATCACCTATCGCTTCAAGAAATCGGGCGGCGCGCCGGCGACGGAAGAGGAAGCGCTTCAATAGTTGCGAAAGAAAACAACAGCCAGTGGATGAAGAGTCCACTGGCTGTTTTGTTTTGGCTGATTTCGGGGAAGCCTGTCAACGAATACCTAAGAGCATTGGTCACAAGTTAAGGCTCGCCGAACACCGTCAAGGGTGAAAGTTTAGGCGGCGAGGGGCGGGTCTGACGCTTGCGCTTGATGATCCCCAGCCCCTTGGCATTAGCAGCGAGATAGGCGACGACCTGAGTCGCTTCGCCGCGATGATGCGCTTGGGTAAAATAGTAGAGACTGCGATAGACCATTTCGAGCGAGAGCGTCGCGAAAGGGCGGTTAAGGGCTTCGGCTACCGCGT
>VGOW01000064.1 GCA_016875735.1 Chloroflexota bacterium | reverse complement strand
CGACGACGTACGAAGCGAGCGAAAAAGAGCCGGGCATGTGGGAGAGCCTGCGCACGGTGATGCAGGACTCCGACAAAAGCGCTCTGCGGATTCTGCTGGCGATCTTCTTCTGGTTTCTCGGTTACACCGCCATCGAGGCCTTCTTCACCCTGTACGCCAAGAATCATCTCGGCCTCGAAGAAGCCGACGGCGCGCGACTGCTCGGCCAACTGTCGCTGGTCTTCGTCATCTTCGCCCTGCCCGCCGGATACCTCGGCGGCCGGTTCGGGCGGCGGCCCACCACAGGGAAGAATTACAACAACATCATGATCGTCGCGCCGATCTTTATGCTGGTTGCGCTGGCGATGATGGTGGGAGTGAAACGGGGAGAGGCGGTGAGGATGGAAGCGGCGGCCACGGGGGATTGAGCGTCACATGAGCGGCGCGAACACCGCCGCCATTGCCGCCCCCGCCGCCGTCGCCCAAAAGTTCACCCAATCGTTGTTCAGCCACCCCCAGCCGCGCACTTGGCGAGTCGGATTGCCACAGCGGTGTGCGGGGTGGCGTTCTGTTTCCTTTTGGCAAGCCTCGCAATAATAAATCGCTTGCGCGGTCGCGCCGAGAAGGCTGTCGAACAGCGAGGCGGCGAGGCCGCAAAGGGTGACGATGGCGGCGAGAGAAAACGGATCGGAGAATAACGATCGGAGCGCGGGATCGAGAAGCGCGGCGGCGAAAGCAGTGAGGCCGATGAGGAGGGAACCGGCCAACGCGGCCAGCGTTCCAAAAAGACTCACTCCACCCGACGCGCCAACTTCGACCATTGCGCCGGTTGTGATCAATCGCGGCGGCGTTTTGCTGAGGACGCCGAGCTCGGTGGCCCACGTGTCGGCGTTGGCGGCGGCCAACGCGGCGGCGGCGGCGGCCCACCACGCGGGCTGGCGGGTAAGGGCGAATCCCACGATGCACAGCGCGGCCACGCCGCCGTTCGCCAACGCTTGCCCGAGGTCGCGCTGTGATCCTTTCGAGAATTTTTCGGCCAGCGATTCTTTTTGAGTCTCTTTGAAACGCGAGAGGGCGCTGGAGGACATGAAGAAGGCCAGCAGCAGCGCCGCGCCGGAGAAACCGCCAACGCCGAAGAGGATGCCGCCGGTGATGATGGCGCCGATCACGCCGCTGGCGCTGAGCGCGCGGCGGCGATAGCCGAGATAGCCGATGAGCGCGGCGAGGGCAAAGCCAATCAGCAGTTGCAGATTATCAACTTTCACCACAAAGGCGCAACGACGCAAAGTTCACAAAAATTCTTTGCCTGCTTTGCGGTTCACTCAAAGCAGGCCCACTGCCGCAACCCAGAGGAGAAGTTGCACCACGATGGACCCCGACCACAGCATATATGCGGCCGGGCGATCATTGCGGCGCAGGGCATACAACACCGCGCCGATGAGTCCGTTGGCGAGCCATGCCAGTCCGCCGATGGTGGGGAGGATGAGCAGGCCGGTGGGCGGGCCGGTGCGATCCACTTGCCCCAATCCATCGTAATGCAGAGGGGTGATGGCGGGCAGGGTGGGGAAACGAGCGGCGATGACGATGAGCAGTATGAACGGCAGCAATAATCCGGCGATTACCAACCCCGCCGCCCACCGATCACGCCACAGATCCCAATCGTAAAACGCCGGGCGGTTCTGCGCGTAGGGGATCGGCTCGGTGATGCCCTTGCGCCCCTCTTCCTCAAATTGATTGATGAAGCCGTCGATGTCGGCGGGGGAGATGACATAGCCGCCTGCGCCGGCGGCAACGATGATCTGCCCGCTCTGCGGCGCGGTGGCGTAATACATGAGGTCGCCCACGGCTTTGGTGTGGCCGCGCCCCACCATGCAGCCGGGCCACCACAGGCCGCGCGGGGCGAGGTCGGCGGGCAGATCACTTCCGAGAATCAGCCCGGAGATGTCGGCCATGGGGATGATCTGTTTGACCGGGCCCCACACGATCACCAGCGCATTTTGCGTGAAGCGATAATGCGCGTTCATCAACGACACGGTGCGGTAGCCGACGAATCCAAGCATAGGCAGGCTGAACAGAATCAGTCCGACCCACAGCGGGGTGAGGACATCGATGGGCGTGCGCAGGAGGATGACGGCGAACAGCACATCGGCGGCGGCCAGCACGATGAACACGGTGAGGCCGATGACGAGGCCGAGCGCGCGGGGAGGGGCGGACACGGGAAGTCAGAAGTCAGAAGCCAGAAGTCAGAAGTCAGAAGTCAGAAACGCCTGACCTCCGACCTCTGACCTCTTTTTCGGCTTCACGCTTTCGCTAGCTCGCGCTCGGTTTCGTACACGGGCGCGCACCAGTGGCGATACTTCTGCGCTTTGCCGCGCACCACGTTGAAATACAGCTCGCGCAAGTCGCTCACCAGCGGGCCCATTTTGCCCGAGCCGATGGGGCGGTGATCGACGCGGGTGATGGCGGCGATTTGCACGCCGGTGCCGCTGAAGAAGGCTTCGTCGGCCACGTAGATTTCGGTGCGGTCGATGGGGCGCTCCACCACTTCGAAGCCGAGTTCATCGCGCAGAAGGGTGAAGACGGTGCGGCGGGTGATGCCTTCGAGGATGTTGTCGGTGACGGGCGGGGTGGCGACGACCCCGTTGCGGACGATGTACAAATTTTCGGCGGAGCCCTCGGAGAGGTGGCCGTCTTGATTCAACACCAGCGCCTCGTCGAAGCCCGCGCGTTCGGCGTCGGTTTTGATGAAGGCCGAGTTGACGTAGGCTCCGGCGATCTTGCCGCGCGCGGGGATGCTGTTGTCGTCCACCCGCCGCCAGGAGGAGATGGTGACATGCACGCCTTCCTCGGCTTCGACATACCGGCCAAACGGAATGGATACAATGGAAATGGAGGGATGAAGATTGTGCAAACGCACGCCGATGATTTCGTCGCCCATGAAGGCCAGCGGGCGGATGTAGCAATCGGCGCGGTGGCCCTCGGTTCGCAGAAGATCGAACATGCCTTTGACAAGGTCGTCTTCGGTGTAGGGCAGATCCATGCACAGCAGTTTGGCCGATTGCAGGAATCGTTTGACGTGATCGTGGGGGCGGAAGACAAACAACTGCTCTTCGTCGCTGTTCCAGTATCCGCGCACGCCGCCGAAGGCAGCCGTGCCGTAGTTGAGCGCGTGCGTCAGCACGCCCACTTTGGCTTCGCTGTACGGAACGATGCGGCCATCGAAGTATGCGTAGTTGGGTAGCGCCATTGAACGAGTCTCCTTTGCAATGAAATTATACTGCGCGAGCGGGGTTCACGGATTCAGAATCGCTTCAACTCAGTCTCCCATGCCTTTAGATTGATGCGCGAGGTGAGATTGAGCGAAAGCGGGGTGACGGCGACAATCTTCTCGTTGATCAAGGCCGCCACGTCGGAGTCCGGCTCCAGATTCGGATCGAAGTCGCGGTCGTAGCCCACACGAGCGCGGTCGGAAAATTTTTCGCGAGTCGGCTTCACCGGCATGTAGTAACGCTGGCGCGAGAGATGGGTCATGCGCCATAGAGCCGAGGGGGTGGCCTCCGCCGGAACGTCCACTTTCAGCACGTCCACATCGGGCGGGCGCGGCGCGCGCAGAAGCAGATCGCCGAAGAGGCGCGTGAAATGCGCCGCCGCCGAAAAATCGATCTCGTCGGAATGCGAAAGGTGATACTGCTTCGGCGTCTCCAGCGAAACGGCCATGGCCGGGATGCCGAAGGAGGCGGCCTCCAACGCCGCGCCCACCGTGCCCGAAATGGTCACGCCCGTGCCCACGTTCTCGCCGTAATTGATCCCGGCCACAACGAGATCGGGCTTGCGCGGCGTCAATTCCAACACGCCGTGCTGAACCGCCTGCGCCGGTGTTCCCTCCACCGCAAACACTTCCCAGTGATCATTGTTGATCAATTTCTGCTGTGGATGAATCACGCCGCCGGTGGAGGAGGGGATACTGCGCCCCGCGCCCGACCACTGCTCGCGCGGCGCGACCACCGTGACCCAGCCGAGAGTCGATAACGCTTCGGCGGCGGCCCGCAACCCCGGCGATCCGATCCCGTCGTCATTGGTCAGCAAAATTAATTTATCGTCTGGCTTCATGGCTTCTGCTATACTGCCCGCGTGCGCAGTATACCGCAACTCACTCAAACGCACATTGGATAGCGAATGAAACAGGTTTACTTCGATCACGACGCAGGCGTGGATGATCTGCTCTCGATCATTTTTTTGATGGGCATGAAAAACGTCGCTGCGCTGGGCATCGGGGTCACGCCCGCCGATTGTTACCTCGAAACGGGACTGCCCGCCACGCTGAAAATACTTCAACTGCTGGGGCATCCCAACATCCCCGTCGCCGCCGGGACGGTGGAAGGCCGACACCCCTTCCCGCACGAGTGGCGCGTCCATTCCGATCTGGTTAACGGACTGCCGATCCTCAACGCCCGCCCCTTCGGCCAACCTCAATCGATCTCCGCTCACGAACTGCTGATCCAAAAGGCGCGCGCCGCCGCCGACAAAGTGACTCTGCTCTTCACCGGCCCGCTCACCAATTTGGCCGCCGCGCTCGACTCCGCGCCGGACATCGAATCAAAAATCGAGCGGCTCTATTGGATGGGCGGCGCGATTGACGTTCCCGGCAATGTTCTGCCGCCCGATGGCGACGGCGCCGCCGAGTGGAATGTGTTTTGGGATTCGGTCTCGGCGGCGCGGGTGTGGAAGTCGAGCCTCCCCATCACACTCGTCGGCCTCGACGCCACCGACAAAGTTCCCGTCTCCGAGTCGTTTCTCGCCCGCCTCGCACAGCAAAGGCAATATCTCCTCTCCGATCTTGCGTATCAATGCTGGCAATTCACGCACGGCACCGGCTATCATTTGTGGGATACGCTGACCACGCTCGCGGTGGGCTGGCCCGACATCGTCGGCGCGCGCGATGTTTCGTGCGAGGTGGTGATCGACGGCCCCAGCGACGGGCGCACGATTCGATCGGCGAACGGGCGCATCGCGCAAGTGGCCTTCGACGTTGACCCGGAGCGCGTGTATCAAACCGCACTCGATCTGCTCAAACAATGAACGATCAGCACTCAGCGATCAGCCATCAGCCGCCTGCTGCCTGCCACCTGCCACTTGCCACCTGCTAATTACATCCACTGGTTGCGCTCCCAAGTGGGCCGCCGAAAAGTGATCCTGCCCTATGCCACCGCGCTCATCCGCGACGAGCGCGGGCGGCTGTTGTTTCAGCGCCGCGCCGATTTCGATTGGTGGGGATTGCCCGGCGGCGTTTTGGAGATTGGCGAAAACTTTGCCGAGTGCGCGGCGCGAGAGTCGCTGGAGGAAACCGGCTGGCGCGTGGAGCCGGGCCGGCTGGTGGGCGTGTATTCATCGCCGCAGTACGATGTGCTGTATCCGAACGGCGACGAGGTTCAGCAGTTCACGGTCGCCATCGAATGCCGGATCGTGGGGGGTGACGGCCTCCCCGACGGAGTCGAGACTCTCGATCACCGTTTCTTCTCCGCCGGTGAGTTTGCTTCTCTCGACTCGCCGCGCTGGTACAGAGATATGGCTCGCCACTGGTTCGCCGCCTTGCCCGCGCCGTATTTCGATCCGCCACAGTCCCCCCCGACCGATGGAAACTGGTGGCTTGACCTGCGCCGGTTCACCGGCCCGCAGAGGCTCATCACTATTGGCGCGGGCGCGATTATTCGGAACGAGGCCGGGCGAGTTCTGCTCACGTTGAGGCGCGAGGGGTTGTGGGGCATTCCAGCGGGGCTGATGGAGTTGGGCGAGTCGATCAGCGGGACTCTGGCGCGCGAAGCGAAAGAAGAGATGAACGCCGAGATCGCCGTGCGCGAACTTGTGGGCGTGTTCACCGGCCCCGACTCGTTCCACACGTACGCCGACGGCAACGAAGCGCAGATCGTCTCGGCGCTCTTCCGCGCCGACCTCATCGGCGGCGACCTGCGGCCCGACGGCGACGAGACCCGCGACATTGGCTGGTTTGATCCGCGCGCCCTGCCCGATATGGTTGATCGTCACCGGAAGTTGGTGGAGGCGGCGGTGAACGGCGTGAAGTAAAAAGTCGCCCGCCCGGGCGGCTTCATTTCACAGTCAAGAATTTCCGAGCGAACCTGCGCACGGCTTTGGCAGTTTCCAGCGCGTCGCGCGCTTCATCGAGAGTCGGATCGTCACCGGGGTAGCGAGCCTGCACGGCGTGATCGGTAAGATCGTTGAGTTTCTTCGGATCCATCACTAACAACACACCGGCCTTCTCGCATTGTTTGCTCAAGAGCAACAGATCATGAGTCTTGGCAACCCGAATTCCTTTGGCGACAAGCATGGCCTTGAGATATTTCTCGGCGCATTGTTGAGCATGGAAACACGCCGCGTACAGAAGCGGTTTCTTGCGCCGCAGGCATGAACGCGCTATGGCGTAATCTTCCTCTGCGCGCTCCGCTCATGCCAAGGGATCAGCGGCGTCGCTCATACAATACTCTCCCCTGCTCAGTAATTTCCTCGATGAAAAAATCGCCTTTTGCCAGCGCGTGCTCAACTTCCTTCGGGGTTCGCACCAGAATGTCTACAGGAAATGGGCGGGGGAGCAGAAGACGAGAGATTGCCCACGTTCGGTTGGCGCGCTTCAGCCGTGTTCGCATCACCACCAGCAAATCCACGTCGCTGTCGGGTGTGGGTTTGCCATAGGCATACGAGCCGAAGAGGATAATTTTGTCGGGGCGCAAATGGCGAACGATGCGCCGCACTGCTGCTGGCAGACTCTCCGAAACTGGGAGTTCGCAGCCAATCGGCACGATGCTCGGCAGTGAAACTGATCTGCGCTTTCGGCGCGTGGTTGCTGATTGAAACATTTTCGACTCGTGATGGCATTATACACGCCCTTGAGGGAAAACCTGCCTGCGCGCTGACATGTTTCACATACGCATGGCGCGCGATTCAACTGTGTGTAAAATAGGGTCATTGTGGGCATACAAGTTTCCTTTCGTGTAGTTGGCACATTAGCTGTTGGTTAACATCCTCTCCGCATAAGATTAAATTTCGATTCCATCACCTCCTTATTGGACACAATCTCTGCCCCTGGCTCTGATTCTTCTTGAGAGGATTTATGCCGCTTGAAAATAGGCGTGTTGTCGCCCTCATCGAAAATGTGTGGCTATGGCTTTCGCTGGTATTCGTTGCGGGATATGCCCACATTCTTTTCTTCCAAATCCCCTATGTCGGCTTCGATTGGAGACCTAGCGCTAATGGCCGGATAACGGAAGCATTTGTGCCGGGCAATCTGCGAGTCGGCGATCATTTGGTCGAAATCAATTCAGTGCGAGTGGCCGATTTTACTAAGCAATGGCGGCTATTCCCGTTGAACAGCATCCAAACTGGCGATGTCATTCCACTGCGAATCGAGCGCGGCGGGCAGGAGTTCACGATCCGTTGGGTTATGCCCGGCCCCAACCCCGAAGAATTCCGCGCGCGGCTGACGAATCAATGGTGGCTGGCCTCCCTCTTCTGGGTCTTTGGCTTGTGCGCCTTGCTCTTCGTCCGCCCCAAAGATACGCGCTGGCGTTTGTTGCTGGCCTCCAACCTTCTCACCGCCGTATGGCTGGCGGCGAGCGGTGTCTCGCGCTGGCAAATTTTCTTCAGCAAATACGCTATGAGCGGCGCAATGTGGCTGTGCCTGCCGGTGTACGTTCATCTGCACTGGGAATTTCCTCAATCACTCCGCCGGTTGCCCGCTTGGGCATGGGGATTGTTTTATCTCGCCGCTCTCGGCCTGTGCCTCGCCAATTGGTTTCTGATCCTGCCGCTCGATTCGTACTTATTGGGTGTGGCCGCAGGCTCACTCATCAGTCTCGCCCTGCTCATCGCGCGCTTCTTCGCGCGGCCCGGCCAGCGGCGCATCACCCGGCTGCTTTTGCTCGGCGGCGGCTTCACATTCTTCCCGGTGATCTTCTTCGGCATTATCTTTTCGATCTTCGATCTGACTCCCGAAGGCTTGCTCTTCACCCTGCTTGGCCTGCCCATTCTGCCGCTGGCCTATTTCTACGCCGCCCGCCTCGGCCAGTTCGGCGCATCTGAACTGCGCGCCAACCGCGCCTTCAACGCCTACCTGTTTTTCTTTCTCGTTGCCGCGCTGTCGGCAACCCTGATCTCCTTCGTCCATCAAACCTTCGGCGGCAGCAGCGAAGCCACATTGTTCGATGCCGCCATCGCGCTGGCGGCCAGCCTGTTGGCCGGCGTTGGCCTCTCGCCCTTTCATCGGTTCATGGATCGTTACGCGCTGGGTATCCGCCTCACATCCGAGTCGCTCATCGAAACTTACACTCGCATCATTGCCACCCGCCTCGATCTGCCCACCATCGCCTCCGCCATCGACGGGCAAATTCTTCCGGCCCTGCTCGTAAAACAGTCGGCGCTGGCGCGCGACGACGGCGGGAGTCTACAGCCGATCTATCTGCGCGGAGTCGCCGACTCTCAACTCCCTGCCCGCGCCGATCTGCCGGCGCTGTTGGCGCAGGGCGGGCGGCTCCGCGCGCCTCACGAGCGGGCCGCTCTCTGCGCATGGGTTTGCGTCGCCCTGCCCATTGCCATCGAAGACACACTGTTGGCTGTGTGGCTGTTGGGCCGCCGCGACCCCGACGAACTACTACGGCCAGATCGAAATTGATGCGCTCAAACTGCTGGCCGATCAAACCGCCATTGCCCTCGCCAACATCGCGCAGGCCGAAAGCCTTCGCCGACTGCACCTTGCCAACGTCAACCGCCACGAAATGGAGCAGATCCGCATGGCTCACGAATTGCACGACGACGTTTTGGGCGCGCTGTCGGCGCTCTCGCGGCAGTCGCTCACCGACACGGAGCACACGGCGTACGACTCGGCGGTGGCGCGAATCCGCGGCCACATTATCAGCCTGCGCCCGGCCATGTTGGAGTATGGCCTTGCGATGGGACTCCGATCGCTGGTGGATGAAATGGAGGATCGTTACGAGAGCGATTGCCCGCTCATTGCCATCGAGGTGGATAGCGACGACGCGCGGCATGACCCCGTCATTGAGCAGCACATGTATCGTATTGTTCAGCAAGCCTGCCACAACGCCATCCGGCACGGGCGGCCTTCTCGGCTCGCTATTCGCGGCCGCGTCACCGTCTCGGAAATCGAGTTGATCGTGGAGGACGACGGGCGCGGGTTCGAATTGAGCCAGCCGCCCGATCTCAGCCAACTGATCGTCAACAAACACTTCGGCATTGTCGGCATGATGGAGCGGGCCGCCATTGTCGGCGCGCAGCTGCGCATCCACTTCCGCCCCCGGAAGCGGCGCGCGCGTTGCCCTTCATCTCAAAACCGATCGGTAGCACATTGACAGCATAGAGAATCGACAGCCAAAACGCCATCGGCAAATGCTTGAAGTTGCTCAAGCATCGCTTGAAAAGACTTTGTGCCTTCCCCTCTTTGTGGTAAAACACATCCCGAAAGGACTCCGCCCCCATGAACCGAACCGTCATCCACACCGACTCTGCGCCCAAAGCCATCGGCCCCTATTCGCAAGCCATCGGCGTCGGCCAGTTTGTTTTCACCGCCGGGCAATTGGCCCTCGACCCGGCCACCGGCGAACTGATCTCCGGCGGCATCGAAGATCAAACGCGCCGCGTTCTCTCCAATCTCAAAGCCGTGCTCGAAGCGGCGGGCAGTCGCCTCGACAATGTGGTGAAGACCACCGTGTTCCTTGCCAACATGAGCGACTTCCCAAAGATGAACGCCGCGTACGCCGAATTCTTCCCGGCCAACCCGCCCGCCCGCACCACCGTGCAAGCCGCCGCCCTGCCCAAAGGCGGATTGGTCGAGATCGAGTGCGTGGCAACGGTATCGTAAATCATCACCGGATTGAGCGGATTCTTGTTTCCAAACCCAATCCGTTTGCATCCGCTAAATCCGTTGACAGAACATGCCCAGCATTGCGATTATCCTGCTGGCGATGACGGCATGGGGCGGGCTGCACTCCGTCACCGCCTCGCTGGCCGCCAAAGCCCGCGCCCGCCAATGGCTCGGCCCCCGCGCCGCCGACGCGGCGTATCGCCTCGCCTACAACATCATCGCCGGAGTCACCTTCATTCCCGTGTTGGCCCTCGTCGGCCTCCTGCCCGATACGCCTCTCTATCGCTTCCCCGCGTGGCTCGCCGTCATCACCGCGCCCGTTCAATTCGCCGCCGCGCTCGCCCTTGTCGTTGCGCTGTGGCAAGTCGATCTGCCGCGCTTTCTCGGCCTGCGCCAAATCATCCGCTGGAGCGAAGGCCAGCCCGACCCGCGCGACCCGCCGAAACTTTACACCGGCGGCATGTACGGCTGGGTGCGCCACCCCCTCTACTTTTTCAGTTTGGTGTTCTTGTGGCTTACGCCGATCATGACCGTCAACGCGCTCACCTTCAACATCGCCTGCACGCTGTATTTTTGGATCGGCTCAATTTTCGAGGAGCGCAAACTCGTGGCCGAGTTTGGCGAAGCGTACCGCGCGCATCAACAGCGCGTGCCGCGCCTCATCCCCCTTGCGCGCCGGCGTTAAAACCCCATCGCGCATCCGTCCGCGCGCGGATCGCTTCCGCCCCACAACACGCCATTGGGATCGCGGCGAACGATCTGCCCGCGCCCGAACATGGCTCGCGCGTGGCCGCTCACCCATTCCACGCGGTGACCCATTGATTCCAGCCGCGAGGCAGTTTCTTTCGGCAACCCTTCTTCCACTGCGACTCCGCCGCCCGGCTCCCCCGGCTCCAAACACACTCGCGGGCGATTGAGCGCCGCTTGCGGATCGAGCCCATCGTCCATCATGGCAATCACCACTTGCGCGTGCCCCTGCGGCTGCATGAAGCCGCCCATCACCCCGAACGGCCCGAATAGCGAGCCGTCGGCGCGGGTGATGAGGCCGGGAATGATGGTGTGATACGGCCTCTTGCGCGGCGCGAGCGCGTTGGGATGATTCGGATCGAGGCTGAAGTTGTGCCCCCGATTCTGCAAACTGAATCCGGTCCCCTCCGGCACGATGCCCGCGCCGAAACCCATGTAATTGCTGTTGATGAACGAGCAGGCATTGCCCCATCCATCGACCACACAAAAATACACCGTGTCCGATCCGGCCACCGGTGAACCGTGTTTCGTGTCGGTTGTCGCCCGCGCGGGATCGATGATCTTTCGCCGTTCGGCGGCGTACGATTTCGAGAGCAGCCCATCGAGCGGCGCGGGGTTGAAGGCCGGGTCGGCAACATACCAGCGCGTGTCGGCGAAGGCGAGTCGCAAGGCTTCGATGAGGAGATGCAATCGTTCGGGCGAGAGCGGATCGAGCGAGGTGAGATCGAAGCCTTCGAGGATGTTCAGCGCGATCAGCGCCGCGAGTCCCTGCCCATTGGGCGGGCACTCCCACACGCGCTGGCCGCGATACGTCGCGCTGATCGGCTCGTCCCACGTTGAAGTGTGCGCGGCGAGATCATCCTCCGTCATCACCCCGCCGAACTTCCGAACCGCGCTCACGATCTTGCGCCCGATCTCGCCGCGATAAAAAGAATCTTTCCCGCCTTCGGCCACCGTTCGGAACGTGCGAGCGAGATCGGGGTTGCGAAACACTTCGCCGGCCTTCGGGCCGCGCCCGTCAATGGTCAGCGCGCGCCCGCGCCCGCCCGGAGCCAACTGCCGCTCCGCGCCGCGATTCCAAAAATATGAAGTGATCGGCGCGACCGGGAATCCTTCTTCGGCGAGTCGGATGGCGGGCGCGAGAATCTTCGACATCGGCAGTGCGCCGTGCCGCTCGATGAGATCGCACCATCCGGCGCACGCGCCGGGCACGGTGACGGTGTGGGCGTGAAAGGGACTGCTGATTGCCGATTGTTGATGGTCGATTAATCCGTCGCGGCGGATGCGGTCGAGGGTGAGCGCCGCCGGGGCGCGGCCCGATCCGTTGAGCGCGGTGACGGCTCGCGTTTTGGAATCGAAGTAGAGGGCGAAGCAGTCGCCGCCGATGCCGGTGGAAGTGGGTTCGGTGACGTTGAGAGCGGCGGCGGCGGCGATGGCGGCGTCCGCGGCGTTGCCGCCATCCATCAGAATCGAAAGGCCGGCCTGAGTCGCCAACGGCTGGCTGGTGGCAATCATCCCGCGCATGGCGAGGACGGGGGAACGATACGAATCAAGTTTGGGTTCTCTCACAGAAAGAATTCACCGCAAAGGCGCAAAGACCACAAAGAGTCAAATTTTGATTCTTTGCGCCTTTGTGCCTTTGTGATTAACGAACAGCCGATCGGAGGGCGGCGATGTTTTCGGCCACCGATTTGCTTCCGCCGAACACGGAACTTCCGGCGACGACGACCGTGACTCCGGCGTTCACGACTTCGGCCACGTTGCCCGGTGTGATGCCGCCATCCACTTCGAGCCACGCCTTCGAGCCGATGCGGTCGAGCATTTGGCGCGCGCGCCGGATCTTGTCGGTGCTGGAGGGGATGTAACTCTGCCCGCCGAAGCCGGGGTTGACCGACATGATGAGGACGAGATCGGCTTCGGGCAGAATCTCTTCGAGCGTGGTGAGCGAGGTGGAGGGGTTGAGCACGACTCCGGCTTTGAGGCCGAGCCCTTTGATGACCTGCACGGTGCGGTGCAGATGCGGGCAGGCTTCGACGTGCACGGTGAGGATGTCGGCTCCGGCTTTGGCGAAGTCGGCGAGGTAGCGGTCGGGGTGTTCGATCATGAGATGCGCGTCGAGCACGGTTTTCTTTTCGTCGCGCAGAGGGCGGAGGGCGTTGACGATGAGCGGGCCGATGGTGATGTTGGGGACGAAGTGGCCGTCCATCACGTCCACGTGAATCCAATCGGCTCCGGCGTCGAGCGCTTCGCGGCAGTGCGAGTCGAGGCGGGCAAAGTCGGCGGAGAGGATAGAGGGGGCGAGGATGAAGTTGGGCATATTGTCACCGTTTCTCTCGCCAGTGCGCGATCTGCTCGGCGTGCTCGGCTTCGTGCTCGGAGGTATACGTGCGGATCCAGTCGGCGAAGGACCTGCCCTTCAGCCATGGATAACGGTTGGGGTCGGCGAAGTCGTTGTCGCTCAACGCGCTGACCTGCCGGAGGATTTGCTTGCGCACGTCGCTAAAGTCTGCCCGCACGCGCTGCAGAGGCCGATCTTTGTATTCGGCGTGCCACTGCGAGTTGAGTTCCTGTATTTTTGCGCCGGTGATGTCGGCGTGCTTGGGCTTCTTGCCCTGCCGCACTTCGCGGGCCAGCATCGCCACCATCTCCGCTTCCCATGCGGTGAGGTGCGAGAGCAGGTCCTTCACCGACCAATCGCCCGCCGCGCCCGGGCGAGTCAATTCGTCGTCCGAGAGTCCGTCGAGGGCGGCGAGGAGGTTTTTGCGCGAGGCTTCGAGGGAGGAGAGGAGTTCGGATTTGTCCATTGTGATTCATACGGATCGCGCCACCGCCGTGAACATGAGCACGACGAGCGCGCAGACGAAGTTGAGTTGATTCAATCGCTCTTCGCGTTTTCGCAGAGAGGCCAGTTCATCGCCGCTCAGTTTGCCTTTCGATTCGAGCAATGCCAGCCGGGCGATGGCTGGCGAGACTCCCCACGCCGAATATGCGCCGACGAGCGCCATCGCGCCGAAGGCAATGTGCTTGAGCAGAATGGCCCATGCCCACGCCGTTTCGATTTTGAGGAAGCCGTCGTAGTTGGGGTTCACCGCCATTTGGGCGAGACCGGTGACGACGAGAGTCGCCAGCGAGATCATGGCTAGGGGAGAGAAGCGGCGGCTCAATTCCGAGATCAACGCGCCCCTCAGTGGATCATCTCCCAATGCGCGCCGACTCCCCGGATACACGATCAACGCCATCACCGCCACGCCGCCCACCCAGATCACGGTGGCGAGCATGTGGAAGAAGTACGAGATCGCAATGATCAAATCGGGCACGCGCGTGATTATAGCCGCGAGGCGTCAAATCCGCTGTGGTATGATCGCCGCTGGCCGAAATAATGACCAATCGGAAAAGGATCGAGCATGAAAATCATTGTCGCAGGAACGGGCTTCGTGGGGCTGACGCACGCCGCCGTGTGCTCCGAATACGGCCACGAAGTATATGCCTATGATATTGACGAGCAGAGGCTGGCCGCTTATCGCTCCGCCCAACGCGATCAGATCGAGCGCCATGTCAACGAGCCGGGGCTGGTGAGCATCATTGCCGAGCATCTGGATCGCTATTTGTTTTTCTGCAATGATCTGACCCCAATCCTCGAGGGCGCCGACGCGATTTTCCTCTGCCTGCCCACGCCGCCCAAGCCGGATGGCTCGTCTGATCTCAGCTACTATTTCGACGCGGTGGATCATATCTGCGCTCTGTTAGCCAAACGACAGGATACGCGGCGGGTGGTGTTGATCAACAAAAGCACCGTGCCGATTGGAACGGCGCGCAAACTGGAGAGCAAACTGCGCGAGTTCAATGTGCCCAACGCCGGAGTGGCCTCCAATCCCGAATTTCTGCCCGAAGGCGATGCGGTCGAAAAGTCGCGCCGCCCGGATCGGGTGGTGGTGGGGGCCGACACCGAAGAGGATTTTCGGATCATTCGCCGCATCTATTCGCAGTTCGTCAACCACGTTCGCATCCGCTACATCGAAACCACACCGGAGACTGCGGAGGCAATTAAATACACGGCCAACACACTGCTCCTCACCTACATCTCGTTTTGGAATGGGGTGGGCGCGCGGCTGGGCGAGGCCTTTGCGAACATACGCATGGAAGACCTCAAGCGCGGCGTGACCGCCGACACGCGCATCAGCACGTGGGGATCGTATGTGTCGAACGGCGCGGGCGGCTCGTGCTTTGGCAAAGATATTCAATCGCTGATTTACCAATTTAGAATGAGCGGCCATTCGGCAGAACTGCTCCAATCGGTGTACGCGATCAACGAATACCAAAAGACATACCTGCTGGATCGGGCGGCGCGTGAAGCCGGGGCGCGTTTCAACAACAAGAAGGTTGCTCTGCTGGGGTTGGCGTTCAAACAACGCACCAACGATATGCGCGACGCATCGTCGCTCAAAGTCGTCGAAACATTGCTGGCGCGCGGGGTGGGCGAAATTCGCGCCTATGATCCGGCGGCCATCAGCGAAGCCAAACGTTACTTCAATCCTGAGCACAACTATTTGTTCGAGAAGATCGTCTATTTTTCTTCTGCCAAAGAGGCGTTGGCCGGGAGCGATATGCTGTTCATCTCGGCGGACTGGGAGGAGTTTCGCGGCCTCTCGCGCACCATTGAGCAGATCGTGCCGCCGCCCTACTTGATCATGGATGGCCGCCGCATGATCCCCGACTACAACGAACTGACCGAGCGCGGCTACGGCTACTTGGCGGTCGGCTCGCCTTACATGCCGCCGAAATGACGGCGGTCGCATCTGACAGGATTCGACAACGGATGAAACGGATTTATCGGATTTGCATTGAATCGAACCCCGTTCATATCCGTTCAATCCGTTGACGAAAAACCCTATGCCCAAAAACGGCGTCTTCAAAACCAGACTCAAGAACGGCCTCACCGTCATCCTCCGCGAGATGCATGTTGCTCCGGTGACGACGTGGTGGGTGTGGTACCGAGTCGGCTCGCGCAACGAACCCACCGGGCTCACCGGCGCGTCGCACTGGGTCGAGCACATGATGTTCAAGGGGACGAAGAAATTCCCGGCCGGCGTGCTCGATAAAGCCGTCTCGCGCGACGGCGGCCTGTGGAACGCGATGACGTGGCTCGATTGGACGGCCTATTTTGAAACGATGCCCTCGGACAAGATCGATCTCGGTTTGCGCCTCGAAGCCGACCGTATGGCGCACAGCCTCTTCCCGCCGAAAGAGGTCGAGTCGGAGCGCACGGTGATCATCTCCGAGCGCGAAGGCCACGAGAACGAGCCGATGTTCCAACTGAGCGAGTTGGTTCGCAAGGCCGCCTTCACCGTGCATGGCTACCAGCACGAAACGCTGGGTGATATGGCCGACCTGCGCGTGATGACTCGCGACAATCTCTACAACCACTATCGCACTTACTACGCGCCCAACAATGCTTTCGCCGTTGCCGTCGGCGATTTCGACGCGAAGCAAATGCTCAAGCGCATCAAAGAATTGTACGAGCCGATCCCGCGCGGCCTGCCCATCAAAACCTTCGCCCGGCCCGAGCCGCCGCAAAAAGGCGAACGGCGGGTGACGGTGGAAGGCGACGGAGAGACGGCCTACCTTGAGATGGTGTTCCACGCCCCCGCCGCCGCCGACTCCGATTTCTACCCGATGGTCGTCCTCGATTCGATCCTCGCCGGGGCCTCGTCGTTCAACATGTTCGGCGGCGGCACCTCCAACAAATCGAGCCGCCTCTACAAAGCCCTCGTGCTCACCGAGCTGGCCGCAGGCGTGGGCGGCGGACTCGTCGCCTCTATCGATCCCTATCTCTATTCCATCGTCGCCACCGTGCGCAAGGGCCGCGCGCTCGAAGAAGTGGAACGCGCCCTCAACGCCGAGATCGAACGCGCCATCGACGAGCCGATCACCGAAGCGGAATTGGCGAAAGCCATCAAGCAAGCCAAAGCCATGTTTGCCTTCAGCGCCGAGAGCGTCACCAACCTCGGCTTTTGGTACGGCTTCGCCGAAATCCTCGACTCGTACGAGTGGTTCGAGAATTACATTGATCGCCTGAGCGCGGTGACGATTGACGACGTGAGCCGCGTGGCAAAGAAAGTGCTGGGCAAGGGTAATCGAACCGTTGGGTGGTATCAGCCAAGGTGAGAAACAAGAAGTCGGAAGTCAGAAACCGGAAGGAGTTTCATGGTTAAGTCTGCGATAGCAAAGCGAAGGCCGACGAGCGCCGCCGCCCGGCGCAACCCCAAATCCGAAACCCGAAATCGGCAATCGGCAATTGCGCTCGACACCTCATCTTTCCCCGGCCCCGACGACATCACCCGAGTCGTTCTGCCCAACGGCATCATCGTGCTGGCCCGCGAGAATTTCTCCAGCCCGGCGGTTGTGTTCGAGGGCAGTTTGCTCGTGGGCGGACTCGACGAACCGAAAGCGAAAGCCGGCCTCGCCCGCTTCACCGCCGCCTGCCTCATGCGCGGCAACGAGCGGCGAGCCTTTGCCGAGATTTACGAGACGATTGAATCCATCGGCGCGCGGCTCACTATCAACGGCGGCACGCACACCAGCGGCTTCGGCGGCAAATCGTTGGCCGAAGACCTCGATCTCATGCTCTCCCTCGCCGCCGATGCCCTGCGCCGCCCCACCTTTCCGCCCGAGCACGTCGAAAAACTGCGCGGCGAGATCATGACCGGCCTCGCCATCCGCGCCCACGACACCGGCGCAATGGCCTCCCTCGCCTTCGACGAACTGCTCTATCCCGATCACCCTTACGCCGTGAGCGACGAAGGTTACCCCGAAACCATCGCCGCCATCACTCGCGACGAGCTCATGAATTTCCACAAAACATTTTTCGCGCCCAAAGGGATGATCATCACCATCGTCGGCGCGGTGAAGGCGCAAGAGGCGGTGGCGCTCGTGGAAAAACATTTCGGCGATTGGGCCGCCTCGCGCCCCGAACGGAGTCCGCTTCCCCCCGCGCCGCGCATCCCCGAAGTCCGCCGCCGATTCGTTCCCATCCCCGGAAAGAGCCAGTGCGATCTCATGATCGGTTGTGTCGGCCCCCAGCGCAGTGACGCCGACTTTCTCGAGGCGAGGCTGGTCAACAACATCTTCGGCGTGTTCGGCATGTATGGGCGGCTGGGCGATGTGGTGCGCGAGAAGCATGGCCTCGCTTATTACGCCTTCAGCCAGATCACCGGCGGCCTCGGCCCCGGCCCATGGCAGATCGTCGCCGGAGTGAATCCGAAAAATGTGGAACTGGCAATGGAGTTGATCGTGAAAGAGATGAAGCGGCTGATTGCCGCGAAGGTGACCGCCGCCGAGTTGGCCGACAACAAATCGTATTTCATCGGGCGGCTTCCACTGCAGCTCGAAACGAACGAAGGCGTGGCCGGAATGATCGAGAGCATGGAACTTTACGGGCTCGGACTCGACTATCTGCGCCGTTATCCGGCCATGATCAGCAAGATTACTCGTGAGCGCGCGCAAGCCGCCGCCGCGAACTATCTCGACCCCGAACGCTATGCAATGGCGGTGGCCGGGCCGGAACACTAACGCGGATCGATGAACGCTGAATGATGAATCACTCCTGACTCATCGCTCATCGCTCATCGCTCATCGTTCAATGCTTGCCTGCGGCGTTGACATGATCGAAGTGCACCGAATCGACGAGGCGATCCTCCGGCACGGAGATCGTTTCTTCCGCCGATTCTTCACGGCGCAGGAATTGATTGACGCCAACGGGCGCACGCCCGCGCTGGCCGCCCGCTTCGCGGCCAAAGAGGCGGCGGCCAAAGCGCTGGGCACGGGCATCGGTGATGTGGAGTGGAAAGAGATCGAGATACTCAAAGGCGCGCGCGGCGAGCCGATTCTCAATCTCATCGGCAAGGCGCTCGCCCTCGCACAGCATCGCGGCTGGCGCGAGTGGTCGGTGAGTTTGAGTCACACACACGAACACGCGATTGCGATGGTAATAGCGATGAGCGATTAGCGATTGGCGGTTAGCGTATTGCGATCCGCTAACGGCCAATCGCTAATCGCCAATAGCCCGACATGAACATCATCATCGAACTCAAAACTGACGACGGCAAAGCCATTGGCGCGATGACGGCTCCACCCAAAGATTTCAAGACCGGGTCGAAGGGCTTTTACGCCAACGGCAAACTGGAGATCGAAGGCAAGCGGTATCAAGTGCAGATACAGTTAGTCGAGATCGGCAGTAAACCGAGCGGCGAGCAAAAGTAGGGGCAAACGCCGGTGGCCGTGCAGGGCCTCGACGGAATCGAATCGATGCTCACCGCGACGGCGGCGACATCGTCCCTTTCTCAAACGGAGATCGCCGCCACTCAAAGCATGGCGCTCACCCTCGCCGCCGCGCCCTTCGCGCCGACTCCGTTGCCCTTCCCCACACCATATTTCACCCCCACGCCGCCGCCCACCGCCGCCGAGATCGCCGGGCTGATCGGCATCGGCGCCGTTGGCGGACTCATCGTCGGCGCATTGATCGGAATCGTGATCGGCCTGTTCATTGGGCGATGGCGGGAGTGAGTCGATGCCCTCTCTGACACAAGCTCGCCAATGGTACGCCGCCGCTGATCCGGTTCACGACTTCGATCACATCGTGCGCGTCTATCGGCTCGCAGAACAGATCGGCCAAGCCGAGGGCGCCGATATGGAGATACTGCTGGCCGCCGCGCTTCTGCACGACACTGCCGACGCCGCGCCCGACTCCGAAGGCGACCGCCCCACCCATCATCTGGCCTCGGCCGAGTTCGCCCGCCGGGTGCTGGCCGAAGAAGGGTGGCCGGATGATCGTATTGACGCCGTTGTGCATTGCATTCGCGCGCATCGTTTTCGCGGCGGCGAGAAACCGCAAACGCTCGAAGCCAAGATTCTGTTCGATTGCGACAAGCTGGATGTGACCGGGGCCATCGGCGTGGCCCGCGCTTTTGCCTACGCCGCGCTCGCCGGTCAGCCGCTCACCGGCGAAGTGTCGGAGTCATTCCGAAACAGCGGCCAAAAAGAAAGCGGCGAACCGCACACGCCGCATCACGAATACCTCTTCAAGCTGTCCAAAGTCCGCTTTCACACCGCCACGGCCCGCGCCCTCGCCGAAGAACGCCAGCGCTATATGGCCGGCTTCTTCGAGCGCCTCGAGGATGAAGTGAAAGGGCGGCGGTAAAAATTCCAACTTCAAATATCAAACTACAAACTCCCAAACGATCGTTTGGGAGTTTGTTATTTGGAGTTTGCCCTGCGCCTTCGTCGCTTTTATTCCCGCCCCAGAATCCTGTCGGCCCACGTGCGCGATTTGCCGAGCGCGGCGAGATTCTTCTCGACCGTTTTCGTGTTGGGGTGATCCGGCCCGTAAACGGAGATGCACACTTGCACGGCGCGTTCGTAGGCGGCGCGGGCGCCGGGCAAGTCGCCCATGAGCCGGTGCATTCGGCCAATGTTGTTGAGGTGATGCGAGAGGGAGCGAGCGGCCGCGTCCCCCAGTTTTTCGTTGATGGACAGCGCCCGTTCGAACGAAGCGAGGGCGGCGGCGTGATCGGAGATTGAATCGAAGTGGCGGCCCAATGCGCTCACCAACCGGTCAGCCGTTGGGGTGTCGCCAGCGGCTTCGGCCAGTGTGCGCAGGTGAGGCAAAAAGATCGCCGCAGTCCGCCGGGCTGATTGCCTTTGGCTTTGGGAAACGCGCCGACGGCTGATTTGAGTTTCATGTATCCCAACGCAATGGCGGCGAGGGCGTTGGTCTCATCTTCGAGAGAGGAGTCGAGGTCTTCGTTGAGGGCGGTGCGAGCGCATAGTTCGCCGAGATATACCGAGCGCGGGCACAAATTGCGGTTTTTGGGAGAGGCTCGCATAGCCTCTAGTATGATTTTGTCTATGACGATCCAACTTGAATTCACGCCCGAGATTTTGAAAGAGTTGTACTATCATCGCTACCGGCATCTGGCTCCGCTCGTCCAACGCCGCATGGACGCGCTGTGGTTGAAAGCGCATGGGTTGCCCCATGCGCAAATTGCGGA
>VGOW01000063.1 GCA_016875735.1 Chloroflexota bacterium | reverse complement strand
GCAGCAGCGGCTTGAGCAATTCCCATTCGCGGTCAGTCAAATCAGAAGGGTAGGGTTTGCGTTTTTTGAACATTCGCCAATCTTACCTCAGCTCAACTGGCAGAGTTTTCTTTAAGAAATAGGCTCTCAATGCCAACCCGATAAAACCCGGAACGGCGGTTTCGGGGGTGAGCAGTAAACGCGGCTTGGAAGTTGGGGAGGGCGAACGGTGGTGGGCCATTGCCGGTAAAGACTCAATAGCGACCGGCGGAACACTCGGTCGCTATTGAGTATACTGCCGAAAGGTTGGGTGTGCGAAACGGTTAAAGTTTCACCTCACTTGCTTCGCCCGCCGAACGAGCCTTTGGTGTTTTGCGGCAGAATCATTTCCACGTCGGAGTGCGGGCGCGGGATGACGTGGACGGAGACGAGTTCGCCCACACGCTTGGCGGCGGCGGCCCCGGCATCGGTGGCGGCTTTCACCGCGCCCACGTCGCCGCGCACCATCACCGTCACGAATCCGCCGCCCACGTATTCACTGCCGATGAGGGTGACGTTGGCGGCCTTCACCATCGCATCGGCGGCTTCAATCGAGCCGATGAGGCCTTTGGTTTCCACCATTCCCAGAGCAATCATTGCGACATCTACAGGCATGGGAGTTTCTCCTTAAAAGTTTTGGAAGTTGGATGTCAGAGGTCAGAAGCCGGAAGTCGGAGTTTTTCTGATTTCTGACTTCTGGCCTCTCACCTCAGATTCAGTTCCCTCTCCAGTTTGCTACTTCTACGCTTTCGTATTTGATCGGGTCGCGGGCCACGTCGAGCACGGCTTCACGGAAGGCGATAGTGGCGGCTTTGCACGCGGGTTGGTCGCCGGTGAGCATGACGCCCATGTAGTTGGTTTCGGAGGGCGGCATGGTGAGCGAGGCGATGCGCACGGCGGCGGCTTTGAGCGCGGCATCGAGCGCGTACACACCCTCGAGCGGTGGGGCGATGAGGTAGGCAATCGGATCGCCGAGGGGGATACTGCAGACCTTCGAGAGGTACGAGCCGGTGCGCGAGATGAGGTGCGGGAAGAAGGCGATCGATGCATCCTCGTTGGCCGAATACCAGATGGCCTCGTTCTTCATGTAGGTGAGGGCGGCGCTCAGCCCGGAGCGGATCTCGGCGGGGTTGGGGCCGGCCAACACAGCGAGGATTTCGCCGGAGAGGAGTCCCGAGGCGTGTTTGGCTCCGGCGTAGAAAGAACGCGCGTATACCACTTCGACATCGGCCATTTTGGTGGCCTCGTCAATCGAAACGTAAGTGGCGTCGTCGTTGTCGGCGGTGAGCAAGCCGATGGATCGCTGCTCGGGGCGCAGTTTCAACTGCTCGGCGAGATTCGGATCCACGTTCGGGATGATGCGAATGGCGAGTGGGGTGGCGTAGATGGGATCGAGAACGGCCATAGTTTGTCTCCGTGAGTTGAACGCGGATGGCGCGGATGCGGCGGATTTTCGCGGACGCCTTTATAAAAATGATCAGCGTTCATCCGCTTGATCTGCGTTATTCGCGTTCCCTATTTCGCAGCTAGCTTAAGCTTGACGCCGCTGGCCTGATGCTTAATCATCTTCTGCGCGATTTGGATGGTGAAGGCTGCGCCTTCGAGAGGGTTAGTGCCTCCGTTTTGGAAGATGTTGCATACCACATCGCGGTCGGCGTCGGTGTCGCCCGTCTTCGGGCGAAAGGCCATATACGCGCTGAGCGACTCGGCGCGGCCCAAGCCGGGGCGTTCGCCGATGAGCAGAATGACCACATCGGGCTTGAGCGCTTCGCCGATGTCGTTGAGGACTCCGACGCGGCAGTATTGAATGAAGAACGGGGTGCCGACACTCAACCCGGCCTGTTTTGCGCCGTTGATGATCACCGGGAACATTTCGCGCGCGTTGGCTTCCACTGCCGCCGCGCTCAAGCCGTCGCCGACGACGAGTTGAATGTTGGGCGACTTGACGCACTTCTCGCCGATCGTCTTCTTGGCTTCATCGCCCAGCAAACGCCCGAGGTCGGGGCGCAGAAGATATTCCTGCTTGCCGCCGGTGATTTTCGTCTGCACGGTGAAGAGGCCAAGATCGTCGAGCAGTTTTTGATCCACATCGCGCATGAGCGCGTCTTGGGTGATGGCGTGATCGCCTTGGAAGAGGAGGAGCGAATAGGTGTTGTAATGCGGTCCGGCGCGGCCGACTCCGATGCGGGCGGTGGTGGAGGCGATGATGGCTTTGAGCGCTTCGGAGTCTTTGGGGTTTCGCACTCGCGGTTTGTAACGGTATTCGGGCAGGGTGGGGTCGGGGAGGTCGATGGAGAGAGAACTGGAAGTAGAGGATTGGAGATTGGAGGCGGCACCCATCGGTGACGCCGTCAAAGCGGAGGCGGAGGGTTGAATCGCGGCAGTGGGCGGCGCGGAGGCCGGTTTGGTCGCCGACAATTCTCTGATGACGGCTTCGATGATGGCGTTGATTTGAGTTTCATCCATGGCGGGCGGCCTCCAGTTTGGCTACGCGAGCCTCGAGTTCTCTGAGGTGAGCTTGCAGGGCCGAATATTGGCTTTGCATGTCTGTTCGCTCAGCCATTACATTTTCTTCGAGGCTGATGAGCGAAGTGGAATAGTTCTTTTGATCGGAGCGCAATTCAGCCAATCCGTCGCCGATATTGTTCAACTGGCGCGACAGCATTGCCAGCCGGTTTTCAACACGCTCAAAGCGGGTGTCAACCAGTTTGAAGCTTTCGTGAATCACTCTAAGTTCGTTCTGGGTGGAAATGGCTTGTTTGTCGTAGACATGTTCGATCAGAGCCTGCACTTCGGTATGAGAGGGTGTCTTTTGCAAACGAGCATCGACGTTATCCAAGCGTTTCTCAAGGTTATCGAGTCGCTGCATCAGCAACGCGATAGCAGATTGGATTTCTTGGCGCACGGCCTCGCGGAGCGCTTCTTTGAGTTGGTTGAGTTCCTGAGAGTCCATGATTATCTCTTGAGGAAAAATGTCGGGTCGCCTGCCTTCTCCGTGAGCACACCATTCTTCATGAGGCCGAGGTCTTCCATCCACGCTTCGAACTCGGGCGCGGGGCGCAGGTTGAAGAGTTGGCGCAGAGCCGCCGCGTCGTGGTATGAGGTGCATTGATAGGACAGCATCGCGTCGTCGCCCATCGGCACGCCCATGAAGTAGTTGCACCCGGCGGCGGTGAGCATCACGGCCAGATTCTCGATGGCGTTCTGATCGGCGCGGGCGTGATTGGTGTAGCAGGCGTCGCAACCCATAGGGATGCCGGTAAGCTTGCCCATGAAGTGATCTTCGAGTCCGGCGCGTTGAATCTGCCGCGCGTCGTAAAGATATTCGGGGCCGATGAAGCCGACGACGGTATTGACTTGATAGGGGTTGTAGCGTTTGGCGAGGCCGTAGTTGCGGGCTTCGAGGGTGAGTTGATCCCAGCCGTTGTGGGCTTCGGCGGAGAGAGCCGAACCTTGCCCGGTCTCGAAGTACATGAAACTTGGCCCGGCGGGGAAGCAGTGTTTTTTGGCGAGGGCGTAGGCTTCATCGAGCATTCCAACCGAGATGCCAAACGAGTCGTTGCCTTTTTGCGATCCGGCGATGGATTGAAAGATGAGGCCGACGGGCGAGCCGGACTGCAAGCACTTCATCTGCGTAGTCACATGAGCCAGCACGCAGTTCTGCGCGGGGATGTTCCACGTTTTGATGATGTCATAGGTCATGTCGAGCAGGCGGGCGACGGAGGAATACGAGTCGTCCACCGGATTGATGCCGATGACTGAATCGCCGGAGCCGTAAGCGAGGCCTTCGTAGATTTCGGCGCGGATGCCTTCGGGGGAGTCGGTAGGGTGGTTGGGTTGGTTGCGGCTGGAGAGCGTGCCGGGCAGGCCGATGGTGTTGTTGCAGTACGCCGTGCGCGGAATCTTTTTGGCGCAGTAAATCAACTCCATGTTCGACAGCAATTTAGTGACGGCGGAGACCATCTCGGCGGTGAGGCCGGTGGAGATGCGTTTGATCATCTCGGAGGTGGTGGTGTCGGCCAACAGCCATTCGCGGAACTGCCCCACCGTCCAATCTCTGATTTCGCCGTACACCGTTTCGTTCACCGCGTCCTGAATCACGCGGGTGACTTCGTCTTCGTCGTAAGGGACGGCGGGGTTCTCGCGCAGGACCCACAACGGCACTTCGGCGAGGACGAAGCGCGCGGCGACTCGTTCGGCCACGGTGTCGGCGCCCACGCCGGCCAATCGGTCGCCGCTCTTCTCCTCGTTGGCCTTGCCCATGAGGAGGCGAATGTCGGGGAACTCGTACGTTTTGCCGTGAAGTTTGGTTCGGAGGAGCATGACGAATCCTCAGTGATAGAAGATCAACGTCTTCACACTCAGCGGCACGACGCAACCGTCCATCATCGGTGTGATGCGCTGAGCATTTTCAGAAAATCACGCGGCCAAACAATTTGGACGCCTTGATAATACTTCAATGACAATAGATGGCGGTCGAGTGAAACCAGATAATCGGCTTGGCCTTCCATTGCAGTTGCGAGAAAGATATTGTCATCGGGATCGTCTGTCACGACATTGACGATATAGGTGTTGTCGGTGATCAAGGCGGTGCGATAAATAGCTTTCACAAATTCGAACATCACCGCCTCGTCAATATCGAGTTCCAAAAGCTTGTCGGTGAGTTCGATGATAGTCGGGTCGGAGGCGATGAGTTGAAAATTGTGGAACGTTAGCCATTGGCGAATGATCTCGGCAGATGCGCCGCGTTGCGATAGAAATCCGGAGACCGAGACACTCGTATCCAGCACCGCGCCGATCAAATCAGATCGTCGCTCATTGTACATGAGTTATGGCCGTTTGCGGCTCGAAGGGCGTTTTCTCGCCGCCTTCCGCAAGGCATTAGCCGCCGCCTTGAATTGCATCCATGATTCAGATTCGGTCAGGGTGAGCGCGTCACGGGCCGCTTCCACTTTGGCTTGCCGAACCAACGATTCAGCGCGTTGCCGCCTTTCGGATGCCCCGGCTTTTTCGATCAAGATTGCTTCGCCGACCTGGCGCAAAACTATCGTCTGATCCTGACTCAGGTTTAGCGCTTTTCGGAGCCGCTTCGGAATTGTAATGCGGCCATCTTTCTCGATGGTCACAGGGACGGCTGGCACAGCCATGCTGACCTCACAATCAGTGATAAAAGATCAACGTCTTCACACTCAGCGGCACGACGCGCCCATCCATCATCGGTGCGCCGATGTCAATGTAGTCGCCTTCTTGCAAACCTACTTGATCGATGACGAGCAGGGGGCGGTTGGGGATCATGGACTTGACGGTTTGGCCGAGGGCCTGCGCGTAATCGTGTTCGATGATGGCGACCAGCGGGCGGCCTTCGGGTAGGGTGTTTGCAAATTCGGAAAGCCCGCTGGCGAGCTGCAGGAGCAAAGTATAGTTCAGAGGTTGATCTAACTCAAGGGCAACGGCAAAGTCGTCTGCCGCCGGGTTTACGTCCCAACGGCGCACGGCCTCGGCGATGGCATCCGAAGAGCGTGAAGCGTCGAGCGCCGGGCGTATTACCGGAACGTTTTTGAGCGGCAGGATTTCCTTCTCGGCCCAAATGGTGGAGCCGGAGAGGGTGACGGTTTGCATGCTTGCCCCGAGCACGGTGGCGCGCAGAGTCTCGGCGGGTTTGATCGTTTCGTATGTTTGGATGGCCGGATGATTGCGGAGCGACTCGGCCAACAGCGGCCCAACGTCGTCGTGGATGGCGGCGTCGGCAACCGAGCGAATGGCGATAGGGTTGTAGAAGTAGTGGCCGATGCCGCCGGAGAGCATGAGCACACCGCCTTTGCCGGAAACGGAAGCGGGCGGGGTGAGATACAAAAGTTTGGCTAACGGTGACGATGTCCCTTCGATCAATTCGACGGTGATATCGGCCATGCGGTCGGTGAAGCGCCGAAGGTCGGAGAGCGAAGGCGAATCTCCAATCTCCACTCTCAAATTGATGTCGCGCAAAATGTGTTTTGCCGGATCGGCCAGATGCCGAATCTTCCCGGCGGTGTGATCCACTTCCATGATGCGCCCGCCGTAATTCATGGCCGCCGCCGCCTGCAACGCTCCGGCGTTGAACAGCGCCGAGTTGGCGCTGCCGCCGCCGATGTCCACATTGATCACTCGGCAGAAATGCTGCTGCGAATATCGCGCCGCACCCGCGCCGCGCCCGGCGATGAGCGATTCGAGATGCGGCCCGGCCACCGTCACCACGAACTCGCCGGCGAACCCGCCCAACCCTTTGAGCACCGCATCGGCGTTTTTCTTTTTGGCCGTCTCTCCGGTGATGATCACCGCGCCCGTTTCAACCTGTTTGGGATCGACTCCGGCGGCGGCATATTCGCGGCGGATGATTTCGGTGAGGCGGGGGACGTCGATGGTTTCGGAATCGGCAAGAGGCGTGAAGAAGATGGGAGATTGATAGATGGGAGATTTTTCGGTGATGCCGATGCGCGGCACTTGGCCGGGTCGGGCGGTGTCGGTGAGGGCGAGGCGGGAGAAGACGAGTTGAGTGGTGGTGGTGCCAACGTCGATGCCTACCGAGAGGATGATGCGGGAGTCGGGCATTGCCTTTATCTTGGCAAAGCATTTACTTCTTCGGGCTGACGTTTTGCGGTAACAAGGGCGACGACCAGTGCAATTACGCCCAAAAAGATGGCTGGCCCGCTGACGCAAGCATACATCCAGTTCAGCACATTGTAATCGTCAGCCCAATTCGTTACTAAAATACGCCAAATGATAATTTCGGCAATCGGGTCAATGCTGAAGAGGAAGAATGCGGCTAATGCCAGGCAACCGGGCAACGTCTGTTTGCGAAGCATGAGAGAGACGGCGGCAGCCATGCCAATGAGGAAACCCAAGCAGAGTAGCCCATCGCGCAAGTCGTAAGCGAATCTTGGATCATCCATTGATGATTGGCCCTCTCTATGTATAGTTTCCCCTCTCTCGCCTTTTGTCGAGACAAGAGAGGGGAAGGGATCAAGCGAAAACCGAAATCTAGTCGTCGCCGGCTTTGCCGTGAGCAGCGGCGGCCATATCGGCTTCGATCTTGCGCAGCTCTTCTTCATCAGCCTTTGTTGGGCCGGCAAAGCGCTTCTTGACATCCACCTGCCAGTAGATGAGCATGAACACACAGATGAGCACCGTTGTCCACAGAACCAATTCGTTGGGCGGGATGACCAGGAAAACGGTGATGAGCAGAATCCAGATCACGGAGATGATGTTGAGCAGTGGCCCCCACTGCTTCAGACTCCACGGAGCAGTTTCAGGAGTGGTGTATTCGCCCTGCTTCCGTTGTTTGTTGCGGAGGTTGAGCAGGATCGGGATTCCGTAAGCCCAGTAGAGGAAAATCACGCTGATGGCGGTGACAACGTAGTATGCGCCAGACCATAACAGCATGATCACAGCCAACGCACAGGTGATCAGGATTGAGTTGACCGGCGTGCGCCATTTGGGGTGAATCTGCTTGATCAGGCCGTGGCCAGGCATGCCGCCGTCGCGGGCGAAGGCGAACCACATACGACTCATGCTGGTGATGGACGAGAGGCCGCACAGCCACATCGCGCCGGCGATAATTATGGCGACCAAATTCGCCATGAAGGTATTCAGATTGTCGTAGGCAACCTTGAGAACCGGGTAAGCGTCGGTCGCCGTGGAGGGGATGTCGGTAATTGCCAGCGTGAGAGCCATGAGCACGATATACCCCACGACGGCGGAGACAGCAACGGATAGGAATACGCCCCAGGCGCTGTTCAGGCGGGCTAACACCGTCTCTTCAGCAACGTGAGCCGAGGCATCGTAGCCGGTGTAAGTCCATTGGGCCTGCAGCAAACCAATCGCAAACACTAGCAAGAAGGGGGCCGCCTTATAGAGGTCGGTCAGGAAAGGTAAGACTGCAAACAGAGGCGAGGGGAGCACAAACAGCGGCTCCAGAGTAATTGGATTGCCTAAGTATAGGGCCGGGCCCACCGTGCCATCAGCCAGCTCCGCCGACGCAAAGTCGTAAGGGTTCGTCGTGTTGACGAACTGGAACGCAAAGCTCAATGGGTTGTGAGTCTTGCCAAAAATCGTGAGCAGCAAGGCGATAATGATGACCCCGCCGATGTGCCAGTACACGCTGATGTCGTTCAACCGGGCTGTCAACTTGATCCCAAAGGCATTGATCAGAATTTGTGGGATCATGATCAGCACCATGATGAAGACATAGAAATACCAGTTCGTCAGCGAGCCAAACACGGGCACGGTCGTATCGCCGGGAATGGCAAAGATGCGCGTGACAGCGCCGACGATGTAAATGGCGGCGGCGATATTGATGCCGGAGGTGATGGTGATTTGACCAATCATGTTGAACCATGCCGTCACCCACGCCCAGCGGTGGCCGCCGAGCTTGTGCGCCCAGAAGTACAGCCCGCCAGCGGTCGGGTAAGCCGAAGCGAGTTCGGCCATTGAGGCGGCGATGATCATCACAAAGATGCTGACTAACGGCCAGCCCACCGTGTTGATGACCGGTCCGGCGAACCTCAGGCCGAAACCATACAACAGAATGGCGCCGGTCAGAATTGAGATGATCGAGAACGAGATGGCGAAGTTGGAGAAGCCGCCCATCTCGCGGAACAACTGTTGGGCATAACCCAATTTATGCAGGTCGCGGATGTCCTGCTGGATAATCTCTTCGCGCGATTTGCCTTTCATATCAGCCATGGTGCATTCTCCTCGTAGTTGTGGTGTGATCCGCGCCGAACCTTGCCCAGCGCGGGCGTTGCCAACTCAGGCAATAAACAAAACAGCGCTGGTTCGCACAGGGCGAAACCCAACGCCGTAATCAGGCAATGGTCACCCCCTTTCCAGCAATCCACCGGGCGTGACACAGCCACGCTCCGCACAACGATTGCCAAACATGAATGTCACTCTGGGCGTGATGTCTCATGATTTTTCCGCCAACACCATCTCACCACTTTTATAACCCCGTACTCCGGTAATAGTCGCGTTATAGCATTTTATCAGTTGCGAGTCAAATCGGGCGGCCTCCGCGTCTGATACAAGCCTCGCATGGACGACGCTCCGGCACAGAATCCGAATCCCCCAACTGGCTTCGCCCGCCCCCCGACCCATCGCCCCCCGCGACTCCGCCACTCACTCCCCCTCCACCCTCTCGCTCAACTTCACCCATCCTCGCCCTCATCGCCGGGATCGGTGGAATGCTGTTGGCCTGCGCCGCCAGCGGCTTGCTGATCCTCTTTCCCGGCTCGCTCGGCGCCAATGATCTGCCGTTGTTCGTCAGCGGTATTCTGACCGTTGGCGCATTCGGCCTGCCGCTGGCGTGGAATGCGTGGCAGCGCTTGCGCCTCGGCACATTGGCAGGCACAGCGATGGTGGATCGTCGCCGCCGCCGCGCTCGCCCTCGCCGCGCTCGTGTGCGGCCAAGCCTCGGTGAACATTCATCCGATGGCCGGACTCGCGTTGGGTGTGCTGCAACCGATCATCGTTGCCGCCGTCGCCGCAGTTTTGCTCGCGCTCACCGCCGATGGCTGGCGCGGCTTCAGCCGTCTGCGGGTATGGGCGCATCTCGTCAGCGGCGCATGGCTTTCCATTCCTCTCTCGTTTCTCATCGAAGTCATCGCCGTCGGCGCAATTGGGCTGGCCGTTCTCATCGCCCTCGCCATCCTCATGCCCGATCCGCTGATCGAATTCACTCGAAGGTATCAGTCCCTCGAAGACCTCGACATGACTCTCATTCTCGGTTGGGCGTTGCAACCGTGGGCCATCGCACTCGCGTTGATCGTCGCCGCCCTCATCGTGCCGATGATCGAAGAACTGATGAAGCCCATCGGCGTCGCCATCGTTGCCCGCCGCCGCCCCAGCCCAATGGCCGCCTATCTCGGCGGGGTGATGGGCGGACTCGGTTTCGCGTTCACCGAAACGCTGGGCAACCTCATCAATATCACCGACCCGTGGATCGTGCTCATTGTGGCTCGCATGGGCACGATGGCGATGCACGGTTTTACATCGGGGTTGGTGGGCTGGGGCTGGGGGCAGTTGGCGGCCAAACGCCCGTGGCGATTGGTGGGCGCGTATGCAGGGGCGGTTGCCCTTCACGGTCTGTGGAACAGCGCGGTGGTGATCGTCGTATTCAGCGGACTCTATTTTCAACAGACTCCGAATCCCGATCCTGCGGCGGCCATTCTCATTGGCTCGGCGGCGGCGGTGTGCGCGCTTCTTTTGTTGTTGCTCGTTCCGACGTGTGTGGCGGGGATGGCGTGGGTGGGGTATCGGTTGAGGACTACTGATCGCCGATCACCGATCGCTGATCACTGATTCGCGCGCGACGGCGACGGCGAATCTCGGCAGGGCCAGCATTCGTTTCCAGCGCCACGGCTGATGAGCCAGCCGGTGCAGCCATTCGAGTCCGATGCGTTGCATCCATCGCGGCGCGCGGGTTGCCGTTCCGGCGATGAAGTCGAGCGAGCCGCCCACACCCATCATCACCGGCACGTTCAACCGATCTCGGTTGCGCGCGATCCATTTATCCTGCGCCGGAGCGCCGTAGGCCGCAAACAAAATGTGCGGGCCCGCGGCGCAAATTTTTTCTATGGCCGCCTCGTCGTCGTTTGGGTGCGGTGACCCGGCCCACACACCGGCGACGATCAACTCAGGGTGACGCGCTTTCAGAATGGATGCCGCCTTTGCGGCCACGCCCTCCCCCGCTCCCAAAAAGAACACCCGCCACTGCCGGGAGGCCGCCTCCGCCGCGATCATCGGCGCGAGATCGGACCCGGCCACGCGTTCGCGCAAGGGCTGTCTCAGCATTCGCGCGGCCCACAAGAGTCCGATTCCGTCCGGCACGCACAAATCGGCGTTGCGCAGTATCGCCATGAAGTCGGCATCCTCTTGCGCGGCCATCACAAATTCCGGGTTCACCGTGCAGAGTTGATGCGCGCCGCCTTCGGCGATGAATTGGCCGATGGCGATCAACGTTTCGGCATAAGTCACATCGTGCACCGGCACGCGGAGGAGGGTGATGGCTTTGCCCATGTTTTCGTCAACGGATTGAGCGGATTGAGCGGATTATTTTCAAATCGGTTAAATCCGTTGACGATGTGTTGTTTCAATCACTTCAAGAATCTGTTTTGCGGCGCGCCCCCACGAAAAGCGCCCCGCATTGCGATAGCCTTTGATGATCAGATCGCGCCGCACGCTTTCGTCGGCGAGCACGCGGCGGATGGCTTCGGCCAATGCTTGCGTGTCACGCGCCGGGATCACGATGGCGGCGTCCCCCGCCACTTCGGGCAGGGCGCCGCCGTCGGAGCAGATGACGGGCGTGCCGCAGGCCATCGCTTCCAAGATCGTGAAACCGAATCCTTCATGCAACGACGGCGCAACGTAGGCGGCCGCCATCGAATACAGCGCGGCGAGGTCGTTGTCGGCGACGTAATCGAGAAAGAGCACGCCTTTGGCTTTGCCCTTTTCGTAGATCGAGTCGGCCAGCCAGCCGCGCCGCCCGGCGAGCACGAGTGATGTTTGCGCCGGGTCGAAGGCTTCGATGAGCCGTTCGAGATTCTTGCGCGGCTGGAGGGTGCCGACGTGCAGAATGAACTTTTCGGGCAGGTTGTATTTTTGGCGCACCGGCCAGCGGTGGTTGGGGTGGCGAAGTGGCTTGAGCGCGGAGTCGATGCCCGGATGGACGACGGTGATCTTTTCGGGCGCGATGCGGTAGTGGGCGATCAGATCGCGGCGGGTGGCTTCGCTGTCGGCGATGAGGGCAGCGGCGTTGCGCGCGCTGAAGCGGGTTGACCAGTGGAGGTACAGCCGTTGAGTGAGCGGGTGCGATTCGGGAAAGTGGAGGTAGCCGAGATCGTGCACGGTGACGACGGACGGGCAGGGATGATAGATGGGGAGGACGTGCGCGGGGATGAAGAGGCAATCGGGCGGGCGGCGACGAAGTTCGCGCGAGAGGCCGAGATGAGTCCAGAGGCGGCGAGGGCGGAGGAGGGTGGTTAGGTGGTTGGGGCGATCTGCGCTGCGCTCGTGTGAAAAGAGGTCGGGCGGGGGAGCGTCACGGAAATACAGTGTCCATTCGTGCGGGGTGTCGAGGGCGAGGAGGGCGCGAGTGATGGCGAGCGAATAGGCTTCGGTGCCGGTGCGCTGCGCCGTTGTCGTCCGGCTGGCATCAATGCCGATGCGCATTGCGGAGGCGCGGTGGTTGTTTCATCCGCCGCGGCGAAAGGCGCGCACGAGGACGATGAGGCCGAGCAGAATGAGGGCGACCGGCCACAGTTGCGAAATCTGTTTCGAGAGATTCGGCCCCAGCAAATTCAAGTTGGTGGCCATGAAGAACAGCCCGACGGCGAGGCCGACGGTGGCCGGGATGAGCACGCCGCGTTTCGAGGGGGCGGCGAGCCACTGCGCGAAACTTGCGGCGCTGAAGATGAGTACGAACACCGGCCAATACACCCGCATCTGGGCCCATTCCAATTTGCCCAATGTGAATTGAAAGAAGAAGCCGCCCACGAGTGTGGCCGCCATCCCGAAAAATACTTTGTCGGTGTCCTGACGCCCGTCGTAAAAATAATCGGCGAAGGAGGCAATGCCCAACAGAATGACGAGGGCCGGCCACAGCGCGTTGATGCCCGGCAGTTGAACGCCCAGCCGCTCGGCCAACAGCCACGCGCCGATGCCGATGAGAATAATGCCAGCCACTATTGAGCCGCGATGTTTGCGCATGGAGACTCCTCAAGTTCGGACTGTATTCAATTGTACACGCTTCTATGATTTGAGGGAGACCCGCCACAGGTCGAACGTCTCTTCGTCGAAGCCTTTGAGCTGGCCTTGAAACGGTTCGACCCTTACCCTATCGGCCATGTCGTCGAAGTGTGAGGCCACTTCGGGGTCGCGGCGCACGACAGAGGAGATGACGATGCCGCCGATGGGCGACTGGCCTTCGAGGCGGGCGGCGATGTTCACGGTGGTGCCGAAATAATCGAGTCGGTCGTTGAGGGTGACGGCGATGCACGGGCCGTAATGGATGCCGGCTTTGAGCTGCAGAGGGATTATCCCGCTGGGCGGGTGGGCCAATTCGTGTTGGGCGCGCAGAATGGCGCGGATGCTGTTGATGGGGTGGATGAACACGGCCATCACGGCGTCGCCGATGGTTTTGACCAACGCGCCCTGTTCGGCGGCGATGGCCTCGCGCAAAATGTCGAAGTGAGTCATCACCCGGCCAAAGGCCACTGCGTCGCCCACCTGGCGGTACAGGCGGGTGGACTCGCGGAGGTCGGTGAAGAGGATGGTGATGCTGCCCACCGAGATTTGCTCGCCGGGCCGCAGGGCCTCGTGCGCGAACAGATCGCGGAAGAGCTGCAGGGCAGTCACTTCGGCGGCGGTCGCGGCGGTGTCGCTCCACGCGGTGCGTTCGAGGATGAGCAGCTGCTGGGTGTCGGTGTCGTTGCGGAGAGTCAACTCCGGCATGAGGCCGACAACGGTTTCGCCGGTGGGCCAACCATGCGGAGTGAGTCGAAGCGCAGGATGGAGGTCGCCGTTGTCGGCGGCCACGAGGTATTGGCCGCCCGACAGGTTGAGGGCGCGGAGTCGGTGCCGCCCCGATTCCAAAGGCAGTGTCAGCGATCGCGTTTCTCCGCCGGACATCAGTTGCTGGGCGACGATGTGCGGGGTAAGCTGCGGGCCTCCCACACAGAATTCGCCCACTTCAGTTTTTCGGATGGCCGGGTTGGGGCGAAAGGTAAGCTCGACCGATTGATCGAAGTTGGCAGTGGTGTCGATGTTGCACGAGTCGCAGTGCACTTGCGTTTTGATTTGACTGAGCGAGGCGGCGGCGTCTTGCGCGCCGCGGCAGAGCGCGCACAACACTTCCCAACGAAATTCGAGCAGGCCGACTCGGGTGGCGTACAAACACAGTTCGAGAACGGAGCGGCGGGGCGCTCCCCACGCGTCGGCCAACTCGTAGGGGCGCAAGCGGGCGATGACGAAGTCATCGGCGGTTTCGATGGTGTCGATCAGCCGCGCAGAGAGTTTGGGGTCTGAGCCCTACGCGATCAGTTCGTCGCGCAGGGCGGCCAATCGTTCGCGCCCGCCGGGGGCAAAGTTGACGTGAGTGGCAATGGCCAGCGGCGAGGGTTTGGGCAGAGAGGCGACTCGGTCGTAATGGCGAAAGGCGATCTCGAAATCGCGGCGGCTGAGGAGTCCGATCTGCGCCGGGATGCCGAGCACCCCGATGATGTTCCGCGGCCGCGCCCACACTTGATAGATCAGGGTGGCGCCGCCTCCGGGACGCGGAGCCAGTTCGGCCAGCACTCTCATTTCGGCCATCGGGCCGGTGACGTATCGTCGCGTGACTCCGAACCGATGAGGCCGCACCCACTCGAACGGCTCCACGGCACTCCGAAGCGAGTGAAGCGCAGAAATTTTGCGCCGGGCCGGGCGGGCTTGGGGCGTTCGCTCCGCCGCACGGCGGGCAGGTGAGTGTCGTAATTGGTGCGGTTGCTGTCGGCCACGAACGGCCACAAGGCCTCGGGGCTGGAGGCGAGTTGCCATTCCCATCGGTAGTGACGTTCGCTAAACGGCATAGGGCAGAGGCTATCCTACACGGCGCGTTGTGTTGTGTGCGTTAAATTTCGCTTGCGGTTGCGTTTCAGAGAATAGTACACAGATGGACACAGATGACGATTCTGTGTTCATCCGTCTCCATCTGTGTACTTTTCCAGCGCAATGGCGGCGCCGTCGTCGGCGACGGACGGGGCGATCCAATCGGCGGCGGCCAACGCGGCGGGCGAGCCTTGACCCATCGCCACTCCCACGCCCGCCCACTTCAGCATTTCGGCGTCGTTGTCGTTGTCGCCAACGGCCAATACTTCCTCGCGCCGGATTCCAAAATGATGAGCCAGCCACGCCAGCCCGATGCTTTTGTTCATGCCGCGCGGCAGGCCTTCAACGAGAATGGGATGCGACGGCACGACGGTGATGGCCGCCAACTCGCTGTCGAACGAGGCGCGGAGTTCGGCGGCCAGCGCGTCGCGCTCGGCGCGGTCGTGCAGTGAGAGGATGAATTTGTGCGGCGTCTCCGGCAAGTCGGCGAGAAAATCGTTCACCCGAGTCCAGCGTGACACTTTGAGCAGCTCCATCAACTCATCGGGCTGATTGGCTTCGCGCGGCAGATAGATCATGAACGGAGTCTCGAATTGCAAATTCCAGCCGCGCTCGGCGGCGAGGCGCACGATGATGGACACCACGGCCGGGTCGAGCCGCGTTTCGTGCAGGATGGTTCGCGCACGATGATCGTACACGATGCCGCCTTGGAAGCACACCAGCGGCGCAGTGAGCCCAAGCTCGGCGGCGTACTGATCGGTGGGCGAGGGGCCGCGCCCGGTGGCGATGGTGACAATGACGCCCTGCGATTGGGCGCGGGCAACGGCGGCCTTCACTCGCGGAGAGAGGGTGAGGTCGGGGCCGACGAGGGTGCCGTCGAGATCGAATGCGGCGAGACGGATCATGGGAAGGATGAACGATGAACGATGAACGCGGAATGATGGATGTTCGCGGCCAAACTGTCCTTCAGGATTGTTTCATTGTTCATTGTTCATTGTCTCATTGATTTCTATTGCTCTATCGAGTCCGGCCAAATCTTTGTGGACTTTCACCACGGCGTTGGGGAACGCCTCTCGCGCCAGCGCGGCCACCGCCTCTCCCTGCCGGTACTCGATCTCGAGCAGTATCGCCCCGACGGGCGCAAGCACTTTCGGCGCATCGGCCAGCAGTCGGCGGATGAGGCGCAGACCGTCCGGGCCGCCGTCGAGGGCGAGGCGCGGCTCGTGTTTGGCGACGGGGAGGGTATCGAGGTCGGCGGAGGGAACGTACGGGAGATTGGCGACGATGAGATCAAACGATGAAGGATGAACCCCCTGCTGGGGGCGGGTGATGAAGGATGAAAGAAGATCGGAGTGGACAAAAGTGATGCGGTCTGCGACGCTGTGTTTTTCGGCGTTGGTTTTGGCGACGGCGAGGGCGGCGGGAGAGATGTCGGCGGCGGTAATGTGCGCCTGCGGGAGTTTGGCCGCCAATGCAACGGCGATGATGCCGCTCCCTGTGCCAATATCCACAAGTTTGGAGTTTGGAATTTGGAATTGGAGTTTTGCAATTGCTCTTTCGACTAGCAGTTCCGTCTCGGGGCGCGGTATCAGCACATCGGGCGTGACGAGGAAATCGAGTCCGAAGAATCCCCAATGGCCGAGCAGGTAAGGGAGGGGCATGCCGTTTGCGGCCTGTGCGATCAGCGCGGTGTACCGTTCGCGCTGTTCGGGGGTCAGTTCGGCTTCGGGGTGAGCAATCACCCATTCGCGGCTCTTGCCGAGCGCGTGGGCGAGGAGGAGAGATGATTCGCGGGAGGCGGCGTCACTTTGGATTCGAGTCGCCGCAACCGCAAGACTATCGCGAATGTTCACTCTTCATCATTCATCGCTCATCGTTCCGTATGGTTACGCCCCCGCTTCGGCCAGCTTCTCGGCCTGCTCCCTCGTCGCCAATTCGTCGATGAACTGATCGATGTTGCCGTCCATCACCGCTGGGAGGTTGTACGACGAGACGCCGATGCGGTGATCGGTGACGCGGCCCTGCGGATAATTGTAGGTGCGGATCTTTTCACTGCGGTCGCCGGTGCCCACTTGGCTTTTGCGCTCGGCGGCTTCGGCCTTCTGCCGCTTTTCCATTTCCATTTCATACAGCCGCGCGCGCAGAATGCTCATCGCCCGCAGGCGGTTTTGAGTCTGCGAGCGCTCGTCCTCGCACGTGACGACCAGCCCGCTGGGCACATGGGTGAGCCGCACCGCGGTGGCGTTCTTCTGCACGTTCTGGCCGCCCGCGCTCGAAGCGCGATAGGTGTCGATCTTCACATCTTTTTCGGGAACGTCGATGTCCACCTCATCCACCTCGGCCAGCACGGCCACGGTGGCGGTGGAGGTGTGAATGCGCCCCGCCGATTCGGTGACGGGCACTCGCTGGACTCGATGGACGCCGGATTCGTATTTCAATCGCGAGTACGCCCCCTTCCCTCTCACCTCGAAGATCATTTCTTTGAATCCGCCCACGCCCGTTGCGTTCTGCGAAAGGATTTCGGATTTCCATCCGCGCCCGTCGGCGTAGCGGGTGTAAAGGCGGAAGAGGTCGGCGGCGAAGATGCCCGCCTCGTCGCCGCCCGCTCCGGCGCGAATTTCCACGATCACGCTTTTGTCGTCGCGCGGGTCTTTGGGCAAGAGCAGCTGCTTGAGCGTTGCCTCGAGTTCGCCGCTTCGTTGTTCCAGAGCCGGTATCTCGGCTTCGGCCAGTTCGCGCATGGCTTCGTCGTCGCGCAGGGCGCGCGCCTCATCCAACTGCTTCAGCACCACTCTGTATTCGTGGAAGCGGGCGACGATCTCTTCGAGCGCGGCGCGCTCTTTTGCGTATTCGGCCACCTTCGCAAAGTTGCCGCCTTCACTACCCTCGGCCAGCAAACGATTCAGTTCGTCGTAACGGGATTCGACCCCGACAAGTTTTTCGATGAGCATGAGTGTGCGCCAAAAAATCCCACCGCAGTGGGAAGGTGAGGTGATTATACCTTACCCCGTTTTCACACTCGATTAGCAATTTCTTCTCGGCTGACATACAATTTCTTGCAGGCACTCCACAATCTTTATGCCCGACTCGACTTCCCCGACCCCCTCCGACCCCGCCCCCCTCCCCGGCGGCGGCGTCACCGTTGGCGGCCAAACCTCCATTGGCGGCGATGTTGTGGGCCGCGACAAGATCGTCCACAACATCCAAAACATCTATCAGCGGGCGCTCACTGCCGCCGAAGAAGCCGCGCAGGATCGCCATCTCGAAGCCCAACGACTCGCGCACGGCGTGAGCGAACTGGCTCAACAGCTGCAGGCCCGCGCCAGCGACACCGCCGACACCGCCGCTGGGAGCCCCTACAAAGGCCTGCTCGAATATCGTCTCGGCGACGCCGAAATTTTTTTTGGCCGCGACCGCGCCGTCCGTGAATTGTTGGCTGTAATGGAGGGCGGATCGCTCACCATCCTTCATTCCGAATCGGGCGCGGGCAAAACATCTCTGCTTCAAGCGGGCATCTCGTCGCGCATCATCGGCGCCGGGCACCTGCCTCTCTACCTTCGCCCGTACAATGCCAACCCGGCTTACGCCATCAAGCGCGCGTTCATCTCCGATCCCGGCCAAACACCCATCCTTGCCACCGCGCCCCTGCGCGATTTTTTGCGGCAGGTTTGCAGTGTGCTCGGCCCGCACACACGCCTGTATATTTTTCTCGATCAATTCGAAGAGTTCTTCACCCAACTCGACGAACCCGAGCGCGCCAACTTTGTGGGCGAACTGGCCGAGTGCCTCGAAGACACCGGCCTCAACGCGCGCTGGGTGCTGGCCTTGCGCACCGAGCACTTCGGCAACCTTGCCAACCTTCGCCCGCGCATCCGTAATCCGTTCGAGAACGATTATCGCCTCAACCGCTTGCGGCGCGATGAGGCGGAGGAGGTCATCACCAAACCGGCGGCGGCGCGCGGGATCACCTTCGAGGAGGGATTGATTGGCGACCTGCTCAACGATCTGGGCAAAAGCGAGATTGCTCCGCCGCAGTTGCAGTTGGTATGCTCGGCGTTGTATCACGAACTCGAGCCGGGAGAGACATTCATCTCCCGCGCCTTGTACGACCGTGAAGGCGGCGCCGCCGGAATCTTGCGAGGGCACCTCGAGCGAGTCCTCAGCCGCGATCTGCTGCCGGAGCAGCGCGCCGCCGCCCGCCGCCTCCTCGAGTCGCTCATCACTTCCGAGCAGCAACGCATCATCCGCCCCCACTCAGAACTGGTGGCCGAACTGAGCGCGCGGGGCATCACCCCAACGACTCTCGACACCATCCTCCAGCAATTGGTGGATAGCCGCCTCATTCGCCCGCAGGAAACCGAATCCGGGTTGGCCTACGAACTCGCGCACGATTACCTGCTCAACGAAATCAAACTCGACCCCGAAGTGCAGTCGCGCAAAGCCGCGCAGGAATTGCTGGAGCAGGAAGTGCGCGCGTATCGCCGCTACAAAACACTGCTCGCGCCCGAACGCCTCGCCGTCATCGAGCAGTACTTCAACGATCTCACCATCAGCCTCGAAGCCGCGCAGTTGATCAACGAAAGCAAGGTGGCGGTACTGCGCGAAGAAGTGGAACGCGAAGAGTCCCGCCAGCGCGAAGTCGAAACCGCGCGCAAACTCGCCGAAGAACAGCAGAAGCTGGCCGATGAACAACGGCAACGCGCCGAAGATCAAGAGCGGACGGCCAAACTATTGCATGGGCGCGCGCGATTGCTCGCCGCCGCGCTCGGAGTCACGGTGGCGCTCATTCTGTTTGCCGGTTACCTCTCCACCCAAATCGTTCGCATCGGCGCGCAAGTGCAGGCCAACGCCGATGCGGCGCGCACCGCCGAAGCCAGAGCCCTCGCTCAAGCCGATGCTCTCGCCACCGAAGCCGTTGCGCGCGCCACCGAAGCCGCCGCCCGCGCCACTGCCGAAGCCGTTGCCAAACGGAACGAGGAGATTGCTTTAGCCAACGAAGAGAAGGCCCGCCAACAAGAACTCGCCGCCGTCTCTCGGCAATTGGCCGCGCAAGCCCGCCAGTTTTTCGGAACCCAACTCGACCTTGCCCTCCTCCTCAGCCTCGAAGCCAACAACGTGACTGACACCGTCGAAGCGCGGGGGGCTTTGCGCGATGGCCTCAACTACTCGCCGCTGGCCACCCACTTCTTTCGCTTCCCCGATTCGTTCATCACCGCTTCGGCCCTCAGCCCCGACGGCCAATGGCTGGCCACGGGCCGCTCCGATGGCCGCGTTGTGCTTTGGAACGCAAACACCGGAAGTCCGCTCCCCACTCCACTCGCCGCCGAAAGCCTCACCAGCGTAACCGCTCTCGCCTTCAACCACAGCGGCGCCCGCCTCGCCGTCGGCTATTCCAACGCCACCATCGGGCTGTGGGATGTGTCGCAACTGCCCCAGCGGCCCCGCCGACTCCCCCGACTAATCGGCCACCTGTCGGAGGTGACGGCCATTGATTTTCGATTCGACGATGCGTTGCTGGCCTCCGCCGACTCTGCGTCGAACATTATTCTATGGGACACCGCCTCGGCTCAAAACCGGCCCAGCGTTCTCGCCTACTTCTCCGCCAATCTCGGAGCGGTAAGAAGAATCGCCTTCAGCCCCGACGGATCCAGCCTGGCCTCAGCCGGCGTCGATGGCAACGTGATCCTGTGGGATGCAAATGATCCGGTGAACGGTGTGACCGCCGCCATTACCTACAACGATCACAACGGCATTCCGGTGAACGCCGTTGCCTTTAGCGGCGACGGCGCATTGCTGGCCTCCGGCGCCGACGACGGCTCGATCATCATCCGTGATCTCACCGACAGATCCATCCCCACGCGATTCCTTCAGCACTCGGCGCCCGTCAACAGCCTGGCCTTCAGCCCCAACAGCGACATGTTTGCCACTGCCAGCGCCGATGGCCTCGTCAGCCTGTGGAACTACTTCAACAGTTACCCGTTCGATACGTTGCGAGGGCAAGGTGGCGGCATCACACAGGTTGCCTTCAGCGGCGACGGCGGCACGTTGGTATCCACCAGTTTCGACGGCTCGGCAGTGCTGTGGAATATGGGAACGGATCAATTGCTCAACCGCACGATCATACTGAACTATCCTCCCCTCTATTCTGCCTTCGCCCGGCGCGGCGCGCGGGCCGTCATCGGCACAGAGTCGATCGTCGCTCTGTGGGACACTGCCACCGGCACAATCGAGGGCGAGTTCAATCCGGGAATCGATATTACCGCGCTGGCTCTCGACCCCGACGGCAACATGTTGGTCGTCGCTTCCGGCGGGATCGTCCAATTATGGGACTTGACCGCCTCTGCAACCTCCTTCGTTCATCAGGCCGATCTGGATATTGATGAGGCCGAGGTCAACACCCTTGCTTTCAGCCCCGATGGCTCGCGGCTGGCGGTGGGTAGTTGTTATCGAGAAGAGAACTCTTCTTGCGTCGAGGGCTGGATATTGGTTTGGGATGTGCACGGCGGCACGCTCATCGCCGAACTCCTCGGCCACAGCGGCGAAGTTATCGCCATGGACTTCGACCCCGACGGCGCAACCCTCGCCTCCGCCGGAGGCGGCAGCATCATCGTGTGGGATCTGCAGACCGGCGACCAAAAAGCGCCCGAGCGCCATCTGCCCGATTCGCTCGTCGCCACCGTATCCTTCAGCCCTGACGGCAAAACAGTGGCAGCGGGCAGCAACGCTGGAGCGCTTCTCA
>VGOW01000062.1 GCA_016875735.1 Chloroflexota bacterium | reverse complement strand
GGGCGCACCTGTTGGTCTGCCTGCATCGGGCCGACGTGCCGTCGGACAATAACGCCTGCGAGCGTGCCTTGCGGCCATCGGTCATCCACCGCAAGGTGATGGGCAGCTTTCGTTCGGACTGGGGCGCACAAGCCTATGCCGCCTTGGCCACGGTGTTGAATACCGCCAAACGAGCGGGCGAAAACGTCTTTCAGAAGTTGATCAACCTGATGGGTGCGCCAGTCTTGCATTTCCTTCAACCGTCAATCGCGTGAGCAGTTACGAAGAATTTTTCCTGCCAGTTTACACCCCCAGATATGGGGGCTACCACGCCAATTCCCAATGAGCCTGTATAATTCGCCAAAATCTGCGGAAGAGCATTTACGGAGGAAAACTTGGAACGCACACTCGTCATCGTCAAACCCGACGGCGTCCAGCGCGGACTCGTCGGCGAAATCATTGGCCGCATCGAGCGGCGCGGCCTGCGGCTGATCGGCATGAAGTTCATGCAAGTCTCGCCCGAACTGGCCGCCCGGCATTATGCGATTCACAAAGGCAAACCTTTTTACGATGGGCTGATTTCATACATCACTTCATCGCCAGTGGTGGTCATGGCTTGGGAAGGCCCGAAGGCGGTAGAGGCCGTGCGGCAACTGATGGGCGCGACGAACCCCACCGCCGCCGCGCCGGGCACCATTCGCGCCGACTTCGCCGTGGAGATTGGCCGCAATCTCACCCACGGCTCCGACAGCCCCGACAACGGCCTTGCCGAAGTTGCTCTGTGGTTCCAAAGCAACGAACTCGCTTCGTGGCAGCGCGACGGCGAGTGCTGGGTGTTCGAGAAAAATTAACGGCGGCCCCACAGCCAGAATCAAAACGAGAGAGCGCACCGGCTCTCTCGTTTTTTGATTCTGTGATTCGCAATCTTCTACTGCACTCGCAACAAAATCTTGGCTTCCTTCCACAGCCCTTCGAGGTTGTAGTGTTTGCGCTGGGCAGGCGAGAAGAGATGCACCACCACCCCGCCCAGATCGATCAATATCCAGCCGCTCTGCGCCTGCTCGTCGGCGCGGCGCATGACGTGCCGCCGTTTGAGGAGGCCGGAGGAAGCATCGCTCACCGCTTCGGCCAGCGCCTTCAACTGCCGCTCGCTGGCGCCATTGGCAATGATGAAGTAGTCGGCGAAGATGGATTGGCGCGAGATATCCATCAGCACGATGCTCTCGCCTTTTTTGTCTTCGATGATTTCCACCAATACATGAGCCAGTTGTAACGAGTCCAGAGTCTATCCTCCTGTGGCGGCGGGTTATGCCGGTTGGAGTTGGCGAGCGAGAAACGATCCGACGATGGCGCTGGTGCGCTCGGGCAGGTCGTCGGTGGGCAAGTGGCCGGTGGGCAGCACCACCAGCTGCGCGCCGGGAATGCGCCGCGCGGCCAGCTTGCCTTCGGCGTTGGGCGCGGTGAGGTCTCGGCTCCCCACCAGAACCAACGTGGGGGTTTTCACTCTCGGCAACATCGGTGTGAGATCGCAATGCCCAATGGCGCGCACGGTCGCCATCGCCGAGTCGGGCGTTGTCTTTTCCCAATCCTCGCGAATCCGTTTGAATTGAGTGTGGCGGTCGTGGCCCAGCCACGGCCCCACCCAATCGGAAGTGGTGAGCGGCCAAAACCAGCGGCCGAGTTTGAGCATGGGCAAACCCACGCGCGACTTGCCCAGCATCCGCAGATCGAGATAGGTGCGCCCGGTGACGACGGGGTTGACGGCAACCAATTGGCTCAAAGCCTCGCCGTCTTCGGCGGCGAGGGCGAGGGCGATCATGCCGCCCATCGAGTGGCCGATCACCCCCGGGCGATGAAGGCCGAGCGAGTCGGCAAACTTCTTCGTCAGTTCCACAAAGCGAGGGATGGAATACCACGCATCGTCGGGCTTGTCGGAATCGCCGAAGCCGGGAAGATCGAGGGCAAGGCAATGATAACGATCGGCCAGATCGTTCATGAGGCATTGCCACATGCGGCTCGAACTGGCCCAGCCGTGCACCATGAGCACATCGGGGCCGTTTCCCAGTTCGCGGTATTTCACTTGCCAGCCGTCGAGAGCAATTGTTTGGAGGGGAGAATACATGCGGACGGTGTAAACGATCAACCCGAGCCCAGCACTTCGTCGATCGTCTGTACCAGTTCCTCGCGGCTCGCCGTCTTCACCAAATAGCGCGTGGCTCCGGCGAGCGTGGCGGCGTGAACCTTTTCATCGGCGCCCGAGGCGGAAAAGACAACCATGGGAATGTGCATGGTGCGCGGCTCGCGGCGGATGTATCGGCACAGTTCCAGTCCGTCGAGGTGCGGCATCATGATGTCGAGCAGAACCAAATCGGGAAGTTCTTTATCCAACACAGCCATGCCCTGCGCCGTGCCGTGCGCGCGAGTGACGACGAAACCTTCGTACTCCAACATCACCTGCACCACTTTGGTGATTTCGGGGTCGTCGTCCACAACCAGAATGTGTCTCTTGCGAGTCTCAGCCATTGCCATTCCCGGCAGTCATGCCTGCGCGTATTATACACGCCGCTCAGTTTCGCGGCGATAGTCATCCGGCGTATCAATATCGCGCAGCACCGAATCATCACCGGCTTCGGCGTACACAATGCGTTCGGAGTGCACGCCGAGCATATCGCGGGGCGAGCCTACCGGCACAGCGGCGAGAATTTCGGGCCAGATGGAGACGGCAAAAAGGATCGGATGGCCCCGCCGATCCTCAAACTTGGGCGCGACGATTTCTCCACCTGCATCCCGCCACCGCGCAATCACCGCCTGCGCCACTTCGGCTTTGATCTGGGGCTGATCGCTCAGGGCCACCAACACCGCTTCCGGCGGCGGGCCGCCCAAAAACTCCACCGATTGAATCGCCGACAACCCCACTTGCAAAGAGCGCAGCATACTGCCATCGGCGTATTGCGGATTGAGGACGATCTTCGCCCCCGATCCTTTCAACGACTCTTCAACCTTTTCATGCTCGTGGCCGACGACGACCACCACCGACTCGGACTCCACTCCGCCCGCCAGCAACACATCCACGACGTGACGCGCCATCGGCTTGTCGCCCCACAACATCAACTGCTTCGGCTGGCCCATGCGCGCCGACATGCCTGCCGCCAGCACAACCGCGCCCACTCGCTTCACAGACAATGCGCGCTCAGCCGTTCGCTTTCTTCAACGCGCCCAACACACGCGCCGGCGTCAGCGGAAACTGATGGAACTCGACTCCGATGGCATCCTTCACCGCCGCAATCAACGCCGGAGCATAAGGCAGATACGGCATCTCGGCCATGCCCCGCGCGCCCCACGGCCCGATGGGATCCGGGAATTCCATGATCACCGATTTCACTTTGTCCGGCACGTCGAGCACCGTTGGAATCAAATAGTTCGAGAAATACGGAGTCTGCGCATAACCGTTTTGGTGCACAAAATTTTCCAGCACCACGTAACCGTGCGCCTGCGCCACCGCCCCTTCAATCTGCCCTTCGATCTGTCGCGGGTTGACGGCGTGCCCCACATCGTCCACGCAAACTGCGTTGATCACGTGCACATGCCCGGTGTGGGTGTCCACTTCAACTTCAACAACTTCCCCGACGTAGCCGTAGGAAAAATTCGGGTTGCTGTGTCCGGTCTCCGGATCGAGGGCAGTGGTCTTCGGCGGGCGGTATTGATATGTTGCCAGCGCCGGCCGCTCTTCTTCTTTCCATTTTTTCAGCGCCGCCTCCGCCGCGCCGCGAATCGAATTGCCGGCCATGAAGGTCATGCGCGAGGCCGAGGCGCTCCCCGAATTGCCCGACGTGGCCGTGTCCGACGCGATCACCTGCACCCGGTCGAGAGTCACCCCCACCGCATCGGCCACCATTTGCGCGAAAGCGGTGTGCGCCCCCTGCCCGCAATCGGCTCCGGCGTGATACAGAGTCACATGCTCGATCTCGCCCTTGCCTTCGAGTCTCACCGTTGCCGTGCATTGCTCGGGAGCGCCGAACGAGAAGCCGACATTCTTGAATGCAATCGCCAGCCCAATGCCCCGCTTGCGATTCGCAGTGGGCGCCGCCGGTTTCGGTGGGCGCTTCCACTCGCCATCAACTTTTTTCCAGCCGCCCTCCTCAGCGCACCGCTCCAGCACTTGCGGCATCGAAACGCCGCTCGGCATCGGAGTGCCCGCCGAAATGATCGAGCCATCGCGCACCACATTGCGCGCTCGAATCTCCACCGCATCCATGCTCAGCGCTTCGGCCAATTTGTTCATCTGCCCTTCGGCGGCAAACGCGCCCTGCGGCCCGCCGAACCCGCGAAACGCGCCCGACGGAATGTTATTGGTGTACACCGTACACGAATCCACTTTCACGTTCGGAATCTCGTATGGCCCGGTGCACATGAGGGTGGCATTGCCCAACACTTTTGTGGAGGTGTATGCATACGCGCCCGCGTCGGAAATCACTTCGCACTCAGCGGCCAGCACTTTGCCATTGTTGTCCGCGCCCCATTTGGCGCGAATGAAATACGGATGCCGTTTGTGATGGCCGATGATCGACTCTTCGCGGCTCCACACAATCTTCACCGGGCGGCGCAGTTTCCACGCGGCCAACGCCAGCACAATCTGCACCGACATATCCTCGCGCCCGCCGAACGCCCCGCCGATAGCCGGATAGATCACTCGAATCTGATCCAGCGGCAGCTTCAGCGCGTGCGCGATCTGTTCTTGATCTTCGTGCGCCCACTGCCCGGCCACTTGCACCGCCACCCGCCCTTCATCGTCAATGTATGCCAGCCCGGCTTCGGGCTGCAGAAAGGCGTGCTCTTGATGCGGAGTCTGATAGTAGCCCTCGACCACCACCGCCGACTTTGCGAATCCCTCTTCCACGTCTCCATGCCGAATCCGATAACGAGTGATCACATTCGTCCCCTTCTCCGGGAACAACAGCGGCGCGCCCTCTTTCATTGCCTCGCGCGGATCGGTGACCACCGGCAAATCTTCCCATTCGATCTCGATCAGATCGCGCGCGTGGGCGGCCGCCTTTTCGGAGTCGGCCACCACCATCGCCACCTGATCGCCGATGAAGCGGGCCACGTCGCCTCCCACTTTGGCCGATCCGGGTCCGACGAAGACCGGCTGATCGGGCATGATCAACCCATATTCGTTGTTGGGAACGTCTCTCGCCGTGAACACCGCCGCCACACCGGCATGCGCTTCGGCTTTGGCGATGTCGAGTCGTTTGACGCGGGCATGAGGCCGTCCGGCAAACAGAATCTTCGCCTGCAACATGCCGGGCATTGTCAGATCGCCCGGATACAATGTTTGGCCTGTCACTTTGCCCAACGCGTCAAGCCGGGAAATGGATTGTCGAATTGAAGTTGCCATGCGTATGCCTATGAGAAGGGGAAGTTAGCGGCACCTGCGAATTTTGCGTTTCTGTTGAACGGCGGTCGAAGTGCGCACGTCGAGAGGACTGCGGGTATCGCCGCGCACAAAACCCCACGCTATTGTGATGAGGCCGTAGAAGAACACAGAAGCCACTATCGCTATCAGCCCCGGCAGCGCCAACGTGCCCACCGTGATTCTCCTCGGTCGCTCCGTGCCGAACAGCCACGGCAACTGATCGGTGCGGGCGAGAAGCCACGGCAGTGCATCGCGCATTTGGTTGTTCAATTGGCGGAACGCGCTCGGCAGCACCGCCAGTTGTCTGGGCAGGGCCGAGTCGTCGAAGTCGGGGCCGGTGAGGTAGTCGAGCGCCATCCACGATCCCACATACGATATGGTAAAGATGAACACGATCAGGAGGCAGCCTATTCCGCGCCACACCGGGTTCAACTCGTTCTTCTTCTCTTCTCGTTTGTAAACAGTGGAGCGTGACATGATCGATTACCTCCGTGTGCGGCTGGCTTTCTCGAAGGCGGCCAGAATTTTGTAGTAGCCCGTGCATCGGCAGAGGTTGCCGGTGATGGCCTGCTCGGCGTCCCACTTGGTGGGATGCGGGCGCTCTTCGAGCAGTTTGGCTCCGGCCATGAGCAGGCCCGGCGTGCAGTAGCCGCACTGCACTGCCGCCTCGTCGATAAAAGCTTGCTGAATGGGATGAAGCGTGCCGTTGCTCGCCAGCCCTTCCACCGTCACAATCTCCGCGCCGTGAGCGCGCGGCGCGGGAACCAAACAGCTCATCACCGCCGCGCCGTCGAGGAACACGGTGCAGGCGCCGCATTCGCCTTCGGCGCAGCCCTCCTTCGTGCCGGTGAGTCCCACGTCCTCGCGCAATAGCCGCAACAGAGTCTTGTCGTTGGCTTCGAGCACGGTGTATTCTTTCCCGTTGACGCGAGTCATAATCGGTTCGTTGCCAGAGTCGGTGTGCGACACGGGCTTGCCCAACAATGCGCCCGGCGCGCCCCGCCGCTCGCCCCACAACATCACCGGCTCGTCGGGCATCCGGCCGCGTTCTCGCCCGGCGGCAATGCTTCGCAGAGCGCGGGCAACCGCCTCGCTCACCATCTCGCGGCGATACCACGCCGGGCCGCGCACATCATCAATGGGTTTGGCCGCTGTCTGCGCCAATTTCGCCGCCTCTGCAATCGTTTCCGCGCTGAGAGTTCTGCCGACGAGAAAGGCTTCCGCTTCGGCGGCGCGCACGATGGTGGGCGCAACGGAGCCGAGAGCGATGTGGGCTTCGGTGATCGGCTGTTCGTCAATCGCCGCGCCGCGCCCGGAATCGAGCCCCACGATCACCGCCGCATTGACCACCGAAATGGCTTGCGCGCGGCGCAGGGCAAGTTTGATGAACATCCCTTTCTGTGTTGGCGCCATCGCCGGGAAAGAAATATCGATCAGCATTTCGCCGGGCCGCATCACCGTTTTTCGCGCGTCGGCGTAAAAATCTTCCAGCGGCACGGTGCGGCTGCCGCTCTTCGAGCGCAGAGTCACCGAGGCCTCGAGCGCCATGAGCGGCGAGATGGTGTCGTTGGCCGGAGAGGCGGTGATGAGATTCCCGGCGACGGTGGCCCGGTTGCGAATCTGGGGGGCGCCGACTTCCCAACACGCTTCGGCCAACGGCAGGGCCCGTTCCACGATCAGTTTGGAGGCCACGCAAGCATTGTGAGTCACCAACGGCCCGAGGTGAATGACTCCGTTTTCATCGAGCGCAATCCGATCCAACCCCGGCACGCGAGTGATGTCCACCATCGAGTCGACGCCCCGCCGCACCTTCCGCTCCATTTCGAGAATCAGATCGGTGCCGCCAGCGATGATCCGCGCCCGTTCGCCCTGCGCCTCAAGAATGTCCAACGCTTCGTCAATCGAAGTTACGCTGTAATAGTTTTGCCACATGGAAATGCCATTCGCTCCAATTACAAGGCTCCGTCCAATAAATCGGAATGGCCGTTGAGCCATTCGCGATAGGCCGAGGCCGATTGTTCGAGTGACCGCAGAGGCGCGACAGTGATTCCAGGCGATCCGATTTCATTGCTTCTCGGCTTCCCGCGAGACTCCGCTCCACTTCATCGACTCGCCTGTGCCGTCGCGCTGAAGCATGACGATCTCGGCCATAATGCTGAGGGCGATCTCTTCCGGCGTTTCGGCGTTCAACTCCAATCCCATGGGCGCATGAACGTGCGCCAATTTTTCGGCGGGCACGCCGCTCTCTTGCATCTTCTGCGCCGCCGTGGCCCAGCGCCGCCGCGAGCCAATGACGCCGAGATATGCGTGCGGAACGTCGAGCAAGTGCGGCACCCCTTCAACGTCGAACGGCACACCGCGCGTGGGCATCACGATGTACGTTTGCGAATGGAATTTGAATCGGCTCGGAAGATCGCGGATGGGCACGGGCAGATATTCATCCGCGCCCGGCGCCCACTGCGGGTTGCAGAACTCGGCGCGGTCGTCGCACAGCGCCACCCGAAAGCCGAGCCACTTGCCCAAATGCACCAGCGCTTTGCCCACGTGCCCACCGCCGATTACAACCAGCGCAGGGTGCGGTTTGATCGGCTCCACAAAAATCTCCATCTCGCCGCCGCACACGCCGGGGTCGCCCTCTTGCGGGTTGACCAGCGAGTACGACACGAGTATCGGGGCGCCACTAGCGAGCGCGGCGACCGCCTCTCGAATCACCCGGCTCTCCATTTGGCCGCCGCCGATGGTGCCTTCCGCCCGGCCATCGGCATGCACGATCATTTTGCTTCCGGCATGGCGCGGCACACTGCCTCGCTCGCGCACCACGGTGCACAGAGCGGCGCTCTCGCCATTCCTCTCCAACTCTGCCAGCCTCTCAAATATCGAACCCATAGCCAGCGAGGATTATATCTCCAAAGGAAGAGTCATTTGACGATCAGTTGGGACACAAAGGCGCGGTCGGCCTCGCGCTGATCCACTTGCAAAACCGGCAAGCGTTCGCCTGTCTGCCATTGATAGACTCCCACCGCGAGATCGTACACACCGGGCGAAAGATCGGGCGGCAGACTCAGGGTGAGCGAATACTCCACCACTTCGCCCGCGTGCCATCCATCCGTCGGATACCAGCCGCCGCACGGCTCGCCGTCCACTCCGGCGATCATCGGCTGGCCTTCGCCGATCAAATGCACAAACGTTGTGTAGCGTTTCGGTTGCGCCAACGCCAGCCAACGCAGAGCTACAGGCACTTGCGCGCCGGGCGCGAAAGTTTGATCGGGCGCGCGCGCTGAGATCAGCGAAAGTATACTGCCGAATCTCGCCGCCTCAATCGCAATTGCCGATGCGCTTTGCGTCCCCGCGGGCACGTTGATCACCGCGCCGTATTGATAGACTTCCGGTACTTGTACTTGTTTAGCGTTCAACGGGTTCAGGGCCGCCAGCAAGTGCTAAAGGGCAGGAAAAGAGCGTCCAACCAGCAATTGACAAGCGGCGATAAATGAACTACCTTGAACCAGATGACCAAAGTGGTCGGCATTCGGGCGGACGGCACCCGCGAAGTCTTGGCCTTCACCGTTGGGGAGCGTGAAAACCAAGCCGCCTGGGCCGACCTGTTCGCCAATCTGAAACGGCGTGGCCTGAAAGTGATTGACCTGACCATCACCGATGGCGGCCCGGCGATGCTCAATGCCCTGGCTCAGCACTTCCCGACCACCCCGCGCCAACGTTGTGTCAAACACAAAATCGAGAACGTCTTGGGCTATATCCCCGAGGCCCAGCAGGCGACCGTCGAGCCCGAACTCAAGGCCATCTTCTATCAGGACAACCGGGCCGCCGCCGACCGCGAAGCTGCTGCTTTCCGCCTCAAGGTGGGGTCAAGTGTTTTGATGCTTTCATCAAGACTTTGAACCGTCTCTGGGAACAAATTACCAATTACTGAGCCTATCATTCCCTGGCCGCCGAGCAAAGGCCGGGTGAGCCGCCTCTGTGCGCTGGCGCACCTCGCCGGGTTCGACTGGGTGCACAACGAGGAAGATCACTGCCACGCTTCGGTGAAGGCGCAAAGCCTGTGTGAGTTGTATGATGGGCGCGCGCCCTGAACGATCCCGTCAACGGATCGAACGGATGCATCGGATTGATGGAAACGCCCCATCCGCTCAATCGGCTCAATCCGTTGACGGCAAAAGGAAACGAACTTTGCCAAACTCGATGATTGATCAAATTCACAGCCTGCCCGCGCTCATCCGCGAGATCGTCGATCCGTTCGATGAGGCGATACGCGGCGCACTGCCGCGCGAGTTCTGCGTTTCGCTTCAACGGCTGTTCGTCACCGGCTGCGGCGATTCGCATCACGCCGCGCTGGCCACCGAGTGGGCCTTCGAATCGTTGGCGGGCGTGCCCACCGAGCCGATGGCCGCGCTTCAGTTTGCGCGGTATGCGGCGGCTTACGTTCCGCGCGGGAGCGCGGTCGTCGGCGTCTCGGTGTCGGGCGGGGTCTCGCGCACGGCGGAGGCGCTCACACTGGCGAATCAAATTGGGGCGCACACCATCGCCCTCACCGCCAATCCCGGCGGCCTCGTGGGCCTCGCCGCCAAACAAACGATCCTCGTTCAGTCGCCGCCCTTCCCCGAACCGCCCGGAATGATCACGCCCGGCGTGCGCTCGTACACTGCGAACCAGATTGCCTTGATCCTCATAGCGGCTCATCTCGGCGAAATGCGCGGTGTGATCACGAGCGACGATGCCGACGCGGTGCGCCGCGAACTGCGCGCGCTGGCCGCCGCCGCCGAACGCACCATCGAGGCTAGCGACTCGGCGGCGCAAACGCTGGCCCGCGAGTGGGCCGATGCCAGTGAGTTCGTGTTCACTGGCGGCGGCCCCAATTTTGCCGCCGCGCTTTTCTCGGCGGCGAAGGTGCTGGAAGCATCGGGCGACTCGGCGTTGGGGCAAGACACGGAGGAGTGGGCGCACTTGCAATACTTTGCCAAAGTGGCTTCGACTCCGACATTCATCATCAGCGCCGGGGGGCGCGATCTTTCGCGGGCGACCGAAGTGGCGGTGGCGGCGCGCACGATCGGGCGGCGTGTCGTGGCTGTGACGCCGCCATCGGCAACCGGACTCATCGCTGCCGCGAGTCGGTCACTGTCCTTTGCCGACAGCGCGCGCGAAATGTTCACTCCGGTGATCTCGGCAATGCCCTGCGAACTGTTTGCCGCGCATCGCGCGGAGGCCATCGGCGAGCCGTTCTTCCGCAACTTCGGCGGGGGGCGCAGCATCGAGGGCGGCGGAGGCATCAGCCGAATCCGCACCAGCGAATTGTGGGAGACGATACGATAATGCATCCTCTTTTCTTCTCTCGGAAACTCACCGTCATCGCCGCACTGCACTTGCCGCCGTTTCGGGCGTCGGCCAACCCGGCGGCGCAATCGATCAACGCCATCACCGACTACGCCCTGCGCAACACCGAGCGCGCGTTGAAAGCCGGAGTGCCCGCGCTGTATGTGCAAGACCTCGGCGATTACCCGGTCGCGCCGAGAGTGGAGCCGCACACCGTCGCCGGAGTGACGGCGGTGGGCGCGGCTCTGCGGCGCGAGTTCCCCGATTTGATAATGGGAGTATGCCTCATGAGTCACGGCGCGCGCGAGCCGCTGGCGATTGCCCAAGCCATCGGCGCGCAGTTCGTTCGGTTGAAAGTTTACGTGGGGGCGATGGTGAAAGCCGAGGGTGTGTTGCAGGGTTGCGCCTACGAGGCGGTGCAGTACCGGGCGCGCATCGGCGCGGAGGGCATCGCCATTTTGGCCGATGTGTACGACCGCACGGGCGAGCCGTTGGGGCGATTGCCGTTGGCCGAAGAGGCGAGGCAGGCGGCCACGTTTGGCCGCGCCGATGGGTTGGTGCTCACCGGGCGCAGCCTCGACGAATCGGCGCTGATGCTGGCCGAAGTTCGGGCGGAGAAACTCGGCGTGCCGCTGTTGTTGGGCGGCGGCGCGACGGCGGAGAATTTGGATCGCGTGCGCGATCTGGTGGACGGGGTGATCGTCAGCACGGCGTTCAAATCGGCCGGCGGGTGGTCGCGCGAGTCGTTGTCGGCGGATTGGGACCCGAGTCGGATCGAAGAGTTTATGAGGGCAGTGGGCTGAGGCGCTGGCCGTCGCGGACGATGAGGCGATTGATGAGCACGTTCTCCAGCCAACTGCGGCGCTGTATTTCGTCGTCGAGGCGGTCGGCAACGAAGGCCACACGCTCATGGGCGCGGCGTAAGCATTCATCCCCTTCGGCGGCGCGGCCATTGGCGCGCAAAGCCAGCGCGTGCGCGTAGAGCAGCTGCTCGGGCGTTCGGCTCATGATATGCGGGCAGACGTCGAGCAAGCGAACGGCGTTGGCCGAGTGGCGGATTGCTTCCTCGTTTTGCTTTAACCCCAAACAGATCAGCGCGGCGACTCCGGAGGCGAGCGCTTGACTGGCCTCTACAGATTCGCCGCGATAGTTTTCGATGGCAGCGATGGCTTTCGTGATCTTTGCCAACCCTTCCTCAAGTATGGCGGTATTAGCGGAGTCGCCGTTGAGCGCGCCGCCTTCGAGCGCGGCAATGAGCGCTTCGGTGATGGCGAAGTCTGCTTTCTCTTTTCGCGGGCCGAGCGGGCCGAGCCGCGCTTGCGCTTGGGCGATGCTCTGCCGCGCTTCGCCAAACGCTCCCATGTGAGCCTGCGCGAAGGCGATGAAGGATAGTACGCGGCGGTGTGATGAATGGCTTTGATGATAGCTTCGTGCGAGTCGATAGCTTCGCCGATCTCCAGCGCTTGCAGAGTGTAATCGCGAGCCTCTTCCCATTGGCCGAGCTGGCAAGCCCACACACTGAGATTGCTCAGGGCATTACATTCTTGGGCGCGATCGCCCAGCGCGCGATGCAGGACGAGAGCCTGTTGGGTGCAGTCGATACTGCCCTGCATGTCGCCGCTGTAGCCCAGGATGATGCCCAGCCGCCTGAGGCCGATGGCCTCTTGCCGCGGGTCGCCGATGGCGCGGCTCAAGACAATAGACTCCTCGACCACTTGCCGCGCTTCGGCGATGTCGCCGTTGTGCGAGAGCGCCAGCGAGAGGATGTGCAGGCAGGTGGCCGTTTCGGCGATGAGGTTGGCGGCGCGGAACCGGGCGACCGCCTCCTCGATCACGGCGCGGCATCGAGTGTAATCTCCCCGCAGCAAATTGAGCCAGCCCAGCCGCCGCAGGGCGCGCGCCTCGCGCGCGGCGTCGCCCAACGCGCGAGCAATGCTCAAGGCTTTCTCCAGCGGCTCGAACGCCCGGAAGTGATCGGTTTCGAGGCGCAGATCGGCTAACGCAATGAGCGCCTCGAATCGGCGGGCATTGTCGTTGAGCCGCTCGGCGATCATCAGCATCTCGTGCGCATCGGCGCGTTCGGTGTCGCGGTCGGCGGCCACTTCGTGCACCGCCGCGCGCGCGGCCAACACGTCGAAGCGCGCAGGATCGTCGGCGGGCAATAGGGCCAACGCTTCGCTGTAAAAGCGGATGGCGTCGGCGTTGGCGTATAGCCTTCGGGCGCGGTCGCCGGCCTGCACGTAATAGTTGCGAGCGCTGGCCTCGTCTCCGGCTTCGGCGAAGTGATAGGCCAAACTTTCGAAATCGTCGGGCCGGATCGATTCGAGCGCGGCGGCGGCGCGGCGATGCAAGCGATGCCGCCGCAGTCCGCTCACACTCTCGCGCAGTGCGGCGGGGATGATGGCATGAGCAAACACGAACCGCTCCGACCCGGCCCGTCTCCGGTCGCGCACTTCGTCAATCAACTGCGCCCGCGAGGCAATCTCCACCGACTCGATGAGCGACTCCTCATTGAGTTCGCTCGCCCGTTGAAGCAGGGCAAACTCAAACTCGCGGCCGAACACGGCGGCGAGGCGAAGCACCTCTTGAGTCTGAACCGGCAATTTGCTCACGCGGGCTTGAATGGCGATGCGCACGCTTTGCGGAACCCGAACCTGATCCATGCTGGGGCGCCGCCACCGCCCGTCGGCGAAGGTCAACTGGCCTTCCTCGATCAACGCTTTGCAAACCTCTTCGATGAAAAACGGATTGCCCTCGGTTTCGCGGTAAATGCCGTCGAGGAAGTCGGGCAGAATATCCTCCTCGAACATGACGCGGAGCAGGGCTTCGGTTTGTTCCCGGCTCAGGCGGGCGAGTTTGATTCGGGTGGCGAGTCGGCCGCGGTTGATCTCGGCCAGCGCGTCGTTGAGCGGGTGCGCCTCGCTCAATTCGATCTCACGATAGGTGAGCGCGACGAGCAGACGCAGTTTCGAGGCGCGGGCGCGGCGGACGAGGTGCCGGGCCAGCACGAGCGTGCCGCTGTCGGCCCAGTGCGCGTCGTCGAAGACGAACAGCGCCGGCGCGCGCGCCGAGAGCGCGGCGCACCATTCCACAACGCTTTCCATGATGCGCTGTTGTTCGGCCTGCGGATCGAGCGGGGGATTCGGCGGCGCATTGGGAAAGCGGGCGCGCAGGGCTGGAGCGAGGGTGATCAGATCGGCGAGCACGAGCGGCGGGAGTTGCGCCGCCATGGCGGTGGAGGCCTCGCCTGCTCGTTCGTTGCTGGGCCGCGCCAGCGCCGTTTGCAAAATTTGGGCGAAGGGCGCGTACGGCGGGCCGCCTTCGGCGTTGCACTCGCCGGTGAAGGCAAACGCGCCCGACACTTCGGCCAGCGCCACGAGCTCACGAACGAGCCGCGTTTTGCCGATGCCCAGCTCGCCGCTCACCAACAGCGCTTGCGATTCTCCACTGGCGGCTCTTTTCCAAACGGAGGCGGCTTCCCCCAGTTCGTGTTCGCGGCCCACCATTCGGCCTCGCACGATTCGATCCAACAACGATAATTCGGCGCGGGGCGCCGTCATTTGACTCTGGGCGGCTCCGGATGCGGCGTTGGCGGCGATGTGTTCGATCTCGCTTTTCACTTCGGAGGCGGAGGCGGGGCGGTCGTCGGGGCGTTTGGCGAGAAGGCGGACGATGAGGGCATCGAGGGCGGGCGGGATGGAGGGGCTGTGGGCGCGGGGCGGCACCACCGGCGCGTGCAAATGTTGAGAGACGACGGCGATGGGATCGTCGCCGTCGAACGGCAGTTTGTGAGTTGTCAGTTCGTAGAGTAGAACGCCAAGCGCATATAGATCGGCGCGGCCATCGTAGGGCTGGCCCAGCGCGAGTTCAGGCGCAAGATAAAAGACTGTGCCGGTGATCGATCCATCGGTGGTGAGGCGCGAGGCGATTGAACGGGCGAGGCCGAAGTCGGTGAGCTTCACCGCGCCGTCGGCGGCGAGGAGAATGTTTTCGAGTTTGAGATCGCGGTGGACGATGCCGTGCGCGTGGGCGTGATCGAGCGCGGCGCAAATCTGCCGAACGATGGCCAGGGTTTCGTCGATTGTTTTTGGCGGGCGGTCGAAGAGGGTTTGGCCTTCGACCATTTCCATGACGATGAAGGGCGCATCTTCTTCCGACATGCCCACGTCGTAGATGCCGACGATGTTGGGGTGGTTGAGGCGCGCGGCGGCGCGGGCTTCGCGCAGGAGTCGCTCGCGGCTTTCGGCCCCCAGCGATGCGGCGCCGAGCATTTTGATAGCAACGATCCGGTCGAGCAGATTGTCGTGCGCGCGATACACTGCGCCCATGCCTCCCTGCCCGATATGGTTGAGAAGATTATATGCCCTTTTGCCCCCTTCGCGGCGGACGTTATTTCTGGGCCAGCAAAAACGCCGTCAGCGCGTCCACTTGTTCGGGCGCGAGATCGATGGCGTAGTTGGGGTACATCGTGCCGGTTTCGTAGCCGGGCACTTTGAAGGCCGAGGGGGTGAGGATGGAGGCGCGGATGTAATCGCGCGCCGATTGGCCGCTGACGCGAGTGGGGGCCGTCACCGCGATGCGCTGAAGGGAGGGGCCGACGAGCACCACATCGTCGAGCGAGTGGCAGAGGGTGCAGGCCGGGGCGCGTTCGGTTCCGGTGGAGAAGATGCGTTCGCCGAGTTGAATCTGCTCGTTGAGTTTTTGGCTGTTGCTCACCGAGCGGATGAGGTTGGCGCCGACGGTGAGCGCCCACACGCCCTGATCATCCCAACGCAAAACGTAGCCGGTGAAGTCGGCCAGCAGGGTGAGAACGAGCAGGGCGACGCCGAGCAAATAATTGAAGCGCCGCTTTTTGTAGCCGCCGCTGAAGATCACGCGGGCAAGGTGCAGGCTGACGGTGATGACCATGCCCTGCGCGGCCCAGTAGTGCATGTTCCGCAGAAGCCAGCCGTAGGGCGCAACATAGGCAATGAGTTTGACGCTCTCGTAGGCCGCGGCGAGCGTGGGCGAATACAAAAACATTTCGAGCAGGCCGGTGACGAGCAAAACGAGAAACAACGCGACGCTGATGCCGCCCATGCCCCACGTGTAGCGGAGGCTGCCCTCGCGCTGAGGGATGTGCGGCGGGTGAAGATGGGCGAAGAAAGAGGGGCGGTGGCGCATGGGAAGGAGGAAGGATGAAGGACGAAGGATGAGGGATGAAGGAGGAAGGATGAAGGACGAAGGAGGAAGGATGAGGGATGAGGGATGAAGGACGAATGACCGCTTCGCGTGACGAACGGCGACTGCTAATCGCTAATTGCCATCCGCTATCCGCCATTCGCTAACCGCCAACCGCTGTCAACATTTTGGGTGCGATCAACGACGAGCTGCCCGGCAGAATCCCAGTGGAGGGCGAAGTAGGGCAGGGGTTTGGTGGCCGGGCCGGTGATCACTGCGCCGTCGGCGGTGAAGCGGCTACCGTGACACCGGCAGGCAAAGCCGCCCTCCGACTGCGGACTCCTTCGGACGAGACAGCCGAGATGCGTGCAAACATTGTCGAGAGCGAAATAGCCTTTGTCGTCCTTCATCAAAAAGATGCGGGCGCGTTCGATGGCGGCGGGCAGTGGCGGAAGAGTCTGCGGCGTGCCGAGCGGGATGATCGTCGGGTCGGCGGCGGGCGGGCAATAACTGATGAAATCGAGAATCTGTTTGAGGCCGATGACGGCGGGCACAGCCCACGCCCAACCGAGCAGTTGCAGAAAGGCGCGGCGAGTGATCTCGCGCAGATTAGTTGTTGACGGCATGGCATTCACGGCAGAACGAGGCTTCCTGTTGTTGAAGGTTTTGTTTGCAGGCGGAGCCTTGCACGGGCGGCACGAGATAAGTCTGCCCGGTGATGCGCGAAGTGAGCACGAGGCGATTATCCTGCCAGCGCACCGCGCCGAGCGCCTCGCCATCGGGCGACTGCGCAACCGCGTCGCCTTCGCGCAGGGTGTAGTTGTCGTTGAGCAGATCGCGGCGGAAGGCGGGGTCGTTGGGATCGGTGAGGGTGACGAGCGGCGGCGGCGAGTCGAGTGTGCCGTGACAGGTGCGGCATTCGACGACGGGCGATGAATCGAGATTGCTGTAGAGATGCCCGTCGCCCATAGACTCGGCGGCGTTGTGGCAATCGATGCAGTCGAGTTCGCGCTCGCACAACACGGCGGATGGATCGGCGTGCGGCGACTCGGTGGCGGAGTCCCGCGGGGTGAAGGTGAGGGACTCGATGGAATATGTCCCACGCGCATGGCACGTTCTGCACTGGGCGGAGGGCATGATCACGGTGAGCGTATGCTTTGCGGGATGCCCGGATTCATCTTTTGGAATCGCGGGGTCGCCGCCACTGTATCGCCCGTCGTCGGCGTAGCGCGTATGGCATGCCGCGCAGCCTGTGCCGCGCGTGTCGCTCTGCGCGCCGAGATGACACGAGAGGCAATCTTGGGCAAAGGTTTTGATTGCGGGTTGCGTGAATGAATTGGGATCGAAAGCGAGGAGCGATTCGTAGTGTGGCGATTGCGCGGCGGTGAGGCCGAAGAGGCCGGGCACGCTCTGCGATTGAAGGACGCTGGTGATCGCTCCGGCGTAAGTGGTGTGCAGGCTGAGTTGCGCGCGAGCGATGTGATTGCGATTGGTTTGCAGATCGCCGCCATGACAATCGGACGTGCCGCATGTTTGACTGACGACACTGAGATCGGAGGGGTTGCCGTTGGGGCCGAGCAGTGCCCGATGGGCTTCCGCCTCGTCGAGCGAGAGCGGGTCGCCGCCGTGACACGACACGCAACCGAACACGTCGGTGGGGTGCGATTTGCTGATCTCTTCGATGCCGTAGTGGCAGGTGAGGCACAGTTCCGGTTTGTTGCTGATGGAGGGAATGAGCGTACGGATTTCGCCGCTCGGCTGATACGCTTTCCACGGCGGGTTGGCCTGCCGCCACGAGGCGAGGCCGAGAGCCACGGCGAGCGTGAGACTGCCGAGAAGGAGAGGGAAGTGATGGCGAAGAGTCACCGATTTGATTCACCACAGAGAACACGGTGCCCACAGAGATTCTGATTGGTTTCTCAGTGTGTTCTGTGATCTCAGTGGCAAGACCTTTCAACGGAGCGCGGCGCGGAGGGTGAGGCCGATGATCAGAACGGCGATGGCGGCGAAGATGATCTGCGAGACGCGCCCCTGTTTGTTGAACCACACGGCGATGCCGTCGTCTTTGCGGTCGATGAAAGGCAGGGCAGTGATGAGCGCGGTGACGATGGCCGGCACGAGCACTCCGGCGATGGCCGGGGGCCACACACGCAGAAGTTCCTGCACCCACAAAAAGATCCACGGCGCTTCGATCTCTTCGGCGGCCAGGCCCCGTTCGGGCGGGTTGCCGAGCGGCGCATTCACGAACGTGGACAGCACGACGAGCGTGGCGAGGGTGACGAAGAAGGCAATGGTCTCGGTGCGCACGAGCTGCTCACGATCGATGCGCGGGCCTTCGGGCTGATGATCGACTCGCGGGGGGTGCGAGATGCCGCCATCGCGCCGCACGCGGAAGCCGTGCCAAGCCATAATGAAAATCATCGGCACGATGAGGCCGACGGTATGCCACACGTAGAATCGCAGAAGCGTGGCCTCGCCGATGACCACGCCGCCGATGATCATGCGGTACACGGCTTCGCCGAGATCGACGGTTTCGCCCGGCGCGGCGGCGCAGGCGGCGAGGAGGATGGCGAAGAGAGCAATGCGTTTCATAAAACTTCAAATTTCAAACATCAAACTTCAAACTCCAAAGGGTTGGGCATTGGGAGTTTGAGTCTTGGAGTTTGATGTTTGTGGTTTGGCGCGTTAGCCATCCGTCGGCGCCAACCGATACAGCCCGTTGATGTCGAAGAAGTAGATGTAGCCATCGGGGCCGGTTTCGATGTCGGTGGCGCAGCGGGCGCGGCCCAACTCGTAGCGCAAGTCGCCGTTGAGCACACGGGTATGCCCCTCATCCAGTCCGATGCGAACCATGCGCCCAAGATTATACGCGCACATGAAGATGTTATTCTTCCAATCGGGGAAGGCTTCGCCAGTGTAAAACATGATGCCGGTCGGCGAGATCGGCGGAGTCCACGAGACGAGCGGGCGGGCAAACGGATAGTCGCTGCCCACGATCTGATCTTCGCACAGGCCGTCTTCGCGCCAGCCGTAATGTTTTCCGGCTTCCACAAGATTCAACTCGTCGTCGCAATCCGGGCCGTTCTCGGTGGCGAACAGCTTTCCGTTGATGGGGCTGAAAGTGAAGTCGAACGAGTTTCGGAACCCCCGCGCAAAAATGGTGCTGTTGGGATCGGGGTTATCGGGCGGGATGCCGACGGGGACGGTGGGGATGACGCGATGAATCTTTCCCTGCGGGGACTCCGGCTCGTTGGCAACGTAGATGTTGTTCGTGGTGCCGATGGTGATGTAGAGCATCCCGTCGGGCCCGAAGTGAAGGTTGCCGCCATTGAGGATCGTCGAATCGACAAACTCGATGGAGGCCTCGAAGGCCACTTGCGGATCGGAACCGACTCCGTTCTCTTCCTTGAATCGGATGATGCGATTGTAAGGCTTGTCGCGGGTCTTGTCGGGATCAGACCACGTGTGAAAGATCCATATGTAGTGATTGTTGGCGAAGTCGGGGTCGAGGGCGAGGCCGAGCATGCCGCGCTCGCCGGCGGCATCGGTGGGCAGGACGAGCACGGGCTGAGGCTGAAGTTTGCCGTTGGAGTCGGCCACGCGCACCGCGCCGTACTTCTCGGTGAAAAAGAGTCGGCCATCGGGGGCGAAGGCCATGGACACCGGGAAGTTGAGGTTTTCGATGAATGGCTGGACTTCGTAGTGAACGCTGATGGGTTCGAGTTGGGGCAGGGGGCCGAGGTAATCGGTGATGCCTACGTTGATATCGCCGACGGGGGTAGGGGTGGCGGCGGGCCCACCGCAAGCGGCGACAATGAGGCTCAGCAATGCGAAAGAGAAGACATGTTTGATCATTGATGGGGCAAATTTGATACACAGATTCACACACATGGGCACAGATCAAAGAATCAGTATTCATCTGCGCCCATCTGTGTACCAAAAGTTTCGTTTCCGATTACGGGACCCAATTCGACAGCACGGTGGCTGTTTGATCGGGCATGGCCGGATCGTTGGTGGGCAGATGCAAACGGAAGTTGTGCGGGCCGCCCATGTCGCCGTGCATCATGAACTTCATGGAAACGGTGGTCGTTTCGCCGGGGTCGAGAACCATCGAACCGATGGTCGGTTCAGGCGGTCAACACCCCTCCACGAGTTCAATGTACGGCGTTTCGGTGAATCGCAGCTGCCGGTTGCCCACGTTGGAAATGTTGAAGGCGACCTCGACGGTTTGCCCCAACGGCACGTCCCCGAGATCGACTTTCTCTTTGTCAATCTTGATGCTCGGCACGCCGTTCACTTCCACCGGAACTTTCGGCCCGCTGTTGCCGCCTGCGGCTTGCCACACGGCAAAGGCCACGATGCCCACCAACAGCACGCCGCCAGCGATCAATAGGATCGGCAATTGGTTTGTAGCGTGCTGTTGGCGCAGTTCATCTCGCTTCGATTTCTTTTGGCTCATTGCGCCTCCTGATATTGAAAAACAAACGTCCACAGATAATCTGCCACCGCCCACGATTGCGGCTCGGTGAAGATCGGCCCCCAATACGGCATGCCGGTGCCCATGCCGCCGCGAATGATTTTACCCTGCAACAGCGCCGGGCTTGCGCCGAGCATGGATTGCAAGTCCGTGAAGTCGGCGGGGCGTTGGGTGTGCTGGCCGAACTGCATCGCCGCGTCGTGCTGATTGTTCGCCAGCGCATTCGCGGCTACGCCATCGCCCGCGCCGCCCTCGCCGTGGCACGCCGCGCAATTGGCGGCGTACAATCGTTGCCCTTCGGCCAGCGCCTCGCTCGTTGTGTTCGACCGCCACACGAAAGCAACCACATCCCACGCGTCGCCGTCGCTCAATCCGTTTGCGCGGAGCGAGTCGCGCAGATCAACAGGGCTGTGCGCGCGATAGTAATCCATGGAAAGATATTCTTCCGGGAGATCGATTCCGAGCGCGCGGCCTCGCTCTGCCGACGGCCTCTGACTCGGCGCGTCGCCGATTTTGTGATCCGCGTCAACATTGATCCCGAGGGCAACGTACAACGGCTGGGGCTCCATCACCGGCTCCGATGTTGGGCCGCTCACTTCAATCGTCCCTCTCATTCGCCAATGGCCCAATCCACACCATCGCGTGCAATAGAAAGTATATTTGCCCGGTCGCTCAAAGGTGAGAGTCGTCTCCACCATTGTTCCCGGCGGGACATCGAGCGCGGGCGCGTCGCTCTGCCCGATGGCGAAACCGTGCATCACATCATCGGAAGTGAGGTGCAGGGTGAGCGGTTGCCCAACGTCCGCAGTGAGATCGGCGGGAGTCCATCCGCCCGCTTCGGCCAGCCGGGCGCGCAGTTCGATGGCCGGGTTCGCCCATCGGGCCAACACCAACGCCATCGGAATCCCGATCATGATTCCGATGACGAGCATTCGCGCCGCGTGTTCAGCCGTCAGCCCACGAGCAGCCATAGCATTCCAACGGCCACCGCCGCGCAGAAAGCGATCACCGGCAATGATGCCCGCGTGCTGTATTTCAAATCGCCCGCGATCTGCCGTGCGGTGGCGCTGGCCCACAACAGCCCGCCGACGAGCGCGATCACTTGCAGTGTCGGCGCCGCTTGAGCGAGATGGGGCGTCCATTCCATCGCCGCTGTCCCGAACAGATTCCATCCCCATCCCAATGGATCAGAGATCGCCGGCCACAGATACGAAATGTTGGCGAGCACGAACGAGAGGCTGAAGGCCACCCACGCGGTGAGGCCGAGCGGGATGAGCGCGTATGAAAAAGAGACGAAGGCTTTGCGAGTTCCCCCCTCACCCTTGCCCCTCTCCCCCTGTGCAACGGGGGGAGAGGGATTCGATTCTCCCCTCTCCCGCTTGCGGAGGAGGGGCCGGGGGTGGGGGCGAATCTTTTTTGATAACGCAACCGCGATCCAAAACAGTCCCGGCAACAAGCCGAAGATGAAAATGAGAAACGCCGCCGCG
>VGOW01000061.1 GCA_016875735.1 Chloroflexota bacterium | reverse complement strand
GCTTCACCGACTTTTTTATGGCACGATATTGGCGGCGGCTGTCACTCATGGCGATGCTCCTGTTCTCTAGAAGGAACCTGAGCATAGCATGGGTGTCAGCCGTCATTCAAAACTGTCCGGTAGTGAATCCTGCTTCAACACCTGCAGGAACACCTTCACCATTTCCGGATCGAAATACACATTCGCTTTGAGGGTCAAAAACTTCATCACCTCTTCGGGCGTGCGGGGCGTGTGGTAGGGGCGGTGAGTGGTCAGCGCGTCGTACACGTCCACCACAGCCAGCAGACGACCCTCCACCGGAATCTCCTTTCCCTTCAGCCCGTGCGGGTAACCCGTGCCGTCCCAATGCTCGTGATGATAGAGAACGTAGGGGATCGTGCCGCGCAAGTGGTTGATCTGATCCAGAATCTTCGCTCCGGCTTCCGGGTGCTGTTTCATCAACTCCCACTCCGACTCCGACAGCGGGCCGCTCTTCTTGAGAACGTGATCGGGGATGATGATTTTGCCGATGTCGTGCAGGCGCGCGCCGAAGTCGAGATTGCGTATGGCGTCGGGCGACCAGCGGAGCAGGGCGCCCATTTGCAGAGCATACGAGGCCACGCGCTCGACGTGGCTGCGAGTGTAGGGGTCGCGGCCTTCGATGACGTTGGCTAACACGTTGACTGTCTCGATGTAAGCCTGCCCAATTTGCGCGATCTGCACTTGCGCCACTCGCAGAAGCCGCGCATTCACAATGGAAACCAAATCGCGCGGCTCGATGGGCTTGGTGATGTAATCTTCCACGCCGAGATCGCGCCCGGCGTGAATGTCTTCGGGCGCGTTGTTGGCGGCGAGGAAGATGAACGGCGTGGCCGTCAGCGCCGGGTTCTTGCGCACCGCTTTGTAGAACTCAATGCCGTTCATGCGCGGCATGTTGATGTCGGAGATGATCAGATCGGGAATGACTTGCTGAAGAATCTTGAGCGCCGCCTGTCCGTTTTCCGCGACGATCACCAGAGCCCGAGCCCGGCGCCCTTGACGTTGCGCGTGAGTTGGCCGGGCATGCGGTGATACTTGGTGAACAGCACGGGCAGTTGGCCGGGCGGGATGCCGGGCCATACCTGCATCCCGTCAATGTCCGGCAGCATCAAATCCAACAGCACCAAATCGTACTGCTTGCCCGATTCGATCAGCGCCAGCGCCTCGCGGCTATTGGAGGCTTCTTCGACTTCTTCGGCGGAAGCGCGGAGGAGCACATTCCGCAGAAACTTGCGAATGGTCAAAGAGTCATCGACCAGAAGAATGCGTTTGCCGTTGAGCATGGAGTTGCTCGAATCAGTTCGTCGCCAGCCGATGGTTCGTTGGCTGAAACTCGCGGCCGGGCATCGGCTCGGCGATATGGTGAAGCATCTTCCAGCCGTCGGCAGTGTCGCAAAAACCGTTGCGAGCCCGCACGCAGATGATCTTGCCAATCTCTGTCGCCGAGGCGTCCACATTTTCGACGCAAATAACCCAAGCCAGATCGCCCTCGAACTTCACGCGCGCGCCCGAAGGCCAAACGCGCATCGGCCCTTGATTCGCAAAAATCATCGCCCAACTTTGCTGGATGTTTCGGTGGCCGGTGATCTTGTGCCCGCCCGGATGAATGCATGTGGCTTCGTCGGCGCGCGCCCACACACTGCGCATCGCGGCGGCGGCGGCAATCGAGAGCGCGAGGTAGAAGCGCGTGTTGGCGGCCAGAACAGCATCGACCCGCTCGGTCACCTCTCGATATTATAGCGTTATAATTCAACCCATGCCCAAACCCGTCTCGCCCGCCGCGCGGGCGGCGCATCTGCGGCGCGAACTGCAACAGCACATCTATCGCTATCACGTCCTCTCCGCGCCGATCATTTCCGACGCGGAGTACGACGCGCTGTACCGCGAACTGCAAACGATCGAGTCCGAGCACCCCGATCTGACCACGCCCGACTCGCCCACCCAACGCGTGGGGGGCGCCGCCTCCGATAAATTTGCCAAAGTTCGCCACCCGGCGCCCATCCTCAGCCTCGCCAACGCCTTCGGCGCCGACGACGCGCGGGCGTGGTTCGAACGCATCGTGAAACTCGATGACCGGGTGCGCGCCGCCAAACTCGTGGTGGAGCCGAAGATCGACGGGCTGACCGTTGTGCTTCATTACGAAGACGGCCTCTTCGTTCGCGGGGCCACTCGCGGCGACGGCGACATCGGCGAAGACATCACGCCCAACTTGCGCACCGTGCGCTCACTGCCTCTGCGCATCCCGGCGGTTGGCAAAGGGCCGCCGCCTCGCCGATTGGTGGCGCGCGGCGAAGCGGTCATCTTCACCGACGACTTCGAGCGCATGAACGCCGAACTGGCCTCAACGGGCGAGCGCACCTTCGTCAACCCGCGCAACACCGCTTCCGGCGCACTGCGCCAGCTCGATCCGAAACTCACGGCGGCGCGGCCCATTTCACTGCTCTGCTATTCGGTGGTGGAGGCCGAAGGCGTGACCCTCGCCTCTCAGTGGGGCGTCCTCGAAACCCTGAGCGATCTCGGCTTCCCCACCGCGAAAAATATCGCCCGCCGATTCGACTCGCTCGACGAAGCCATCGTCTACTGCGAATCGTGGATCGACAAGCGCGACACGCTCGACTACGAAATGGACGGCATGGTAATCAAGATTGACGATCTGCGCCTCGCCGAGGAACTTGGGTTCGTGGGCAAAGACCCTCGCGGCGCGATTGCCTTCAAGTTTCCGGCGCGCGAAGTGACCACCACCCTCAACGGGATCGGCGTCAACGTGGGGCGCACCGGCGTGCTCACCCCCTACGCGATTCTGGAGCCGGTCGAAGTGGGCGGCGTCACCGTGCGGCAGGCTACCCTGCACAATTTCGATTACATCGCCGAAAAGGATATTCGGCTCGGCGACCGCGTTCTTCTCAAAAGGGCAGGGGACGTGATCCCCTACGTCATCGGGCCGGTGACAGAAGCGCGCACCGGCAAAGAGAAGAAGTACAGGCCGCCGCAGAAGTGCCCCACTTGCGGCGAGGCGGTGGAACGCGCCGAAGGCGAAGTGGCCTACTATTGCATCAATGCCGCTTGCCCCGATCAACTCATTCGCAATCTCGAACACTTCGTCGGCAAGGGCGCGATGGATATGGAAGGATTCGGAATCAAGATTGCCGAGCAGGTGGTGGCCGCCGGGCTGGTGAAAGATGTGGCCGACGTGTTTTCGCTCACCGATGAGCGACTGCTCGCCCTCGAAGGCTTTGCCGAAAAGAAGGCAGCCAATTTGTTGGCCGCCATCGATGCGGCGCGGGCGCGGCCACTGCAACGGGTGATCGCGGCGCTGGGCATTCGCGGGGTGGGCGAAGTGATGGCCGGAGATTTGGCCGCGCACTTTGGCTCGCTCGACGCTTTGCGCCAAGCCGATGTTGAGTCGCTTCAACAAATCGAAGGCGTTGGCCCCAATACTGCCGAAGCGATTGTGGATTGGTTTGCGCGTTCCGGCAACAAGAGGATGCTGGACAAATTGAAGAAGGCCGGGGTGTGGCCGGCGGCGGCGTCCCGGCGCGCGAAGGGCGGGGCGTTCACCGGAAAGGTTTTTGTGATCACCGGCGCACTGCCCACCCTGTCCCGCGAAGAGGCCAAAGCCTACATCGAAGAGCGCGGCGGCAAAGTCACCGACAGCGTGAGCAAAAAGACGGATTACCTTTTGCTGGGCGAAGCGCCGGGAAGCAAATTGGCGAAGGCGCAGTCACTCGGGGTGGCAATCATTGGCGAAGACGAGCTGAGGGCGCTGGGCAAATGAAAGTGAGGTAGATGGCATTGGACTGGAAAGAAACGGACAAACTCGCCGAGCGAGTCAATTACTGGATCGATCGCGCCGCGGCCCTGAAAGAAAGCGATCTTTATTTTTTCAATCAGCCGATTGACGAGCTCAATGGCAACGCCCACGCCATGGTGCGCGGGCGCAAAATGCTCATGTTTGCCTCGTACAGTTATTTGGGCCTGCTCGGCCACCCGCGCATCAACGCCGCGGCCAAGCAGGCCATTGACGACTACGGCACGGGCACGCACGGCGTTCGCTTGCTGGCGGGCACACTGAAACTGCATGAGCAGCTCGAAGAAACGATTGCTAACTTCAAGCACACGGAAGCGGCGATCACTTTTTCCAGCGGTTACGTGACCAACCTCACCGCCGTATCCACTCTTGTCGGGCGGCGCGACACCGTGATTTGCGACAAACTGAATCACGCCAGCATTGTGGACGGCTGTTTGCTCTCCGGCGCGAAGTTCGCGCGCTTCAAGCACAACGATATGCAGGATTTGGAGCGCGCCCTGCAAAAGGCCGACTCGTCGGGTGTGAAGCTGGTGGTGGTGGATGCCGTGTTCAGCATGGATGGGGATGTGATCAATCTCCCGGCCATCATGGAGTTGTGCCGCAAATACCGGGCATGGTTGATGGTGGATGAGGCGCACTCGATTGGCGTGTTGGGCCAGCGTGGGCGCGGCATCGAGGAGCATTTCGGTTTGGGCAATGTCATCGACATCAAGATGGGCACGCTGAGCAAGACCATCCCCAGCGTGGGCGGCTATTTGGCCGGGCCCCAAAACTTGATCCAAATGTTCAAGCACGCCTCGCGCGCCTTCATTTTTTCGGCGGCCCTGCCGCCGGCGCAGGCCGCCGCCGCGCGCGCCGCCTTCGAGGTTATCCTCGACGAGCCCGATCGCGTGGAGACTCTGACTCGCAACGCCAAACATTTTTCCGATGGCCTGCGGCAGATCGGTTTCGACACGATGTTGACGACGACGGCTATCGTGCCGGTGCTGTGCGGCGAAGATGAGCGCGCCTACCGCATGGTGCAGAAGTGCCAACAGCAGGATGTGTTCGTTCTGCCGGTGGTGTCGCCCGCGGTTCCGCCCGGCCTCGCTCGTTTGCGCTCCACCGTGACAGCGGGGCACACGCCGCAAGACATCGAGCGCGCGCTGGATGTTTTTGAGACGGCCGGGCGGCAGACTGGAGTCATTTGAGCGAGCCGACTCTCACCCTCAAACCGAATCGAGAAAAATCCGTCCTCCGCCGCCATCCGTGGATCTTCAGTGGAGCGGCGGCTCGCGTGGACGGCGAGGCGGCTCCCGGCGACACCGTCATCGTGCGTTCTGCCTCCGGCGATTTTTTGGCCCGCGCCGCGTATAGCCCTCATTCGCAAATCGTCGCCCGCATTTGGTCGTGGGATGAGTCCGAGCCGATTGACGCCGACTTTTTGCGACGGCGCATTGCTCGCTCCATCGGCGCGCGCGCCGCGCTTTCGGAAACGACCAATGCAGTGCGCTGGGTGAACGCCGAGAGCGATGGCCTGCCCGGACTCATCGTGGATCGATACGCAGATATTGTCGTGTGCCTCTTCCTCACAGCGGGGGCCGAGCGATGGAAGAATGAAATCGCAGAGGCGCTCGGCAGTCAAAAAGGAATCGTCGGTGTCTATGAGCGGTGCGATGCGGATGTGCGGTCGAAAGAGGGCTTGAAGTCAGTGGAAGGGGTGCTGCGCGGAATGCGCCCGCCCGATCTCGTTGAGGTGTGGGAACGCGCGCCGTCAACGCCATCGCATCCGCAGAAGTGGCGATATGCAGTGGATGTTTTGCGGGGGCACAAGACGGGGTTCTATCTCGATCAACGCGAGAATCGAAAAGTGGCGTTCGAGTTTGCGCGTAGGCAATCAATCCTCAACGTATTCTCATACACCGCAGCACTCACCATCAACGGATGGTGGAACAACCCAACCGAAATCATCAGCCTCGACTCTTCCGCGCCCTCACTCGCCCTCGCCAAACACAACCTCACGATCAACAACCTGCCCATCAACGGCCTCACCGAAGGCAACGCCTTCCAACTGCTCCGCAAATATCGCGACGAAGGGCAAACATTCGATCTAGTCATTCTCGATCCGCCAAAGTTCGCCCACAGCGAATCGCAAATCAACAAAGCAACTCGCGCCTACAAGGACCTCAACTGGCTCGCATTCCGAATCCTGAACCCGGGTGGACACCTCATCACCTTTTCATGCTCCGGCCTCATCTCCGAAGACCTCTTCCAAAAAATTGTGTTCAGCGCCGCCCTCGACGCAAAACGAAACGCGCAGATCATCCAGCGGCTCTCCCAAGCCAGCGATCACCCTGTTCTGCTCTCCTTCCCGGAGGCGGCTTACCTCAAAGGGTTTGTTTGCAGAGTAGAGTAGGGGGCAAGAGATCAAAAACGCCGCGCAGTTTCGCGCGGCGTTTTTGTTGGTGGAGATGGCGGGAATCGAACCCGCGTCCGAATGATTCGACAAGGGATATCTACAAGCATAGCCCGCCAATTTAGCCTTAGCCGCTGATCCCCGGCAGACAGGGTTGCTCAGCGACCGCGCCCCTGGAACCCGAAAGTTCCTCTTTCACCGGGTTAGGAGCATGGCCCGGTGGCGCCCCAACTTTTGTGTCGCCTGCTTGCCGCGCGGTTGGAGGCGCTCGGGGCAGACGGACCCTATCAGATAGAGTCAGGCTCAGAACTCACGGGGGTTAGGCCGCGAGCGGGAGAGCCGCGTAAGCATGGGTGCGGTTGGCACTTAAGCTTGTGCTCTGATTTAACGGGGTCGGAGCCTCCCGGCTTGCAATCCGATGCCAGCTTCATCCGTCGAAGCCTGTCATCCCCAGATTGTGATCGCATTTTACCTCAGAACCGAGTCTTTCACCACACGCCATTCACAAACGTCGTAATCCCTGCGTGTTGGCCGACACGTTTATACATCGTCACGCCGGTGAACGGTTCGCCAAGGATGCCATCGTGAATAGCCCAGCTGCGCCCGCGAATGCTAAGCGCCGCCTGCGGTTGGCGAAAGAGGGTCGAACCGTCGAGTTTCGATAGAAGATCACCGCCGAGCGAGAAGCGAGTGTTGAGGCTCTGCATCCATCGCCGCCCCTGCTGATAAGCGAACCCGTATCGCTCGAACACGGCAGCGTTATGGTATTGCAGCGGCTCCACGAAATACAGGCTGTGGCCGAGCTGAGTGATGAACGACTCGAACGACTCGACCGCGCCGCGCAGGGCCCTCAACCCGCGCCGAATTTGGCCCGGCGCCAGCCCGGCCTCGAAAGCCAATTTCTCGGCCTCGATGTTTCGCTTGAAGATGCCAAACTCCGTCGGGCTTCCATCGGGCATCCGATCAACGTCGAATCGCGGGCTGTCCGGGTCATTGATGATCGCCAGCAACACATGGATCTGCATGTTCATTGTGTCGGCGAGATGAAAGTACATCAACGGATCATCGGCGGCGTGGTCGTGAAAGATCGAAATCTCCACCGTGCTTCGGCCCGGCTCACCCACCCATTTCAACAGCGAGCGTCCATCCGAGTCCGTGAAGCCGCCGCCGATGCCAAACCGTTCGCACAGAGCAGGAGGCACAATAGCATGGATACACGCCAGCCGCTTCTCCATCGGCAAGCTGTTCAGCCCGGCAATGGAATGAGCAATTATTTCAGTCATCGACATTCCTCCCATCAGCCCTTCGAGCCGCTGCGCAACGCGCGCTCCATATCGCGCTCGCTGTCACGCTTGGCAATCGTCTGCCGTTTGTCGTACTGCCGCTTGCCTTTCGCCAGCGCAATCGACACCTTCGCCCGCCCCTTCGACGACAAATGAATATCCAGCGGCACAATGGTATACCCTTTCAGCCGCACCTTTTCATTCAGTTTGCGAATCTCGGCGCGGTGCAGTAACAGTTTGCGCGGCCTCAACGGATCATGATTCTCGCGCGAGGCCGGATCATACACAGCGATATGCGCATTCACCAGCCACAGCTCGGCGGCGTCGACACGCACATAGGCTTCGCGCAGCTGCGCGCGCCCGGCGCGGAGCGATTTGATCTCACTGCCTCGCAGAACAATCCCGGCCTCGAATTTGTCTTCGATAAAATAATCGTGCGCCGCCTTCCGATTGGAGGCCAAAACCTTTTCTTCGCTCATGGCAATGAATTGAGATACTCCACCGCCCGATCCAGCTCCGGGTCGGAGCCGTCGGCGCCCGGCTGAATTTCGATGTCGGGCAGGAGCCCCACGCCGTCGATCTCAATGCGGTTGGGAGTGTGCCAGCGGGCATTCGTGATATGCACCGACGAGTGATCCGATAGGGTGAAGATCAACTGCACCGAGCCTTTGCCAAACGTGGCCTGCCCGATCAACGGGGCGCGGCCACGATCACGCAGTGCGCCGGCCAAAATTTCGGCGGCGCTGGCCGTGCCGTGATTGATGATCACTGCCAACAGCAGATCGGCGCCCGCGCCTTTGCCGGGCGCGGTGTGAGTCTTCTCCGGTTGGCCGCGCTGATCCTCATACATGACCACGCCGCCATCAAGAAAAATGCTGGCCGTGTTCACTGCCGAGTCCAACAGCCCGCCGCCGTTGCCGCGCAGGTCAATCACCATTCGAGTCGCGCCCTGCGCTTTCAAGTCGGTGAGCGCGCGGATCGTTTCTTCGGGAGTCTTTTCGCTGAAGCGATTGATCGCCACGAGCCCAATCGTCGCATCCTGTTCAAGGATGCGCCCGGTCACCGAAGGGATTTCGACCTTTTCGCGGACGAGGGTCGCTTCGCGCGGCGGTTCATTGCCGTGACGAAAAGTGATCGCCACTTGCGACCCGATAGCGCCCCGCACCATTGCTGACACTTGATCCAAAGTCATCTCCGGCGTGACGGCGACTCCGTCAACAGCCACCAGCACATCGCCTTCCACGATCCCGGCGCGGATGGCCGGGTAATCGGGAAACGGCGAGAGGGCGATCTCGCCCACTTCATTGCGGCGAAAGCTCACGCCGATGCCGCCGAACTCGCCCTGCAAATTTTGAGTCTCGAGTTCCTGCGCGGGCGGGTCGAGAAACACCGTGTACGGGTCGCCGACAGCAGTGAGCGCCCCGCGCACGGCGGCGTAATCCATCGCCGCAGTTGGCGGCATGTCGCCGAGAAAATAGCCATCGAGCAATTGGCGCACTTCGAGCAGGATCGGATACTCGGTGGAGTTGGCGCGTTCGGCCAACGCGCCGCTCGTGTAACCGACGGCGAACGTTGCCGACGTCGTCAGCGCCGAGACGATGGCGATGAATGAAAGATTGAACCACGCAGGCTGTCGTCGCATACATAATTTCGTAGCAGCGGTTTCAGCAGACGACTGAAGTCGTCACTACGGTCGTCACTACGAATAATCGATTGTAGCACGAAGGGGGCAGGGGTCAGACGACGGTGACGACGGTGCCTTCGGCGTCAACCAGTTCTGCGTCGGATGGCACGGCGGGAGTCGTCCAGCGATAAAACCATTTGGCATCTTGCGAAAGAAGATTGATGCACCCGTGACTCCACGGGCGGCCAAAATCGTTGTGCCAATACGTGCCATGAATGGCGATGCCGCCGTTGAAGTAACTCACCCACGGCACGCCGGGTAGATCGTAAGCGTCGTCAGCGGCGCCGTCTCCGGCGGCCATGTGCCGCGAAGGCCGCTTGCGATGCACGGCGTATTTGCCCAGCGGTGTGCGAAAATCTTTCACTGCGCCGGTCGCGCTGTCGGTGAATGAGCCGCCCGATGAGATGCGAGTGCTGAACACAGGCCGCCCGTTTTCGAGTGCGGTGATGGTTTGGTCGGTGGTGTCCAAATGAATTTGCTTGTCGCCCACGTTGGGGGAGAGGGGTGATAGTTCGTCGGGAGGGATGAAGCGGATGGCCGTCGCCGGAACGTAGTAGAGATCGTCGAAGCGGTCGTCGATCAATTCGTGCCACACGTTGCCCTGATCGTCGATGAGCGACTTCTGCACCCAATGCGTTGTGCTGAAATACAACCGGTAGACGCGAGGTGATTTCGTTTTCGGTTCGGCCAGCGCGTCGGCAAAAGGCACGGTGAGCTCGCCAAGCGAGGGCGCGAGCGCGGCGCGCGGTTTGTTGGGCTGGTCGAGCACCGGCTGAACGTTGGTGGAGTGAATGTAGCCGCCGTCGGTTTCGTACCAGCGTTTATTGTAGGCAGTCTCATCCTCGCCGCGCACTTCGGCGTAAATGGGCAAGATGGTTTCGAGTTCATGCACCGTGCCGGTGGGCGCAAGCACCGAAGGGCGGCTGTAAATAGTGGCATACACAAAAATGACGCGGCCATAAAAGAGCGCCCGCCGTTGTTGCGCGTGGCGGAGCGTTGGGGTGAGAACTGCGATGGAAGCAAGCCGCAGAAATTCGCGGCGCGAGAATTGGTGGGTCACGGCTCGAAAGCGATCTTCCCTTCGGCCACCAGTTTTTTCACGGCGGCAATGTATGGATACAGCACCGTATCGCGTGGGATGAAAGGAACGTGCTGGCGCACGAGCGCGTACGCGCCGCGCGTGCCGCGCCCCAGCCGCGCCGATCCGCCCACCGACTCTTTTCGGAAATCAATGCCCTGCGCGGCGGCCATCAATTCTAAACTCAGAATGTGCTCCACGTTGCCGATCACTTCCCGCAGATGAAGAGCGGCGGTGCAACCCATGCTCACGTGATCTTCGACGTTGGCCGAGGTGGGAATCGTGTCCACGCTGGCCGGGTGAGCCAGCACTTTGTTTTCGGCGGCCAGCGCCGCCGCCGTATATTGCAGAAGCATGAAGCCGGAGTTGAGTCCGCCCTCGCGGGTGAGGAAGGCGGGCAGGGTGTTTTTGTTCGACGACTCGTCCAGCAGGCGCATCAATCGCCGCTCGGAGATGTTGCCGAGTTCGGTCATGGCGATGTTGAGGTAATCCATGCCGATAGCCAGCGGCTCGCCGTGAAAGTTGCCGCCGGAGATCACTTCGACGTCGCCCGTGTTCTCGTCCACGAAGATCAACGGGTTGTCGGTCACCGCATTCAACTCGGTCTCCATCATCCACCGCATATAGGCAATGGCCTCGCGCACCGCGCCGTGCACTTGTGGAATGCAACGCAGGGTGTACGCGTCTTGGATATTGCGCGGATCGTGCGGACGAGTGAACTCGCTTTCGGCCAGCGCCTCGCGCAAATAGCGGGCGCAATCAATTTGGCGCGGGTGCGGGCGCAGTTGATGGATGCGCTCGTCGAAAGCCATCGGCGTGCCGTTGAGGGCTTCGAGGCTTAGGCAGGCGATGATGTCGGCGGCGTGGCTGAGGCGCTCGGCACGATGCGTTTCGAGCACGCCCAGCGCGCACATCACTGTCGTGCCATTGGTCAGCGCCAATCCCTCTTTGGCCGCCAACGTCACGGGCGCGAGTCCGGCGTGGCGCAGGGCTTCGGCTCCGGGCAGTGTCTCGCCGCGAAACTCGGCCTCCCCCTCGCCGATGAGCACGAGGCTCATGTGAGCCAGCGGGGCCAGATCGCCGCTCGCGCCCAGCGACCCTTTGGAGGGGATGACCGGATGCACGCCGCGATTGAGCATGTCGATCAGCAATTGCAGGGTGGGGGGGCGGATGCCGGAGTGGCCGCGCGCCAGCGTGTTGGCGCGGATGAGCATGATGGCGCGTGTCGCGGGAATATCGAACGGGTCGCCCGCGCCGACAGCGTGACTCACGACGATGTTGCGTTGCAGTTCGGCGGCGTGCTCACGCGAGATGATGCGATCTTTGAATGCGCCGAAGCCGGTGGTGATGCCGTAGGCGATCTGGCCGGTTTCGAGCAACCGGTTCACGGCCCCGGCGGCGCGGCGCACACGGATGGCGGCGGACTCGGAGAGGGCGATGAGGGGGCCGCCGGGCTGACCGTAGGCGGTGGTGACGACTTGTTCGAGGGTGAGGCTATTGCCGTCGAGCGAGAGGGTGGTCATGGGCCGATTCTACTGCGATTCACCCCCACCCCCGGCCCCTCCCCCGTTTGCGTTGCAAACAGGGGAGGGGCCGGGGGTGGGGGACAACGCGCATCATTCGCTTTGTTCACGCAACTTGTTCAGCACGCTCCGAATGTGTTGTGTAACGGGATGATCGGGGTCGATCTGTTCTCCGAGTTCCAGCGCCTTCTCGACCATTGCCATAGCCTCTTTGATCTGCCCCCCGGAGGCAAGCGCCTGCCCGACGAAAAAGTATACTGCTCACGGGCACAAACTGCGCTTTTGTGTTCACGCCGCAGTTGCACTGCGGCGCCGGGCGGCAGTGCAACTGCCGCCCCGTCAGGGCATTCAAAAAGCGCAATCAGTGACCGCGCGCAGTATAAATGTTGGCTTGTCCCACTTTGTCTCCAATGGCCGCATAGAGGTCGAGAGCGTCTTGAAGGGTTTGCAACCCCTTCTGCCCTTCTCCGCTCATAACCAACAGGCGGCCCTGCGAGGATAGCACGTTGGCTTCGCCGAGTTTGGCCCCGATGGCGCGGTAAATGGGGAGCGCTTCTTCATAGCGGGCGCGGGCCTCGGGCAACTCCGACAGCGCGGTATGCACGTCGCCGAGCCTCTGGATGCAGTTGGCTTCGCCGAGTTTGGCCCCGATGGCGCGGTAAATGGGGAGCGCTTCTTCATAGCGGGCGCGGGCCTCGGGCAACTCCGACAGACGGGTATGCACGTCGCCGATGGACGAAAGCACGTTGGCGCGGAGTTCTTTGTCCTCGATGCCCAGGGCAAGTGATTGGCTGGCCCATTTCATTTGCTGGTCACGCATATCGAACAGCATGAGCCAGTTGCGCGGTGTCGTGGCCATGGAGCCGAGAACAAAACTATCTTTTGCCATGAGCGCCCACTCGGCAACCTCGGCGACGTTGTCGAGCTCAATGGTGAGTTGGGGATTCTTTTCGGGATTCCATTCGCGGCCAAAGGCTTCAATCAATAGCCCGGCGTGAGCGCGATAAGCGGCCTCATCTTCTTTGGCCTCGCGCAATTTCTCCAGTGCATATTCGCGCAGTAAATCGTGCAGGGCAAAGCGCTCGGCAGTGGGCAAGGGGCTTAGGCCCCTTGCCGTTGTGGCCTCGCCCCTGCTCTGGTTCTGGAGCAAAGACACGGTGAGCAGGCGGGTGAGGGCGGCGTCGGCATCGGGGTGCGGGTCGTTCCACACCGCGCGGGCGGCGGCGGGCGCAAAGCCGGTCTCGGCAAAAACGGCCAACGCCCGAAAGCGCCGCCGGTCGTCGGCGGTCAATGCTTCGTAACTCAAATCGAAGTTGGCGCGCAAATTGGCCGTGGGGTCTTTGGGGTCGGGGCCGCTCAACTGCGTGAGGCGATGGGTGAGCGCGGCATTGAATTGCGAGAGCGGGGCGGGGCGCTGCGCCCAGCGGGCGGCGGCCAGCCTCAAGGCCAGCGGGTGGTAGCCGCACAGTTTAGCCAGGTCGTCTCCGGCTGTGGGTTCTTGCTCCAGCGCGCCCTTCATGCCTTCGTCGCTCAGCAACTCCTTCGCCTGTTTTTCGTCCATCACGTTCAGCGAGTGAATGTCTTGCGAGCGCACACCGGGCAGTTGCCGCAGGCGGCTGGTGATGAGCACGGCGCACGGCGGAGAAGGGGGCAGGCATTTGGGCAAATCGAAGCCCTGCCGCACGTCGTCAAAAATCACGGTGCGCGGTTGTTGGGCGAAGGCGGCGCGCAATAACTCCGCGCGGCCATCGGCGTCGGTGTTGGGCGGCAGGGTGATACCGAGCGCGAAGGCCAGCGAGAATTGCACTTGCTCCAGCGAGCGGCTGTTCACCTCCATCCACAGCGCATCGTTGAATTCTTTGGAGAGGAACAGAGCCAGTTCAGTTTTGCCCACGCCGCCCATTCCGCCCACGCCCACCACAGCCGTGGCCGCGCGGTTGCGCAGGGCCTCGCGCACCGAAGACATGATCGGGCCGCGGTCAATGAAGCGTTCAACGCGGGGCGTGGGCGCGGCGGCCCCGGTGGGAGGCTGAGGCGACTCCGCCTCGACGATGACCACTGCGCCCTCTTCGGCTTTGATCGCATGTCCGCCTGCGCTGATGCTGTCGCCTTGCGTGATATTCACGTTCATCGAGGCGCTGTCGGTGAATTGAACGCCGATGCTCTGCGCGGGCGGAGGGGCAGGGGGCGGTTGCGCGCTGGCAGGCTTTTCGGACGTGGCGAGTTTGTCCTTCGCCGGAGGATCGCGGCGGGTGAACTTGAAGCCGCCGGGCAGTTCGATGTTGTAATACTTCAGGATGAGAAACAGCAGGATACTGCCGGCGATGACGGCGCCGCACGGCACGATGCAGAAGTACAACAGGTTGGGCCACAGGCTGGCGAGGTTGGGCATCACGCATCCCCTTTGTTTGATGGTTGGGGAGAGTGTACACCGAAATGGATTTGTCTGCGCGCTCTGCGGTGAAAGAAACCCTGTCAGCGAATGGTTTCGCCAACCGAATGAACGAATGGTGGGTGTACCCGCGAAACGGCGCGTTCGCAACTCAAACCCCGAAGCGGCGAGGGCAGGTTGACAGGGCAATCTTCCGGGGCTACAATTGTGCTATTGATAAGATAACTTATGCTTATCACAAGATTGGAGCGCCCCGATGCCCTCTCAGACTTTGCAGGATGCCGCCGAACGGTATCTCAAACTTGTGGCCGACAGCCGCAGTGAAAACACTCATCGCACCTACGCACAAGCCATTCGCAAATTCATCGCTGTGCTGAAGAAGCGCAACGTTGAGGCAAGCAAAGCCGCCCCTGCCGAAATCACCGCCGACTGGGTTGGTTGGTACGTTGCCGCCCTCAAGCCGCTCTCTCCCGCAACCGAGAGCCTCTTCCTCACTGCGCTGGTCGGCTTCTATGAGTATTTGGCTGCCGAAGAAGATGCGCCCATCAATCTCACACAGGTGCGCTCGGTGCTCAAACGCCGCCAGCGCAAACCCGCGCCGCGCCTGCCGCAATTCCCGCGCGAAGAAGTCGAGAGCGTGATCAGTTACGCCAATGCTGTGGCCTCATCGGCATCTCAAGACGAAAAGGAACACCTTCGCCGATTGCGCGATCGGGCCTTCATCCTCACTTTGTCTGACACGGGGTTGCGTATTTCGGAGGCCTGCCGCCTCACGCGCGGGCACGTCGATTGGGCCGAAGGCCGCGCCATCGTCATCATCAAAGGCGGGCGCGAAGCCGTGGTTCGATTTTCCGAGCGCGCGCGCTCTGCGCTCAAAACGTATCTCAACGCCCGCGCCGAACTCGACGGCGGCACGGGACGGGCCTTGGCCTCCCTGCCGATCTTCGCCCGGCACGACGACGGCGCGGGAAAAAAGGTTTTGCGATTGAACACGGTGGGCGCGCGGGACATCGTCAACAAAGCCGTGACCGGCGCGTTGGGCGAAAACGCCAAAGGGACGATCACCCCGCATTCCTTCCGGCACTATTTTGTCACGGTGGTGTTGAGGGCTTCGGGGGGAAACTTGAAACTGGCGCAAGAATTGGCCCGGCACAAAAACATTTCTATCACCCAACGTTACGCGCACTTGTCGGATGATGATTTGGATCGCGGCTACCACCAAATTTTCAATCGCCGGGCGGGAGCAAAAGACGATTAGCCCCCTGCTCTGCCGTCACATCATGCGGTCAACGGCATGGCCGATGATGCGCTCGACCACGTCGGCGTAACTCATGCCGCAGGCTTTGGCGCTGGCAATCAACGCGGAGATCGGGTCGATGTCGGGATTCGGATTCACGTCGAGCACCTGAGGCTCATCGCCCAGCATTCGCATATCCACACGCCCGTAATCGGCGATGCCCATGGCTTGATAGGCTTGCACGGCAATCTGCTCCAACCGCTCACGCAATTGTGGATCGTCGGCGGGCGAGGGGCTGATGAGTTTGACGGCGTGATACCCCCAGGCCGTCTCGTCGAATTTCCATTGAAACTTGAACATCCGATCGTGCATATCGGCGAAGGCCGAATAATCGTACTCGGTGGGCGGCAGGGCTTCGGGGCTGCCGTTGCCGAACACCGTGACGTGAAACTCACGCGAGTCGAGAAACGGCTCCGCCAACGACTCATCGCCGAGCGCCTCGCGCACGAAAGCGATGCGCCGGGCAAATTGTTCGGCGTTGTAAACGATGGCCCCGCTATCGATTCCAAAACTGCCGTGCTGGTGCGCGCCTTTGACGATGGCCGGGAACGCATCCCACTGCTCTGCTTGCAAAGGATCGGCGAACACGCGCGCGGGCAACGTGGGCAAGCCCGCTTCGCGCAGACGCTGTTTCACTTTCATTCGATCACAGGATAGGATCAACGCCGCCGACGATGAGCCGGTGAAGACGAATCCGCGCCGCTCCAATTCGGCGGCCACTGCCGCATCCGTCCACGGTTGGCCGCCAAGTTCCTCGGCCCAATTCCACACTAGCCACTCGCGCGGATCGAATGGATCAAGCCCCGAAAGCGAATCGAAAATTTTTACGAGTCGGTAGTCGTAGCCGCGCTCATCCAACGCGGTCGCCAACAAATTCATCACTCGCGCCGACGATTCTTTGTCGGAGGCGGGCCAATCGGGGTTTTCGTTGTAGAGGGCGATGATCTTGGGCTTGCGCTTCATCCCAGCGCCGCCGAAAGCAGGATGCCAAGAAAGCCGATGATGACGCCGACATGCAAAAACAGATTCGTGCGGGCGAGCCACTCGGCGTCGGGGATGAATTGCAAAACGAGATTGACGGCGACGAGCAGAATGGCGATCATCGTGGGCAGGCCGCGGCGTTTGGAGAGAAACTCTGAAAGGCGGTCGAGGATCATGAGCGCTCCTATGATTGCGCGCGTCGGCGAGCTTTGATGGCGTACGGCTTGAAGCGCTCGACGAGCCGAACGGGGATCCGCCCCCGAACGCGAACGCCTTTCTCTTCGTGCTCAATCGAGTCGACGACGCCCTGCTCGTGAAAGATAGAAATGAGCTGCCCGTCGGAATACGGGATGCGAGCATCGACCGGCGCGAGCGAGAGTTGCAGTGTTTTCTGCGCGCGATCGAGTAGAGCCTCGATGCCCTGCCGCTTGAGCGCGGAGATGGGGACGACGTTGGGAAAGTCGGCCAGCGCGGGCGAGACGGAGTCCAATCCGCCGAGCCGATCGATTTTGTTGAGGGCGGTCACCACCGGAATGTCGGTCGCTTTTAATTCGTCGAGCGTTTGCTTCACCGCTTCGGCCTGCTCCAGCGCGTTGGGGTGCGTGACATCGACAACGTGCAGAAGCAGATCGGCTTCGGCGATTTCTTCGAGCGTGGCCCGAAAGGCGGCGACCAACGCGTGGGGGAGTTTTTGGATGAAGCCGACGGTGTCGGTGAACAGCACCGCTTTGCCGCCGGGCAGTTCCACGCGGCGCGTGGTGGGGTCGAGCGTGGCGAAGAGTTGATCGGCGGCGTACACCTCGGCGTTCGAGAGGGCGTTGAGCAGGGTGGACTTTCCGGCGTTGGTGTAGCCGACGATGGCCACGACCGGAATGGCCGAGCGTTTGCGTTGTGCGCGATAGCGCCCGCGATGAGCGCGAATTTTTTCGAGTTCGCTTTTGAGATAAGTGATCTTGCGCGAGATTTCGCGGCGATCCACTTCGAGCTGCGTTTCGCCGGGGCCGCGCAAGCCCACGCCGCCCACCGAGCCCGACCGCCCTGCCCCGCCGCCCGCCTGCCGCGCGAGGTGAGTCCACTGGCGGGTGAGTCGCGGCAAACGGTATTCGTATTGCGCCAGTTCCACTTGCACCGCGCCTTCGCGCGTGTGCGCGTGCTGGGCGAAGATGTCGAGGATGAGCGCGGTGCGGTCGAGCACTTTCACGTTTTCGCCGAGAATGGATTCGAGCTCGCGCTGATGGCGCGGCGAAAGTTCCTCATCGAACACAACGGTGTCGGCGGTGGTTTCTTCGACGAAGTCTTTGAGTTCGGAGGCTTTGCCCGAGCCGATGAATGTGTTGGGATCGGGGCGGCTGATCTTCTGATACGTTTCGCCGACGATCTCCATTCCGGCGGTGTCGGCCAGCAAGGCCAGTTCGGCGAGAGAGTCTTCGACGGAGAGGAGGTGTTCGGCGCCGCGCAGTTCGATGCCGACGAGGAAAGCGCGTTCGTGCGGGGGTTCGGTGGAGGTGGGGCGTTTGGGCATTCGAAGCGGTCGGCGATTAGCAGTTAGCGATTAGCTGAAGATGGAGGCGAGGGGGATGGAGAGGCCGGGCAGGATGTTGTCGGCGGTGAGGGTGTCGGAGTCGGTGAGGATGATCACGTCGCGAAGCGAGCGATAGACGGCGATCTGCCGCGAGGAGGGATAGACGACGAGGGCCAGTCTCACTCCGGCGTTGAGCCATTCGGTGATTTTAGTTTGGATGTCGTCGGGGTCGTCGCCGGGCGAAACAACTTCGGCGATGAGGTCGGGCGCGAAGTCGGCGTAGCCTTTGGGAAGTTTGGCGGGCAGCCGCTCGTTGGAGACGAAGGCCACGTCGGGCGCGCGCACCGTGTCGGGGTTGCGCGAGAGTCGGAAGCCGGTTTCGGCGGCCAACACGCGCCCGAGTTTGTTCCGGCGCACATGGCTGGCGATCAGTTCGCCGAGGGTCATCGCGATTGTTCCGTGTTCAAATCCGGGCGGCGACATTTCGATCACCTTTCCTTTGACGAGCTCGAAGCGCCCCCTGCCCTGCAAGGCCAGCAGGTCTTCGGCGGTGAGGAGGGGTTTCGAGTCGGCGTCGGGCGGCGCGAGGGTGGGAGCAATCATCTCGGCGATTCCTGGTTTACGGCAAACCGGCGATGTCCATGGCGCGGGGGAACTCGATGCTGAAGTCGAAGCGGAGAGTGGGCTTCGCGCCCGGCGCGAGAATCAGTTTCCATTCGAGCAGGTTGAGGTGGGTGTGTTCGGAGGGTTTCGGCTCCACCGATTCGAGGCGCACTTTGATCTGCTCGTCGCGCGGCACGGGCAGTTGGTCGCGCACGAAAATGGTTTGCGGCGTGTCGCGCAGATTCTCGAACTCGATGGTGTAAGCGTAGCGGATGCGTTTGCGGTCGCCGACGATGAACGCTTTTTCGACATCGCGCGCGGCGAGTTCGCGGCTCACACGGATGCGCTCGTCTGCGCCGAGCACCAGTTCGAATTCCTGATTGGGGGCGATGAATTCGAGCCGGGTCGCGCCGAGATATTCATCGCCTTCGAACAACTGCGCCAGGCCGGGCAGGAGCGAATAGGCGCTCTCGTTTTTCACGGTGGCGCGGCGGTAAGCCACTTCTTCCAGTTTGGGCGCGGTGATGTAATCGAGGCGCGGCTTGAGTTGAAAGGCGGCGACGGTGACTTTGCGCGGGTCGTTGTTGCCGGGAATGTCGGCGCGGGCGGCGAGGCGGTAGGTGAGGCTGGCGCCCGCTTCGGAGACGGAGGCGGAGTCGGCGGTGAGTTCGAGTTCTTCTTCGGCGGCGGCTTCGGGGTACGCTCCGGCGGCTTGATCCTGAAACGCTTGCGGCGCGGGCGCGGCGGCGGGCATGGGCGGCATGGCTTTGGCCATGCGCATCACGGGCACGACCTGCGGGCGCGGCGATATGTACCACGGGTGCAGTTCGGGGATGACCAGCGAGAGCGACGGCTCGGCGGTGGAGAGCGTGATCTGCGCGTTGCTCCAATCTTCGCCGGTGTTCTGCGCCACTTGGGCGAGATAGGTCACGTCGAGGCCGGAGTCGGTGAGGCGCAGATCGTACAGCGGTTTCCATCCGGCATGGTTGACGACGTAGGTGAGTTCGAGATCGAGGCTGCCTTCGGCCAGCACGTCGAGTTCGATGATGGCGATGTAGCGTTGTTTGGGCCGCGCCGATTGATGCGTTTGCAAAAGCCGTTTGAGCCGGTCCATCTCTTTGGCCCGTTCGCGGCGGGTGCGGGCCAGCGCCAGCAGTTCGGTTTGGATGGCCTGACTGCGGCGGGTGAGGAAATCGAAGATGGCGCTCTGCTCGTCGGTGGTGCGGTTGCGCAAGGCCAAACCGCGCGCGAACATCTCGGCTTGCGCCGCCAGCCCGTCGATGGCCTTCTGCTCTTTTTCGAGCACTGCGCCGCGCGCGGCGAGGTTGGTGTCGGCATCGGCGGCGTCTTGAATTTTGATCTCCAGATTGTGCGCCGACTCGGCCGGAGTCTCAAGATAGTTTTCGAGCCGGGTAGAGACGCCGAGCATTTTGGCCCGCGCCGTCCCCCGCCCCGAGGCGCGAACGGAATCGGGGAGGAGAGCGAGGGGCAGATCGGCGATCTCGATTCTCTGCAAGCCGGTTTGCACGGCGGCGCTCCCGGCGCGGGTGACCCGGGCGCGGGTGGGGAAGACGGTGACGGCGGCGGTGGTCGTTTCCATGTTTACCCCTTTGGGTGGGTGAGGGTATTATACTCGTGTTGAAAGTTTGAGTTTGAGTCGGAGTTGCGCGGGCGGGGTTTCGCGGATAGACTGAGAGGCGATTTCACCGCAGAGGGAACCACCGATTTCACGGATGGCACGGAAGTTATTTTCTCCATGAACTCCGTGGTGAAAATCTTTTCGGAAGCGAGGGGCAAACGATGACGAACACCATCGGCGCGAGCGTGGACGGCTCGGACATTGGCGGCAGTGTGATTGGGCTCGCCCATGTTCAAGCCCGCGACATCAACATTCAACTCGGCGAGCGCAAGCAACGCATTGGCCGCCCGGCCCCGCAATCACGCGCGCCCGCATTCGTGGATCGCGGCAAGATTATGGATGACTTGCGCGCCGCCATTCGCAGTGGCCGCGCCGCCTCCATCGTGGGCGTGCGCGGCATGGGCGGCGTGGGCAAAACCGAGCTCGCCATCCACCTTTGCGACGAGATCGAAAAAGAATTTCCGGGCCGGGTGATTTGGGTGGACACCAACGACCGCCTCTTCGACGCCCAGCAATCCATTGCCTCGGCGGTGGCCCTCGACTTGCGCGACGAAAGCGACCGCGGACGCCGCGCCGATCTTTTGCGCTCTGCCGTCCGCGAGCACGACATTCGTTTGATCGTGCTCGATAACGTTTTCCGCGAACTGGCCGCCGACCTCGATTACTGCAAGCCCTCCCCGCCGTGCGCCCTGCTCGTTACCTCGCGCTACGAACTGCCCCTGCCCGGCGGCATGTTCCCTCTCGACGTGATGACCCCCGCCGAAGCCCTCGCCCTCTTGCGCGGCGAGCCGGAACTGGCCTCATTCGTCGAGTCGCAACACGCCGAAGCCGATCATATTTGCGCCCTGTGCGCCCGCCACCCGCTGGCTTTGCGGCTGGCCGCCAGCCGTTTGCGCAAACACTTGCGCCGCAGCGCCCCGCTCAAAGAGTTCACGGTGAAGTTGGAAGATTTGGCCGTGCGCGGGCGCGAGGGCGACCCGGCCTACAACCTCAAAGCCAACTTCGATTTGAGTTACGACGATTTGCCCGCCGCCGACCGCGTCCGCTGGCGCAAGCTGGCCGTGTTCGCTTCCACCGGCTTCACCGCCGGGGCCGCCGCCGCCGTGTGGGGCGACTCGCTCACTGCGGCCACCGAAACCCTCGACCGCTTGCTCGACGCCTCGGTGACGCAAATAGCCAATGGCCGATACAGCCTGCACGACCTTTTGCATGTGTATGCGGCAAACAAACTGCGCGAGGCTGACCTCACCCCCGGCCCCTCTCCTGAAGGAGAGGGGAGCGCGGCCCGCCGCGCGCTGGCCGAATGGGTCAAAGGATTCTTCGAGGCCAACAATTACGATTTTGCCAACATCCGCCACAACTCGCCTGTGGCACTCGAAACAGACAATCTGATATTAGCCATCGAAGGGGCAGACGAAGCGCAAGACGGCAATTTGATGGCGGCGTTGATCAATGCCGCAAGCAACTGGATGGTTTACGTCATTGACCCATCGCAGGCTAAGCGTGCTGTGTGGCTCACCGCCGCGCTATCCTATGGGATCGAGGATCGAAACCTCAGAGCCAACGTGCTGAAGGCCATCGGCGACGTGCAACAGTTTCGCAAAGAAATGGACGCGGCGCTGAAAAGTTACGGCGAGGCGCTGAGCCTCTTCCGCGCCGTCGGGGACAAACTCGGCGAAGCCAACGTGCTGAAGGCCATCGGCGACGTGCAACAGTTTCGCAAAGAAATGGACGCGGCGCTGAAAAGTTACGGCGAGGCGCTGAGCCTCTTCCGCGCCGTCGGGGACAAACTCGGCGAAGCCAAC
>VGOW01000060.1 GCA_016875735.1 Chloroflexota bacterium | reverse complement strand
CATAGCTTTCTGCCCCATACATGAACTGTGAAATGGTTTCATATGTCTCGCCAGACTCAACCCGGTAATAGCAAGGCGGATTATTCTTGCTGCCATTTCCGATTTTGCATTGTGGGAACTCAGGCATCATGGATGGCAGTGTAGTGCCGATCAGTTTCGGAATGTAGAGAATGTCGTTAACGCGAATCGGCCTGTAACGCCCGCTATCCTTGTATCGATTAACGTCCCGCACGAGATGAAGGTAATTCTGGCTGCCGTAAGCCTTTTCAGATATGAGAGCATAACTGTCACCACTCCTCGCTGTGTACGAACACGGCAATGCGGAAAACTTATTGCCACTGCCGCTAGAAATGGAGCATGCAGTTGATGATGTGGGAGGCGGCGTCCCCGTCTGTGGAGACTCTGGCAATGCTGTCGCATGTGCAGAGAAATCGTCAGTTGCCGTGACTGGTGCACCCTTACTTGGATATGGCAGGGGCGTGTGCGTTACGCCTCGTGTTGGCGAGATCGGAATCGTTGCTGTTGGATTGGGGGAGGAAATAAGAAAGTCGAAAACGCTTCGCAGAACTGTGATCGCGCTTGCCAACACCACTAAGATCACAGCAAGCAGGCCTATTCGCCGCAGGCAGGTGGGACGCTGAACAGGCGAATGACTATATTGCTGAACTGCCATACCCCTACCTCACCCCTCCACACATCGGGCAGTAATCGGCCCGGCGCGGAATCTTCGCGCCGCACAGCGGGCAGCGAGCTTTGCCCGCGCCCCGGGCAATGGCAACGCCGCCTGCCGCCGCAAGCAATACTCCGCCGCCCAATAAAATGGGCAGTGCGTTGAATCGCGGAGCGGGGGTCAGCGTTGCCTGCATCACATCCACCGGGTTCACCCAAGTCACCGTGTCGCCCGAGGCCGCGCCGTTGCTCGAAAGAATCTGGCCGCCAGTGAGAGTGAATGAGCGCGAGAGGGCCAGGCTGAAGAATGAGCCGATGGGCGCGTATTGAAATGTGATTTGCGGCGGCTCGGTGGCGGCGTCATATTGAATCAGCGCGGTGTTGTCGAAGAGGGCGGCGTTGAGTTGAGCGAAGCCTTTGCCGCTGGCCGAAAGGCGGAACTGCGCATCGCCGCTCGATAGCTCGCGCCGCGAATAGGAAGCCGAAATTCCCCTTGCCTTCCACTGCGATACCGACATTTCCAGCCCGCGCTCGATCTCGCCGCCCATGAATTCCATTTGCTCGCGGGCGTACACGATCTCGATGGACGCCTTCCAGTATTCGCCCTCTTGCAAGGTGAGGCGCGTGTCAATGGACAGAGCGCCGGTGGTGCAGGCGGAGAGCAGCACGCCGCCAACGACGAGCGCCAACAATGATGGGAAGCGCAAAGAGGCGGTCATTGTTTCCCCCGGCTCTCCTCCAGCCACTGGCGCAGTTGGGCAACGGCGGGGACGCGGCCGGCCGAAACCACCCGCCCATTGATCACGATGACTGGCGGACGGCGAAAAGTGGACAGCAAATACAGCATGGAGATCAGCAAGTTCTTTCGCTCCAACTCTGCGCCTTCAGCGCGGCAAACCTGCTCCACGAGCGGCACGGCCCGGCGGCAGTGCGCTCAAATGGGAGCAAGGGAATACAGGGTGACGACGACCGGCATGGCTCAACGGGTAAATTCGTAGATTGCATCGCGCTCTTTCACGGCGCTCACCGTTCCGTCGAATTCCTTGACCTGCCCATCGACGAGCAAACGCACGCTGTATGAATCTTCCAGCGGCGCGCCGGGGCAGTGGGCGTAGTATTCCACTTCCACGTGATACGTCCCGGCCGGCGCGACGCTGAACGGCCAGTAGATGTTCTCCACCGGCGAGAGGCTCATATCCGCCAGGCAATCGCGGTTCGCGTCCACATCCAGTATGCCGCCCGTGGACGATGAAGGTTGGTAATAGAAGATCACATTGCCCGCCGGGTCGATCACGTACAGATCCAGATCGTTGAGCGTGTTCCACCGCAGGGTGGCCTGCACGTCGCCGGTGCCCAGCGTGGCGGTGGCCGGCGGGGGAGTCGGCATCATGGGCGCAAGTGGCAGCCAGTAGTCGCGGGTGAAATAAGCGGCGAGGGCGGCGATCAATCCGATCAGCAGAATCGGCCACCGATCGCACACAAAACACACGGGCGACTCCCACCATTCTTCATTCATGGCGACCTTGTCTTCATTGCCGCTTGAAAGTGAGTCATTTACCTGCGCCGGTTAGCCTGTTTTCTCTTTCAGCAAAACAATGCTTGTTCATCACGGCTCAAATGTCGTCACAATGAAAAAGCAACTGTAATACTCATCACCGCTGACCAACTGCCAGTTACCAAACCAGGGGGTGATGGTTGTATCGCTGAGATCCTCCACGACGACGTCATACTGACCGGGCTCAAGCGTATAACGCCCAATGGGAGCTTGCTCCGGGCAAGATGTCGTCGGCTCATAGAGGTAATACGTTATGCACGAGCTACACGCCTCCAATACCTCAACGTGCGTCTCCGGGCCGCTGAACACTATCCGTATTCGGTTAGGGGAGTCGTTCTGGATGATGACCTCGGTTAACTCGCCGCCCGTTTTGCCGCGGCTCTCTGGCGCAGGCAACTCCTGTGCACCAGCTGCTTTGGCTTGCTCGATGATTGACTGCGCCAGCGCTGCTTCATCCGGCGCAAGCGGCAGCCAGTAGTCGCGGGTGAAATAGGCGGCGAGGGCAGCGATCAATCCGATCAGGAGAATCCACCACCGATCGCACACAAAACACACGGGCGACTCCCACCATTCTTCGTTCACGGGTGTTGCTCCTCGACTCGGCGGGGCGCCGTCACATGCCGAGAGCGCCCATCAGCGCCGGCAGCCAGTAGTCGCGGGTGAAATAAGCAGTGATGCCCAGCACGATGATGATGAGAAACACCCACCAGTAATCGCAGATGAAGCAGACAGTTCCTTCCCACCATTCGTCGTTCATGTTCATTCTCCTTTTAGAAATTGGTGTTGCCGCGATATTTTTTAGCCACGAGGCCGCCGCCGAGCGAGCCAATGCCCAACGCAAGCAGAACATCAATGAAGATGGTGAAGCATAGGCTCACCGGCTCAACGATCACAGTAATGCCAAATGCGTCGCGGAAGATCCCTCGCACGACAATGTAAATCCACACCAGGATGCTGGTAGTCACCGCGGCACCCACCCCGGCGCCTTGTACGCCGCGCAAATGGTCAACGCTATCGAGTTGCGTAGCGTGGTGTTGCTCAGCGGCGTTGTGGGCGATGAAAAAATAGACCACCAGTTGCAACAGCCCGGCCAGTACATCCCCATTATTGGTGCCGCGGTTAATGGCAAGCAAAAAAAGATGAACAGCTATCATGATTACGCCGCCCACCGCTCCCATGCGGAACCCGGCGTGCTGAAAAATGTTGCGGCGGCGCGGGCTGAACGGGTCATAGGGGGTCATTTCTTGCCTCTTCCTGCGGCCCGATGGCGCGCGCCTGCTCGTAATGCTCAAGCCAGCTGGGCGGGGTTGAGCCAGTGGGTGTGGCATCGCGCAGGCGGCGGACGAGCGACTCGGGGTAACCCTGCGCGTTCATGTCTTGCGCGGTAGCCCGCCAATCGTAGGGCACGCGGTAGAAGGTGACTTCGCGCGCCGTTGTCTCCAGCACGGCATAGGCGGCGCGGGGATCCAAATCGCGCGGCTGGCCCACCGAGCCGGGGTTGACCAGAGCCAAATCGCTGTCGAGCGGATACGTTTCTTCGGGCCGGATGCGAACGGCGTCGAACTCAAAATCGCCGTTGCGGATGGAGCGGGCTTTGACCATCGTGGGCACATGCGTGTGGCCCTGCCATTGGATGCGCGGGCGGCCCGACTCATCGGCCTGCATTTTCAATTGATGAAACTCGGCGGGCAAAAAAATGTCATGTTGCCAGCCGTAGATATATCGCCCGAGATCGTTCTGTCGGGCGTGAGTCAAAATGTGATCCACGCCGTCGAGGGTGTGAATGCGCGGCGCTACCCGACCTTTGGTGAACTCGGCTCGCCAGAAGGCGTCGGCTTCGGGGTGGGCCTTCAGCGCGGCGCGATTGAGTTCGATGGCTTGAATCGGAGTCGGGCCGGTTTCTTCCCACTCGTCCATTCGCATCAACTGCGCGCGGGCCGAGCCCTTGTATAGGATTTCCCCGGTGGGCTTGTTGTCGGGTCCCCGTTCACGGATCTCAAACTTTGCCCGATGCCCATCGCCGAGTTCGGCCAAATCATCGGGCAGAAGGAGATCGGCCATCATCGCGTCGTGGTTGCCCATCACCCAATCGTCGGGATGCACATAGCGCTTGAGGAACATGAGCGGGGCGACCGGGCGCGGGCCGTAGCCCACGGCGTCGCCCAAGAACCAATAGCGCTCCACGTCGCGTTTTTGCGAGTCGTTGAGCGCGGCCTTGAGCGCGTTGAGATTGGAGTGGGCGTCGGAGAGAACGGCGATTCGCATACGGCCCTGTTACCCTAAATCGAATTGATCCCTCAGGCGATCTATCCATCCGCCCGGTTTTTGCTTGCGCCCGTCCTGAAGCGTCTTCTCGTACGTCGCCATACGTTTGCGCTCGATGTCGTTCGCCGCGCCCACGGTGCGCGCCCGCGCCAGCAAACGCTCAAGGCGATCCCAATCGTTCTGTTTCACAGCGCCGTCGAATTCTTCCGGCGTCGGGAAGCCGCGTTGTTTCAAGTATTCATCTATTCCGGCCGATTCGATTTCGGCTTTTTCGAGCCACTGGCGCGCGAAGACGAGCCGCTTCCTGCCCTCTTCGCTGTGCTCCTTGGCTTTGCCAGAGTGAACCAAGGCCAGCTGGTCGCCGCGCCGTGGGCCGGCCTCTAACTTTTGTATCGCCGCGCTTGCCGCGCTCTTCACCGCCTCCCAATCAGTCTGCCTTTGAATAACTTGCGTTTCAGCCGAGTGGCTGAGTGTGGCGTTCCATTTCGAGTCGGCAGATTCCATCAGGCGAACACACGCCGCATCCCATTCCCCCCACGCTTCTAACTCTGCGCCGCGCGCCTCCGCCGCTTGCTCAACGTCGCCCCATCCAACGAGGTCCTGCCCGCCGCCATATACATCAATGATGCGGAGGCGCTCGCACATCCCCCGGCGGATGTAGCGAAACCAGATCTGATCAATTTGATGCCATGTTTGTTTGTTGGGCCGCAGGTCGGGCCGCCCCTTAAGTTGGCGCACGGCGGTCACAACAGCGCCGAAGTTTTCTTCTTTTGTGAACAGCTGCTTAATTTCAGCGGTCTTACTCACAAAGTGCGAGTGCATTTCCTTGAATTCGCTCAGGCGCTCATTGAAATTGGCCACCTCCGGCGGCAGGTCGTCCAGCGCGGCGCTCTCAATTTGCAGTTGAATTCGGTTGAGAGGCTCGAAGTTGTCAGTTCGCAGCGCGCCGGCCCACAGGGATTGTTGATTGCCATCCAGCGCCTCTTGCAGCGTTTTCAGTTTCGTCACCATTTCGTTCATGCGGCGCTGGCGAGAGTCGAGTTTTTCTTTGATGGCGCTGAGTTCCTCACCGAAAAGTTGAGTCATACTGCCGAAGGATTTCAGTCGGTCGGCCAGTTGGCGGGCGGCCGCCAGCCCGGCTTCCAACGGATACAGCGCCGGGTTGAAGCTCTGGGCGTTGCGCGCCACTGACTCGGCCGCTGGAGCCAGTTCGGCGCGCAGGGCTTCCAGTTTTCGTGTGGAGCGGCGGGCAGAGTCGGGACGGGCCGCGGCATCTTCCAACTCACGCAGAGTCAGCAATTCCTGCATGGCTCGGATTTTGCTCTCGTCGCCACCCTTTTGCGGTTCATCGCCCACCGTCGTCAGGATGGCGCTTTCGGCGTCGCCAAAGATTTGGTCGCGCACGCGGATCAGCTTGGGCGCATCTTTGGTGAGGCCTTCGGCCAACGCTGCCTGCAAAACTGTCAGCGCATCCTTCGTGCGTTTGTTATCCAGTTCGCGCGCTGCGCGCTCCAAGGCTTGCTCAATGGCCTCTTTGCGTTCGCGGGCCGCGCGCAGGCCGGTTTCCACTTCCGGCATGCGGGGGTGATTGACATTCAGCCGTTCCCAAACCGACACGGCTTCATCCCAATCGCCGGCCGTCTCTTTGGCTCTGGCTTCGCGTTTGCCCCATTCCACCTCCACCCAGCGGATGACCGCCCGCTCGTCTTCGTTATCGAGCAGGTTGGCTTCGCGCAAGGCGCGGGCGCGGTCGGCGCTCAGCGCAAGAAGGCTATCGGAGAGGGGATTGGGAGGCGAGGCATGAAGAGCCTTGAGCGGATCAAGGAAGTCGGCCCGCAACACATCCGCCAACTTGCGCGCCTCTCGGCGCGACTCGGCGGTCCGTAGCGAAAGGCGATACGGCGGCCAGCCCGCTGGAAGATCGTCCACCGGCTCACCGCCGATGTATCGGAGCATCTTCAGCGCCTCGAAGCGCTCGGCCATGTTCCGGCCAGCGGCGCTCATGGCCATAGCGCGATCATAGAATTCCTTGATCGGCGGGTCAACTTTAATAGCCTGCTCAATTTCCTCGCGCTCATCCTTCAGCCGCTCTTTGAGCGCCTCCTTGCGCGCTTTGTCGTTTTCTTTGCCAACAAGTTGGCTCAGGATACGGTTGGCCTCTTTGACCTCGTCGTTCTCTAAATGCCTTTTAGCTTGAATGATTTGGAATTCGAGAACAGACTCGGCCAGTATTGCGTCTACTTCCTCACCGAACTGCCCCGCCTTGCCGGATTGTCGGATTTTGGTGGCCAATTCGCCCGCCCGTTCCCAGTCACCTTTGGCTTGGGCGGTGCGCGCCTCGGCCAGGTTCTCGCCCACATCGCGATACTGATCCATCTCGGAAATTAACACGCGCAATTCGGTGAAGGAGGCGAAGCGCTGGTCCGCGCGAATCTGATCGAACAGTTGCAGAGCGGAGGCCTTGGCGTTTGGATCCACTACTCGCGCCCGTATTTCTCCGGCGAATTTGTTAAACTCTTGGTGATTTGTTTCGCGGGTCTGCGCTCTGCCCAGTAGATCCTCACCGACCTTTTCCAGCTCAAGCAGACTGGCGGGCTTCTGCTCTTCCGGCCAGCGGGCCAGCAGGGCATCGGCTCTCGTGATTTCCTTGCGGGCGCCCTTGTAGTCCTCCGCGCCCAATTTAGATTCGGCGTTGGTATGGCATTCCCTCATCTGCGCGGCCAGCGTCTCTTGCGCGGTGAGCCGCGCTTGCGCCGCGCGCTCCGCCAGCCCGGGAAGGTGAGGGAAAGCCCCGTGCGCTTGCCGAATCAGCCCAAAGACCTCCACTTCGTCAACGCTCGCATCAGCCTCCGCCAATTTCGTTTCGGCCCCTTCTTGGGCGGCAAGCAATTTCGTGATCTCTACCTCTTTGTCAACTAAGAGGCGGCGGTGTTGTTCATGGAAAGGTTGTTGGAGAGCGGCCTCCAACCGCTGCTTTGCGCCGCGCGGGTGGGCAGGCAACAATTTGGCGATGCGGTCAATCTCGTGTTGCGCCGTATCTTCCGATCTTTCTTCGAGTAATTTGTCGGCGATTTGCAGCATTTGATGCGCCGGCCGGTCCTCATTGGTGGTCGGGTCAAAAATATACTGTTCACGCCGCGCGACGCGCGCCTCAATGTTGTTCCGCGCCGCCTTGCGCGCCGCCAGATCGCCAAAGCGCATCATGGTCGTTTCTTCACCATGGGCTTTGCGGAGGTTATCGAACGCCTCGCGCGCTCTTTCGAGCAATTTGAGCAATTCGCCCGATAGCTTCTCTTCGGCTTTGAGGGCTTCGCCGAAATACACCGCCTCGCCCAGCCGCTTAATGTCTTTGCGCTCCTCCAGGCCGGCCTTCAATCGTTTGCGCTCGTTTTCGGAAAGCCGCGCTGTGAACGCGCCGTTCAATTCCAGCAATGCGCGGCGGGCATGGCTGTTGTCGGGGTCGAGTTCGGTAGCATTCTTGTAATGTCTGCGCGCATCATCAGTCTGCCCTTTTTCTCGGGCGGCGTCGCCGTCGGCCAATGCCCGATCCAGTTGCTCATTCAATTTTCGCCGCGCGCGGTCATGCGCATCGGCAGCGGCCTCTTTCAGTTTCGGGTCGCTGGCGCGCGAGGCAACCGCGCTGCTGAGGGCAACTGCCTGCCGGAGTTCGTTCTTCTGCAAATGCTGGCGGGCAGTTTCCAGTTCGGCGCGCAAGGTCCGCTGTTCCGGGCTTTCGCTCTCTTCTGTTGAAGCTTGCTGAGATGGTGAACGTTCTTCCGCTTCGGATTCTTGTTGCGGCAAAGCGCCACGAGACGCAGAAGTTTCTTCTTCAGGCGCGGCGGCAGTCGTGGCGGCGGGCAATTCGATAACAGTTGGCAACGACTCGGCTTGCGACAGTTCTGCGGGCGGGGTCAATCCACCCCAGTCAGTCACCGGGCAGGGGCCTTTCTGGCCGGCATCCCGCCAAGCCTGCAAACTCTCAGCCGTCTTCAGCCAGCGATCCTGCGCGTTGAAATCGCTCATAATTTCGTGCTCGTGAGCTTTCTGGCGGAAATGTTCAATGGCCTGAAGATAGAATTTTGTCTGCTCACTCATCTCGCGTTCTCTCCAAAGTTGATGTAACGACTTAAGTCGTTACGGCCCCACCCGCGCCAACGCCACCGCGTCCACGCCGATTTCGGCGCCCTCTTGCTTGGCAATGGTCATTCGGACTCCAACCGCCGCTTCATTCTCCAACACCCATGTGCCGAGCGAGACCCACTGCCCCGAAGCGCTTTTCTGATCCAGCGGGCGCGGCGTCTCGGGTTTGATCTCTACCCCGTCGGCGAGCAGAGAGAAATCCACCACCACAGTGGAATGGGACGCCGGCACCCATACGAGCAGTTCATATTCTCCGGCCGGCAGGCGGCCCAACGGCGACCACTTCACAAGAACCTTGTTGCCAACGGCGTTCGTCAAATTCGCATCCCACAACAAACTGCGAAACGCGTTGCCCCACGCCAGCGCGTCGGTCTGCGGCTGGCCCTGATATTTGTCGGCCAACGCCCTTTCACCGAGGCGGAACACTGCGCGGCTGTCGTCCAACATGTTCACTACCACCCGGCCAAAGGGCAGAGCGTCAATCATCGGCCGCTGAGATTCAGATACTTTGACGATGAGCAAGTGATCCAGCGCGAAGAAGGCTGTGCCGCCCAAATCGGGGGCGCTCAGATCGGGCGTCACTGCCTGAACCGAAAGCTGCTGATTCTGCCGCACCTCATACACGCCGAGCGGCAGCCATTCGTCGGCGGCCTGTTGGCCGGCAGTGGTGTTGAACATTACGCTGGCCTCGCCGCGGTAAGCAACCGCCGGAGCGCCGTCCAACAGCACCGTGAATGCTTGCGGCCCATAGCCTCCGCTGTTGGCTTTGGTGTCGGTGATATTCAGCTGATACAGCCCGGCATTGAGCGGCACGTCCATGTTCCAAACGATGGCCGCATTACCCACATTGGTATGGAAGAATTCTTCGCCGTTCGCGCCCGCATCTCCTGAGTTCGCCTTCACCCAAACACTGGCGTCCGTGAGAGGCGGGTTCACGGCGGCGTTTTGGTCGTTGATCACCCACGCCGCGTCTCCGGCGATAGGGATGGGCGGATAAAGTGACGCGGGATCAACTTGAAAGGCCGATGGCGGAATGGGTGTTGGAGTGGGTGTGGGCGGGATAGGGGTGGGTGACGGAGTCCAAGTGACGGTGGGGGTGGTCGTCACCACCTCGACGACCGGCGTCCATGTGGGAGTGAAGGAGCCGAACAGTTTTTGCCGATAACCATCCGGATCGGACTGATAGATGATGAAGCCGCCAACACCGAGCAAGATGCAGGCGAGAGTGGCTGCCACTCCCACGATGGCGAGCAACATAGGGCGTGACGCGCCCTGCTGTTCCTTTCGCTTTCGTTCTTCTTCCCGCTGCTTTCGCTCTTGCTCTTCTTCTTTCTGCTTCTCGCGCCGAACAATGGTCGTCCATGCTTCAGCGGTCAAGCTGTTGAGCGCCGAGTCGATGTCGTCGGGCGTGGAGGTTTCATGTACGACGCGCTCCAGTTCGCCGACGCCAGCGCGGGCGGCGGTATAGGCGTTGAGCATGAAGTCATCGGCATCCAGCTTGCCCGCTGGCAGATTGCTCGCTCGAGAAGCCCACTCGACATCAAGCCAATAGCGCAGGTCAGCGAGAAAATCATTGCGCTCCGGTTGGCCGCGATGCTGGTCGGCTTGCGCTTTGGCCTCATCGCGCGCGGCTTGCAAATAGCGTTCTGTGTCGGCCTGCCAATAGGCTAGAGGCAGAAGTTTCTTAATGCTCCGAATAGCGCCGAGGATTTTGCGGTCGAGTCGGCCACTTTGGAAAATGTCTGAGTTTTGCCGTTGCCAGGCGCGCCACAGTTCGGCTTGAGCGATGTTGGTTTTGAGTTCGGCCCATTCGGGCGAGCCGCGATAGTCGGCCGCGAGGCGGTCGGCTTCGGCGGCGGCGCGGGCGCTGTCGCCGCGTTGAAAGGCGGTCTGCGCGTCGCGGAAATCTTTTTCGATCTGACTCAACTGCGCTTCCGATTCGACTTTAAGTTTTTCCCAGCCGCTCTTGCCCATGCGTTTCAGTGCGCTGGAGGCTTCGCCGAGGGTAGCCGAAACAGTCTGATTATTGCCATCGACTTCGGCGAGGAATGCGTAGCAATCACCGATGAGTTGAGTGAGCGCTGGCTGCAATTGTCCGGGAAAACTCGACCCACCCATCTTGCTGAGGTGCGCCCATCGTTCCTGAATGGACTTCAGCCGCTCTTCGCTTTTAGTCCGCGCGGCGCTGTGACGGATTTGTGTTTGTTGGCGGGCCGAGTCGATACGCTGGCGGCGCGCGCGAATATCATCGGCGCGGTAACCGCCGGCGGCGGCAAGGGTCTCGGCGTCGGTAATCAGTCTCTGCGCTTCTTCAAGGCGCTTCTCCCGCCCGTGCAGTCGCTGGATGAATTCGGCCAGCGTGATTCCTTCGGCGGCGGCCGGCTCGAGTCGGTCATAAATGAGGAGATGATCCGTTCGCTTGATTAATTCATCAAGGGCTTTTTCGCGTTGCGCGCGCCGATTACTTTCGATGGCGGCGGCTCGTTCTCGCCATTTGGCGGCGCGAGGGCGATTATCAGGCGAGAGCGATTCGGCAAACGCAGCGAGTGCGGCGAGGAAATCGGCGTTTGTAGTTTGGCTGGCGGCCTGATCCATGAGGTGGCGGAGCGGCGCAAGGGCATAACCTGAGAATAGGTTGTGCGCTTCACGCAGTTGCTCCACAAAGAATGTGTCATCGCCTCTTTGCAGAGCGAGTTCGGCAGTCCGAAGCCGGGCGGCGAGGTTGAGGACATTGAGCAAGCCTTGGGGCGGATGCGGGGCCAGTGTCCCGATATGGGCAATCTGCGCGGCAGCGGCGAAGTTCGATTTTTGGAGAGCGGCTTCGGCCAGCGTTTGCAGGTCGGTCAGGCATTCCGGGTTGGCGCGGTCGGCGAGGAAGGACTTGCGGGCAAGGCTGAAGGCTTCATCCCATTGGCCTTGTTCGATGGCATCGGCCGCTTTGGCGACGAGGCGTTTGGCTTCGCCTTCGGTGGCGTCGCGGTTCTCCACTTCTTCGAGCGCCGGGCGCAGATCGCCAATTTCTTCATCGCGGATGAATTGCGCGTCGGGGAGTTTCTCCAGCAAACCCATCGCCTCACGAAAGGCATTGGCCGAGGCGGCGAAATCGCGGCGGGCGCGGGCCTCTTCAGCCGTTTTCAGCGCAGAGAAAAGTTTGCAGTCAGTGGTCAGAAAACCCCAGCCGGGCGATTGGAGATGGGGGGCGAGATCGACAATGCGATTCGCGGCGTGAGGCAAATCGCCAGCGTTGAGCTTGTCGAGGGCTTGCATGGCCTCATCGCGGTGAGCATCGAAAACCGCCGAGTCCGTTTCCTCTCCGGTTCGGGCAAGGTAAGCCCAGCGACGCAAAGGCGCCGGGGCGTCGGCCCAATGCGTCCCCTCTTCGAAGTTGCGACGGGCGGCGGCATAGCCGCGCCCAAGAAAGAGAGCTTTGCCGCTTTCGAGGTAATCGGAGGCGGCAATGAATTTGTCAGCGCGCAGGATGTCCTCTTTCAAGTCGGCTTGCCGTTCGTCGTTGGCCGAGAGTTGGAGGCGGCCAATATCGAGCGCGGCGCGGGCGCGCGCGGCATCCTCGCGCGCTTTTGCAGATTTTTTGTCGGCATCCCCTTCGGCGCGGATCAGCAAAGAACGACCCGCCTCAAGCGTTTTTTCAACGGGTTGTCGCCAGAAATTAGCGAGAGCGCGGAGCTCAGTGGTGATCGCGGCCACATCGGTCAGGCGGGCGGCTGGGTTACGGTGGAGCAACCTCTGAAGTAAGCGATGCGCGCCATAGCTTATTTCGGCTTTGCTCTGGTCAATCACCGGTTTGGCGCGCTCTTTGAGTTCGCCGAGGGAATAATTGAGCGTGCGGCCGGTGAGCATGGCGCAGAGATAGACGGCGGCGAGCAGCGAATCGCGTTTCGCGCCGCGCTCATTCGCATCTTCCAGTGTTCCGAAATCCGTGAGCTTGAGGTGCCCATCGTTCTCTGTTTCCACCCACCACAGATTTTCAAATTTCAAATCAATGAATGTTTTTTTGAGGCGCGTGTGCAGAATATCCAGCGCGCGGTAGAGATGCCACCCAGCCGTAATCGCTTGCAATTCGGAAAACTTCCTTTGCTTGGTGAGCAGTTCGGGAATTCCTTTGCCGTTGATAAACTCCATCACCAGATAGGGCGTGCTCTCATATTCGCCGGAGCCATAATAGAAGGGAGCCGCTTTGAGCGCGGTGCGCTGTTCTTTGTTGGCATCCTCTTCATAGCCCATGAGCAGGCTGAGGGTCAGCCCTTCGCCTTCGAACAACTTTCGGGCCAGTGGGAACTCGAGTGCCTTCATGGCTTTGACGGCCACCTCAATCTTTGCGCTGTCTTCGGTTTCAAGTTCGCCTCGGTACACTTCGCCGGTCAACCCGGAATTCAATCGCTTGAGGATGCGGAGGGGACGGCCATTGTGATCAATTTCTGCGCCTTCGGGCAGAAGGGTTTTGGGTTTGGAAGCGGTCACGGGCAATACTCCATTTACCAGCCCGCCCACAGCGGCTCATCGAACTCGACTTCGAGCACGCAAACATAGGCGCGGGTTAGCGGGTCTTGTTGGCTGCGGCGGCGCAATTCTTCGAGGGTAGTTTTACTGAAGTTCTCGCGCCGCGCTCTGTTTTCGGGCTGGCGCTGTTGGGCGCGAATCGCGGCGCGCAATGTTTCCACATACAGCCCGCGCCGCTCGCGGTAAAAATGCTTGGCCGGGTTGGTGTGGGTTTCGGATTCGTTCGGCAGTTCGAGGGCGAATTTCTTCAGCGCCGGCCACAGGTCGGCGGCCAGCGGCAATGGGTCGAAATCTTCCACTGCGCTCATCGTCCAACACGGTGGATCGCTGTAGGCGCCGGCTTTCTTTTCCACCAAACCACAAATGAGCGCCTGGCAGAAGAGGGTAACAAGGTGGGGATCGGCGAGCGCCAGAGTCAAATCAGGTGGAAATGGGCTGATGCTTTCGCCTGTCAATTCGCGCCAGCGCCGCTCATATTCTGCGGCAGTGCGCTCCTGCGGAAAGAGGTGCAATGAACTGCGGTGGCCGTAGTGAGCATAGGCGGCGCGAACCGGCTCGATCACGCTCAACGGAATGTTCAGCCAAAAGGTGATGGCCGTGGCCCGCGCCGGGTCGCCGCCATCGAGTTCATTGATCTGATTCGAGGGCAGGGAAGGAAAAGCAGCGGCGCGGTGGGCGGCGGTGATGGTTTTATCTTGGGCAATGAGATAAGCGCGGCGCGATGCCGCGCCCGGGTAGTGTATGGCCGCATTCTCATCGTAAGCCAGCAGAGGCGTGTTGCTCCGACTAAGGAAGGATGAGAGTTGTGCAAGTCGTTGCTGAAACCACAGGCCAGTGAGGTCGGCTTCGATGGCATTGGCCTGCGCTTTCGTCATTTCCAGTAGCGCCTGCCCCACTCGCTCCACGTCGTTGGCCGTGAAGCGTGAGCCGGGTGGCGGCTGGCCATCAGCGGCGAGGGGCACAGTGGGTGGGATGCAGGTCAGGCAAATCGTGGGGGGGCGGCCCGGCATGAGTTCAACCCACCAGCCGAGTCGCTCGCGCACACGGCGGAAGGCGCTGCTGGCATCAGTAGCACCGAATCGGCTAAGTTCGGGGCGGATGGTGTCTTTGTAGTATTTCTCAATTTCAACCAATCCATCCGAATCGTTGGCGGTGAGGGCGCGGCGGACAGAACCGCCGGCAACGGCTTTGAGAGCGGACTGCGATTCGCGCTGACGCTGATCTAACCATTCGGATAGGGTTGCCGCGCTGGTTGATGGCGTCGTTGCCGCCGAGCTGCGCCAATCTGAAGAATCCCCGGCAGGCTGTCGCCAACTGCTGACTGGTTCGGCCGTTTTTGTGTGAGGGGTGAGAGTGTGTTCCCATTCATCAAGTTGCCGGGCAAGATGGGATGCCGAATCGCGCCAGCGGGCAATCATTTCCGCAAAGGCTCGCTGGTTCGCGTCGGGCGAGGCGGCAACCCATTCACGGATCTGTTTCAGCCAATCGATCAGCCAAGCCAGCGCGGCGCGACCTTGCGCCAGATGATCGGTCGCCGCATGATCGTTCAACAGCGAAAGCAATCCGTTGGCGATGTTCGATTGAAAGGCATCATCGAACCCGATGTGCGCCGGAGGCAGTGAGCGAAAGTGCGCCGGGCCGACGGCATCGAGCAACCAATCAAACAGCGGGTGCGCCGCCGGCCCGTTCCGCAACCAACGACTCGCCAATGTTTCGGGGTCGCGCGAGTGAAAAGAGGATGGCAGCGAGCGCAAGCCTTCGTTGGGTTTCTGAGGATGTTCGCCGCAGAGGGCGGCGCGGGCTAGCCGGGCGGCAACGTAGGCTTGAATTTCGCGGCGCGGCACGGAGAGGGCGGCGACTCCAAACGTGTGTGCGGCGGCTTCGTGACCGGGGCGCGCCAGATTGTTGGCAAGGTTTTCCCAGATAGATCGAGTGGATGGGTGAAGGAGGGTGAATAGCGCTTCGGCAATGGCAGTGGACGCGCTCTGCCCTTCGATGAGAAAGAGTTGATCGAGCAGCGCCGAGCGGATGATCTGCTGTTGTTGGCCGGGCAGCGGCTCCATCCAGTGTTCGCCGCCGAAAGTGAAGCGGCCAATTTCGCGCAGGGCGGCGTAGGTTTCGGCGTCGTCGAGCGCAATGGCCGGGTCGGGCGTGTCCATTGCCACAAAAGCGGTGACAGTGAGGTAGGGGTTGCCCCTTCCGGGAACGAGGCGGATGATTTGTAACATATCGCCCAGGATGCCAATGATGGGCTCATGAACACTGCCGACAATGATGAGCCGAATGTCACGGTGCAAGTCGCGCGCACATGCTTCCAGCCATTCGCGGAAAGGCCCATGCGCCGACACTTGCCGAAATTGCTCGCCGGTGGCGGCGCGGCGGTTGCGTGTTGAAGATACGGTGGCCGTCAGGTCGGCCTGCCGGGTTTGCGCGCCGCCTTCGGGCAAAGGGGCCGTTGGCCGTTCGGTAAGAAGATACGCTCGCAGGGCGCTGTGCGGCCCGGAGGAAGACTGCGCGAGTTGCGACAACCAATCACGCAGAACGGCTTCGCCTGTGTCGCCCAACCCGATGACGAGGGCCGGGGCGAACTGCGGAGTGTGGCGCGGCTCGGGCCGTGGAAAAGCGGGGAGGTCACTGCCCCACTTTAGAGGCGGCGCGGAGGGACGCTCCCACCCCGCAAAGCGGCGCTGGGCTTCGGATTCGGGGCGCGGAAGGAAATTGCGGAACAACGGCATGAGTGCGATCTCTGCTCGATTTGCGCTGAAATTTACGGCTCGACGTTTCTCGGCTTCTGCTCAACTCCCCGCAAGTTGCTGAAGGTGTTCGATGGCTTCCACATATACCACCTGCGCCACATCTGCCAAATCGTCATACTTTTGGTTGGCAATTGCGGCTTGTTGGGTAAAGGCTTGCTGATGCGCGGGCACTTGCATAGCATTGGCTTTTTCAGCGGAAATGGCATGAACGATCCCGTTAGGCTTATCTGCTTGTTGAGCGCGATACAAATCCGTTGCTTGCTCCCTGCCCAGTTCTCGCTCTCGTTTGGTGAGCGCCAGTTGTAATTCCCTCCAATTGATTCGGTACACATCGTGACCCGGGCGCTGATCGCGTCCGGTGAGATAACACCGGATCACCTCAAAGTGCTCCCACGGGGTGTTATCAATTCGAGGCGGGGTAAGATACAGCGGCTCATCGTGTTGAGGCAATTGGTAGCCCCAAAACCGATGCTCCATGCCATCCCCCACCCCAGTTTTCTTGACAATGAACCCATGCGCCACAGCCTTAAAGAACATCTCAAAGTGCGAGCGATCTTCCAGCAACGCCGCCACTTCGGGCCGCAGGATTCGATAAGGCTTCTTCAGCTTGATGAGTATCAACCTTTGATAAGAAGCCGCTTGTTGCTCTGCGGGGAAGATATGCACCTCTCTGGAAGTGAGGTTGTTGAACATCTGTTGATACGCGGCAAAGCAAGCATGCCGCACATCAAAGGTCTCGCTAGGTATGAGGTCATCGGAACGCACCAGTGTCAATTTGTAGCGGTCTTGAGAAGGAACAACAGACAAAGTGCCGCCCAGAGTTTTATTGTCGCTCAGGAACTTCGTTGTGAAGCCCACCTCAAAATAATCCTTTGCGGCCGCATTGTTCTCGTAATTCACTCGCAGAAAAGTTTGTTTAACTGCCGGGGGTGTCTGCCCCCCTAGCACGCGATAGAATGGCTCGGCATGGTTGTGCAATGCCTGAGCCAAAGCCGCTCCATCGGGATATATGTTGGCAATTTCCTTTGCCAGCGGTTGTTCTTGTTGAAGGCTTTGGTAGGGCCGTTCGGTCAGCCGCGCTAACAACCGCAGGTTGTGCGTGGCCGGGTTCTGGACATCGCGGCGGAAGGGCACATAAACTGTCGGAGCGTCGGGAGTGTCGCCGGGAAAATCAATGCCGCATATTAGGCGTAATCTATCCGCCACTTCCTCGCCCGCCCATCGTATTTTCTCTAGCGACTGGGCGACCATCGTGCCGTCGGATTGGTAAGTGTGATCGGCAATGATCTGACTGACTTTTGCCAATTGCCTTTCTGTCTGGAACTTAGGATTGCCCTGCCGCATATCCAAGTCGTGATTGCTCTTGACACCTTCAAGCGATTCTGCCACTCGCGGATACAAGCCAACAATATTGAAATTGTCGTCGCCAACCGCCAAGTGCGCGATCCAGTTGTCAATCTCTTCCAGTGTTTTGTCCACATAAGTTCGCATCTCGGTGACGGTTTCCTCGAGTACGTCAATCAGAATGTCTCCGCGGCGGCGATCCATGTCGCGTTGCTCGGCGCGCAAATAATTGCGCTGAGCGCGATGCGCGTCAGGGTGAGTGTTGTCATCCCAAAAAGTGAGCCAGCAATGATGTGTCTTTTCGGCGTTATACACTTTCAAAGCTGCATCAGCAGCGTTTCGAGTCTGTTGCGCCAATCGGAGATCGGTGTGGCGCTTTTCGCGCACATCGTTCAAGAAACCGATGAAGTAAGCGCACGTGTCGCTCAATTCCTTATAGAAAGCGCGCACATACCCCAACTTGCCCCCGCGTGCTATACGCGGATCCGGATGGGCACCATTGAGATCGAGGAGCGTTTGGGCAAGCAACAATTGCCTGAAGCGCCGCAATTGCGCAGTCTTGGGACCCTCCAATTCTTTGCCGAACTCGCCGCGCAGTTTTACTCTAGCGTCAGATGTAACGGCGGACTCCTCGCCGAACCGCCGCCGCCGCACGCTGGGCACACTCTTGGGCATGGCGTCGCTGGTGATGCGTTGCCACGCTTGCTCGGGGGTGTCGCCAGCCACCCGGCAGGGCGGCACTTCATTCCAAACCACCCATTTGAGCTCGCCGGTAAGGGCTTTGTCCACCATCTTGTTCTGTTCTGGATCCCATTCTGTGATCAGGTTGAGGGCGTTGAAATATGGGAGCAAGCCCCCGGTCAGCCCGCTTGGCGCGACCGCGGCGATCAACCTGGGCTCCTGTCTCGCGTTCTTCGCGCGATGATCACCGATCAGTTGCAACAATTTGGTGACCGGCAGAGTTTGCTCGCCACTCTTCAGGGCATCTTTGGTGAGAAACCTGACGGCTAATTGCGCCCCTGTGACATCCTGCCCAACCTCCTGGTTGTGTTGCTGAGAAAGGTGGGTGACTCGGCCTTTAGGATTGACTTCCGGCACCAGCAGTTCTTTGAGCGTCTCACGCGCCAACTGATGAGAGAACTGCGCTTGGGTGTAATACACTGGCACCTTGAGGGTGTACGCACCGATAGCAGAATGGTACACACCAGGGGGAATATGGCCGCGGGTATCTACAAGGATGTTAATCAAATTCTCGGTGTATTTCAGCCCGGCTTGGTCATCTAGGATGAAAGACATGATGTTGGCGATAGCCGGGAAAATTCCCTCCTCCGGTGGCGGTTGAATCGGCAGCTGGGCCCGTTGCGGGTCGATCAAATATGTCACATCGTAAGCCGCCGTCTCACATTTAATAGTTAAGCGAGGATCCGCTGGGTTGTATACAATCGCATTGTGGCTTCCGCCGCTAAGCATAGCCCGATCAAGTTCATGCCAGGCGGCAAAACCACGCCCTTCCTTGCCAGCCTGATCTGCACCGCCGCCGATACCGCCAGCCACAAAGCCGGTAGGCAGAAGAAAGAATCCACGCAGGGCATACTGGTCTTTGAGAATCTGATCCGCCTGAGCGCGCGCCAACCAAGCCATGTCCACAATAGTGCCCGCCCCGGTGCCGCCAGCGAACGAGCCAACAATCAGTATTTCCAACAATTTTGAGTTAGCGACATTACTCCTCGCGCCGCGTACCTGCCCTTGCAGTTGTTGCATTGCTTGTTGCAGAGCTCCTAACACGACATAGACATTCTCAAAAAGTGATAAGCGCCCTAAAGTTCGGTAGGCCCCCGCCCCCTGAGTGGTGTTGAAGGCCGCGCGCGCTAACCCTCGCTCTAAAAGCTCTTTGGCCGGGAACCAATGCAAGTATTGGATTTCTAGCTGTTCCCCGCGCGCCGCCCGTTCCTGATCATATTTGATGCGTTGAACAACTTCAAATAAGTCTTTGCCGATGCAAACATACTCTGTATTCTCCTCCAAAGCCACGTTGCCCAGCCGAAATATCTTTTCCGAGTCGGTCGCGCCTCCGGCATTCACGCGAGAAGCGGTGTCGAAGGCGAGTAACTTCACCTCTCGCGGCAATTCGCCTCCGCCGATCTCCAATAGCTCTTTCTTTAGGAAGGTCAATACCTGTTGGCCAGTGCCGCCGAGGCCGATGACAATAGCAGGTCGAGTCATGGTAGTCTCTCCTTGTGAGATCAGTGTGCGCCGCTGTCGGGCGGCTTGAATTCCATTGTCGCCATGGTTTCATCGCTGTACGTCACGGGCAAATCCGGGTCGAGATCCACGCTGAATCGACGGCCATTAGCCACACAATCAACACGCACGCCCGGATGGGAACTGCCGCCGCTAAAGAAGCCGCCGGTGACGGCGTCCTCGGGTTGGGCGCGGCGGCGGCCGCCACCGGGTTTGCCCCGATTCACCACTCTCATCCTCTTCAGCATCAATTGTAGATAGGGCGCTAACTCGCGTTTGCCAATCGCGCGCCAATTCACCCCGCTGGCCAGGTTAAATTCGGCAATAGTGGCCGTGCCGTCTTTGAACACCAACATGCCGCTCACTTTGTTGGTGCGGATGGCGATGTTGTAGGCCACCACTGCCGCCGCCGTTAAGATTGCCAGCGCCAGCATAAGGTAGTAGAACCCGGCGCGGCTGAAGAGCGGATCGACGCGGCGGAACTGAACCTCAGCCACTTGCGCGTCGGGGCGATACTGCTCGGTGGAGCCGCTCTGCAGTTCCACGATCACTCGCTGATCGCCCTCCACCGCAAAACCTTCGATTGCGCCGACGCAATGCCCGGTCTCGTCGCAGCCCAAAGTGATCAACACCGACTCTTCCTCGCCCGCCTTCACTTTCGCCGCCAGGGCCTCATCGGGGTTGAGCAGAACATCGCTCAGTTTGTCGAGCGGCTTGCCGTCTCGGTCAGTAATCTGCGCCTCGACGGTGATAGGTTGGACGGGCAGGGGCCAGCCTTCGTTAATCGCGCCGTGAATGGGTGACAACTCTTCTCCCGGTTTAGGCGAAAGGATCTGAATGATAAAGGGCGTGACAGGGAAAACGGTGAACTCAACGCCTTCGTGGCGGAAGAGCTCACGAGTGGAGGCGAAAACTTCGGTGTAATTGTTGCCCACAGGAGACGGCTCGCCTTCATGCTCAAAGGTTGTGCCGATGATGTCAATCGTATACGCTCCGTCAACGGGAACTTGCAACGGCTCCTTCGAACGGAACAATTGCTCCGACGCCACCCATTCCATCGTTAGAGGATAGCTATCGCCGCTTGGCGTAGTGACCTCTACGTCGAGATTCACGGCAAAGCGCGGGTGATCTGCTTGCAAGACGACTGTGCCGTTTTCATCGCGCATTGGATACTCAAGAAAGAATTGCCGCTGGACATCGTTATCGTAGAACGGGGCGCGGTCGTATTGGGGAATCGCAGGCAGATTCGATTGATATCCGCCAGGGTTGATGATCACCGGATCGTAGTAAGCATCGAAGCCTTTGCAGTCATCGGCCTCGAGTTTCCAAATGCCAGGGTATGGTCTGCGAATCTCATAGCGCTCATTCGGGCCATATGATTCGTATTTCTTAACGTCAAAGCCGCCTGTCCCAGTCGGCAGGCCATTTTCGATTTGATGAAAGACGCTACCGGCGTCGGTGTACGATAGTCTCACCTTATTGTCGGCGCTGATCTTGTACAGCACGATCTTGGCCGACTCCAGATACGGGCTCACCGCGAACTGATCGCAAGTCAGTCGTGTGGCTTCCACGCCGGCCAACTGGGAGATAATCTCATTGAAGGTGGTCGGGATGTCGTTGCGGTTTTCGCTGAGGTCTTTCACTTCTCCGGCGTGGGACTCCGACATTTCGACATAAGCATCCCGAAGGCTTCTGGAATAAGCCTCGCCGTGATTCAGAAGGATTGTCCAAATGTAAGTGCTGTTGTCGTATGCGGCTGGCTCAACCCGGTACTGGCTGAGGCAGTCATTAAGTTTCTCAGGCGGGATATTGTCTGTTTCTCCATATTCCGTTCGCAGATCCCCTATGCACGTTTCTTGTTTCAACAAGGTTGGATCAAATGGCAATGATTCTGCCGCCTGATCGCGCATTTCTTTTGCATAAGACACAAAATCCATTGTGCTGTTCAGCGGTCTGCAGCCTGAGGCTGCGACGCAAGGATGACCATCGGTGATGAAAAGGATCACGCGCTTGCGGATACTTTCTCCTTTAGGAACAGCATCGTTGAGAATGCCGATGGCTAGATCAAAGGCCAATTGCGGATCCGTCTGCCCCATTGCGCGAGCGATAATGTTCTGCTTGAGCCGCCCACGAATAGTTTCGGCCTCGTCAAACGAATCGGGCGCAATTTCAGTCAGCGGCAGATCAACCTCGGCCCTCGTCCCGAAGGAAATCAGAGCCATTCGGTGAATTGCATCGGGGCATCTGTCGAGGGCGATATCTGAAAGCAAATCCACCATGGCTTCGGGCGCGTACTTGCGCTGTTCGGTAGGATCGGTGGCAGTGCTGCCCACGCTCATGCTGTCCGATTGATCGATGATAAACACCACGTCGAGGTTAGAGCAGGTTGCGGAATCCTGCGCGGGCGATGAAATGGAGCCGGATGCAATGGTTGTTTGTATGGGCGCGGCAGAGGCTGATGGTGGAGGGCTCAACAAGGCAGCTCCCAGAACAAGCAAAAGCGTGGTTGAGAAAAGACGGTTTGGCATATTGCTTTCCTATGCGAAAGTTGGGTTAGCGTATGCGGAATTAATGTTTTAGGACTTACGCCATTGGTCACAAGTTAAGGGTTTGACGCGGTTGTCAAGCCCCAAACGCGGCGGTATGTCAAGTCTTGTGTAAAAGTGCGGGCCGAGTTACTTGGCAGGCATGGCCAGTTTGCGAAACTTGAGTGAGCGGATGACGGCATAGAACATTAACAAACAACTCCCTACTTTTACACAATAATCGTTATGCCACCGGCTGCC
>VGOW01000059.1 GCA_016875735.1 Chloroflexota bacterium | reverse complement strand
ATGTTGCGCCCAGCCGTGATTACGCGCAAGACGGGCGGCTGCAATCGCACTGACAGCGGGGCCGCGACGCATTCGATTTTGACCAGCGTTCTGGCAACCTGTCGTCAACAAGGTTTCTCCATCCTAGACTCATTGGTCAAGATCCAGCGGAACCCAGTCAACACACTCAAGTCTTTGGCCCCGCCTCTGCTGGATACTTCTTGACGCTAAACAAGTATCGTCGGGCGAAAGCAAGGCCATAAACTCGCGCAAGGCCTGCTCGGTCACCTCGCCCGCCGGAAGCATGATCCACACGTGGCGCGGCGCTTTGAGTTTGGCAACCACATCGGCAAACGAGGCCGCCACTTCACCGCCGTTTTCCTCCGCTTTGATTCCTTCGGCCACTGCTTTCGCGCGGTTGTACAGCGCCACCCGGTGCCCGCCGCGCCATATTGCCGCCCATCCGTCCCAATCCAACCATTGCTATTTCCATTTATCTGCGTCCCTTCTTCGTCACCTTCTTCTTCACCGGCGCAAACATCGCCGCCACTGCCGCGAGATCGGCCTCGGGCTTCGCGCCCAACTGCACTCGCAACACGCGCCGCCCCCGCGACTTGAGCGACTGAAAATCGCCCAGCGCCTGCGCCGCTTCGAGCCGTCCAAACGTAAACGCCTCGCCGGGAATCGACTCGTCGCTGGCCGACTCGGCCACGAATTGAATGCACACGATGTTATCCGCGCCGCCTTTGTGCAGTTGCCCCGTGCTGTGCAAAAAGCGCGGGCCGTAACCCACTGTCGTCGCCACTTTGTATTTGTCGCGCACGGCGGCGCGGATCGCCCGCAGTGCCCGGTCGGTCTTCGGCGTGCGAGCAACGTACGCAGTGAGCGCCACGTAATCGCCGGGCTTCGCCAGTTTGAGATGCGCCCGCAATCGAGTGGCGGCGTCACGGCGGGCAACGGGCACAGTCGGCTCGGCGGGCGGCCACGTCTCAGCCGAAGGCGCCAGCAATCGTTTCGTGTTGTCTTTCGACTCCTGCACGTTCGGCTGATCGAACGGATCGATATCGAGCGAGAGGCCCGCCACCGCGGTGGCGATTTCCCACCGGAGAAACTCGCCGCCGAGATCGTACGCATCGCGCAGATCGATTCTGATCACCGGCTGGCCGGATCGTTCGAGCGCGTCCACAACCGAATCGTATTTCTTGTTGAGACGCAAATACACGAACAACCGATCTTTTCCATAGGACGCCGCCGCGCCGACCGGCTCGCCCTCCACCAGCACGATGCCCTTGCCCTCTTTCCCCGTTGACTCGGCGATCAGCTGCTCCGTCCAAAACCCAAAAGTTGAGATGGGATCGGAAGCGATGAACGTGACTTTGTCGCGGCCCGATTTCGCCGCGGCGCCCATCGCCGCGCCGAGCCACACGCCCGCGTTGCGCGCCGAAGGAATGATGGCCGCCGAGGCCATTGCCATTTCAGTTGTGCGGTCGAGCAGCATCGCCACATCCATGCCGATGAGCGCGGCGGGCACGAGGCCGAAGAGCGAGAGCGCCGAGTATCGCCCGCCAATGTCGGGCGGGTTGACGAAGACGCGGCGGAAGTTGCAGTCGGCGGCCAGTTTGCCCAACGAGGTATCGGGGTCGGTGATGGCAACGAAGTTCTCGCCCGCCCGATCGCCCTTCACCGCTTTCACTCGCTCCCAGAAAAACTTGAAGAACGACATCACTTCCACCGTGCCGCCCGATTTGCTGGAGATGATGCACAAAGTCTTCGCCGGGTTGCTTCGGTTCAGCGCAGAGCGCACGGCGGCGGGGTCGGTCGAATCGAGCGCCGCCAGATCGAGGCCGCCTTTGCCAACGCCGAACGTCTCGCGCAGAACCTCGGGGCACAACGACGAGCCGCCCATGCCGCACAGGAGGGCGTGAGTGAAACCCGCTCTGCGAACCTCTTTAGCGAAGTCTTTGAGATTTGAGATTTGAGATTTCATCGCCTCAGCGATGTCGAGCCAACCCATGCGAATCTTGATCTCGGCCTGATGCGCCGGGTCGTCCTTTTTCCACAGCGTGGAATCTTTTTGCCACAGCCGCGCCGGAATCTTTTGCGCGTCGAACACGGCCAGCGTCGCTTCCACGTCGGCGGCCAATTTCGCTCCGAGGGAAACGCGGATGCGAGCGGCGGCTAGTTCCGCCTGCCGCCGCGTTTCGATCACAGCGATCAGCGATTCGAACGATTTGAAGAAGGCGGCCACGCCATCATCTTCAAGTTTCTGAGTGACGGCCTTCATATCCACTCCGGCTTCGGCCAGTTTGTCCATGAGGTCGCGCGCGCCGTCCACCTCTTCGGCGATGGTGGCGCGAGCAATGCCGTGATCTTTGAAAGATTTGATGGTGGTGGGCGGCATGGTGTTCACCGTCTCTGCGCCGATCAAGTTGTCCACGTAAATCGTATCGGGGTAATTCGGGTTTTTGGTGCTGGTGCTGGCCCACAGCGGGCGCTGCACTTGCGCTCCGGCTTCTCTCAGCGCGGCGAACTCGCCGTTGTGGTAGCGCTTGAGGAAAAGTTGATAGGCCAGTTTGGTGTTGGCAACGGCGGCCTTGCCTTTGAGCGATCCGAGCGGTTCGGCCAACAACGGGTCGGCGGCGATCTTCTGATCGAGCAAGCCGTCGATCAACGTATCCAACCGGCTGACGAAGAACGAAGCCACCGAGGCGATGCCCGTCACCTTCTTGCCCGCACTCAATCGCTTCGTCAGCCCGTTGAGGTGCGCCGTCATCACTTCGTCGTACCGTTCGAGCGAAAAGATGAGCGTGACGTTGACGTTGATGCCGGAGGCCAGCGTTTCTTCGATGGCGGGCAGTCCGGCTTTGGTGGCCGGGATTTTGATCATCACATTCGGGCGGCCCACCGCCTTCCACAATCGCTTGGCTTCGGACACGGTTTTCTTCGTGTCGTTGGCAAACTTCGGCGAGACTTCGATGCTCACATAGCCGTCGCCGCCGTTCGTCCGCTCGTACACAGGCGCGAACACATCGGCGGCGGCGCGGATGTCTTCGATGGCGAGGGAGTCGAAGATGCCTTCGGCGTCGGCCCCGGCCAGCGCCAGTTCGCGAAGAGCAGAGTCGTAATCGGTCGAGTTGGCGATGGCCTGCTCGAAGATCGTCGGGTTCGAGGTGAGGCCGGTGATGTCGCCGTCGTACACCATCTTCTTCAGTTCGCCGCTGTCGAGCAGGCCGCGCCGGATGTTGTCGTGCCACGGCGACTGGCCGAGGGCTTGCATTTGGAGGAGGGGATGAGTCATTGTGATTCTCCTGTCGTAGGCACGGATGGGCTACACGAACGCTAACTGGGGATCGTCGCGAATATAGGCCGGGATACTGCCCAGAAACATCAGGCGCGGCAAGTCGTGCCACGCGCGAAGCAAAATGAATTCCTGAGCAAACCAATCTCTCAGTTGCTCGGCTGTCGCTCTTTGGTTAAGGTCACTTGCCTTCCTCCAACGCCCTCACTTTGCCCAATCTCCGCAAGTGCCGCTCTTCGGCGGTGAAGCGCGCGGCGAGAAAGGCTTTGACGATCTCCTCGGCCAGCGCCGTGCCCACCACGCGCCCGCCGAGACACAGCACGTTCACATCATCGTGATCCACACCCTGCCGCGCCGAATAGGTGTCGCTGACAAGCGCGGCGCGGATGCCTTTGAGTTTATTGGCTACCACACACGCGCCGATGCCGCTGCCGCACACGATGATGCCGCGCTCGGCCTCGCCCTTTTGCACGGCCATACCGACCGCTTTGGCGAAGTCGGGATAGTCTGAAGGCTCGGTGTTGTGTGCGCCGAGATCGTTCACTTCGTGGCCCCATTGTTTGAGCAACGGGATGAGGTGTTGTTTGAGTGGAAACCCGGCGTGATCGCCGCCAATGGCAAGTTTCATGGAAGCAGCCAGTAGCCAGTGATCAATAGTCAGAAGGTATCCTTCCCTTCTTCTGACCTCTGACTTCTGACTTCTGAGTCTATCCCAGCAAACGTTTCGCGGCGGTCGCCACCGCGTCTGCTGTCAATCCAAGTTTTTCGAACACAACCTTCGCCGGAGCGCTCGCGCCGAATCGGTCGAGGCCGACGAACGCGCCGCGCTCGCCGAGATACCGATCCCAACCCTGCCGCACTCCGGCCTCCACCGCCACTCGCGCCCGAACATCCGGCGGCAGAACCGAATCGCGATACTCTTGCGATTGCTTCTCGAACAATTCCCAACTTGGCATCGAGACGAGCCGCGCGTTCACGCCCTCAGCCGCCAACTTCTCGCCCGCCTTAAGAATCAGTTCGACTTCCGATCCCGTCGCCATCAATATCACATCCGGTTTGGAGTTGGGAAATTGAGTTTTGTAGTTCAACACGTATCCGCCTTTGGCGAGTTCGGCGGCGGGCGCAAAAACACTCCGGTCGAGCGTGGGCAGGTTCTGCCGAGTGAACACAAGCGCTACCGGGCCGTGTCGATGAGCGACGGCAAAGCGCCACGCCTCAATTGTTTCGTTCGCGTCACACGGTCGAAGGGTGATCAGATTGGGAATGGCGCGGAGCGCGGCGAGATGTTCGATGGGCTGGTGCGTGGGGCCGTCTTCCCCCACCCCGATGCTGTCGTGCGTGAAAACAAAGAGGCACGGAAGATCAGAGAGCGCCGCGAGGCGAATCGAGGGGCGCATGTAATCCGAGAAGACGAAAAAGGTTGCGCCATACGGGCGGAGGCCGCCGTGCAAAGCCATACCGTTCACAATGGCGCCCATGCCGTGCTCACGGACGCCGAAGTGGACGTTGCGGCCATCGTGTCCCCACCCGCCGCCCACCGCGCCCTGCGCGCCTTCGGGCGACGAGAGCGGCGATTCGAAATCACCCTCGCCTTTGAGCCATGTGAATGTGGAGGGGTTGAGATCGGCGGAGCCGCCGATGAGTTCGGGAATGCTTTTAGCGATGGTTTGCATCGCGGCTTCGGATGCTTTGCGAGTGGCGAGGCCTTTGGCGTCGGCGGGGAAGGAGGGCAAGGCGGCGTCCCAACCGGATGGAAGGTCGCCCGACATCCGACGTTGAAATTCGGCGGCCAATGTCGGATGCGCTTTCGCGTACGACGCGAAGCGCCGGCCCCAATCCGCCTCCGATTTCTTTCCCCCCTCCAACGCCGACCGAAAGTTTTTCAGCGCCTCGTCGGGGATGTGGAACATGGACTCGGAGGGGAAGCCGAGATTTTGTTTGGCGGCTTTGAGCTCGTCGGGGCCGAGCGGCGAGCCGTGCGCCTCGAACGTGTTTTGCTTGTGCGGCGAGCCGTAGCCGATGATGGTGCGGATGAGAATGAGGGTCGGCTGATCCGGAACTTTTCGCGCGTCGTGGATGGCTTGCTCGATGGCGGCCACGTCGTTGCCGTCGCTCACGCGCAGAACTTGCCAGCCGTAGGCGGCAAAGCGCAGGCCGACATCTTCGGCGAAGGTGAGGGATGTGGAACCCGCCAGCGAGATTTTGTTGTCGTCGTAAAGGACGATGAGTTTGCCGAGCCGAAGGTGTCCGGCGAGCGAACACGCTTCAGCGGCCACGCCTTCCATGAGGTCGCCGTCGCTGGCGAGAACGTAAGTGTAATGATCGACGATGGTATGGCCGTCTCGATTGAAGCGCGCGGCGAGATGCGCTTCGGCCATAGCCATGCCCACCGCACTGCTGATGCCCTGCCCCAACGGGCCGGTGGTCGCTTCCACTCCGGGGGTGAGGTGAACTTCGGGGTGGCCGGGCGTGCGGCTTCCCCATTGGCGAAAGGATTTGAGATCGTCGAGCGAGAGATCGTAGCCGGTGAGGTGCAGCAGTGAATACAGAAGCATCGAGCCGTGCCCGCCGGAGAGAACGAAACGGTCGCGGTCGGGCCAGCGCGGTTTGGCGGGATTGTGTTTGAGAAATCGAGTCCAGAGGGTGTAGGCCATCGCCGCCGTGCCCATGGGCAAGCCGGGGTGGCCGGAGTTGGCGTTTTGCACGCCGTCGGCGGCGAGGAAGCGGAGGGTGTTGACGGAGAGGGAGTCGAGGGCGGTGTCGGTCATGGCTTGGGAGGAGTCCTTTTGATGAGGCGGCAGTTCATGCGCCAGTCTATCATGAGACATCAATCACAAGCATCCTCAGGAGAAACAGTTGCCCCCACCCAAACGGGCGGGGAGTCTGCCCCAAGCGAATGGTATACAGATGATCTGCTACACACCGCGCAGTTGAACCGTGAAGCAACCACGGACTACACAGATTTCACCGGTTGGGCGAAAAGACTCTGCGTAATCCGTGAAATCTGTGGTTCCTAATGGCCGTCTGATCTTAATTGCGGAACAGCTATTGAATCTCGCCGCGATAAATCTTCATCAGCGTGTCGAGCAGTTGCAGGGCTTCGGGCTTGGGGCGCTGGAAAGAGTTGCGCCCGATGATGGAGCCGAAACCGCCGCCGTCGCGAATGGCGCGGGCCTCGTCGAACACGGCTTCGGCGTCTTCTTTCTTTGCGCCGCCGGAGAAGATGACGATGCGCCGCCCGTTGAACGCCGATTGCACAACGTGCCGCACGCGGTCGGCCAGTGTGCCGATGGGCACTTGATATTTGTCGTACACTTTTTTCGCTTCGGCCTGCTCGATGTGCTCGGTGGACAGTTTGACTTTGATGATGTGCGCGCCCATTTGCGCGGCGATCTGCGCGGCATAGGCCGTCACATCCACGCCCGTCTCTCCGGCTTTGCTCAACGCGCCGCCGCGCGGATACGACCACACGACGACGGCCAATCCGGCCTCTTTCGCATCGAGCGTGAGGGCCTGCAATTGCTCATAGAGCAAGCGCCGTTCTGCGGTGCCGGGGTAAATGGTGTAGCCCACGGCGACACAGCCAAGCCGCAGAGCATCCTCCACGCTGGCCGTCATCGCTCCCAATGGGTCCTTCTCATCCTGCAACACATCGTGGCTGTTGACCTTGAGGATGAGCGGAATCTCGCCCGCGTAATCGGCGGCGACGGCCTCGATAAAGCCGAGCGGCGCGGCGTATGCATTGCACCCGGAGTCAATCGCCAACTCGGCGTGATAGCGTGGATCGTATCCCGCCGGGTTGGGCGCGAAGGATCGCGCCGGGCCGTGCTCGAATCCCTGATCCACCGGCAGGATGATCAGTTTGCCCGTGCCGCCCAGTTTGCCGTGATTGAGCAAACGGGCAAGGTTGGCGAGCGTGCCGGGGTTGTCGCTCCGATACCATGAAAGAATTTCTTTGACTCGTTCGGTTGCCATTAACTTAACTCCTTTTCGATCAAAATCGCCCTCGCCGGTGCGCCATCGCAATCCTTCAACTTCAGCGGCAGGCAGTAGAGATCATAATCGCCCGGCGCGACATCGGCAAGGTTGAGGCCTTCGACGATCACCACGCCCGCGTTCAACAGAATTTCGTGCGTGGGGCGGCCCATGCCCTTCGGTCCCACCGAAAGATAGTCCACGCCGATCAGCGCGATGTTGCGATCCACAATCCACTGCGCGCCGTCGGCGGCGATCCCGGCGAAGTCAGCGCGGAAGTCGTGGGCAGGTTGCCGCCACAAATCGGAGTTGCGCGTTTTCAACAGCGCGCGCCGTGTCCCCTTCGGAATGCGCGCCCCGTCGAGCGTGTCGGCGGTGATGTTGCCGGAAGGCAGATCGAGCGCGAACACGGTGGCCGGGCCGGTGAGCAGGCCGAGCGGGAGTGTATCCACGCCCGATGCGCCGGGTGATGAAATGAACGGGCGCATCCACATGGGTGCCGGTGTGGCATCCCAGCGACAGCCGCGACACGTTGGACGATGCCCCGTCTTCGATGCGATTGATGCGAGCGAGCTCAAAGCCCGGGTTGCCCGGCCAGATCGGAATGCCATCCTGCAAAGTAACACTGATGTCGTGAATCTTCATTCGTCGCTATTTCCTCTGCGCCCGCGCCGCCTTCAACTTTCCAACCACCGCGCGCGGCTTGAGTCCGCCTTGCTCGATGTACCATCCGTCCGACGGAAAGTCGGCGTTGTTGAGGCCGATGGCATCGTGCACGGCGAGGCACCACGGCATCATCGCTTGCAGTGGCGAGTTCTCTTCGAGCCAATCGAACATCTTCAGAACCAACGCGCCGTGAGTCTCGTCATTCGGCAGTCGCTCGTGCCCGTCCATCGAACGCGACTCGGGAGTGAACACGCCGCTCTCGGTGGACATGATGGGCATCTCTTTGCCGGGGGTCAGGCCGATGTTCTCGGCAATGTACTTGCGCGGAACTTCGTACCCGCGCAGGCACATATCCCACGGCGCTCTGCCGCCCACGCCGTGATTGAACGGATCGAAGTCGAACGGAAACTCATACGCGGCAACGTGCACGGCCACCCAGCCGCCCTTGCGGAAGATGGCCCGCGCCCGCTCTTTCCGCCCGCCGTCACTGCCGATGTATCGCCAGCACAACTCTTGAAACTTGGGGCCAGAGAAAAACGGATTCACCCCGCCCTGCCAATCGGTGGGGGCCATGGCATACCACGCCGGGCGCGCGCCGCGCCGCAAGGCCTCTTCGGCGTCGTTCAGCCACACTTCCGAGAGCGTGCGAATACTCTCGCCCTTTTGCCACGTCATCTCCTCCACCGGCCACTGCCATTCGTGAATCAGATTCGGCTCGTTGCCAATCTCGGCCCACACCACGCCTTCGCGCGCATACCGACTCATCTTGTCGAAGAACACGCCCGCCAATCGGTTGGGGAACTGATGCCCCTGCTGATAACGCACCACCGGCGTGATGCCCGCATCGCGCAGAGCCAGCACCCACCGGAAAATCGAACCGTCGCCGATGTCATCGGGGCCGGTGCTGTCGCACTGCTTGTACCACTTGATGCCCATGTCTTTCAATTCGCGAATCCAAAAATCCCACATGTGGCGCGGCGGCGCGGCAGACCCCGCCGAGCCATGCACGCCCCACGCGCGCCCGTCAATTTTTCCTTTGCCCGGCGCGGGCGGTTTGGCGCTGGCCGCCGCCTTCGCCAAATCGGCCGGCGGCAGTTTCAATGCTTCGGCAATCGCGGCTTTGCGATCCGTGCCGATGTTCGGCAGGACGGCAATGGCCGGGCCGGTGTACGCCGCTTTGCGATTGTCGTAGATGGCATTGAGATTGGCGGCGGCGACGAGATCGGTGAACTTATCGCCGAACTTGGCCGCGCCGACGATGAAGGCGTTGATCACCTCTTGATTCGTGATCGCCGGTTGGGAGGCCGTCACCGGAGTCGTGACGGCGGGCCGAGTCGTAACGACAGGCGTTGTCGGCGTCCCACCCGGAGCGGAGGCCGCTGCCGGAACCCAGCGCACTCCGGCGAAGGCAATCGGCTGTGAAGGTTGCTCGTCGCTGAAGTCGGTGATGTTCACCCGGCCATCACCGGCCTTACGCGGATCGAGATCGAACACGCCGAGCGACACCCACTCATCGGATCGCGCCGACTGATCGATCTTCACTTGCCGCTCTTTTTCGGCGCTGCCTTCGTGATAGATCACGTGATAGTCGGCGCGTTTGGCTTCGGCGTTTTCGAGCGGGATGAAGACTTCGACGCTGAAGCGGCCCGGCGCAGGAAGGTTGGGGGTGTAAGTGACGGCGACATCGTTGGTGGGCGAGGTGAGTTTCCAGCGCGCGCCGTGCCCGTATGCGTCACGGAAATCGTGCCACGGTCGAGCCGGCACGTTTTCATAAACGTGTTCGGTGTAGCCGCGCGCGTCGTCGGGCCACAGGCCCACCGAGCCGGGCGGAAGTTTTTCGGGCGTGGGGCGCTTCTGTTTGCCCGGCGATTGCACGGCGGCCACGGCCTCGAACTCCGGCGCATTCATGTGCTTGTCGCCGAGACAAAAATACGAAATGCCCGCCGCGCCTTTTTGGAAGGCGTAATCACCCTGCACGGTGATGTCGGCGGGAGCGATGCCGTTGTACGACTGCAACATAGGCACAATGGGTTTGCCGTAGGGCTCGAGCAAACCGAAGGCGGCGTCGAGCGCCTCGCGCGCGGGCTTGCCGAAATCTTTGGGGTACACCATCGGGTGCAGGCTGTTGACGAACGGCAGACACGGATCGACGTACACGTTGAACGGGCGGTTGCGGCGCGCGTCGAGGATGAGGGCGATGTGAAAATCCCAGCCGAGCGCGTCGCGGATCAACTGCATCATCTGGCGCGCGCCGTCGGCGGCGCCGCGATAATAATTCGCGCCGTGCTCAACGTCGAGGCCGAGCGATTTCACTCCCGGCGTTTTGGCCGCGTCAATGAACCGTTGAGCCTCATCAGCCACGTTCAGCCCGTGCGGGATGCCCCACACGTGCGTGTCGAGGCCGCGCGAGGCCATCGCTGAGACCCACTGGCCGATCTCGCCCGGGCCGTTGATCTCTTTGGCGTCGTTGTCGAACTTGCCCTGCCATTCCTTGCCCTGCGACGTTTGCAGAAACACGCCGTCCACGTTGGGCATGTTGTCCACAATCATGCGCGACACGTCGCCGATGGACTTGCGGGCGAGGAATTGGCCTTTGACTTGCACGAGCAAAATTTTGCCGTCGTAGGGAGTGGGCATAGAAATGGTTTCCTTCAGACTTGTCAACGAATTTGGCAACGAATGAACGAATGCTCGTCGGGCGGGAAATCCGTTTATTCGTTAGTCATTCGTTGACAGACCTCATTGAAATCAGTCGTAAGCGCCGAAACAATTCTATACCTATCTCGGCCTGTGCGAGGCGATGAACGCCTTGGGGTCAACGTAGTGCTGGAGCACTTCGGCGCGGTTCGCGCCGGGCCAGTGGCCGGGTTTCTTTTTGAGGATGTCGGTGGGCGAGATGTCGAAGTGCAAATGGTAGTTGCCGCCCGGCCCGCCGCTCATACCCACACTGCAAACTTGCTGGCCGCGCCGCACGCGGTCGCCCACGCCCACGATCATATTTTCCACATGCGCGTACCGCGAAAAGATTCGCGAGCCGTCGGGCAGTGGATCGTGCTCGACGATGATGATGTTGCGCCACACCCCGCCCCACCGCGCCACCCACGTGACCACGCCGGAGGCAATAGCGCACACGGGCGCGCCGCGATCCAAATTGAAGCGCGGCTTGTTGAGGTTGAGATCGGCGCCAGTGTGATACGCGCCGTTGCCCGCGCTGTCGCCGTACCACTTGGCGAAGCCGGTGGCGTCCGTCCACTCGCCCGGCCAAACTTTTGCGCCGCGCCGCTCCCAGTCTGCGCCGATGGGCGGGTCGCAACCTTCGGCCACAACTTGAGGCTGTTCGGGAGTCGGCGCGGGCGCGGGAACGGGCCGCGGCTCTTCGGTGTATGGCCGCCAGCGGATCGAACTGAAAACGATGGAGCGAGCCGGGTCTTCGATGGAAAAGTCCACTTGATTCACCCGCCCCGAATCTTCGAGCGCCGGATCGAGATCGTACACGCCGAGCGACACCCATTGATTGAAAAAGATGGACTGGTCAATCGAGACTTTCTGCTCGATGCGCTGGCCGTCGCGATAGTGAACGACGAAATACAGCGCCGACCGGGCTTCGGCGTTTTGGTGCGGAATGAAGGCTTCGATGATGTATCGCCCCGCGCCGGAAAGCAACGGCACATAGCTGGCGTACACATCTTGCGTGTGCGAGGTGGGTTTGAACTTCACCGGCCAGCCGTGCACGTCGTCGAACGTGCGCCAGTCGCGGTCGGGCGGCAGGGGTTCATACACACCGTCGGCGTAGCCGGTGTCGCCGGGGCGGATGATGAGCGCCGAGCCGTTGACGAACGGATCGGGGTCGGGATCGACGGAGGCGACGACCACCGGAGCCGATGGCGCGGGAACGGCAATGGCTCGCACGGCGGCGAATTCGTTCGGTCCCATCGTGCCGATTCGAAAAATCGTCACGCCTCGCGCGCCGTGTGTTTCCATCGCCGCGCGCGCCGCATCGGTGATTTCATTTGGACTCACGCCGCCGTAGGCCTGCAACATGGGAACGATGGGCAGGCCGAAACTGCCGAGCGCACGAAAGGCGTTCGCCATCGCCGTCTGCAGGTCGAGTCCGAAATCGCGGTGGTACACCATCGGGTGCAGGCTTTGCACATGCGGCAGCCACTCTTGGATGTGGATGTGTTTGGGGTGCGCGCCGCGCGCGTCGAGGTTGAGGCCGAGATGGTAATTGGGCGGAATGCCAGCGCGAATTTTTTGGATGAGGTCGCGCGCCGCCGCCGCGCCGCCGCTGAAGTATCCCGGCCCGCTTTCGACATCGAGCAGCATCGAGACGACTCCGGCGGCGTTACAGGCTTCGCGCACGCGGTTGGCTTCGCCGTTGATATTGATGCCTTTGAGCACGACCCACGCGTGCAGTTCCAACCCGAACTGGCCGAGCGCGTTCACCCATTTGGAGATGTCGCCGAAACTGCTCACGGCCATTGCCGCTTTGCTGTCGTACTTGCCCTGCCACTCGTGGCCGTCGGCCACCTTCAGAAAGACGGCGCGGGCGTTGGGCATGTGATCATGAATCGTCCGCGCCAATTGCTCGATGGAATTTTCCCGAACGGATTGCCCCGTCCAATAAATGAGCCCGATCTTGCCATCATAGGGAGTCGGCATGAGCATTGCTCCTGTGTGTGGGAATGAGGACGTAGTGTAGTCACAGTTGCGGGGAATGTCAAAGCGCGATTCCCTTTTCGGCGTTCCCGCGTTATACTCACCGTTGTGCCCACCCTCGCCGAGCAAAGAACACAGATAGCCCCTCTTCTGCACACCGGCTCGCCCGCCGACGCATTCGCGGCTTACTACGCGCTGTATCACGATCCCCGCCGGACGGCGCTGTTCGTGCATCACGCTTCCGATGGCCGCGCCGACGGCTTTCTCGTGCGCGCGCAAACGGGATTGGATCTCTTCCGGCCCGTGGTGGTGGTGCGCGCCGACAGCGACTCGACGGCCATTGAACTGATCCGAAGCGGACTGATCCCGAACCGGCCCTATTATCTCGTTGCGCCGATGGCGCTGACGGGCGCCGTCAACCGCGCCGTGGCCATCACCGACGCTGAAGTGTTGTGCGTGTACCGGCTCGATCCGGCGCGTTTCAATCCGCAGATCAACGTGCTGGTGGTCGCCAACCCCACGCCTGAGGGCCTGCCGCGATTCGAGACCAGCGCCAACGGCGCGGTGCAGACCGCCGCCGGAGTAAACTGGCAAACACCGCACTTCGCCGAGGTGTACGTGTTCACCGAAGCGGCGGCGCGCGGCAAAGGCTGGGGCAAGGCGGTGGTATCGGCGCTGGCCGCCGAATTGATCAAACACAAGCGCACGCCGCTGTACGTGGTCAACGAACAGAACTCGGCTTCGATCAGTCTGGCGACGAGCGTGGGATTCGTGGACACGGGCGCGCGAGAGTATTCGGGGCAAGCGGTGCTGAGACAATGAGCAATGAAGAATGAAACAATGAACAATGAACAATGAAACAATGAACAACGAGGGGGAAGCACAGAGTCCAAACTCCAAACTTCAAACGCCAAATTCCAAATCTCGAATTCGGGCGACGCACACCTTTCCGCGCGAGTTCAAGTGGGGCACGGCGACGGCGGCGCATCAAGTGGAAGGCGGCCACACGCCGAGCGATTGGGATGGGTGGGAAAAACTTCCGGGCAAGGTGCGCGGCGGCGGCACGGCAGAGATCGCTTGCGAGTGGTGGGCAGGCCGTTGGCGCGAAGATTTTGATCGCGCCGCGAACGACGGGCAGACGGCGCACCGTTTCGGAGTCGATTGGAGCCGCATCGAGCCGCGTATGGCTGTGTGGGACGAAGAGGCGCTCGATCACTATCGGCAAATGGCGAAGGGTTTGCGCGAGCGCGGCATCGAGCCGATGGTGACCCTGCACCATTTCGTGAACCCGTTGTGGCTGGCCGAAAAAGGCGGCTGGGAGAACCCGGCCATCGTGAGTTATTTCGAGCGGTTCGTTCGCAAAGTGGTGAACGCGCTGAAAGACATTGTTGACTTGTGGTGCACAATCAACGAGCCGAATGTGGGCGCGTATCAAGCCTATGCCGATGGGGTGTGGCCGCCGGGCGAGAAAGATATGTCGGCCTGCTTCCGCGCCCTCCGGCATATGCTGTTGGCGCACGCCGCCGCGTATCGCGCCATTCACGAGATTCAGCCGCAGGCTCGCGTGGGCATCGCCCACCACTTTGAATTCATCGATCCGTGGCGGCCCGACTTCGCGCCCGATCGTTGGGTGGCCGGTTTGCAGAATCGCGTGTTCAACGAAATCATTCCGCAGGCACTGCATACCGGGCGGCTGGCATATCCGGTGGGCCAAGGAGCGCGCGGCGAGCGCCTGCCCGAACTGGCCGGAACGATGGACTACTTCGGAGTGAATTACTACTCGCGCCGCAGTTCCACCTTCGACGTTTCTCAAGCCGCCTCGCTGTTCGGGCGCACCTTTCACACACCCGGCGCGGAGGTGGACAACCTCGCCCAGAACGAACTTTATCCCGAAGGACTCTTCCGCGCGCTGGAGTGGGCCAACGGATTCGGCCTGCCGATCCTCATCACCGAAAACGGCTGGGGCGACGAGGATGAGAGTCGGCGCAATCGCGCACTGCTATTGCACTTGCGGCAGACTTGGCGCGCAGTGAATTTCAATTTTCGAGTGCAGGGCTATTACTATTGGACTCTGGTGGACAACTTCGAATGGGAGCGCGGCTGGGATCAACGCTTCGGCTTGTACGCGCTGGACGTCGCCACTCAGAGCCGCTCCCCCCGCCCCGCCGCTCATTTATACGCCGAAGTGTGCAAGACGAACACCTTCAGCGCCGACATGGCCGCGCGCTACGCCCCCGAACTTTTGCCGACGATGTTTCCAACGTAGGCGCAAGGCGGGCAGGCGCAAGGCGGGCAAGCGCAAGGCCTGCCCCTACATGGCTCAACTGCTCTCGCCGATGCGGTAACCGAACCCGCGCACGGTCTGAATGATCTGCGGGTTCGAGGGGTCGCTCTCCAGTTTTTGCCGCAAGAACCAAATATAGCGGCGCACGTAGCCGCGCTCCACCCCTTCTTCGAGTCCCCACACGGCTTGCAACAATTCCTCTTCGGCAATGGCCCGGCCGCTGTTCTCCACGAGATACTTGAGCATCTTGAACTCGGTGGGAGAGAGCGAGACCGTCTCGCCATTCTTGATCACGCTCCAGCGATCCAGATCCACCGACACCGGCCCGAAGACGTGCAGGTTGCGCTCGACGGTGTCTTTGCCGCGCGCGCGGTTGAGCACGGCATTGATGCGGGCGGCCAGCTCGGCGAACGAAAAGGGCTTGGTCACGTAGTCGTCCACGCCGAGGCGGAAGCCGCGCAGTTTGTCGGACTCGGAAGTTTTGGCGGTGAGGAAGATGATGGGCACCGAGGAAATTTCGCGAATGCGCGAGGCCAGCACGTAGCCATCCATGCCGGGCATCATCACATCCAGCACCACGAGGTCGGGGCGCTCGTCGAAGAGGAAACGCAGAGCGGCGTCGCTTTTGTCGGTGGTGACCACGCCGAGATCGTTCTCGCGCAGATAGTCGCCGAGCAGCCTCAGCAGAGTCGGATCGTCGTCAACCATTAGGACTTTGTGCATAGGCTGTGAATTGAGCAAAAAGACACCGGGTGTTTACCTTCGCGGCACCCGGTGTCTTTCGATTCGGACACGCCCTTCGCCTACCCGCCGCCGCCGGTGTCTTGAGTGTTGGTCGGCGTCGGCGTGCTAGTGTTGCCGGGCGTGGGCGTGCGGGTATGGGTGGGCGTATTCGAAGGCGTGCGCGTGTTAGTGATGGTGGGTGTCCGGGTATTCGTCGCCGTGTTCGTGGCCGTGCCGGTGTTGGTGCGCGTGGCCGTGTTTGTGGCCGTGCCGGTGTTGGTGCGCGTGGCTGTATTGGCTGGCGTGTTGGTGATCGTCGGCGTGAGAGTGATCGTCGGCGTGTTCGTCCGCGTCCGCGTATTGGTGATCGTGGGCGTGTTCGTGCGCGTCGGCGTGTTCGTGCGCGTCGGCGTGCGAGTGATCGTCGGTGTGTTCGTCCGCGTTGGCGTGATCGTCGGCGTGTTGGTGATGGTCGGCGTGTTGGTGATGGTCGGCGTGTTGGTGATGGTCGGCGTATTCGTCCGCGTGCGGGTGTTGGTGATGGTCGGCGTGAGGGTGATCGTCGCCGTGTTGGTGGCCGTTGGGTTGGTGGGGTTGTACGCCACACTACAGCCGTTAGTGAAGGTGAGGGACATGCCGAAATGCGCGCCCTGAACAGTCAGCGGCCACGCGCCGAGCGAGTCGTTGAATCGGGCCCGGATATTGGAACTGCCAGCGCTCACCGAATTGGAGGTGTCGCCAGCACTCCAGGTAGTGGGTGAGCTCGCCCGATTGACATACGAGCCGTTGCTGAAGTTGGTGTTCCCACGGCGGAACACGTCCACGTCGTCGGCCGGCGCGACCGAGTCGTAATAGGTCCAAGTGAAGGTCGCATCGTCGATGATGGATGCGACGGGGATGCTCAATGTCCAGGTCACCAAGCGTCTACTGCTGCCGTCAGTGCTCAGCACCGGGTTGGTGAGGGTGTAAAGGCTGCAATCGGGGGTGTTGGTGGCCGTTGGGCTATTGGTCGGGGTCCGCGTCTGCGTTGCTGTTCCAGTTTGTGTTGGGGTGCGGGTTGCGGTGCTGGTGACGGTAGCCGTGAAGGTGTTGGTGGCCGTGAAGGTGTTGGTGGCCGTGAAAGTGTTGGTGGCCGTGAAAGTGTTGGTGGCCGTGAAAGTGTTGGTGGGGGTAAAGGTGTTGGTGGCAGTGCCGGTGACGGTGCCCAATCCACTGCTTACGCTTTCGACGTTGGCCAATTGGAACTGCTCCACGATGCCTTCGCGGCGGGCGCGGAGTGGAAGGTTCTGCCACATGTTGGTGATGAGCGGCGTGATGAGCGGGTGATTGAAGCGCACCAGCACGACAACGGTGTTGCCTTCTGCTCCGGAGTCCTCCTGCCACTCGCCGGTGGAATTCAAGGTGCAGGCTTCGTCTTCGTTGGTGGCGATAGAGTGGACGGTGAAATCGATGTCTTCGTCGCCATCGATATCCCGGTTGGAGCAGATGGTAACGTAGAACCAGCCGCGCTCATCGCGCTCTTCGATACTGTCCGAGCCGACGTTGATGGCCGTGTCTTCGGGAAGCGTTGTATAAGTTTGACTCCAGTCCAGCGCGGAATCCATGGCGATGCCTGTCGCGCCGGCGCGGGCCGCGTCGCGGATGGATGGCAATCGGGCGACATCCTGCAGGATGGTTGTCTTTTCCAGCGCGTTGCTAATCGGGGAGCCGTCGGGCATGACCAGTTGAATGCGGCAATCGCGAATCCCATCCGAGTCTTCATCTTCCTCGAGCCACGACTGCACGGTGGCTTCATCGAGTTCGGGGTGCGCTTCGAGCGCACCGGCGATCATGAAGTCGTCGTCTTCGCAATAGACGGGGTTGTATTCGCGGGTGACGGCGTAGCGAATGGCAAAGCGGGCGGCGTTCTCGACGGCGAGGAAAGCATGCAACAGGCGGCCAACCTCGACAATGCCCATGACCAACAGCAACAGGATGGGCAGTGCGAGGGCGAATTCCACCATGCCTTGCCCGCGCAGGCGTCGTTGAAAGCGGCTAAAAGAGCGAATGAGTCGTTTCATTGTGTAAGTCTGGTGAAGATGCGCTGGGCAATCTCGTCGAACACGGCGCGCACATTGAGGCCGCCCGGGGCATAGAAGTAGTTGCCGCACGACGACCCGACCGGTTCGGTATAAAGGCTGTAGATGGGGTTGGCGGCCAGTTCCGCGGCAGTGGGGCTGGCCGGGTCCGCGATTCCGGGGGTGTCATCGCGGCCGCACGGATCGGGATCGGGAGGGTTGATGCCATCTCCCTGATCGGCAATGTAGCGAAGGAGTTGCTCGCCATTGGGAAGGCAATCGGGGTTGCCGCTATTGCTGTCGGGCAGTGTGCCATAGACATCAACAGAGCATCCTCCACCGCCATCGGGGTTGTTCGTCACTTCGGCGCCGAGGCCAATGGCAAAGATAATGGTGTTTCCGGCATCGGCGATCTCGTCCGCCTGATCGCGCGCATAATCGTCGGCGTCATAATCTCCGCTCGCCGAATCATGGCGGAAGACGTAGAAGTTGCGCGAGTCGCCATCCTGGCATGGGCGGTTGCCGAAGTATTGATCGTAGAAGGGGTTGGGGCTGCCGCCTTGCAGGGTCGCCGTCCGTCGTTCGTTGGGGCAGGCATAGGTGTCAGGGTCGTAGTTCGTTGCCACGTTGTAGGCCGAAGTGCTCGCCGCGCCGTCGGAGAGCAGGATGATGAAGCGCACCGCGTTACTGCGGCGGTTGCTATTGAGGTCATCGAAGGCAAGCAGGAGTCCGTCGCCCGTGTCGGTATTTTCGCACTCGCCAAAATCTCCGGCGTCAGGATCGCCTGCCGTTGTGCCTGCCTCGCCGCCATCCCACAAGTTGGGATAGAGATCGTTGGGCGACCAGCGCTGACTGCCATCGCCGTGGCACGGAGGTCTGGCCGACACTTCCAACCGATCCAATGTGCCATACGACAAAACACCGCCATCCTGCAATGCGGCGACTGTTTCCAGCAGGTCATCGCCGTCGCCGATGCTTTGGCGCACTGTCGTCTGGTTGGTGGCGCAGGTGGCGTAGGTGCGGCCGGGCGGGCACGGCGCGCTGGCAAAGGTGATGATGCCCACGCGATCATAGGGGAAATCCACATAAGTGGAGACGAATCTCAGTGCCGCATCGCGCACGTACTCAAACGGTCGGCAGGGTGTAAGCGGGGCAATGGCTGTTTCGCCCACGCTGTCTCCGTTGAGGTCAGCCATCCAACTGGCCGGCAGCCTATTCGCCCCTTGGAGGTAAGCAATGGTTGACGCCGCGCCAGCCGTATTGCAGTTCGGTGTTGTGTCGGGGAGGACGCCGGGGGAAGCCAACGGGTTGACCACGCCGTTGCCCGTCGCCTTCGAGCCGAGCCAATCATCGGCGTGGCCATTGAAGGTAGCGCAACCGGATTCATCGGCGGCTTCATCCACGCATCCATCGCCATCATCGTCGAAACCGTTGGAGAGGGTGGCATCCCACGTCATCGAGTACGACACGTCCAGCACCAGCATCACGTCGAGGGCGGCGGCTTCGGAGGTCGCCGTTGCATTGAGCTGCACTCTGTTCCATCCCCACAGCCGCATAAAAACAAATTCGGCGCTGGTGGAGGCGTTGACGCGCACCAACTTCCGGGCCGGAAACGTGCAAATGACCGGATCGGTGTCAATGAGAACATCGTCGAAGCCTTCGGGGACCGCGCCATAGACTCTTTCGCAGGTTTGCACCACAAAACAAAGTTGCCCGGGGTCATCGATACAACCATCTCCGTCGTTATCCACTCCATCGGTGGCCTCGGCGCCAAGCTCATCCGTATTGCCAATGTGCACCGGCGCCACAATCCCCTGCAACTGCATGGTCTCTTGAACCGTTCGGTCGAGTTCTTCGTCGGTGCGGGCCTCCCGCAATTGAGCGGCGGCGGACAAAGCCGCCGCGTCGGTGGCGCGGCGCAGTTGGCCGTAAGTGATGTAGAGGATCGCGCCATCGGAGGCCAGCCCCACAAAAGCCACCAGCGCGAGCATCATGATCGCCAAAATAGCCAGCGTTTGGCCCGTCTCAACAAGCGAACGCGGCGCGGCGTCTTTACGGCTCAGGGGTCGCCGTCGGTTCTGCGGCAGAAAGTAGAAAGATGGCATAGGCATGAAGCGGGATCGGGTTGGCGATCACGTCTCCAAAAGCGGGAACATCGAATAATTGATAATGTCGATAGAAGACTTCGACGAGCAAGTAGCCGGAGTTGGGCGCGGCGTTAGAGACATCGCTCGAGCCCAACAGCAATGGGGAGATGTCCGCTTCCAAATCGAACGCCGAGCACATGCCGCGCATTTGAGGGCTTGTGTATTGATCCATCACAAACGACCAACCGATGTCGTTGTCTTCTTCGTTGTCTTCATCAAGATGCGGATCGCCACCATTCCAGTCGGCGTCGTTGAATCGCTGGACACGCAATTCTGGTCCCGATCCCTCATCGACAATCGCTGTGGTGAAAATTGAGATGACGATGTCGTTGGTATAGTGTTCGGCGTCGGTCGAGGGGATGCACGTGTTCCCGGCCAAAGTAGGTGGCTCGACTTCTATATCCACGGGAAGGAGGAATCTTTGGGTACTGCAAGCCGTGCGCCTAAAGAAATTGTTTGTGCTATCGCAGTCCTTTATACTGTCGTAGGCGCTTTCGGCATTGGGGTAGGGGTTGAGGTCGGCGCTGTCGCGCGCGCCGTTGCGCGCCCCATCGAGCATCTGGAGGTAGTCGTTAAATGCAAAGACCACTTCCACCATTCCGGCGATCAATAACAGCAGAATGGGGAGCATGAGCGCCAGCTCGACAAAAGCCTGGCCGGGCCGATTATGAAACGGGGTGCGTTGGCTATCTCTGGTCATAAGCGCAATTTGCCCACAATTCTGAGCGTACAATACAGGCTTTGGGGGGCCATGGTCAAGCGTTCTGCTCTTTCAGGGCTAAATTATGAAACAGGATTGAAACAATCCGGAAGCAGGGCACACACTACTCCCAATCCCCCTCCCATTTCGGGATTTGCACGACGAACGTAGCGCCCGGCCCATCCGCATCCCCAAGTCGTATGTCGCCGTGCAACACGTCAAGTATTCGCCGACACATGTATAGGCCGAGTCCGTAGCCATAAACGATTTGGGAGTCGCGGGCATCGAGCCGTTCGAATTTGTTGAAGAGGCGGCCGGCCAATTCTGGCTGAACACCCGGGCCCCGATCGGCCACCTTCAACTCTATCAAGTCGCCCACAGCCTGAACGGTCACCGTCACCGGGCTGCCCGGCGCATATTTCAATGCGTTGTCAACAAGGTGAAATAGGACGCTTTGCAGGTAATGCTCGTCGGCGGCTACGGGCGGCAAGTCGTTGGCAACAGTGGCCTTGAGCAAATCGGGCAGCAAATTCGGGAACTGGCCGATCACGTGCCGCACAACGGACGCTATCGGAACCGGGCTGATGACCACTGGCAACTGTCCAGACTCGATGGCCGATATGTTGAGTATCGTCTCCACAAAATGGGTGAGTCGTTGAGCCTCGGCTGTGAGCAGTTGGAGTGTTGATCTCATGCGCGGGGAGATATCCTTCTCCCAGCTCAACAGCAATTCGAGGCCGCCATTGATATTTGTTAGCGGCGCGCGCAACTCGTGGGACACCAATGTGATGAACTCGGACTTCTGCTGGTCGAGAGCCAGCAACGCCTTGTTCTGCTCATCCAGCTGCATCATGACATCGGTGATACTTCGCGTGCGTTCGTGCACTTTCTTGTCCAGCTCAGCGCTCACAGCGACCTGTTGAGCCAGCACCAACTGAACCTGATAAATAAAAATGCCCACCAACAGCGAAGCCACCGCCCCATAGAGCAATATGGTGTTGGCCTCCTTGAGCTCGGCTACCGTATCGCCGGGCACGACTAACACATACCAAACATATGCATACACGCCAACGCTAATGGCGATGGGCATCAGCCAAGCCAGCCATCTCAACCGCCTCTGCCACAGCCGCGCCGAGGCAAAAGCTGCCTCAGCCGGTTGATCCGCAGATACTGGCGGTTCGTCCTTGAAGAAACGTGTGAGCATTCTGGGTTTGATTATATACCGTGTCGCCGCAAGCGTTCGGGCGAAGAAAGCAACCAATGGTATAATCCCCGCGCTTGAGTTTGTGGAGGATCGCTTCGAGAGAAGACTCTGCGATGGCAAGCCATTTCGGAGAGGTCGCATAGTTGGTCTAGTGCGCTCGCTTGGAAAGCGAGTACGGTCACCCCGTCGTGGGTTCGAATCCCACCCTCTCCGCTAATTGTCCTGTTTTTCGCGGCGTTTTCTGGTAGCGGGGGAGAGAACGCGTGAAACAATTTACCGAAGTTGCGCCCCCAAGTGTACTCGCTTCTTTTGGGGTTGCCGCGCCGTCGCTGAGGCGGTGGGCAGACGGCTTCACACTGGCGAAGCAATCGCAAAATTTATCCCCGCGAACCATCACAATCTATCGTGACAATCTCTCGCGCTTTGTGGCTTACTGCGAAGCGCGAAACATCACGGCCATTGAAGCCATTGACCCGACGTTGCTCCGCGAGTACATGCTATCGCTCGCCGAGCATCACAACGCGGGCGGCCAGCATCAGCATTACCGGGTTATCAAAACGTTCTTCTTGTGGTGGGGGGATGAAGCCGCGCCCGAAGGATGGAAAAATCCAATCCGCAAAGTGCCCGCGCCGAAGTTGCCCGATAAGATAATGCCGCCCGTTGAAATGGCCGACGTAACGGCCATGCTGGACACTTGCGGCGGTGACTATTTCGGCGTTCGTGACAAAGCGATGATGCTGACGCTGATAGACACCGGACTCCGCGCCAATGAACTGCTATCGCTGGACGTGGCCGACTTCGACTCGGTAACGGGCGCATTGACCGTGAAGCAAGGCAAAGGCGGCAAGGGGCGCGTGGTCTTCGCCGGGCAACGAACGCGCAAGGTGATACGGGCATGGCTGAAAGAGCGGGGCAACAGCGGCGGCGCAATGTTCCCCGCAAAGCACGGGGCGCGATTGAACTATCGCGCTTTGCGGGCGGTGATTGAACGGCGGGCGCGTGATGCTGGTCTCACCGATGCGCCGGAGTTGCATGCCTTTCGGCGCGGCTTCGCGCTGGCAATGCTCCGTGACGGTTGCGACATCGTGACGCTATCCCGCCTCATGGGACACTCGGACTTGTCGCTTATCCGGCGGTACACGAAGCAAACGAGTGATGACTTGCGCGAAGCGGCGGAGAGACACAGCCCGGCGGATAGGCTGTGAGGCGGCCTTGACAATCCGTAGCGTATACGATAACATAGGGCGTAGCAGATATGGCGAAGCGCGATAAGGTTTGGGAACGGGTCATGAGCGGGGCGGCGGATGCGAACATCA
>VGOW01000058.1 GCA_016875735.1 Chloroflexota bacterium | reverse complement strand
GAAGACCTTGAATGAAGCAGTCACTCAATCGCGCCGGGCGATTCAAAAGCAGGCAGATGCCGCGACGCAAGAAACGTTGAAAGGTTGCCGCTGGTTGCTGGCGAAGAACGCTGAGAACTTGACGGATACCGATTGGATCGCTCAAGTCGAAGCCAGCGGTTTGAAGGCCTTGCAGACCTTCCTCAAAACCCTCGCCAACTGGCGAGAGCGGATTCTGAATTACTTTGACGGACGACACACTAATGGTTTCGCCGAAGGTGTGAACTTGAAGATCAACCTGATCCATCGACGTGGTTTCGGCTATCGCAACTTCGCTAACTTCCGTTTGCATGTCCTTGTCGCCTTTGACCCTATATCACATTGAATCTGGTAGAGCCGGAAATTGTAAAGAAAAGCCAGAGCAGAACTGAGACTTTTGACGCGAGTGAAACATATCGCCAAAACCGACTTTTGACGACTCCAGTTTACCGATACACCCCCACCCGCACATCGTGAAATCTGGCCGGAGAGGCGCCGTGCCCGGTGTGGGCCACTTGCTGAGGCTGCCCCTTGCCGCAGTTGGGCGTGCCCCACAGCGTCCAGTGTTTCGCGCCACAAATCGCATCGCACGAACGCCAAAACTCCGGCGTCACCCCCGTGTACGTGCAATTCTTCAACAGCCGCGCCCGTTTGCCTCTCTTGATCTCATATCCCAACTCGGTGCTGAACTGAAAGTTCCAGCGCTTGTCATCGATGCTCCACGAGCGATTCGTTTCCATGTAGAGCCCGTCGTCGGTGTCGGCAATGAGATCGTCGAGCGACCACATGCCGGGCTCGAGACTCACGTTCGTCATTCGAATGAGCGGAATCCGATTCCACCCTACCGCCCTCATGCACCCGTTGGCTTCAAGCCCCAACAGCGGCGCCGTCTCGCGCGACATGAGATAGCCCACGAACAACCCCTCCCGAACAATCGGCGTTGTGGACGCCGCCACTCCCTCATCATCCCAACCGAAGGTGCCCAACCCGGTCGGCCTCACCGCGTCAGCCGTGAGATTCACGATCCCCGATCCGTATTGAAAGCTGCCAAGTTTTTCGGGGGTGAGAAAGGAGGTGCCCGCATAGCCGGCCTCCGCACCGAACACACGATCCAGCTCGGCGGGGTGCCCGCACGACTCGTGAACTTGCAGGGCCACTTGCGAGCCGTCGAGAATCACCGTCATGCGAGTATCGGCGGGGCAATCGTCTGCCGAAAGCAGGGCCACCGCGTCCGAAGCCACGCGCTCGCCATTGCCCGGCAGGTCCATTGCCAGCACATACTCCCAGCCCGCCGTGCCCTGCTGCCCGCCCGAATTCGGATATGACCGCCGCTGCGCATCGTCGCCCGACACCGCCGTCGCAACGATGCCGCCGCCCGCCTCGTAAATTGTCTGGTGAGTCTGCGCGCCTTCGCTGTTGGCAAAATACTTCTCTTCGCGAATGAACACAAGGTGCCCCTGCCGCACGCCCACCCCTTTCACCCGAGCCATCGCCGAATCGGCATCCAACAACAGTGATACTTTCTCTTCGGTGGTGACGGCGAAGGGATCGATCTGAATCGGCGTCACGTAGACTCCGCGATTGGTCACCACCGGGCCGAGCGTCACCGGCTTGCCCGGAGTGGCGGCCGAGGCTTTGGCAATCGTCACTGCCAGCGCCGTTGTCCGATCCACTTCCTCATTCGACAAAGCGCGCGACGAGGCAAACCCCCACGCGCCGTTGATCAACACCCTCGCTCCGATGCCGATGGACTCGATGAAACTGATCTCGTCCACCAAACCGTTCTTCACGGTCAGCGTTTGTTCGGTGATCCGAGACAGCCGCGCGTCGGCGTATTGCGCGCCCCGAAACGTGGAGAGGTCGAGCGCGCGGGCAAGAAAGTCTTTCACAGCGAGGCCTCAATGCAACGACCCTGCTCACCGAGCAGGGTCGTTTGGGCGACCCCAATGTTCGAGCAACTACGCAAGGCGATTCGAATGGGACGCAGATGAACGCTGATCTGAGTCGATGAGCGCTGATTCTTCAGCGTATATCAGCGTTCCTCTTTACTTTTGCTTCAAGCCTTTGCCAACAGCGCCAACAGCGCGCGTTCGGCGGCGGCCATGAGCGGGCCGGGCACGATGCCCAAGATGAAGGTGGCAAGCGCGGAGAGAGTGACCACTGTGCTCAGTCCGAGCGGGGTGACGGCTTCCCCCTGCCCCGATTGCATCCACATCACCATCACCACGCGCAAATAGTAGAACGCAGAAATGAGGCTGGTGATCACGCCGACAACGGCCAACCACATGTAGCCGGAGTCGATGGCGGCGCGAAAGACGTAGAACTTGCCGATGAAGCCAATGGTGGGCGGGAGGCCAGTGAGCGAAAGCATGAACACGGTCATGGCCAATGCCATGCCGATGCGCGTTGCGCCCAGCCCGGCGAAGTCGTCCACTTTCGCCGCCGCGCCGTCTTTCTCCACGGCCATCACCACCGCCCATGCGCCGAGATTCATCACCGCATAGCCGAGCAAATAAAACACGGCCGAGCTCGCGGCGAAGCCGGCCATCGTGCCCGCGCCTCCGGCGACGACGGCCATCAATACGTATCCGGCGTGGGCGATGGACGAATAGGCCAACATGCGTTTGATGGACGATTGAGCGATGGCGGCCACGTTGCCGAGAATCATGGTGAGGGCAGAGATGGCGGCGACCACCGGGGTCCAATGGGCGGCCAGCGCGGGGAAGGCGATGAAGAAGACGCGCACGAGTGCGGCGAAGCCGCCGATCTTCGCGCCGACGGACATGAATGCGGTGACGATGGTGGGCGCGCCTTCATATACATCGGGCGCCCACATGTGAAAGGGAACGGCGGCTACTTTGAAACCGAGCCCGACGAGGATGAGCGCCGCGCCCGCGAGCAGAAGCGGGTCGGCGGCCAATGCGCCGTTGGCGGCGACCGCCGCCGCGATCTGCGATAGGCTGGTGGTCGCCGTCGCGCCATAGGTGAGGGCGATGCCGTAAACGAGAAAGCCGGAAGCGAACGCGCCGAGCAAAAAGTATTTGAGCGCCGACTCTTCCGAATCGAGGCGTGGGCGGGCGAAGCCGGAAAGAATGTACAGCGGAATGGAAAGGGTTTCGAGGGCGAGGAAGACCACGATGAGATCGCCGGCGGAGGCCATCATCATCATTCCAGCAATGCTAAAGAGCAGGAGGGTATAAAACTCGCCGCGCTCAATGTTGACTCGCTTGAGATAATTGAGCGCCAAGAGAACGGCCAGCCCGCCCGTGCCCAGCACTAGCACGTTGAGGAACACGGTGAAGCCGTCGAGGACGATCATGCCGCCGAAGGCCACGATGGGAGTCGGCCCGGTGGCGGCGATCACGAGCAGAACGGCGAGGGTGACCGCCAACCCCAACAGCGCCAGCGCGGCGGTGATGTCTTTGCGAGTCTTCGGGATCCACAAATCCACCAACAGCATGAGGCTCGCCCACCCGGCGAGGACGATGAGGGGAAGGATGGCGTTGAAGTCGGATGTCGTCATGAGCAATCTCTAATTCCCAATCTCTAATCTCCGATTCTCTGCTTTGGAGAACTGGAGATTGGAGATTAGCGCAACGCCACCGCCGCGCTCTGAATGGCGGCCACCAATTGAGTGACCGAGGGCGACATCAGATCGAAGAACGGGGCGGGGTAGAGGCCGATCCAGAAGATCATGATGATCAGCGGAACAAGCACAACGACCTCGCGCCAATTCAGATCGGCCAGCCCGTTGTTGTGCGGGTTCTCCACTTTGCCGAGAAACATCTTTTGGAACATCCACAACATATAGACGGCGGCGAGGATCACGCCGAGCGAGGCGACGGCGGCATAGGCATACGAGCCATAGGCCGCGCCCGGCTGGCCGGCGCCCCACGCGCCGAGCAAAATGGCAAACTCGCCGACGAAGCCGTTGAGGCCGGGCAGGCCCATCGACGACAGGGTGACGATCAGAGTCAGTGTGCCGTAGAGCGGCATCACCGTCCACAGGCCGCCGAACTGCGCCAACTCGCGCGTGTGCCGCCGCTCGTAGATCATGCCCACGAGGAGGAATAACGCGCCGGTGGAGAGGCCGTGATTGATCATTTGCAGGATTGCGCCCTGAATGCCCTGCGAGTTGAGAGCGAAGAGGCCGAGCATCACAAATCCCAAATGGCTCACCGACGAATAGGCCACCAACTTCTTCACGTCCTTTTGCGGATATGAAACAATCGCGCCGTACACGATGCCGATGACGGCCAGCACGGCGATGGTGGGCGCATACTGTTTGGCCGCTTCAGGGAAGAGGCCGAGATTGAATCGCAGGAAGCCGTAGGTGCCAAGTTTGAGCAGAACACCGGCGAGGATGACCGACCCGGCAGTGGGCGCTTCCACGTGAGCATCGGGCAGCCACGAGTGGAGCGGCCACACCGGCACTTTGATAGCGAAGGCCGCCGCGAAGGCAAGGAAGAGCAACCCCTGCGCCGCCGCCGGAACTTTGCCGAGAATATCGGTGTAGGCAAACGTGCCCACGTTGATGCCCAGCCACAGAATGGCCAGCAGCATCAAAATCGATCCGGCCATCGTGTAAAGGAAGAATTTGATGGCGGCGTACATTCGGTTCTGGCCGCCCCAAATGCCCACCAGCAAATACATGGGCACGAGGCTGAACTCCCAGAAGATGTAGAAGAGGAACAGATCGAGCGAGACGAACACGCCGACCATGCCCACTTCGAGCAGAAGGAAGAAGATCATGTATTCCTTCACCCGCTCTTCGATGGCCGTCCACGAGGAGAAGATGGCGATGGGGGTGAGGAAGGTGGTGAGCAGAATCAATAGCAGGCTCGCCCCGTCGATGCCGAAGTAGAAATCAATATTCCAATTCGACCCGATGCGAATCCACGGCGAACGCACCACCAACTGCATGTTGGGGTCGGCGGGGTTGAACTGCGCCAGCATCACCAGCGAGATGAGGAAGGTGGTGAGCGACGCGCCGACGGCGATCCAGCGGATGGTGTCCTTTTGTTCCTTGGGCGTGAACAGCAGAAGCGCCACACCCACCAAGGGGAAGAAGGTAACGAGAGTCAACGTCGAGAATAAAACATTCATGGAGCAATCTCCGAAAACACGAGTTTAGCGCGCAAGCAAAAAGACGCCCAACACCACCACCGCGCCGAACAGCACCGCCAGCGCGTAATTGCGCACGTATCCGGTTTGGAAGCGGCGGAAGATGTCGGCCCAATCGCGGACGAGGGAAGCCAGCCCGTCGAAGAACGAGTCGACCACCCCTTTGTCCACCGACCACGCTGTAAAGTTAGCAATCCAGCGGAAGCCTCCGGCGATGATATTGTCGTGAAAAATGTCGTGCCACAACTCCCAATCCACCGCATATGCGAGAAAACGGCCAATGTCCTCGAACGGCTGAATGATGATCGCGTGGTACAACTCATCGACATACCACTTGCCGTTGAGAAAAGTGAACGCGCGCCCCAATCGCTCAAGGGGATCGAGCATGGTGGTCATCGGCCTCTGCCCGTAAACCAAATACGAGAGGCCGATAGCAACGAGCGCGATCACGGTTGACAACCCGGCGACGACAAAATTGAAATCGAGTGGATGCGCCTCAATGGTATGCTCGATCCACTGGCCGAGCCAATGCAGGCCGGGCAAATTCATCGCCCCGCCGATCACCGACAGCACGGCGAGAATGATCAGCGGCACGGTCATCACCGCCGGGCTTTCGTGCGCGTGCTTGGCCGCCTCGGTGCGCTCACCGCCGAAGAACACCATGAGCACTTGCCGCCCCATGTAAAACGCGGTGAAGAACGCGGCCACCGTGAGCAAGCCATACACCACCAGCCCGTGCCACTCCCCATCGGTCACGCCGATCTTCCACGCATCGGCGAGAATTTCATCCTTCGACCAAAAGCCCGCCAGCGGGAACACGCCCGCCAACGCCACTGCGCCGATGAAATACACCCAAAAGGTGGTGGGCATGCGCGCGCGAAGCCCGCCCATGTTTCGCATATCTTGCGGATCGAATGTATGCTCCTCTTCATGCGCGGTCGCGTGCGCCGACCCGTGCGACTCATCCGCGTGAGCGTTGTGTCCGTTCCCACCGTGATCGTCGTGGCCGCCGCCGCCGTGCGCTTCCGCGTCGTGGGCCAATGCGTGATGCCCGTGCTCCATTCCGTGAATGACCGATCCCGATGAAAGGAAGAGCAGTGCTTTGAAGAAGGCGTGAGTGAGCAAATGGAACATCGCCGCCACATACGCGCCCATGCCCGCCGCCGCAATCATGAAGCCCAATTGGCTGATCGTCGAATAGGCCAATACCCGTTTAATGTCGAATTGCGCGACGGCGATCGTTCCGGCGAGGAAGGCGGTGGACGCGCCAATGATCGCCACCGTCATTTGCGAAGCAGGCGCAAGATTGAAAATGACGTTCGAGCGCACGATCATGTAAATACCGGCGGTGACCATCGTGGCCGCGTGAATGAGCGCCGACACCGGAGTGGGGCCGGCCATTGCATCGGGCAGCCAAACGAACAGCGGTATTTGCGCCGACTTGCCCGTTGCGCCCACCAGCAAAAGCAGTGTGATCGCGGTGGCGATGGTGACAATCGTCGGCCCCGCGCTTTCGCCGTGCGGCTCTTCGTCCTGTTGCGCCGGGCTGAGTAGTTTGCCGATCCCGGCCTCCGGCGCAACCGCGTGCTGGGTTTCGCCGCCGTGCTCCTCGAAATACGCGAACACTTTATCGAAGGTGAGCGAGCCGGTCGTCCAAAAAATCAGGAACATCGCCAGCGCAAAACCGAAATCGCCGACGCGGTTGACCACAAACGCTTTGCGCCCGGCGCGCGCGTTGCCCACGCCGCCCGCGCCTTTGTCGTACCAAAAGCCGATGAGCAAATACGAACACAGCCCCACGCCTTCCCAACCCACGAAGAGCATGAGGTAATTATTCCCGCCGACGAGAATGAGCATCGAGGCGATAAACAGGTTGAGGTAAATGAAGAAGCGATGGAAACGCGGATCGCCCTTCATGTAGCCGATGGCGTAAATGTGAATGAGCGTGCCCACGCCCGTCACCAACAGCATCATCGTCACCGACAGCGTGTCCACTTGAAACGCCCATGGGATATTCAACTCGCCGATCACGATCCAGTCGGCCACATGAATCGTGGCGGGATGGAATCCGTTTTGAGTGAGGCCGACGAACTGAAGGGCGGCGATGACAAACGACGAGCCGGAAGCCAGCGAGGCGATGATGCCCGCCCACGGGTCGCCGATCTTTTTCCCGGCAACGACGTTGATCAGTAAACCGGCGACCGGGAAGAAAATGATCAGCGGAACTAAAGCCTGAAGTGAGAAAGAGGAAGTTTCGTGCATTGTTACCCCTTCAACTGATGCACTTCATCCACATCAATTGAATGCTTGGTGCGGAAGATGGCTACGATCAGCGCCAGGCCCACGGCTACTTCGGCGGCGGCGACGGCCATCACGAAGAACACAAACGTCTGCCCGGCCATGGCCGCCGAATTGATGGCCCCCGAAGCGGGCTGGAACGACCGGGCGAAGGCCACGAAGGCCAGATTGGCCGAGTTCAACATCAACTCGACCGACATGAAGATGATGATGGCGTTGCGGCGGACGAGCACACCGGCCACGCCAATGGTGAACAGCACTACGGAGAGGATGATGTAATACGAAGTCGGAACCATCTACGAAACTCCAAACTGCAAACTTCCAAATCCCAAAGGGCAGTTCCTCGCCATCTCAACTCTCATTTCTTGGAAGTCTGCGATTTGAGAGTTGGCCGTTTCTTTTCATCTTTGGTCAGCACGATCGCGCCCACCATCGCCACCAACAAAAGGATCGAAGTGACCTCGAACGGAAAGAGATAGCCGGTGAACAATTGCCTGCCGATCTCGCGCGGACTGCCAAAGGTCAGCGCCACTTCGGGGTTCAGCGGCTGAGGGGAGGCCGCCACCCCGCCCCGACTCAACAACCCGAACACCGCCACGCCGAGAAGAGCAAGGCCGAGCCCAATGGCGAGGGGTTGCTGCCACGCGAGTCGGCTATCCGGCCGGCGAAGCCTCTCCGCGCCGAGAAGCATGATCACAAAAATGAACAGCACCATGATCGCCCCGGCGTACACCGTCACCTGCACCATCGCAATGAACGGCGCATTGAGAATGAGGTAGAACACCGAGACGACGGCGAAGTTGAGCACGAGGAACAGCGCCGAGTAGATAGCGTTGCTGCTGGCCAGCATGGCGATGGCCGCGGCCACGGCGATGACGGCGAGAGCGAGGAAGATAATGAGTTCGAGAGTCATGAAACCTGACGCGATGACAAGCTGAAGGGATGACAGGATGACTTTGCTCATCTTGTCATCGCGCCATCCTGTCACCCACTCATCAAGCGGGGTCTTTCATATCCGGGATGGATCGATTGAACTTGCCCGGCTCCACTTTCTGCGGCGTGGCTTGAGCGTTCGGGGGCGCGGGCACGATCAATCTATCTTTGGTGAAGATGGCCGACTCGCGGGTGGTGTACGACAGTTCGTAATTGCTTTCGAGCACAATGGCTTCGGTGGGGCAGGCATCCTCGCAATAGCCGCAGAAGATACAGCGCAGCATATTGATTTCGTACACGCGGGCATAGCGCTCGCCGGGTGAGTAGCGCTCGTCGTCGGTGTTCTCGGCCGCCTCGACGAAGATGGCGTCGGCGGGGCAGGCGGCGGCGCACAACGCGCAGCCGATACACTTCTCCAGCCCGTTGTCGTAGCGTTTGAGTTCGTGGCGGCCTTTGTATCGTTCGCGGGTGGGCCGTCTCTCTTCGGGATACTGAATGGTGATCGGCTCTTCAAACACATGCTTGAAGGTCGTCGCCATGCCTTTGATGATCTCGATAAACATACTCTATCCCAGCCTTCCGCCGAACAACACCACCGCCACCGCCGTCACGGCCACGTTAGCCAGCGCCAGCGGCAGCATCACCTTCCAGCCGAAGCGCATCAACTGATCGTACCGGAAGCGCGGCAGTGTGCCGCGGATCCAGATCATCACCACAAGAAGGACGAAAGTTTTGATGAAGAAATAAAGGAGCCCGAGGATAGCGGCCATCCAATTGGGAACTACGTCGAGGAACGGGCCGAGGTAGCCGCCGAAGAACAACGTCACGCCCACCGCGCTGACGGCCACCATTTTGATATATTCGGCCATGAAGAACAGCGCAAACTTCATCCCGGAATATTCGGTGTGATAGCCGGCCGTCAATTCTTGTTCGGCTTCGGGCATATCGAACGGCGCGCGGTTCACTTCGGCCAGCGTGGCGAGAAAATAGATGATTGCGCCGATGGGCTGAGTGAGCACAAGCCAGTAGTGATCGGCCTGCCATTGAGTGATCTCGCGCAGGCTGAGCGAGCCAACCATCAGCGTCGGCCCCACCACCGACAGGCCCAGCGCAATCTCGTAACTCACCATTTGCGCGGTGGAGCGAATGCCGCCCATCGTGGCGTATTTATTGGCCGACGACCACCCGGCCAGCACAATGCCGTACACGGCAATGGAGGCCACCGAAAGAATATACAACATGCCCACGTTGAGATCGGCCACTGCCAGCGGAACGTTGTAGCACACCCATTTCCAATCGGGTTGGCCGATGGCTGTTGGGATACACACGTTGAGCGGCGGCCCGAATGGCACGACGGCGAGGATGATCAGCGCCGGTATCACGGTGATGGCCGGAGCCAGCACGAACATGATTCGGTCGGCCTCTGCCGGGATCAATTCCTCTTTGAAAAACAGCTTGAGTCCATCGGCGACCGGCTGAAAGAAACCGCCCGGCCCCACACGGTTGGGGCCGAGTCGAACCTGCAAAAAGGCCATCACTTTGCGTTCGAGCAACGTCATGTACGCAAAGGAGGTGAGCAAAACAGCCACAAGAATCACGCTCTTCACTGCGGCGGCGATTGCCACTTCGGCGAATGTTTGTAGTTCCATCCCGGTTATACCTTTTTCACTGCCACGCTGGTTGCGCCATTCAACTGCGGCCCGCCGAGGCTCTGCGGCACGAGCGCCACACCTTCGGGAGCGCGGCCATTCACCCGGCACACCGCCGGAGTCTCTTTCCCGTTCACCAACAGCGCCACCGCCTCGCCATCGGCAATGCCCAGTTTGGCCGCGTCGGCCGAGTTGAGTTCAACGTAAGCCTTCGGCGTGCGCGGGCGCATCAATTCGGAAGGAGCGAATGTCGCGCCGCGATCGTACAGCACCGTCGTCGGCACGGCGATCAATCCATCGCCGGGATGCCGCCTCCCGTTGGCAACGTGATTCACGGCGAACCCTTCGCCCCGCTCCGCCATCGTCGGCGTTTGCATGCCAAGCCCGCTCGTGTTCTCGAAGGCCGCGCCGCCGTAATATAGATCGGCGCCGCCCACATCGGGAAATTGCTTTTCGACCTGCGCCAACTTTTGATACGACAGCCCTTCGTATCGGGGCGCCGTCTTCGCAATTTCGGCGAACACGGCGGCGGCGCTCGTTTTGGTTTTGGCGTACCCCAGCCGCTCGCCGATGAGAGCAAAAATTTGCCAATCGGGTTTGCTTTGGCCCACAGGCGGCGCCGCCGGATAAAAACGCTGCACTCGCCGCTCGCCGTTGGTGAACGTGCCCTCGCGCTCGGTGAACGCCTGCGCCGGCAGAACGACATCGGCGGCGCGCGCGGTGGCGGTGAGGAACAATTCGGACACAACGGTGAACCCCGATCGGAGTTCGAGCCCGTCGCCCACCGGATCGGCGGCGGCAACGATCATCACGTCGGACGCCGCCACTTCATCGCCCGGCGCGATGCCCATATCCCACGCACCCTGATCGTTGGCGCGAGGCCACACGGCAATCAAGCCGTTGTTGGGTTTGCCAACATGCTTCGTGCTGACGAGCAAATTGGCGCAGGCCTGCGCCAGCGCGGTGGAGGCGGTGAGGCCGAGCCCATCACTGCCGAACATGATCACAAGATTCTCAGCTTTCGCCGCGTGCCCGGCCAGTCCGTTCACCGCGTTCACTTCGTCGCCGTAGGCGTAGCGCACTTTGTGAGTCGCGTATTTGTCGAGTTTGGTGGGGCGCGCGTTGGCCACAATGAGCGTCGCGCCACGCTGTGCGGCTTGCTTCACCCTCAGCCACCAAATCGGCGCTTCCTCTTCGAGATCGGAAGCGGCGACGATGATGGTGGCGCCCGTGCCCATCGCGCCAAAGTTGGCGCCGACTCCCACGCCCACTTTCTGAATCAGATCGCCGCCGCCCATGCGCGAATGCAATTGCGCGCGCCCGCCGCGCTCATCCATCAACTCGATGAGCATGAACAGGTCTTCGTTGGAGAGTCGGCCTCCCGCAAGGGCGGAGAGGGTCGAGGCCGTTTTCATTTTTGCGGCGATGAGATCGAGCGCCTCATCCCACGAGGCCTCTTCGAGTTTGCCGTTCTTTTTGATCAGCGGAGTCGTCAACCGATCCGCGCTGGCGGTGAAGTGGTGGCCGAAGCGGCCTTTGTCGCAGATCCAAATTTCATTCACCTGCTCATTCTGGCGAGGCATCACACGCTTGATCGCTGTTTTGCCCGACACGCCGGAGCGCCGTGTGTTGAGGTGCAGGTTGCAGCCCACCGGGCAGTGCGGGCAGATGGAGGCCGAGTGCGTGAGTTCCCACGGACGCGCGCCGAAACGGAAGTCGGCGGTAGTGAGCGCGCCCACCGGGCAGAGGTCGGTGGTGTTGCCGGAGAATTTCGAGTCGAAGCCCGGCTCTGAGAAAGTGACGATTTCGAGTTTGCGGCCGCGCTCGAAGAAGCCGATGACCGGGTCTCCGGCGATCTCGTCGGAGAAGCGCACACAGCGCGCGCATTGAATGCACCGCTCGCGGTCGAGGTAGATCAGCGCGTCGTCTTCCGAGCCGAGCGGCACGTGTTTGTCGAAGTGAATCTTTTCGCTGTAAATGAAACGGCTGGCGCCCGGCCCGTGGCGCATGGTGAGGTTTTGCAGAGGGCACTCGCCGCCTTTGTCGCAGATGGGGCAATCGAGCGGGTGAGAGGTGAGCAGAAACTCGACGACATTACTGCGCGCCGCTTTCACTTTTCCATTGGCGGTGCGCACGTGCATTCCTTCTTCCACCGGCACGGTGCAGGCGGTTTCGAGTTTCGGCGCATAGGCGATCTTCGGACTGCCGTTTTCGTCAGTCATCACTTGGCCGGTGGCGCGGTCACGTTGAACGCGCCCCACTTCCACGAGGCACATGCGGCACATGCCCACCGGAGGCATTTTGGGGTGATAGCAAAACACCGGGATGTCGTTGCCCACACGCTTGGCGGCGTCGGCCACCAATGTGCCTTTGGGCGCTTGCACTTCAACGTCGTCGATTCTGAGTTTTACGAGATCAGGCATGATTTTTCATCAACGGATGAAACGGATTGAACGGATTTGGCCTTTTTCAATACGCGCCATCCGTTCAATCCGTTGACTTAATCGTTCCCAGCCATAGGTTCTTTCTTCGGCGTGGGCTTTGCGGCCGGCGCAGGTTTGGGCTTGGCCGCGTCCTTCGCGCGCGCATCGAAATCGGCGCGGAAGGCTTTGAGGCTCGACAGCACCGGCGTCACCGCGAACTCGCCCAGCGGGCACAAACACTTGCCCTGCACTTGGCTCGCCACCGAATTGAGCAAATCCACATCGGCCTTCGTGCCCTCGCCGCTGTGGAGGCGCTCAAGAATATGCAGCATCCAATAATTGCCCTCGCGGCACGGCGTGCATTTGCCGCACGACTCGTGCTTGAAGAATCGAGTCGTCTTCAGAATCACCCACGACAGATCGACCGACTCATCCATCACGATGACCGAGGCCGAGCCGAGAGCCGCGCCTTTGGCGGCGACCGAATCGTAATCGAGCGACATATCTAGGATCTCATCGGTGACCGACAGCACCACCGACGACGCGCCCGACATCATCACCGCCTTCACCTTTTTGCCGCTGGGGACTCCGCCGCCGTGATCGTAAATCACCTGCCTCAGCGTAACGCCGAACGGCAATTCGTAATTGCCCGGCTTGTTCACGTGGCCGGAGAGGCACATCACTTTCGTTCCGGCGCTGTTCTTCACCCCGATCGATTGATACCACTCCGCGCCGCGAGCGACGATGAGCGGCACGTTGGTGAGCGTTTCGGTGTTGTTGATCACCGTCGGCATCCCGTAAAGGCCTTTGTCGGCGGGGAACGGCGGCTTGAGGCGCGGCTGGCCCATCTTGCCTTCAATCGATTCGAGCAATGCGCTCTCTTCGCCGCAAATGTACGCGCCCGCGCCGAGATGAAGATGAACGTCGAGTGAATAGTCTGTGCCGAAAAGATTCTTGCCGAGAAAACCGCGCGCTCGCAGTTCGGCAATTTTCGTGTCGAGCACTTTGGCCACCGGCCAGAACTCGCCGCGCATGTAGTTGTAGGCGGTGTTGGCGCGGGCGGCAAAGGCTGTAATCATGATCCCTTCCAATAACTGAAAAGGATTCTTTTCCATGATCTCGCGGTCTTTGAAGGTGCCCGGCTCCGACTCGTCGGAGTTGCAGACGACGTAATAGGCCGGGCGGTTTTTGGTGAGGAACGACCATTTGAGTCCGGTGGGGAAACCGGCGCCCCCCCGCCCTTTGAGACCGGAGGCCATGACAATCTTGATGACCTCTTCCGGCTTCATCGAGGTGACGACTCTCTTGAACGTCTCGAAGCCGCCGTTGGCGAGATACACGTCCAACTTGTCGAGGCCGGGAATGTTGCGATGCCGCAATACGATATGTTCCATAAGAAGCCTATCCGCGAATTTCACGGATTGCGCGGGCTGTCCATGACATCCGCATCATCCGTGATTGATTCATTTCTTGCCCTTGAGTTCTTCCATCACTTTCACCGCCGACTCGACCGTTTGATTCTCGTGATAGACAATGCCCTCTTTGTTCTGCGCCTGAAACACCGGCGCTTTGTCACAGGCGGCCACGCACATCACCCCTTCGATGGTGAACATGCCGTCTTTCGTGGTTTCGCCCAGCTTGATTCCGAACTTGGCGCACAGGTCGTCGGCGAACTTGTCTGCGCCGCGCAGGGCGCACGGCAGGTCGGTGCAAACTTGAACGCGATGCTGGCCCCCGGCGTGATCGTAGTACAACGAATAGAAGCCGACGATGGAGGCCACCTGAGTCGGCTCCACCCCCACGATCTCGGCCACTTCGGCCAGCGCCTCTTTTGTCACATAGCCGTATTCCGATTGCGCCATGTATAGAAGCGGCATCACCGCCGAGCGTTTCTGATCGGCGGGGTACTTTGCAAGGGTTGCGGCAATTTGTTCGCGGTATTTTTCGGCCAGCATATTATCGATCCACATCTCCCAACACAATATCAATCGAGCCGATGATGGCAACCAGATCGGCCACGAGGCAACCTTCGCTCATTGTGGTGAGCGCCTGCAAGTTGGCCCACGACGGGCACCGATAGTGAACGCGCTGAGGCTTGGGTGTGCCGTCGCTCACGAGGCGCACGCCCAACTCGCCGCGCGGCGATTCGGTGGCGGCATACACTTCGCCCACCGGCGGCGTGAACCCTTCGGTGTACAACTTGAAATGATGAATGAGCGACTCCATGCTCGTGCTCAGTTCCGAACGCGGCGGGGGGGCCACTTTGCGGTCGGCGGTCATCACCGGGCCTTTGGTCTTGGGCAAGCGATCGAGGGCTTGGCGGCAAATCTTGAGCGACTCGCGGAACTCACGCATTCGGCAGAGATAGCGCGAATACACGTCGCCGCCGGTTTCCAGCGGCACATCGAAATCGTATGTTTCGTAACCGCAGTAGGGCATGGCGCGGCGCACGTCATAGTTTACGCCCGAGCCGCGAAGTGAGGAGCCGGTCATTCCCCAATGAAGCGCATCTTCGGCGCTGATATGGCCGACGCCCTGCGCGCGCATTTTGAAGATGGGGTTGTTGGTGAGGAGCCGCTCGTAATCGTCAAGTTTGGCCGGCAGGTACTCGAGGAAATCTTTGACCGCCTCTTCGAATCCGGCGGGCACATCGCGCCACACGCCGCCGGGGCGAATGTAGGTCGTCATCATCCGCTGGCCCGACACCATCTCGAAAATATCCATGATGCGCTCGCGGTCGCGGAAGCAGTAGAGCAAAATGCTGAGCGCGGCCAGATCAATGCAGTGCGTGCCCAGCCACACGAGGTGCGAAGCAATGCGCTGAAGTTCGGCCATGAGCACGCGCAACACCTGCGCCCGCTCCGGCACGTTCACCTCCATCAGCTTTTCGATGGCGAGGCAATAGGTGAGGTTGTTGCCGATGTTGTTGAGATAATCAAGGCGGTCGGTCATCGCCAAGGCCTTGAGGTAGGTCTTGGCTTCCATATTCTTTTCGACGCCGGTGTGCAGAAAGCCGATGTCGGGGATGGCGCGCACGACGGTTTCGCCGTCGAGTTCGAGGATGAGGCGTAATACCCCGTGCGTGCTGGGGTGCTGCGGCCCCATGTTGAGCACCATCGTTTCGCCGCTAAAGGCGCGTTCGGTGAACAAATGCCGGAGTTGATCCAGCGTCGTTTCAACTTCGCGAAGGTCAGTCATGGCTATTCTTTCGCGTAGGGCTTCTTGGAATCGATCTCGCGCCAATTGAACGAGAACTGCACTTCCTCATAACCGAGCGGATAATCTTTGCGGTGCGGGTGCCCCACCCAATCGGCAGGCATAAGGATGCGGCGGAGATCGGGGTGGTTGTTGAATTGGATGCCCAGCATATCGAAGGCTTCGCGTTCGTACCAATCGGCGTTGCGCCACACGCCGGAGACGGAATCCACTTGAGGATCATCGCCGGAGAGGAACACTTTGAGCCGCAAGCGGGCGTTGACCGCCATCGCATAGGGAATGTACGAGAGGGCGAAACGCGGCTCGTCAGGATAATAATCAACGCCAGCGAGATCGGCGAGGTAGTTGTAATTGAGATCGGGATCATCGCGCAGGAAGCGCGACACGGCCACGATGGACTCCGGTTTCACCGTCACCGTTGTTTCGGCCCGGAACTCGGTGACGCTTTCGACGGCTTCGGGGAATTTGGCTTTGATGGCCGCGACAGTTCTTTCGACATGATTCATGGTTCGGCCCGTTTCATTTCCAGGTTGCCAGTTTTTCTTTGCGGACTTTGGCGTGCAGAGTCATCACGCCGTGAATGAGGCCTTCGGGGCGCGGAGGGCAGCCAGCCACATACACATCCACCGGCACCACTTCGTCCACGCCCTGCACGATGGCGTAATTATTGAAGACTCCGCCGCACGAGGCGCAGTCGCCCATCGCAATCACCCATTTGGGATCAGGCATCTGATCGTAAAGGCGGCGGAGGACGGGGGCCATTTTGCGTGTGACACGCCCGGCGACGATCATCAAGTCAGCCTGTCGCGGCGAAGCGCGCATCAATTCCATGCCGAAGCGGCTCACGTCATACATCGGCGCTTGCGTGCTGATCATTTCCATGGCGCAGCAAGCCAGCCCGAAGAGCATGGGCCACATGGCATTGGTGCGGCCCCAATTCACCGCCTGCTCCAATGACATTGTCACAACCCCCATGTTGCCGAGTTTTTGCTCAAGTCCCATGTTAGCAGTCAGCGGTCAGCGATCAGCAGTCAGTGAATGATGTTTCTGATCACTGACGACTGGCTACTGGCTACTGTTCGATCACTCCCACTCCAGCGCGTCGGTCTTCCAAGCGTAAGCGTAGCCGATCAGCAATATAAGGATGAAGACGACCATCTCCAAGAGGATGAACGGGCCGCCGATGGCTTCGAAGCCGGGAATCTTTCCTTTGACGAAATCGTTGAAGACCACGGCCCACGGCAGGAAGAAGATCACTTCGATGTCGAAGAGGATGAAGAGGACGGCGATGAGGTAGAAGCGCACGGGCATCCGCCGCACCGCAGGGCCGATGGGGTTCATGCCCGACTCATAGGGCATCAGTTTTAGTTTTGTGTCGCGGCGGGGGCCTAAGGCGTGACCGAGAATGATGGCAATGAAAGCGAGGCCGGTGGATACTGTGACGAGGATGACGATAGGGAGATAATCTTTTGTCAGTTGATCAAGGATCATACACGTTTCTCTCTGGCCGGGAGTGTGTAAAGTTTATCACAAGCGATCTGGGGCGTCAACGTTTTATATGCAACAAGTCCATTCAACGTTTGACCTCGCTTCTCAATGAGGGTATAGTGCCTCTATGTTTAGCGCAAACACTCTGACCTTTCGGGAGTTCGCAATGCAAGAGTCTCTGCCCCTTGCAACGATCCAGAATGCGGTGCTCGAATTCTTGCGCGGCCGCGATGATGCTGTTCTGTTCGGCGCGCAAGCAGTGAACGCTTATGTGGGCGAGCCGCGCATGACGCAGGACATTGATTTGCTCTCGACGCGGGCGGCAGAACTGGCCGAGGAGTTGCGCGAGAACTTGAGCGAGCGTTTTCACATCGCCGTGCGAACACGAGAAGTTGGCGAGGGGAAGGGGTATCGGCTTTATCAGATTCAAAAAGATGGCAACCGCCATTTGGTGGATGTGCGGCCCGTTGAAACGTTGCCTGCGGCGCGACGGATTGAACAAGTGTTAGTCGTTGCGCCTGCCGATCTGATAGCCCTGAAAGTCATGGCCCTTCACCATCGGCGGGGGCAACCAAAATCGGGCACCGATTGGCGCGATGTGGCAATGCTATTGCTCACCTTTCCAGAATTCAAGCAGGAGAAGGGGTGGGTTGCAGATCGATTGGCGACTTTGGGCGCAAGCGCTGAGGTGATGGCGGCGTGGAAAGAATTGGCTTCTCAAGAGTTTGAACCGCCGGAGGAAGATGGCGAGTTCTGATGGCAACGGACATTACCAGCGCCTTTCCACCCTCGCACACTGTCAACTGAGATAATCGCGTAGCTGCCGACTCCGTGTCGGGTGCCGCAACTTTCGCAACGCCTTCGCTTCAATTTGCCGGATGCGCTCGCGCGTGACCTTGAAATGCTGGCCCACTTCTTCGAGCGTGTGATCCAACCCATCCACGAGTCCGAAACGCATCTCCAACACCTCACGTTCGCGATCCGTGAGGACGGCGAGGGCGTTAGCCACTTGCTCCTTCAGCAGTTCGCGCGAGGCGGCGTCCGCCGGGGCGGGCATACTTTCGTCCTCAATGAAGTCGCCCAGCAGGCTCGATTCTTCAGCGCCCACCGGAGTCTCCAGCGACATCGGCTCCTGCGAGACGCGCACGATCTTGCGCACCTTCGATGCGGCCCGGCGCAGTTTGCGGTCGAGTTCCGGATCGAGCCGCTCGCCGCGCGCGCGCGCCTCTTTAATCGCCGCCACTTCTTCGGGCAAGAGCAGATCGAGTTCGAGCGCCACTTCTTCAGCCACCGCATCCCGCCCCAATTCCTGCGTTAGCTGCCGTTGAACTTTCATCAGGCGGTTGATCGTCTCGACCATGTGCACCGGGATGCGAATGGTGCGCGCCTGATCGGCAATGGCGCGGCTGATGGTCTGCCGAATCCACCACGTGGCGTAGGTGCTGAACTTGTAACCTTTGGTCGGATCGAATTTCTCGACGGCGCGGAGGAGGCCGATGTTGCCTTCTTGAATCAGATCGAGGAATGAAATGCCGCGCCCGATGTATCGCTTGGCGACGCTGACGACGAGGCGCAGGTTGGCCCGCACGAGCGCGTTGCTGGCCTCGCCCGCGCGCTGATTGATTTCGGCAAAGTCGTGTTCGATATCGAGTTCGGTGGGCAGGCCGCTTCTGAACGAGCGAGTCTGCGGCAATTTGACGATGGGTTTTTTGCTTCGGCTCTTTTGCTTCGGCTTCGCCAACGTCTCCAATTTGTTCAACGTCTTTTGCGGCAAGAGGTAGAGAAGCAAGAACACGTCGAAGGCGCTCTCGGCCACTTTGGCCCACGCCGCGTCGCGGCCCCACTCGCCGTTGTCGAGCCAGGCCCGCAACACGCTGGGCTGATCATTTAGCCACGAGCGGCGCAGTTCGCGCGCTTCGGCCACCAACGGGGGAAAGCTTACCGGCTGGCGCTTGAGGCGTTTGCAGTCCTCGATCACTTTCTTCCACGCCGAGTTCAACTCGCTCCAAGCGTGCAACAATGCGCTGGAGCCGACCGGATGGTTATTTGCATTGATGGCAAACTTTCGGAGTTTGAGCAGTTTGTGCGCGGCGCTGATTTGAGTGGACAGCCAAATCTCTTGCGTGGGAGTGAGCAGCGACACCTGCCCGATCTCTTTGAGATACTGCCGCACCGGATCGTCGGACATCTCGATTCCGGCAATGGCCGCGCGCTCCTCGCGCCACGTGTCGTCTTCGGCGATCTCTTCTAGTTCAGAGGCTGGCGGCTCTTCGACAAAGTCAAACTCCTCATCGTCCTCCAACTCCAGTTCGAGCTCCGACTCCACATCGGCATCCGTCTCATCTTCGAAATCGGCCGCGCGCTCGGCGCGCAGACGCTCGGAGAGATCGGGGCGCTCGTCGCCATCGGCGGAGCGCAAACGCGGCAATGCGCTCTTGCCGCTCAGCATAGGCGCGCCCGCCACCTCTTCACTATCGGCGGCGGGTCGGCGTTTTGATCTTGCAGGCCTCTTCTTTGGTTTGGTCACGTTCAATTGAGCCCGGCGATGCCGAATCGTTCAGCGCGATGCATATACTCTTTCAGAGCGTTCGTCACTTTTTGGAGAGCCTTCACCAAATTATAAATCTGATCCTGATAGACGTGTGAGAGTTCTTCGTCTGCCTGCGCGTGCGCATCTTCTTGCAAGAAGCGCAGCTCGTGCAGGGCGTTGTCGATGTTGCGTTTGCGCAAACGCATCACCGCCGACAGCACATCCTCCACGCGGCGGCGATCTTCGACGGACACATCGTGCGAAGCCTCCAGCAGTTTTTGCAAACGGGCGGCAAACGTGTCGTCCAACTGCAGTTGCATGTGTTCGCCCGGATCGAGATGATGCTGATCGAGCGCGGCCTTCAATGCGCTGAAAATGATTTGCAGATCGGTGTGCGAGAAATCGTCGGCGCTCAACGGCGCGAGTTTCCATTCGCGCAACTGCCGATCGGCTTTGGCAACCAGATCGGGATGACGCGCCAACGCGCCGAGACAGTACGATTCTAATCGATCAACAGACGATTCGGTGATCGAGCTTTCGACTCCGACGGGAGCCGACTCGATCTCGGGGGAAGCGGGTTCGGGTGTGGGGAGCGCGGGACTCAGGGGAGGCCGGGCAGACGGTTGTGCGCGCGTCGGCGGCTTCACCATCTTTCGACTTTGCTCAGGATGCAATTTTTGAGTCAGCGCGCGTTCGTCCACCTTCAACAGCCGCGCAAGTTTTTGCCGATAGGAGTCGCGCTCGACCGGATCGGCCACATCGTGAATGATGGGCAGAATCTCATCGGCGACTTCGCCCTTCACCTTCGGATCGTCGAGATCGCGTCCGGCAGTGAGCGCGCGCATAACGTATTCGACGATGGGCGCCGCCTCGTCGATGCCGCGCTTCCACGCATTCGGATCGCTGGCAATGAGATCGTCGGGGTCGAGGCCTTCGGGCAAAGTAAAAACGCGGATGTCGGCCTGCAATTTGCTTTCACTGCGAATGAGGCCGCGCGCGTCGAAGGCGGGCGTGTAATCGTGATCGAGGGTTTCACGAGCGACGTTGAGGCCGCGCAGGGTGGCTTTGTCTCCAGCGGCGTCAGCGTCGAGGGCCAGCACGATTCGTTTGGCGAATTTTTTGATGAGGCGCAGCTGGGTTTCGGTGAGCGCCGTGCCCATCGCCGAAACGACGTTGGTGAACCCGGCTTGATGCGCGGCCATCACATCCATGTAGCCTTCGACCAGCACGGCCACGCCGCTGGCGCTGATGGTCTTGCGCGCCCGGTCGAGCGCGTACACCGTGTCGCCTTTATTGAAAAGCGCCGTGAGCGGCGAGTTGAGGAATTTGGGGTTGTCGTTCGGGTCGAGATGCCGCGCCCCGAAGCCCGCCACCCTGCCCTGCCCGTCTCGGATGGGGATCATGATCCGGTTGCGGAAACGATCGCGAGTGGAGCCATCATCGCGCTCGACGATCATTCCGGCGTCCACCATCTCTTTGCGCGTGAATCCGCGCTCGGCGAAAAATTTTTGGGCGGCGTCCCACGACGCGAGCGCATAGCCGATCTCGAACGTTTCGAGTGTGGAGGGCGTGAGGCCGCGTTTCTGCAAATGCTCGCGCGCGGCTTGCCCCTGCGGCGCGTTGAGAAGCAGATTGCGGTAATACGTCACCGACAAGTTGAGCAGATCGCGGAGGCGTTTGTGCTCCTCCTCGCGCTGTTCGTCCTGCGGCGTGCGCGGCTTGAGTTCCACGCCCGCGCGCCCGGCGAGGTATTCGAGCGCCTCGCGGAAACCCCAGTTCTCTTTCTTCATTACGAACTTGAAGAGGTCGCCGCCTTCGTTGCATTGGCCGAAACAGCGCCACGTGCCCGTGTCGGGCCAGACGACGAACGAGGGTGTGTTTTTAGTGTGGGCGTGGAACGGGCAGAGGCCAGTGAACGTGCGGCCACTGCGGCGCAGTTTCACCGTCTCGCCGATCAGTTCGACAGCGTTGAGGCGGGCTTTGATCTCGTCAGCGGGGCCGGGCATGGTGATTCTGTTGAAACCTGAACCGTACTTGTTTAGCGTCAAGAAGTATCCAGCAGAGGCGGGGCCAAAGACTTGAGTGTGTTGCCTGGGTTCCGCTGGATCTTGACCAATGAGTCTAGGATGGAGAAACCTTGTTGACGACAGGTTGCCAGAACGCTGGTCAAAATCGAATGCGTCGCGGCCCCGCTGTCAGTGCGATTGCAGCCGCCCGTCTTGCGCGTAATCACGGCTGGGCGCAACATCCATTCGGCTTGATTGTTGGTAGCGTTCAAGCCTGCGCCACCCGTTTTGCGTTCGTTCAAGTCACTCAGGTCTTTGAGCAAATGGCCCACGCACTTCTGCTTGAGCCAGTCGACCAGCGTCCGGTGGTCATAGAAACACCCAGCCGGGTATTCTCCGGCTGGGCGTGAGGGGCGAAATCGGGCGGCTGCGAGTCCGCTCGAGGGCCTTACTTCAGTGCTTTACGGAAATCGTCGAGGGTAACTCCGGCCTGCTTGAGCAGACCGAGTAGCGTACCTGTAGCCAATTCGTCATGCATTGGGACGACACAACCGATACTGCCCTTTCGCAAAACGACATGGCTGCCACGCTGTCTCACTTGTCTGAAACCGAATTTTTCCAGCGCCCGCACCGTCTCGCGCCCCGAGACACGAGGCGGTCTAGGCATAGGCCGCCTCAAACGTAGTCAACAAGGGCCGGCCAACCTGGCGGGGTGGAAATTCCTCCAAGTAGAGTTCAGTGGCTTCTCTGAGATTCTTTACAGCCTCATCCAGCGTGCGCCCCTGGCTAATAGTTCCAACCTCGGGGCACTCAGCCACGTGCCATCGACCTTCCTTGTGGACGACTGCCGTCAGAACCAAGTGGCGAGTTCGGCGTTTGCGACGTTGCTTGGTAAGCATCTTTGGGGTTCTCCTGCTGGCGCTGATTATATCCCACGATAGACCCGCACAGGGCAACTCTACCGCGGGAATCACACTGCCTCTCAGAGTTACTCCTCCGAATACGTTCCCATCGTAGGGCGACGATTCGTACTCTTCGTAGTCACTCACGACTCGATCTTCGTAAAGCATCTCAAGGTGGGAATCGGGGGCCGGATCATCATGGGGCCTTCGCGGCCCCTGGGTGATGCTCGTCGGTGACCGGCCGTATGGAAGGGCGGCCCGCAAGAGTCTCTATTTAGCTGCTTCGCACACTGCATTGAGTCGCCTGAGGTCGCGCCAAAATACTTGTTGTTGTCAAGTTGGGCGACAAATGTGCGGTATGGGGAAGACCTGAGTATCCAAATCAGTACATTTGCCTACGGACAGCCGCGGAAATCCCTGTAGAATGAGAGCGTATTCGCCAAAGAACCGCGTGATTGAATCTATACTTCACGCGGGCACAAACTGCGCTTTTGAAAACAGTTGAAAACGCAAGGTCAGCAATGAATGTAAAGCGGCGCGATGAGTGGTGGGCATCTCTTGCAGGCAGGTCTCAATCGCGGTCTTGAAA
>VGOW01000057.1 GCA_016875735.1 Chloroflexota bacterium | reverse complement strand
ATTGATTTGGCTGACCAGAAGATACTGGCAATAGTCCAAGCGGGTGACGTTTTGAGTTTTGGGTCGCATACTCCCAAACTTATCGGCTTTTTGCCTGTTCGTCAAACACTCAGTTTTGCGTAAGTCCTAATCTCTTCGATGCGCGGGTTGGCGAGGGCCACGCGCCCGGCGGAGTCGATCACCAGCACGCCTTCGCGCGTGGAGTTGAGCACGGCCTGCAGTCGGTCGCGGCTCTCGGTGACGGTTTGGAAAAGGCGGGCGTTCTCGATGGCCACAGCGGCTTGGCCGGCGATCTGGTTGGCGAAGTTCACGTCGTCGTCGTCGAACATGCTGGGTTGAGCCGCTTCGAGGGTGATGACGCCGAGCGTCTGCGTTTCGTGGCGGATGGGCACGCAGAGCAACGAGAGGTTGGCGTTGGGTGAGGGAATGTAGTCGGGGTCTTGGCGAACGTCGGCCAGCAGGCTGATGCGCCCGGTGCGCTGAACGCGCGAGGCGATGAGATGACTCACCGAGCGTGCGTCGGGTAAGCGCATGACCTCCGGCAGGTAGCCTCGCGAAGCCGCCGCCGTGAGTTTGCGCTGCTCCGGATCGTAGATACTCAGGCTTCCGGCGGTGGCCGTTGCATAATCCATGGCCCGGTCGAGCGCGACCTCGAACAGTCGTTGGAGATCGAGCGTGGAGGTCAGTTCTCGATTGATCGCGTTGAGTGACTGCAGTTGTTTGCTGTAGCGTGTGAGGGCGCGATGGATTCCGGCATAGATGCGCGAATTGGCGATGGTCAACGCCGCCTGCGAGGCGAATGTCTTTAGCAGTTCCACTTCGGCCGGCTCGAAGATGTGCGGCTCGGCGAAGTAGAGCGCAACCACGCCAATGACATCGCCCTGCGTGATCAGCGGCAGTTCGGCGAGCGCGCCCACGCCCTCCGAGGGCAGCACTGGCGTGCGCACCAGCGAGAGGTCGGCGGTTTGCATGTCGGCGATGAGAGTCGGCTCCCCATTGGAGATGGCGCTGAAGCGCCCATTGGCTGTCTGCAATTCCGTCGCCAGCATATCCAGTGTGGCTTCACGCAGATTGGAGGCTCGCGCCAAATCCATGATTTGATGATTGTCTTCGCGGAGCAAGTAGATGGCCGACTTTTGATTCTGAAACAGTCGCGCCGCCGACTCGATTACCAATTCCAAAACGCGATCCGGATCGCGCGCGGCGCTCATGGCCGCGGTGCTCTCGGCCAGCGCCGCCAGCTCGGTGGCCCGGTAGCGGGCCTCGCCGTACATCCGCGCGTTCTCGATGGCGGCTCCGGCTTGGCTGGCGACGATGCTCAACAACCGTTCGGCTTCGACATCGCCCACTTGCAAGTTGAGGCGCTCAATCGCGCTGGTGGCATCGCGGGCGATGAAGAGCGGCCTGCCTTCGCAGATGACGTGATCGGTGAGGCGGTTGGCCCAGCGGCGCGTGGCCCATTGCTGGCGGACGCCGTCTTTCACGGCGAAGGGGAAGGAGACGATGCCCTCGTCTTCGGTGCCGAGGGCGACGTAGAAATTCGTCACGCCGAGCAGGGAGGCCACTTGTTGATAGATCGTTTGCAAGAGCGCGTCGAGGTCGAGGCTGGAGTGCATGGCCTGACTCACGTTGTTGATCAGCGTGAGTTCGCGCAGGCGCAGTTCGGCGCTGATGCGCGAACGGCCAAAGTTGCGGGCGGCCACTGCCAGCACCATCACCAGCGCGGTGAGAAAGGCATAGGCGAAGAAGCCCAGCTCATGGATGATCACTGCGCCGGTGATGGCGAAGGGGACGGGCAGTAGCTCAACCATGAGCAACATGCCTCGGTTGGCTCGCGCCACGCGGAGAATAGTCTCGCCTTCCAACAGCATCTCAAAATAGAACAACGCCGCGTGCGCAATGCCGAAAGCGGGCGCGGCAATGAGGGCGGGCAGGATGTCGGCTGGCGTGAATTCGATGAGGGGGCGCTGTTCCGCTGCCCATCCCGACTCCGACGGCGATGGCGGCGACGACCATCGGCGTATCGTAAATGAAGACGAACGCTAACCCGACAAGATGCACCAACGATGCTTCGCCGGCCGGCAAGGGAATCATGAAGGCGGTGAGGAAGGCGGCGGCCAACACGGCAACGATCAACTCGAATGCGCTTGGGAGCGGAGCCCGAGTTGGAACGGTGAAAGCCCAAACGCCCAGCGCGGCCACAGCGGCGAGGCCAAGCAGAAGGCGAAGGGCGTTGCGGGCGCGAGAACTGTTCACGGGCGAGGCTGTGCTATGGACTGGCTGTGGCGGTTTGGGTGGCCGATACTCTCGGTCCGCCCAGCCGCGAGAGAATGAGCGCGGCGTCTTCCTGCTCGTCGGCGCGGCCGGGCACGTTGAGGCGCAGGGCCTCACGCAAATCGTCGATGGCTTTCTCGCGCTCGTCGAGTGCTTCGTGGGCTTTGCCGCGCTGGTAATACGCGTCGAACTTGCGCAGGTCGGTGTCGGCTTTGCTCAGGGCCTCGTCCAGCGATTCGACTGCTTCGGCGTAAAACTCTGCGCCCACTCGCGCCGCGCCCAGCCAATAGAACGTATCGAATTGCGATGGGTCGCTCTCCACTGCTTTGGCGAATTCTTTGGCGGCGGTTTCGTAATCGCCCACGCGGTAATACGCTTGGCCAATGAGCATTCGGTTGCGAGTGGTGATGCCGAGACTGAGGGCCTTGTCGTAATCGGCGCGGGCGGTGTCGGCGTTGCCGAGCAGGAGCTGGGCCGTGCCGCGGGCGATGAGCGCGTCGCGCGGATCGCTCGGCTTGAGTTCGATGGCGCGATTGAGGCTGGCAACGGCTTCGGAGTAATCTTCCATGCCCATATAGGCTTTGCCCTGCAATGTCCAGCCTTCGGTGTCGGCGGGGCGGTAGGAGAGATAGATGTTGATGTCGGCCAGCGCCGCTTCGTAGTCTTCGTCAGTCAACGAAAGTTTGGCCCGCACGCGATACAGATCGAGCGCCGTGCCGTCAATCTCGAACCCGTCTTTGAGTGTGGCCCGCGCGTCTTCGATTTGGCCCACGGCCAAGTATTGCTCGGCCAGCATCCAATGGGCGATGACGTTGGCGGGATCGAGGGAGTGGGCGGTTTCTAATTGGGCGATGGCGGAGTCGGTGTCCCTTCGGTTGGCGTAAAAGATCGCGCTCTGAATGTGCGGTTCGACCCAGTCCGGCTCGGCGTTGATCGCTTTCTCGTAATCGCCCAGTGGGTTGCCGCCGAGTCCGAAGTTGGCTTGCCCGCGCCCCACGTATGCGGGCGCAAAGGCGGAGTTGATTCGCAGAGCCGCGCCGAAGGCATTGAAGGCTTTGTTGTAATCCTTCTTCTGCAAATAGATCAACCCGATGTAATAGTGAGCGCCGTAATTATCTTTGTTATCTATTACAGCATCCTCGAACGCGGTGAGCGCCGTGTCGATGTTGCCTGCTTTGTATTCTCTCAGCCCGCGCGAGTGCGCCTCTTCGGGGAAGAAGGGAATGCTGAAGGGTTCGGGTGTGGCCGTGTGATTTGGCAGGCCGAGCAGAACGGCGATGGGCGTTTGGTTGCCTCCGGCGATGGGTGTTTCGATGACGACTTGCGTGGCGGTGGGCGGCGGCGGTTCGGTGGGCGTGACGCCCGCGACGGCTTGCCGCGCCCCGAACAGGTTGAATCCGAAAACGACGACTCCGCCGACGATGATGATGGCCAGCATCACAATAGCCATCGTCTCCAATCTTCGACTGCGGCGAAAGGTGAAGCCGCCTCGGCGGCGTTGTTGGGCCGCGCCGCCCGCCGTCGCCGCGAGGGCTTTCATGTCCACGCCGATCACGTCAATGTCGAGGTCGGCGCGCATCTCGGATGGGAGAGCGCCGAGCAGGGCCAGCCCGCGCTTGGCCGTTTTGTTGTTGGGGTTGAGTTTGAGAACGTTGTTGAGGCAGAAGATTCGCTCGCGATCCGACTCGACGACCGAACTCATCCACAGCCAGGCGTGCTCGTTCTTCTGCTCGTAGCGCAGGAAGCGCGTGAGTTTATCTTTGGCCTTCGCGCGGTCGCCGCTTTTGGCGGCGGCAATGGCCTCGTCGAGCAAAGCGTTCTGCGTGGATTGGTCGGGCATACGCGATGAAGTGTAGCACGGAAAAAAACGAGGGACAACGGCGGCGCGCGCCGCGACGTTATAATCAACCCAATGAGAAGATATGTCTTCCTCGCCTCCGCCCTCCTCGCCGCCTGCGCGGCGGCTCCCACGCCCGCGCCCCTCGTTCCCACCGTCACCCTGCGCGCCATGCCGACGTTCACCGCCTCGCCCATCTTCCCCACGCCACCGCCCACGAACGCACCCGCGCCCACGTCCACGCTCGCGCCCACGCCCACACCCGCCGCCTACACCATCAAACAGGGCGACACACTCATCGGCATTGCCATTGCGCATAACATCTCCGTCGAAGCCATCGAGTCGGCCAACCCCGGAATCGATCCGGGTAACTTGCAGCCGGGCCAAATCATTTTCCTGCCCGCGCCCGAAAACGGAGCGCCGAGTGTCGGCGTCGCGCCCACGCCATTGCCCCTCGCCGTCGGCGCATTCACGTGCGCGCCCACGCCCGTCGCCAGCCTGATCTGCTTCGGCGAATTCACGAACACAACCGATCAACCGATCGCCAACCTCTCGGTGACAGTGACGCTGTCGAACGCCGACAATTCCACGGGGGAGTCCGCCGCCGTTTTTGCGCCCTTCGATCTCATCCCGCCCGGAGTCGCCGTGCCGCTCGCCGCCGTGTTCGCCAACGGCAACCAGCGCGCGGCGCTGGCCGCGATCCTCAGCGCCGAGTCGGGCGCGGCCCTCGCCGACCGATATGCCATGCTCGCGGTGAGCGATGCGCGCGGCGAGTCTTCGAGTGGCGGCTTCACCTTGAGCGGCGCGGTGAGCAACCCGACATCGATCACGGTGAGCAACGTTGCGCTGGTGGGGACTGTGTATAATTCTGCCGGTTCGGTGATCGGCTATCGCAAGATCATGCTCACGGAGCCGTTGGCGGCGAATGCCAGCGCGCAATTTTCGGTGACACTGCCCGGGGTCGAGTCGGCGGCGCGATGGGCGGTGATAGCGCAGGGACGGACGCCATGACAGATCGTTGGCTGGTGAAACTCATACGCACCGCATTCGATATTCTGTTTTGGATTCTCACTCGCCCGTCGTTTTATGGGCGAGAGAACATTCCTCCGAACGGGCCGTTTCTGCTCGTCACCAATCACCTCAGTTACGTCGATGCGCCGCTCGTCTTCATCGGCGTCCGCCGCCCCGGCATGACCGCGCTTGCGGCAGACACGTACAAAAATATGCCGCTGTTCAAATGGCTGATCGAAAACGTGGGCGGGGTGTGGATTAATCGCGGCTCTGGGGATCGCGGCGCGATCCGAGCGGCGCTCGAAGCGTTGAAGGCCGGGCAGATTTTGGGCATGGCCCCCGAAGGCACGCGCTCGAAAGCGACGCATGCACTGCAACCGGGCAAGTCGGGCGCGGCCTTCATCGCCAGCAAAACGGGCGTGCCGGTTCTGCCCATCGGCCTCACCGGCGCCGAGTTTGTGTTAAGCGATCTCAAACGCTTGCGCCGCCCGGCGATCACCTTTACCGCCGGGCCCACCTTCACCGTGCCGCCGCTCGACGAGCGCGAAAACAAAAGCCAAGCCCTCGACGAATACACGCACGAGATCATGTGCCGCCTCGCCGCCCTCCTGCCGGAGCAGTATCACGGAGTGTATGCTGGAGACCCGCGAATAGCAGAAATACAAACAGCCAATCTCAAATCTCAAATCTCCAACTCCAACTCAAACTCAAATTCCACCCACTGACTTCTGACTTCCGACTTCCGACTTCTGCCTTCTGCCTTCCATGCTCCTCCGCGCTTCTGAAATTGGCGAATACATTTACTGCCGCCGGGCATGGTGGCTCCGGCGCGTGCGCGGATACTCGTCGGCGAACGTGCGCGAACTGGCGGCGGGGGCGGCGGCGCACGCCCGGCACGGGCGATGGGTTTGGATCGGCGTTGCGCTTCGGGCCGCAGCGGCATTGCTCCTCGCGCTGGCGGCCATCACCTTCCTCGCCTCACTCATCCTCCGCTAACTCCATCTTTCGTCATTCGTCATTCGTCATTTGTCATTCGTCATTTGTCATTCTCCATCCCTCTCTTCATCCTCTTCCTCGCATTCGTGTTGTGGATTCTCTCGCGGCGTGTGAGTGACACCAGCGGCTTGCCAGCGGGGCGTGTGGTGTACAGCGACATGGGCAACGCCCAAGCGTGGGGCAGAGTGGAGCGACCGTTGTTCTCGCAACGACTGCAACTCACCGGCAAACCCGATTACCTGGTGCGCGACGGCGATGCAGTGATTCCGGTGGAAGTGAAATCGGGGCGGGCGCCCGCCGATGGCCCCTACGATTCGCACATCTTTCAACTTGCGGCGTACTGCGCGTTGGCAGCCGAAGCCTACGGGCGGCGGCCCTCGCATGGCCTCATCAAATATGCCGACAAGATTTTCGCAGTGGATTACACGCCGCAGCTCGAATCGGAACTGATGACTCTGCTCGACGAGATTCGGCGGGATGCCGACTCCGATGATGCGCATCGCTCGCACGACTCGGCGGCGCGATGCCGGGCGTGTGGGTTTCGGGAAGTGTGCGGGGAAGAGGTTAGGTGGTTAGGTGGTTAGGTGGTTGGGTGGTTGGGTGGTTCGGCGGTGGAGACTCAACCACTCGTCCAGTGTGAGCGTTTCGGCGCGGCGCGAGGGATCGATTCCGGCCTCGCTCAACAGCCTCTCGGCTTCGGCGGCCTTCAACTTCAAACCTGACGCCAGCGCGTTTTTGATCTGCTTCCGTTTTTGGCTGAAGCCCGCTTTCACCACATCGAAAAACTTGTCGGCCTCTGCGCCCGCCAACGGCGGCTGATCGAAAAGATCGATCCGCGCGATGGCCGAATCGACATCGGGCTTGGGGTAGAACGCGCCCGCCGGAATGTGGCCGACGATTCGCGGCGAGCCGTAGAACTGCACGCTCACTCCCAGCACGCTCATCTCCGGCGGCGCGGCGCAGATGCGTTGGGCCACTTCGCGCTGAACAGTGAGCACGACGAGCGAGGGCTTCACCGGCGATTCGAGCAAACGGCGAATGATGGGCGCGGTGATGTAATAGGGGATGTTGGCGATGACTTTGTAGCGGTTGGCCATAAGCGAATAGCCATTAGCGACTAAAGATTGAAGATTAAGTTGAAGAACGTCGGCGTGAATGAGGGTGACGTTGGGGAGATCGGCGAGGGTGTGATGGAGGATGGGCAGGAGGCGGTCGTCGAGTTCGACGGCGATCACACGCGCGGCGGCTTGGGCGAGGCAGCGGGTGAGGCTTCCGGCCCCGGGCCCGATCTCCAAAACGGTGTCGGTCTCCCCCACATCGCCCGCCGCCACGATGCGATCGAGGATCGCCGCATCGAAAAGAAAATTTTGGCCGAGACTCTTCTTCGGGGTGACGTTGAATCGGCGGAGCGCGGCGCGGAGGGCCTGAATACGGATCGCCGAAGGCTGGGCGCTCACGGGATCACCCACTTGATTTGATCGGCGGGCGGGACGGGGGTGAGGAAATAGACGGTGACGGATTGATTCCAGCCAACGTAATTCCAATCATCGTAGCCGAGATCGATCCACTTGCCTTTGACTCCGCCGCCGGTGTCTTCGGCGGTGGCAAAGCCGTAGCCGGGAACATACAGCCGCGTGCCCAGCGGCATCACGCGTAAGTCAATGGCGGCCATGCCAATGGTGAGCGTTTTGCCGGAGCGCGTGCGCCCGTACCACGGCGCGCTGCGCGGCGTGCCGGCCCGCGCCGCCGAATACGATGTGGCGTACATGCGAATCGCTCGCCAATACTCGATCGGGCCGTCGGGTGTGTCGAGCGTGCGCACGACGATCTTTGCGCCGTAGCCGAGAATGCGCGGCTGGGCGGCGATGGACACCCACGTGTCTTCGGCGGCGCGCGAGATCTCGATCCCGTTTTCGTAGCGCACGCGCACGCGCGAGGCAGTTGTGCCGTAGGCTCCGGCTTGAATGATCTGCACGTTGTCGATCTCAAGATCGGCGACGGCTTGATGCTGTGTTTCGTAGGGCAGGGGCTTGGTTTCGATGACGATCTGTTCGACGACGCGCGCGACGCGAATGGGCGAGCCATCGGCGGGCGGCGGCGCATCCAGCGCGGGCGTGGTGGTGTCGGCGCCCACGAGAGTCACGCCCGTGTCGGCCAGCACCTCGGCCACTGTCGTTCGATGCGTGCGAGTCTGCAAACTTCTGCCATCCACTTCAATCGTGATCGGTAGTGAGCGCTCGATGCTGATCGTGAGGCCGGATGTGATCGGGGCGCCGAGCGGCGGCGTCACGCCGTCGGCGGCAAAGAGGGTAATGCCTGCTTCGGCGATGGCCTCGCCCACCGTGCGCGCGGCGGTGATGATCGTGTGCGTCGTGCTCCCGTCGATGATCGTGATCGGCGTCGCGCGTTGGATGAGAATGACGTGCGGGATCGCGCCGACGGCGTCCCATTGATCGATGGGGAGGCGAACGCCATCGGCGTACACTGCATCTTCGGGGGACACCGTCTTTCCGCTTTCGAGGATGATGGCGCTGATCTTGCGCTGATGGGTGCGGATGCTGAGCGCTACGCCGCCTTCGATGATCTGCACGGGCAGGGCGCGAGTGATGACGATGGCCGTGCCCGAGTCCAATGGCGACTCGGCTGAGGGTTGAACGATGTCTTCGGGGAAGAGGGCGATGCCGGCCGAAGCGAGCGCGCCGCCGACGGTGGCTGACTCGGCGCTGAATGTGACCGTTTGATCGCCGTCGGACACCGTCGCCGATTTCTGGCGGAGCGACAGCCCGCCCAGCGCGAGAGCGGCGAGGGCGATGGCGGCGACGACGATGAGCGAGCGGGGGACGGGGTAGCCGAACATCGTGCAGAGTAAAGCGTAGAGGGTGGAGCGATATCGCTTGACGCTCCACCCTCTACGCTCCACGCAATGATTCCCGCGACGGCGAAACTCCGGTTAGGCGAGACTGCGGCACCCCAGAATGATTCCGTACCGGTGCTCCCTTTCGGGCCTGGCGGGGTTCGGGAAGTTCTGGTCGCGCAGGGCCCAACCTTCAACGTCCCACCGTCGCACGAGGGATGATAACCGGAGAGGAGGGGGGCGTCAAGGAGAGGGCCACAGCGCGGTGCTGGGGACGACCTCTCGCTCTGCCTTACCGGGTGGAGTCCAATAAAGCCTTATTTCCGATGCGCCAAATTCGTCTATGAATCGCACTTGCAATTTGTGTCTCCCGACACTGAGAGAGATTCTTCCTTCGGTGTATTCGCTCGGTTCCGGGGCGTTTACTATCAGTTGGTCGCCAATAAATACTTGCGCCCGCCCGTTCACTTTGAGGCCGAACGCGTATTCACCATCTATCGGAATATCAATTTGCCCGACCCAGTCCACTGAGTATGGCCGCTCGAGCGGAATAACGTGGAAATACATGTCAATGAACGGGTCAATGCGCGAGAACTGCGCCGGGGGTTGCCAATTGGGGCCGGCGAAGTATTCGCCGAGCAGGCCATGATTGCTGGCCGGAGGCGAAAGATAGAGGGCGTGAGCCGGGATGGTTGCAAGCGCTGTTTCGGCGTTTACGATGATGCGCCGCCACTGCAATTGAATGACGCCATCGCCGCCGCGCGCTTGAACGAGGAGTGTGTGGTTGCCTTTTGCCAATGAGAGGGGAAAGCGTTGTTCGCCGGTTCCATTCAAGATGGCGGTGTCATCCAGCCACAGGCTGGCCTCGGCTGGTGTCCGAAGAGCGATCTCGTACTCGCCCGACTCTGGGGCGTATAAGATTCCACTCCATTCGGCGACGAAGGGCATTGCCAACGGCGCCGCATCGGGCCATGTTGCCTCCAGAGTCTTTTCGATGTGGGTGAAGGCGGGCTCGCTATCGGTTGAGTCGCCGCGCCAGTAACGAATGGTGAGGCCTTGTATGCTCTCGATATCTTCGCGCGAGAGTCTAATTGTGTAGAGCGCCGGGTTGCCTGCGGGAGCGGTGTCGATAGTGTATTCCGCGTTCGGATAGTAGCGCCGCGCTTCGTCGACGATCCATTGAAGATTCTGATCGATGAAGATCGCAACCGGCCGCTCGCCAGATTCACGGATTGGCAGAATGTCGGGAGGGACGACGGCGCGACTATCCACCGTTTGTGGGGCAAGGAAGTTGATGGCCGGGTGGTTGTCCAGATACATTGAAACGTAGAACGTCGTCTCCTCCGGATCCAGTTCAAGCATTCGGCGGGCTGTGAGTGTTTCGACGGAGTTGTAGGATGCCCACACGGCATCATCGTGGGCTTGGCGCACAAAATAGGTGTTAAAGTTGTGATAGAGAATGAATCCTCCAAGCGCGGCAGTCAACGTGAACTGCGCGGCGATGCGCGCAGTGTGTTGTCCAAGCAAGAAGCGATCCAGGGCGCGCCAGAGCGTTTCGGCGGCAAGGGTAGCGAAGTATAGGGCGACAGGCAGGACGCCGATCGCGCGAAGCGATTGGGGGGCCTCATAATCTACTGTGAGAATGCCGCTGGCAAGGGTTAGTGGAAAGGTGATGAGAAACACGGCCCGTGTCGGGTCTTTTGGGCGACTAAGGGCGAGGGTCAGTCCGAGAACGAAGAGGATACCGCTGGCGGGGTCGAGCATCGGTTCGCCGGGCAAGTTGTGGCGGCCATTATTGTCGCCCCGGTAGTTGAACATGAGCAAGTGCTTGACAGTATTCGATACGATTGCGAGAATCAGATTTGGCTCATCGCGATAGTTGAAGATGGACACTTCGTTGGCGCGCGCCCAATAGGGATCCGGGTTGAGGATTGCGTATTGGGCCACGGGCGCAATCACAAGCCCTATTGCCAGCGCGAATGCAGAAAAGTTAATAGCAATAATGGTGCGTTGGCGGCGCTGTGATCCTGTGTTGTGCCACGACTCGATTGCCCACCATGCCAGCATCACTGCAACTGTCACGACGATGGGCTGATAGGCCGCATAGAAACATAAGCCGAATCCGGTCGCAGCGCCAGCCCACAGAAATTCGTGAACGCGACCAGTGCGCCATGCCCGACTCACGAATAGGATACTGAGCAGAACAAAGAAGGGCGCGCTCATGCCCAGCAGACCCACGCGGCTGAAGTTCACAGCCCAGTGCGACACCGCCAATAGAAAGGCGAAGATCAAGCCGAAGCGGGGGCCGTGGGCTTCGCGGCCAACGAGGAAAGCGGTGACGGCGGCGAGGATGCCGAACATAGCCATGAGGCCGCGAAACGCCACGATATTCACGCCGAATAACTTGAATGAGAAGGCGACAAGATAAAAAATATGCGCCGGCGGGTTGGTGGTATCTACGATGACCGGGCGGTAGTCCGGCTCGTTGAGAATACGGAGGGCTTTGAGGCCAATATCGGCTTCGTCGAACCAGATGCCGGGCGGCAGTGAGTCGAGCCGGTAGAAGCGCATGAATGCCGCGATGCACAGAGTGATTGCTGCCCAGCCGATGAGCGCGCGACTCCAGCGAGGCCGCGTGACAGTTGCGGGAAAGAGAACATAGGCTGAAGAGATAAGAGAAGCAAGGCTCGCAAAATACAACTGCCATGCTGAAGCAGCCTGTGCGCTGTTGGGAAAAAACACAAGCGAGTATGCAGAGGTGGTTATGGCCAAACCTAAAAGGCCGAGGCCGATGATGCGGGCCGCTCCTGCGCGGAATGAAGGCGCTGGCGATACGAATTCGGTTGAAGGAGGTGTGGGCATGAATGAGTCTGCGTCAGGGATTCAGATCGTACCGCATGAACTGCGCAACTCCGGCTTCGTCGCGGCCTTCGGATTCGACAAGGCGTGGGTGCCTCTGCCGCAATTGTTGCCCCAGATCGGCCAGATCGGGCAGTCCAATATCCAATAAAACGATGCCGCACGATGGATCATCAAGAGGCGGCGGCGCCTGATTAGTCACTTCCCATTGTTCTGGCGTGAGATGGAATGCAACGTAGAATGAACGCGGTATCTCAAGATTGTAGCCATCTCTTCCCATAAAGCAGACTTTGCTTTTCGGGCGCTCCTCCTGAATGATTCGCAGGGCAAGATTTACCGGCAACGGAATTGGCATCCGACCGGGCGTCAGGAATCTCATTTGATAGATACCTAACACGCAGGCCCCCGCGATTAACCCCCCGTGCGTAATCGCTTGAAGGCGGGGCTTGCCAGCAAGCCACACGATCCATCTCGCCAATTGAGTCGCGCCGATGCCGGCCCACAGCGCATAGATGGGGACGAGCACGAACATTCGGTTGTTGGAAGGCCACGGGTATGGGTTTGCGCCGGCGGCGGCCGCCACTGCGCCGACAGATGTGCCCAGCACCCAAAGCCGGATGCGCCAATCCCCGCCATTCGAATGCGAGGCTACCGGCAGTCGGCCACCTATCAGCAACGGCAAACCCAAAGCGGCCATCATGGCGCTCAACGGATCGAGATGTGCTCCGAAAACCCAATGGCTGTTGTTGCCAGACCAAAGCCAAGAGAATAATCCATAGAGAACATTGCGGAAGACATATGTGGCAGTGTCAATGTTTGGCTCTGGATGAAGAGCCCGCTCCTCCATCAATCTCGTGCCCAGTGTCGCCCTTGTCCATAGCACTTGCCAGTTAGAGAAGTTGAGGAGCAGGGGCGCAGTCACAACAATGAAGGCCGCAAGCACTGCCCCCCACATTTGAAGAGTGCGCCTGCGCCGCCAATGTGGTGGCAAGTAGAGCAGTAATAGCCACAGGGTTGGCAATATCGCTAAGCGAGCCAGCGCCAGTGTATAGAATCCTAGACCCGCTACGGCTCCACCTGCGGCTACGAGCCATACTCTGTCGCGGCGGATTCCCCACCCAACCAATACAGGCGCCCAGACGAACGGAATGAAGGCATAGGCATGGTTGTATCCGATTTTGCTGTACGACATCAGTAAATGCGAACCGGCGAAGAAGCCAGCAGTGAGCAATGCTGTGGGGCGAGAGAAGAATAATCGGGCAAGGAGCCAAATTCCCGGCACAGTGATGGCCAGCGATATTGACGAGCCAATACGCCACCCGTAGCCGTCAATTCCAAAAGCGATCATGGTGGCCGCTTGCGCGAGTGTGTGGCCGACTGCATAGAATTCATCCACCCCCACGCCCCATGGTATCGGCGGCACATTGCCTTTCAGAATACCGGTGCTGTGATAAAAGAATGTATAGTCGTCTCCGTACGCCGCCCACCGCCATGATCGCAAACCATAGGCCGATGCGGCCAGCGTGAACAGAGCCAAGCCTAGCAATACGATGCGGTGTGCTGCGTCTCCAAACAGAGAATTGGGCGGCCAGCCGATTCGCCAAGAACGCCACAATGCTCCGGCAGCCAACACTGTGAGCGCAATCGCCAACGGCCACCGCGCGCTGCCCCAACCGGCGGCGGCGAATGCGCTCAACACCAACCCGATCACATACCATCTTGTGTCGCCCGAAAATGGAACGTCGCTGTTTTCAATAGGCGCAGTCTTTGCCAGCGGCTGATGCGAGAGCCACGCGCCCAACGTTCCGCCTGTTGCCAGCAACAACACAACTAGGCCGAACAGCCTTGGGAACTCAAATTCGCAAAATGGCGGAAAGAAACAGCTGAGTGGTTCGAGGGGGGCAAAGGCAGAGAGATCAGCAGTCCACCAAATTGGGCCGACGACGATCCATTCGCCAACGAAGAGGAGAAGCGCGATAACACCGATGAGCAAGGCGACTATCGCTGGGTGAACATGTGGCAACACCAATCGCCTGCCGATGGGATGAACAAACCCAATCCACGCGCTCCGTAGTTTATCGAGGGCCAGAGCCGGTGAGCGGATCGCTTCTGGCGTGGAATGGCTCTCTGTCGCGAGGAGGGTGGGCGGCGGTGGCGGTGTCGCGGCGGGCTCGTTGGCAGGCGCTGGCGTTGTATCGGCCATCGGCGTCAGCGGAATGACGTGTATGCGTTTGCTTTCTTCGTTTATCACGAACAGCGTTTTGCCATCTGGAGAGACAATGGGGTTGATCGGTTGCTTCGGCAGGTCGGGCGTCGGGATCAGTTCAACCACCGCCCCGTCCGAGTCGAGGCGATAGACTGCCATTCGGCCCGTATCGAGAACGAGCGTGTGGCCCTGCGGTGTGAAGGCGATCCCCTTCGGTTCGATGAACGGACTCTCGCCGCCTGTCCAGATTCGGCGGGGCGCCGCCGAATCGAGCGCGGCCGAGAGAGGCGCGACAGGCAAGGGCGTCTCTGTTGATGGCGATTCAATAAAAGCCTCGGCCGAGGGAGGGGCTTCAATTGCAGGCGGCGCGGGCTGTTTGCCGGAGAGAATGTCGGCAAGGGTGTATAGTCGCCAATGAGTCCAGAAAGTTACTTTTGTGTTGTCGGAGGCGGCTGGCGCAGTCGGGGGAAGGACAGCTGTGGGTTGGTTGCCCCGGAAATGGGATTGATGCGGAATGGCGGTGACACGACTCTCGTTATCAGTTTGGGTTTGAGGCACCAGCGGGCGCAACGCTTTTACGAGTAGGATGCCCGCAACCACATAGCCAATGAGGGCAAGCGCAGGCCGTTCGCTGGCGAACGCCGCTTGCGCCAGCGCCGCAATGAGCAACGCGGCAGCGAGAGTTGCTGTTGGCGGAGTCGCCTGCGCCGTTGCCGACGACTCGGTCGCAGGGGGGGTATCGACACTAGTTGCTACTCTTGATTGAGAGGGAGAAGCGATGCTTTCCGGATCCTCTTCGACGTTGCTAGCATTGTTTCGCCGGCGTTTGAGCCAGCGGACAAACCGCACGTCGAGGATGACTGCGGCAATGACGGCGAGGGCGATCCAGAGAATCGACGACATGAATGCCTGAGGATTGTTCAGCGCGTTCCTTTGTCGTTAATTGCCATTCGGTTGGCTTCCGCTTGCGATACCAGCAGGGCTCGCATCATTACTTCGCCTTGCAGATCGCGCCATTCTTTTGGAGTCGCTTGAGGGTAAAACTTGCGAGCGGCTTCAAAATCGTCGAGGTTCCCGCGCGAGAAAATAATTGCGAGATCGCGGCGGGTTGGTTCGGGAAGTGGGGCGACCTCGGCGGCGTCGGCGGCGTTGTCGGCGTCCATAGAGGCAAGGTTTGAGCAGAATAATATCGTGCCGTGTTGCGTGTCCTGCCAAGGCCGGCCCAGGTAGATGACATTGTGATCGGCGCTCCATGCCTTGATCGCTTTCCCCGTTTCGCATAGTTCGAACCAGGCGGCTGAATAGTTTTGTGGAGCAAGAAACGTTTGCAGGCTGCTCACTGTAATGCTACCAGCAATGAGTGTAGTGATGGCCGTGGCATATGTTTTCGGCCAGTTCAACATCTTGCCCCACTGGCTCAACAGGATCACAATGCTGAGAGCGGCCATCATGTACGATGGGATGATCACTGGCGTGAGGCGGTGGAACTGTGGCGCGCCATCAGACCATATGCCCATTTGGAATCCCGCCACCCAAAGGAACAACAGGATACCGAAAGCAGGTTTTTTCCAATTCCAGAGGCAGTAGGCAACACCTATGAAGCAAAAGACGCCAGTCAGACCATCCAAAAGTGGGCGTTGGCCCATTGCGCCTAAGAAGCTTTGATCGCCAATGTGGTTTAAGGCCAGAACATTGAGTTCGATTTGATGAGCGAGCACCACCGCCACGCTATCAGTTTGAAAGCGCTCAAGGGCGAGTCGTAGATTTTCGGGATTGTTGAATAAGCCCTTGCCTCGCGCTGGGTCTTGCCAGATTCTGTCGAGGGAGATGAGGGTACTCCACAGCGGCAACAATGTGAGCGCCGCGCCTGCCGCCGTCAGCGCGATTTTTGGATATTCCGCTTTCCAAAAGCCTCGGCTAATGAGCGTAACGTAACCCAAGATACCCGCCGCAAGGGGTATCAAAATCATGATCTTGTTGTTGTAGTCAAACCACAGACCAATCCCTAAAAGAAGGCCGGCCATAGAGAAGTGGATCGCTTTGCGAGATGCGACGGCGCTGTAGAGGAAATAGACAACTGCTGGGATAAAAGTAAGCATCACGATCATGTCGTGAATGCCCATTCTGCTGAACATCAGGTGGAAGGGAGCAAAAGAAGTCAGGCTCAGAGTCAAAACAGCAGCCCCTTTCCCAAACATTCTGCGCGCCAGCAAAAAAGTGAATACGAGGCTGACCACACCCATTGTGCCAGATAAGGCGCGCATCCCCGACACATTCTGGCCGAAGATCGACATGCTGCCAGCCTGTAAGTATGTGTACACTGCTGTGTGATCGAAGTACCACGACACGCCGAAAAGGTGCAGCCGCTCGCCGCTAATGACTCGCAGCGCCTCGCTGGCGAACAGCCCTTCATCTTGATCAGTGCCGAAGGGATACTTCTCAAGATGGTTGAGTCGGGCAAACGCGCCAACCGCCAAAATGGCGATGACTACCATGACTTCGATCCGATTCTGGCGAATTGTTGGCCAAAAAGCAGAAACGTCGAGATTCCAATCCTCTGGAACGACGGCGGCAATAAACAGGGCCACACTCGAGAGCCACAGAAACGCAACCATCAAATTGTTCTCAATGTTTTTGGCTTGCGAAGCGCAGAGGATAGAGATCACAAGCGCCAACGTGCCAAGGAATGTGCGGCGAGGATAATCGGCAATGCTGGATAGAGTGAAGCCGGAGATAGAAGATGCTAGTTCTGTACTGGCCCGATTGGCTTGAGTTGCAACAGAGCGATTTTCAAGATAGACAAACAGCCCCATTGCCGGGATCAGCGCGAGCAGGAGAAAGATTCCCAAGGCGCGACCTGAAGGTCCGGTATCGAAGCTGGCCTGCGCCGCGAAGCCAATGACTAACAGAATTGGCGTTATTACTCCGGCGGGCAAAGCGGCTATCTTTGTAAGCCCTATGTGTATTCGAGGCTCCGCCGGGCGAGTTTGCAACGCTGATCTGCGTCGGCGCTGATTCAAATCCCGCCAACCGAGGATAAATAACCCGTCCATGATCACGGCTATCACAACGACAGTAAGTTGCCATTCGGTCGTTGACATGCTACTCTCCGCCAAACGCATTCACTTCGTATATCACCGTCCCCGTATCTGGCGAACCAGATTGCGGAAATACTGCCGCCAACCTGCCCTCATCCGCCATCTCCGCAAACTTGGCGATGCCTGCCGCTTCGTATCGCCCGCGTTCCATCTCGCCGACGATAATGTATTGCACGTTGTATCGCCTCAAAAACTTCATGGCCTCTTCCACGTCCGGCGTGTTGTAAAACTCTCGCACATCATCCAGCCGCCTGTCCACCACATCGCCGGGCAGAACGGAATTGTGCTGCTTGAGATGCCAATCCCATCCTACAACGGCGGGCAGGCCGGTGTTAATGGCAAATCGGTTGCCCCAATGATATAACGGCGCGTTCCCTTCGACGATGACCGGCGTGCCGCTCACGTTCTCCAACATCCAACGTATTGCGCCATAATCATACGCCAGATTTAAAATGCGGCCCTCGTCGTCGTAGGCCGCCGCAGGGCCGGTGACGCCGCTTGCGCCAAACGATCCGAGCATGTATGTGGCGCCGTCGAGCGTGCGTGGCGGATGTTCCACATTGGGCCAGCGATCCTCAACTTTCATATAGATGCCCAGCGCCGTGTATGTGCCCGCCGCGCCGACCAATAACCCCAGCCCGGCCAGCCACCCCCAGCGAAGCCGACTCGGCCACTGCTTTCCCACAATCGGCGTCAGCCACACTGCCGCCAACCCCCCGGCAATGCTGAACAACGACCATGCCTGCAAATAGAGCCGGAAGACGGTGTTGTTTCGCGCCACGTCGCCACGAAGCACAAAGAGTTCAACTAGCCCTGTCAACCCTAGCCCCGCGCCAAACAATATGAGCCACAATCTCCTTTCGAATGCCACGCTCCGCTGAAATAGCGCCAGCGCAACCCAAACCAGCATCGGCGCGATAAACAGGATGGACTCGTAGTCGTTGATCCACAGAGCGATAGCGCCGACAAATCCGCCGATGATTCCAATGACGGCCAATGCCAGCGGCGCGCGCACCTGAGGCAGAAGCACGCCTAACGGTGTGTGCAACAGCCAGTCGGTGTCAATCAGCCGCTTCCCTTTGAGCCAACTTTGCGTTTCCCAAATCAGGTAGGTGATGAGGATGAAAAGGAATAATCCGTGAACAGAAAAGTAGTCGAATAATGGAGAGCGCGCGCCCTGCCAGATCTGCACAGAGGAATACTCGGTGGCGAACCACTGCCTGAAAGGTGAATACATGAGGAGGCTGAGGCCGACGAGCAGCCCGGTCTGCCATACGATCCGCGAGATGGACGAGCGCGAAAGACTGCGTTGCTGTATGAGTGTGGCGGCGATAATGGCGGCAACACCCAGCGCGAGCAGCACAGGGTAATCCCAAGTGTGCGTGGGTTGCGATGCGCCGAATACTAACCCTCCGGTCAGCCACAGCGCGGCGGCTTCCACCGAGAGCGGCGAACGTGGCGCGTCGTTGCCCGGAGATGTCGGTGAAGTGACGGAGTCGGCGTCCTTCTTTGCGGCGAGCACGATGCTCAGAGTCCAACCGAGAGCGGCGAAAAAGATCGCCATTCCGGCGATGTGGGGATGAAGATCGGCGTATAAGAATGAGAACAATGGGAACTCGGTGATGGGCGATTCGGGTCGGTCATGAAGGATGGCGCGCGAGGCGGCGAAGTACCATCGGCCTTTGTCGCCGGGCAGTTGGGCGTCGCCGCTGATCACTCGCCACGCGCCGGAGAAAACGGCGACGGCGCGATCGATGTCGGAGTTGCTGGCCGGCGGCGGCTCGGCGACTTCGGGAAGAAATTTCCACAGCAGGCGCACCTCGAAGAGGTTGCCCAGCAATAGCATGAGGGCGATGGCGGCGACTCCGGCGGCGAGGGCACGGCGGTGGCTGGCCCAAGTGAATTGGGCCGATGGCGTTGCGATGGCGGCGATGTTGTAAGTCAGGCAGAAGACGCCCGCGCCGACGAGCGCAAACATTGTGGGCAAGATCAAGTTGTAGGCAATGCTGGGGATAATGCCCAACAGTTTTGTGGGCACGGCGTAAATGACGTAGCCATAGTAATAGTAGTTGATGTAGTGTTCCGACAACCAGGGGTGATAGGGCGGGAAGTACACTGCTTTTAGAATGGCATTGAAGAAGGTGAAGTCTTGAGGTTTCTCGCCGCCCAGCCACGGATGCCAGATGTCGGGGTTGCTCCAACGGATGAAAAGGAAGAAGAGGAACAGAGCGAGTGTGATGGCTTCAACTGCCAACAGGTATTGCCGTTGCGCGCGGAGGAATGCCTGCATTTGCTCTCGTTGCCGATACGCCAAGAATATTCCCGCACAGGCCAAGCCGAAAAGTGACAACCCGATGGTCAGTTTGCTGAAGGGCAGCACCTTGAAACTGGCGGCCAGCCATGCCAGCCATGCAACAGACAACAACCCGATGAGTTTGCTCAGTGGGTATCCTCGATCTGGCAGGCCGGGCATGGCAGTGAATGCCAATGGAAAGGCCAGCCAACCGATTGCAGTAATGAGCATGTACCAACCCAGCACGCCCAACGGCTGATGCCAATTGAGGAGCGAGAACGGATCGAAGGTTTCGCTCCACGTGCCGCCTTCGGTTTGGGCCTGCAACCGATCCGGCGGCAGCAGCAATGCGCCCGGCATGGCCGTGTACTGCGCGGGAGTCTGCTCAATCACTTGCGAAAGGTCGGCCTGATCGAGGATGGCGCGCACCTGCTCTTGCGCGAAGGATGGCGATTTCTTGAAGATGAACACTTTGGGGTGATCGTAAACGGTGAAAGCCTCTTCGGCAGTTTGATCGGAGAAAGAGAACAAGCCGAGGGTGGGGTTGCTCTCGAAGACGGCGGCCAGCTCGAATCCCAGAGCGCTGTTGAGCGGTGGTTGCGCCGGGTAGGCGCATTTGTAGATCAGTTCCTCCGCGCAGTTGAACAGCGCTTGGTAAAAGTCGAGCGTGAGCGGGTAGCGCAGGGGCAGGCGCGGCATCGCATCGTACGAGCGATTGGAGGAGACGATGAAGTAGTCGGCGCGGCTGAGCGCGTCGAGGATGCGCGCGCGTTTGGCCGCGTCGTCGCGTTCGAAGAGTTCGAGGTTGGCCGGAACGTAGATGCCGCCGAGCGGGTCGTATGCTCCCACGCGAAGAGGCAGTGCATCGTCCCACGATGTCTCCATAGCAAGGACGGTTCCGCTGAGGGAGAGAGGCGTGCCGGAGATCAACTCGGCGGTGATGAAATATGTTGCGCCCTCTTCGAGAGGGGCGGGTGAGATCGAGAAAGCGCGGGGGGCGGCGGCCTCCGTCAAATCGATTGCCGCCTCGATCTCAACCAGTTTGTCGTTTTCTTCGTTGTCGCGCGATAGGCTGATTCGTATTTCGCTGGAGTCGGACGGATAAACGATTTCGATAGAGTCAATGACCAGCCGATCAATCAGCGCGTCCTCCGCCGGAACGAGCGAGAGCTGTCCGCTGGCGCCGTTTGGAACGCCCGCCAATTCGCCGTCGAGCGGCATCGAATCGTTGGGCCCGGCGATGGACAGCGCAGAGGCAGATAGAGAGCCGCCGTGGCGCACGGTGTAATGCAAGTAGTATGGCTGATCGTGAGTCAGTGTGGCGCGGTTGAGGAATACGGTGGCGGCTTGTTCTTGGGCGTCGGGCAACGATGGAAGCGTTGCGGCGCCGGACGCGATCACGTCGTTGCCCTCGGCGTCGAGCGAAAGGCTGACTTCGATTGAAGTGTCCGGCGGATAGACTCGGAACGATGTGATTTCGGAGAGCGTTCCCGATGCTGTTGATCTGATTGCCATTCGCCACGGCTCGCCGGGCCGCAACACGACATCGTAGGGCACGGCGATGGGTTGCTGTTCAATGCCTTGCTCGGTTTGGATGCGCAGGTTGAGCGGGCCGGGGATGTTTTCTAAAATCCAGTGAGAAGCGGCGACGCGGGTGTGGGGGCGCGTGTAGATTCGGGTGAAGGCGTAGGCGTAGGCGTAGGTGGCCACGGCGACGGCGCCCACCGAGAGGAGGGTGATGAATCGAATCAAGAGAGCGAGGCGCGGCTTCCGCGCAGTGGACATTCGCGATTTGGCTTGGCTCCAGATTTCAATGAGCGCCCATGCGGCGAGCAGAATCGCAAACGGATAGATGGGCATGAAGTAACGCATGTATTGCCAGAACTGAGAGTTCTGCCAAGCGAAGTATGCGCCCACCCAAACCACAAGCAGGATGTGGCTCTGCCATTCGCCCGCCTGCCGGGACGCGCCGCGCCATGTGCGCCATGCGGCCCAAACCCAACCGAGCGTGCTCGCCAACCCCAAAGGCCAGCCCACCGCCCATGCCGATAATTGTGTCCATGCATAAGTGAGCTGAGATCGATTCGTCCAATGATGATTTGGCGGCCATTCGGAGCGACCGGCGACTTGATCGGTCACCTCGCGGATGATGTCGAGCCAGCGTTGGTTGAAGCTGATCCCGAAGATAGACGGGCCGTTGAACGCATAGGGCTGAAAGATTCGAAAGGCCAGCGCGGCCAGCGCCCCGGCGATGAGCCAGCCGATGATCGCGTCTTTGAGCAGTGCGCGGCGATTCTCAACCGGCCATGCTTTGGCGAGTCGGATGCCGCCGGCCAGCACGATGATTCCGGCCAGCGGCGCAGTGTTGATTTTGCAGGCCATGGCCAAGCCAGCGAGTACGCCGAAGATGGCATAGTGTCGCCGCTGGCCGCTGTCCATCGCGGGTGCGGCAACATACATAGCGGCGACAATAAAAACAGTGGCGAACGAGTCAACGGCAAAGTAATGCGAAAGTTGGATGGGCAGCACCGCCGCCGCGCTCAGCGCCGCCGCCAACAAACCCACTCGTCGGCTGTAAAGGCGCGCGCCCAGCAGATACAATAGCGCCACTGCGGCGAGGTCGAAAAGCGCGGAAAGAGATCGCCCCACGAGCACGATGTCGTTATAGCCAGTTCTTCTCACCGCTTCGGCAATGTAGCGCGTGAGAAAGAGGGGAAACATGCCGTAGGTGAATGAGCCGTAGGGGAAGGGGTTGAGAGTCGAGTTGGCGGTGTCGAAGTAGTCGAGCAGGCCGGCGGGCCGAATGGCGTCGGCCACATTGGTCATGAATCGCTCATCAGGATGCAAATGTTGGCTGTCGTCCCAGTTAATGCCAACGAATCGGAAATAGCCTCCGGCGGAGAAGATAACAGCGAGGATTAAGATTGTGAGCCAGTTGGGAACATCGGGGGGGCGGCGCGGCGCGGCAGGGATCGGGCGGGGAGCAGACTCCGTTTCGGGCGCATCGATCCGTTTGGGGCCAATAGTTGTGCCGGGCTCGATTTCCATATGCCAAAGGATTATATGACGATTCATTCGCCGTTGCCGCGCGCGCTTCATTTTTGGACGAGGCTGAAACTGAGGGCACAGAATGCTTCGCCAAGTTCCCCTGTTCCTCTTGCGGCAACAAAAAACGCCGAACTGCAATAGCGCGATTCGGCGTTTTTGGGACAGCGGAGAGGGTGGGATTCGAACCCACGACGGGGTGACCGTACTCGCTTTCCAAGCGAGCGCACTCGACCAACTATGCGACCTCTCCGAAATGGCTTGTTTTCACGGCGTTCGTTCCGGTAGCGTCTCAATGTTTCACAAAAAGCGAGTACACTTCGCAAAGCGCATTCTCGCCTTTGCGCTTAGATATTCGTCAACTCGTTCATCACCAGCCGCGCCTGCCCATCCTCACCCATCACCACATGACACCCGGCAACGTGAATCGTTGTGCCTTCGTTGCCGTCACTCAGCAATAACTTCATCTGCGCTTTGTGGCAGTAATGCAAAGCGCTCTGTAGTATCTGTAGCGCGTCCTCTGCCGTGATGGGTGTCTCTGTCCGCTTGCGCGGTGACGGCTTGCGCCGCCTTGCGCCTGTGCCTTCCGTGCGTTCGCCTGTTCCGTGCATACGCCTTTCTCCTTGCTTCGGGCAACGTCTCAAACTTGCCGCCATACTTGCATTGCCGATTGCCAGCGCTGCCGCGCCGCCATGTCCAATACTTTCCGCGCCGCGTGACTTCAATACGCCACTCTCCCGGCGATATGGCTGTGGCTTCGGCGGTTGCCGTCACCCTTTTGGGCTGTGCTTGCCGTTCCCGTTGCGTGACGGCGCTCGCACGGGTTGAAACTCGCCGGTGTCGCTATCGTCACCGTAGGCGGGCACAGAATCCGCAGTAGCGTGGTA
>VGOW01000056.1 GCA_016875735.1 Chloroflexota bacterium | reverse complement strand
TGGAACGTGTGAACTACGCACCTCGCCGGGCGCGAGAGTGACTACGGTGGTCACACAGTTGGGAGTGTATCGAAAAATAAACGGTGATCTGGTTCTCGCCGCCGTGTTCGGGGATGCGTCAACTATCGACGATGCGCGCGAGGCGTGTGTGTGGGATTTGCAGCTGGCGCGTGAAGTGATTGCCCTGCCATTGCCGGATGTGGCAGAACGCGAGGCTTTGCGCCGTTTCGATCCGTTGGGAGATTTCTGGCGTGAATGAGGAGAAAACAGAATGAAAGCGGCGCGATTCTATGGGGCGAATGAGCCCCTCAAAATTGAAGATGTTCCGCAACCCCAACCGGGCCCCGGCGAAGTATTGCTCGCGGTGAAGGCCGCCGGATTGTGCGGGACGGATTTGCACATTGCCGTCGAGGGCACAATCCTGACCGCGACCCGTCCAATCACCCTCGGCCACGAAGCGGCGGGCGTTGTCGCCGAGGCGGGAACGGGGGTGACGAATTGGAAAGCGGGCGACCGCGCCGCCGCCTTCCCGAACATCGCCTGCGGCGAATGTTATGCGTGCGCCAGCGGACGCGAGGCATTGTGCCTGAAGAGCCGCATCCTCGGCGTGCAGGCCGACGGCGCGTTTGCCGAATACCTTCTTGTCCCCGCTCGGACTCTCGTGCGCCTGCCCGATTCGATTCCGTTTGAAGTGGGCGCGATTCTCACCGACGCGGTTTCGACGGCGTATCACGCCGTGGCCTGCCGGGGAAACGTGTTGCCCAGCGAGGCGGTTGTCGTCATTGGCTGCGGCGGGGTAGGGCATCACGGTGTGCTGTGGGCCAAACAGCGCGGGGCCGCGCCAATCATCGCCGTGGACGTTTCCGCCGGAGCGCGGCGGCGCGCGCGGGAAGCGGGAGCGGATCACGCGCTCGATCCGGCAGAGGCCGATGTGGCGAAGTCCGTCCGGGCGCTGACGGGCGGCGCGGGGGCCGACTGCGCGCTGGAGTTCGTGGGCCGCGCCGATACCGTGACGACGGCGATGAAGTGCCTCAAGCGCGGCGGACGGGCCGTGGTCGTCGGCGTGGGGCCGGAGCGAGTGGCCCTGCCGCCGCTACAAGCCTTTGTGGGGAGCGAGCTGGCGCTTGTGACTTCGCTTGGCTTTCATCGCGTCGATCTCGAAAAGATCATCGGTTTGGTCGCGGCGGGCGAAGTGGACGTGAGTCATTCGGTGACCGAGATCGTGTCGCTGGAACAGATCAATGAAGCCCTGCAACGGTTGGCGGAACGCAAGGGTGATCCGGTGCGGGTGGTAGTGAGGGTGGGTGAGTGGAGCCCACAGGCGTCGGCGACGAAGGCCACTCGCGCATAATTCCCATCCGGGCGCGGGTCGTCTTCGAGGCCGTTGTTGTACGATGATGTCCCGGTTGCCGTTACCGCTAACGGCGGTATCAATACTGCCTTCGCGGGCGATACTGAATCGCCTCGGCCGCGTGCGCCGGGTGGATGTTCTCTGACTCGCTCAGATTGGATGGCTGTGCCTATGAAATCAAAGCCGGATAGGCTGGTGATGGCGCTGGCCAGATTGGGAACCTGCTGGTATTCGCGCGCTGGCGGGTGAGTTGATACATGGCACCTTAACCCCTGTGGGCGTTTACGCTGGGAGCAAACGGGTGAACCGGGCGTAACACTCGTCCCATTGAGTAGAGAGGCGCGGCTCGTAAGTGGTCAAATCGACGGAGTGGTGAACAACGTCACGCGCTTCGGTCAGTGAGGAGAAATGCCCGAGAGCCATCGCTTGGGCGGCGGCATTGCCCAGCGCGGTGGCCTCCACCGGCCCGGCCACCACCGGGCGGCCCGTTGCGTCGGCAGTCAGTTGACACAGCAGGCGGTTTTGCGACCCGCCGCCGACGATGTGGATGATCTCCATCCGGCGGCCCAGCATAGCCTCGATGCGCTCGATCACCACGCGATACTTGAGGGCGAGGCTCTCGAACACACAGCGCAGAAGCGAGCCTTTGTCTTCCGGCGTCGGCTGGCCGGTCTTCGCGCAGAAGCCTCGCAGTCGAGTCGGCATATCGCCCGGCCGCAAAAACTCTTCGTCGTCGGGGTCAACGAGCGCAGCGAAAGGCGCGGCTTTTTCGGCCAGCGCCACGAGTTCAGCATAGGAGAATTCCTCTCCGGCTTGCGCCCACGCGCGGCGGCATTCCTGCACGATCCACAGCCCCATCACGTTCTTCAACAAGCGCACCGTGCCGGATACGCCGCCCTCGTTGGTGAAGTTGTACTTGAGGCTTTGCGGGGTGATGAGGGGCGAGCCGATTTCGACGCCGACGGTAGACCACGTGCCGGAACTGATGTAAACGTAATCGGCGGCGCGGGCCGGAACGGCGGCCACCGCCGAGCCGGTGTCGTGGCAAGCCGGAGCGATGATAGGCGCCGACTTCAACCCCACCTCTTCGGCCACTGCGGGCAGAAGCGGACCCAACACCGCGCCCGGTTGAGTGACGGGCAGGAAGATGCGCCCGGGCAGGCCCAGCTTCTCGATCAGTGGCCGCGCCCAATCGCCTGCGCGTTGATCGTAGAGCTGAGTGGTGGTGGCGTCGGTGAACTCGCAGGCCTTCTGCCCGGAGAGCCAAAAATTGAAGAGGTCGGGGATCATCAAAAAGGTGGCCGCCGATTCCAGCGCCGGAGTCCCGGCCATCGAGAGCAACATATACAGCGAATTGATCGGCATGAATTGAATGCCGGTGCGTTCGAAGATTTCTTCTTTCGACGCGCGCTGGAAGGCTTGATCCATCATGCCTTCGGTGCGGCGGTCACGGTAGTGGAACGGGTTGCCCACCAGTTCGTCGTCGCGCCCCAAGAGGGCGAAGTCAACGCCCCATGTGTCGATGCCGATCCCGCTGAGGGTTTGCCCCGCTTGTTTGGCGCACAACCCCAGCCCGTGCTTGATCTCGGCGAACAACCGCAGAGGGTCCCAGTGGAGACTGCGGAGGACGCGGACGGGCACATTGGGGAAACGATAGATTTCCTCCAGTCTCAGCGCGCGGCCATCGAACGCGGCCAGCATCACGCGCCCGCTTTCGGCGCCCAAGTCTATCGCGGCCAGATGCAGTGATTGACTCATGTGTCGCCTCCCGTTCTACCACTTGCTGTACGACTCGCTGTGCTTGCGGAACTCCTTGCGCTCCTCGCCGAGCAGATGAGTCTCCAGAATGATGTCGCTGGCTTCTTCCAAACACGAGATCCAGTGAAAGGCCTCTTCGAGAGTTTGGCCGGTGGAGAAGACTCCGTGCCCGCGCAGCATGAGGATTTTGTATTCGCGCAGGGTGTCGGCCACGATGTCGGCCATTTCCTGCGAGCCGGAGGCGAACTCGGCGGCCACGACGGGCACCTTGTGCAAAAGGTAGGAGCCTTCCACGTCGATGGGGATGATTTCATCGCGGGTGAGGCTGAGAGCAATGGCGGTGCGCGGATGACAGTGGATGATGGCCAGGGCCGAGGTCTTTTGATAGACCGTGCGATGGACGATGAGTTCGGTGCTGGCGCGAGTGATGCCGCTGTCTTTGGCGTTGAGTTTGGTTTCGATGAAATCTTCGATTTTGAGGCGGCCCAACTGCGCTCCGCGCCGTTTGATGATCACCCGGCTTCCGGCGCGCACGCTCATGTTGCCGCCGTGCGAACTTGTGAGGCCAGCCACGTAAATGTCGCGCCCGATGTCGCGGAATTCTTCGAAGAGACGCGGATCGATCATGGGGTGTCCTCTTTCACAGCGACGAGCGAATCGAGCTCCAGCATTTTTAGTTTGGCCGGAGTGGGCACACCGTTCGTGTCCCAACCCCGAAACTCGTAATATTCTTCCAGCATCGGTTCGAGGCGAACAGTGAAACCGGCGCTCGGCCCGGCCGGAGAGGGTTCGTTCAAGAGTCGGGGGGGCAGGGTGTCGTCGGCGCGGGTGAAGCCCTCGCGCAAATTGTACAGCCGCTCGAGGTTCCACACCCGCTCGCCGATGCGCATCAAATCGTCGGCTTTGTACGACTGCCCGGTGACGGCGGTGAGCAATCGGGCAAAGTATTCCTCGGCCACCGCCAAATTGGTGAACTTGCAGAGGAGGAGGCTGTCGATCGCCGCCGCCGAATGTTGATGGATGGCGACGATGCCGGCTTTGCCCTGCGTGGCGAAGCGGTCGATGAGGCGCGGGAGGGCGAGTACTTCCGGACCGAGCATGTTGCCGCGCATGTGGCAACCGCCCCGATTGGAGGTGGCGTACAGCAACCCTTGCCCCTGCATCCCGCGCGGATCGTAGGCCGGGAGTTCGAGCCGTTTGGCGCTCATCGAAAGTTCGGGCGCGCCGTGCGCGGCGGCGAAACGATAACTGCCCTCGGCCAACTCGTCGCCGAGTCCGCGCCGGTAAGCGATGTCGCGCAGGGTGTCGTGCAGAAGGTCGGCGCGGCCAAAGCGCAGTGGGCTGTCAATCAATCCGCGCTCGGCCATTTCCATCGCACAGCCGATGGTCGATCCGGCCGAGATCGTGTCGAGGCCGAGATCGTTGCACAGATAGTTGGCTTCGGCGATCACATCGAGGCGGTCGATGCCGCATTGGGGCCCGAATGCCCAAGTGGATTCGTATTCCGGCCCTTCGCCTTCGGCCTTCTCGGTTCGGGTGACGCGGGTGCAGGCGATGGGGCAGGCCCAGCAGGCTTGATTGCGAACCAACAGATCGTCGGTGAGTTGCTCGCCGCTGACCCGCTCGGCGTTTTCGAACTGGCTGGCCTGGAAGTTGCGGGTGGGCAGGGCGCCGATGGTGTTGACGACGTTCATGACGGCGGCGGTGCCGAATTCGGGCAGGGCTTGCGAGGTGAGCGGGCTGGCTTTGATCAGCTTGCCGGTCTCGTACAGCATGAAGCGAAACAGGTCGCGGTCCTCGGGCGCATTTTTATCACTGCCGACGACGGTGATGGCCTTGAGGTTTTTGTTGCCCATCACCGCGCCGGGCCCGCCGCGCGCCAGCGAGCGTGTGCCGTCGTTCATGATGGCCGAGATGCGGCTGAGGTTCTCTCCCGCCGGGCCGATGCACAGAACATTCCGGCGGTTGTTGTCCTGCCCAAGTGCGGCGGTGGTCTCGGAGACGGTTTTGCCCCACAAGAGGGAGGCGTCTTCAATCTTCACTCCGTCAGGCGTAATCTGAATCTGGGTCGGTTGAGAGGCTTTGCCGCGAACGATCAGCACATCGTAGCCGGTGCGCTTGAATTGCATGCCCCACCAGCCGCCGCTGTTGGCGTCCAGCACCGTGCCAGTGAGCGGGCTTTTGGTGCTCACGGTGAAGCGGTTGCTCGTCTGCGCGCCGCTGGCGGTGAGGGGGCCGGCGGCGAAGATGAGCACATTGCTCTCCGAGAGTGGATCGACCTGCGGGCCAACCAAATCCCACAGCAGGCGCGCGCCCAAGCCGCGCCCGCCGAGAAACAGGCGGGCTTTCTCTGCGTCGAGCGGCAGTGTTCGAATGGCGTGATTTGTAAGATCAATATCGAGGATTTTACCGGCCCAACCGTGCATGATGATCTTGCTCCTGTGTGCTTGGTAATTATGGCAGTTTGCCCTGTTGACTCAACGCCGAGTCTATTATAAAGTGATGGTGTCTGCTTGTCTACACATGTAGACATTGTATTGACCTGAACGATTTCCCGAACAGATTTCTCCGATGCCCGCGATCAACAAGCAGAGCCGCATTCCCTACTACTTCCAGTTGGCCGATACCCTCCGCCAGCAAATCAAAGATGCGGCGGCGAGAGGCCGCGCCATGTCCGTGCCATCGGAGAATGAGCTGGCCGACAAGCATCAGATCAGCCGCGCGACGGTGCGCCATGCGCTGGACATCTTGGAGCGCGAAGGGTTGATCTACAAAGCGAGAGGCAAAGGCACGTTCATTGCCAAAGCCCGCGCCAAGTATGAGCTGACCTGGCTGGTGCCAACGACCGAGGACATCCTCCGGCGCGGATGGAAGCCCGGCACTCAAACCATTTCCACACAGCGGATCGCCCCTGTTCCTTCAATCGCCACAGCGCTGGAACTCGGCAATGGGGACGAAGTGTTTGAGATCCATCGGCTGCGAACCGCCGACGGCGAGCCGATCTGCCTTCAGTGGTCGTATCTTCCAGCCCAACTTTGCCCCGATCTGTTAGAACAGAATTTGACTGCTTCGCTGACTCAACTGTTGGAAGAGCGTTACGGCCTCCGGCTGTGGACGGCGCGTTCCATTCTGCGCGCGCGGCTCGTTCAACCAGCGGAAGCGAAACTTTTGCAAATTCCCCGCAACAGCCCGGTCATCTATATCGAGCAAAACACGTTCACGCCCGAAGGGCACGCGGTCGAATTCCTCAAGTCGGTTTGGCGCAGTGACCGATACGATTTTGTCGTCAATCTATCGCGCTCACTGACAGCATAACAAGACGGGAAGGGTTTTGGACGATCCCCTTTTGAAAGGAGCGAGTATCCATGGCCACTCAACTCAAGTTCTCTGCCAACATCAATACCTTCAACGCCTGCGCCGATCGTTACGTGCTGACGGGCTACGGCCAACGCTATCCGACCGACGAATTGATCCGGCGGGCCACTCAGGTGGAAGGGCTGACTGGCGTCGAGGTGGTGGGGTTGTGGCACGTCAACGACGACAACCTCGCCGACATCCAACGGCAAGTACAGGAAGCCGGGCTGGTGGTCACCTGCGTCACGCCCGATATTTGGGCGCAGGGCAAATGGGGGATGGGCTCGTTCGCCAGCAACGATCCGGCAATCCGCGCCGCCGCCATCGCCGAAGTGAAAAAGTCCATGAGGTGGGCCAAGCGGCTCAACTGCGAAGTGATCGATCTGTGGTTCGGCCAGGACGGATACGATTATCCGTTCCAAGCCGATTTCATTTCTGCTTGGGAGCGGATCATCGCCGGGACGCAGGAGTGCGCCGACCATCTTCCGGAGATCAAGATCGTCGTCGAATACAAACCCAAAGAGCCGCGCACGCACTGCTTTGTGGGCACGGTGGGCAGTACGCTGTTGTTGCTCAACGAAGTGGATCGCCCGAATGTCGGCGCGATGATCGATGTGGGCCATGCGCTGATGGCTTACGAGAATGCCGCCGAATCGGCGGCTTTGCTACAGCGCTTCGGCAAGAAACTGTTTTACATGCACTTCAACGACAACTGGCGACTGTGGGACGACGACCTGACGGTTGGCTCGATCCACATCGTCGAACTGCTCGAACTCATGTATTGGCTCGACCGTATGGATTATCAGGGTTGGTACGCGCTCGACATCTTCCCGTATCGGGAGGACGGCGTGCGCGCGGCGGCCGAGAGCATCAAATGGATTAATGCCGCTCACGGCCTGCTGGACAAAATGGGCCGGGACAAGATCGCGGCGGTCATCGCCAAGAGCGATGCATTGGCGGCTTCGGCGATGATCCGCGAAGCGATGATGGGCTAATTCAAAAGGAGACTCAAAATGAAACTGTATTACGAGCCCCGCATGTTTGATTACATGACGGAAAGCGTCGATCGCGATCGAATGGTGATCGCGACGTATTATGTGGAGGACGTTCGCAACGAGGGCGAGTTCATCGATCATCTCAGGCAGGTCGAACGGCTGGCGCTGGAAGGCTCGACCTCGTCGTGGATGGATGTGGCCGAGGAGACCGACGAACTGCGCGAGCGGCTCACCAGCAAAGTGCTCGGCTATTACGAAATCCCGGCCCCGAAGGGAACCAAAAAAGCCATCGTTCAATTGGGCTTCCCCGACGGCGCGTGGGACATCAATCTCAATGTGCCGATGCTCCTGCTTTCGATTGCCGGAAATTTCTTCGCCTTTCCCACAAAGACACGGCTGTTGGACGTGGCCATCCCCTCGTCGGTTGCCAAGCGATTCAAAGGGCCGAAGTTTGGCATCGAGGGCATCCGCAAAATTCTTGGCGTCGAGAAACGGCCTCTGTGTTTGCAGATTATCAAACCCAAGATGGGGATGACGCCCCAGCAAACGGCGGATCAAGTGTATCAAAGCGCGTTGGGCGGAGCCGATCTGTGCAAAGACGATGAGATGCTGAGCGAACTGGATGTGTGTCCGCTGGAGGCGCGGCTGGAAGCCGTGCTCAAAGCATTGGAGAAGGCGGAAAAGGAAACCGGCCACAAGACGCTCTACATGGTCAGCATCACCGACGAGGTGGACAGGATCAACGAGAAGGCGCGCCTGGCAGTGAAGATGGGCGCGACCGGCCTGCTGTTGGCGTATTCGGCTGGCCTGTCCTCTCTGCGCGTGCTGGCTGAAGACGAGGCAGCCCATGCGCCGATCCTTCTGCATGTCTCGCACATGCTCGGCATGTTGCCGACGATCAACTTCCCCACGTTGGCAAAGCTGTGCCGCCTGTGCGGGGCAGACATGATGCTGACGCCCTCCATTTGGTCAAGCATTCCAGTCGCTTCGCTGGAAGAGTCATTGAGAGTGAGCCAGACTCTTCACGCGCCCTTTTATCATATCAAGCGCACTTGGCCGATGCCGGCTGCCGGGATGTATCCGGGGCTGATGGCCGAATTGGTCAAGGAGAACGGGCCGGACATCATCGTGCCTGCCGGCGGCGGGATGCTCGGCCACCCGATGGGCTACAAAGCCGGAGCGACGGCCTGGCGGCAGGCGATTGACGCGGTGATGGCCGACGTGCCGCTGGAAGTCGCGGCGAAGGATCATCCCGAACTCATGGCTGCGCTCCAAACTTGGGGCCTGCGCCAGCGCCCGGCGACACCCTGGGGCTATTCCGGCCCGGAGTATCACCCGAAGTTTGCGGCGAAGAACATTTGACAGCGAACAGTGATCAGTAAAGGGTGAACAGCGATCACTGGTAAGTGGTAACTGGTAATTGGCAACTGATCACTAACCACCAATTACCGATTACCCATCACCAACCCTCATCGGCAACATGATCTCTCCCTCCACGCCGCCGGGACTCCTTCTGCGAATGTATCGGGATATGATTCGCATCCGAAAGTTCGAAGAGAAGGTCTACCTCCTCTTCCTCGAAGGCAAAGTTCTTGGCACGATTCATCAGTATCAAGGCCAGGAAGCGGTGGCGGTCGGTGTGTGCAGTGCCTTGCGCCGCAACGACTGTATCACCAGCACCCACCGGCCTCACGGTCACTGCATCGCCAAGGGTGTGCCGCTGGACAGCATGATGGCCGAGCTGTTCGCCAAGTCCACCGGCTGTTGCAAAGCGAAGGGCGGCTCGATGCACATGGGCGACATTTCGGTCGGCGCAGTGCCGGCGATTGCGATTGTGGCCGGAGGCGTGACGTTGGCCGCCGGAATGGGATTGGCCTACAAATTACAGCGCAGCGACCGAGTCGTTGCCTGTTTCTTCGGCGATGGCGCGGTCAACGAAGGCGCATTTCACGAAGGCGCCAATCTGGCCGCGATCAAGAAACTGCCGGTCGTTTTCATTTGCGAGAACAATTTTTATGCGGCCTCGACGCCGATGCAGTTGACCACCCCAGTCGGCATTGCCGAACGGGCGGCGGCTTATGGCATTCCGGGCGTCGTCGTTGACGGCAACGATGTGGCCGCTGTGTATCAGGCAACCGTGACAGCCGTGGCGCGCGCGCGGCGGGGCGAGGGGCCAACGTTGATCGAATGCCAAACCTATCGCACCGTCGGCCACTCACGCGGCGACGCCGGAACGTATCGGCCTAAGGAAGAAGTGGAACTTTGGAAACAGAGAGACCCGATTGAGCGGCTCCGGCGATCCCTGATCGCTGACGGAGCCGCCGAGAACGAGATCGCGGCCATTGAGGCGGAAGCGGATCGAGAGATCGAAACGGCGGTGGCCTTCGCCGAGTCGAGTCTGCCCCCCCAACCGGAAGACGCGCTGTTGCACGTTTATGGCGAGGGGGTGACGCCATGAAGCGGCTCTCGATTGCCGAGGCTCTGCGCGAAGCGATGCGTGAAGAGATGTTGCGCGACGAGCGGGTATTTCTGATCGGCGAGGACATCGGCATTCCGCAGGGCTTCGGCGGCGCATTCACCGTCACGCTCGGACTGTCGGACGAGTTCGGCCACGAGCGGGTGGTGGACACGCCCATCTCGGAGAAGGCCATCGTCGGCGCGGCGGTGGGCGCGGCGATGATGGGCATGCGCCCGATCGCCGACGTGCAATACTCCGACTTTCTCTTTTGCGCCGCCGACGAGATCATCAATCAGGCGGCCAAGATGACGTATATGTCGGGCGGGACGGTCAAAGTGCCGATGGTTCTGCGCGCGCCGGTCGGCGCGACCAATCGCGGCGCACAGCACGCCCAAAGCCCGGAAGGTTTCTTCATGCACGTGCCGGGCTGGAAGGTCGCCGTGCCGGCCACCGCCTACGATGCCAAAGGATTGCTCAAAACAGCGGTGCGCGACGAAGGGCCGGTGCTGATTTTCGAACACAAGCGGCTGTACGGCAAAGGCGGGCGCAAAGAAGCCGGAGGACTCGATCTGACGAGCGGCATCCCCGACGAAGATTACTGCATTCCGTTCGGGCAGGCCGTCGTTCGGCGTGAGGGCGCAGACTTGACGATCGTTGCCACGCTGTTGATGATGCATCGCTCACTGGCCGCCGCCGATTTGCTGGCGCAAGAAGGGATCAACATTGAAGTGATCGATCCGCGCACGTTGGTTCCATTTGACAATGAGACTATGCTGGCCTCGGTTGCCAAAACCGGAAAACTGTTGATTGTCGAAGAGGACAACCTGACTGGCGGGTGGGGCGCGGAAGTGGCGGCGCGTGTGGCCGACTCCGGTTTCGATCTGCTCGACGCGCCGATCAAACGACTGGCCTCTTACGATGTGCCGATGCCGTTCGCGCCGGTGCTGGAGAACTTTGTCGTGCCGAGCGTGGATCGGATCATCGAATTGGCGCGGGCGATGGTGAAAGGGAAAGTGTAAATGGCGGTCGAGGTTCTGATCCCCAACGCCGGGCAAACTTCGGGCGAGGCGACGATTCTCCGTTGGCTGAAGAAGCCCGGCGATGCGGTGAAAGTTGGGGAAGCCCTGCTCGAGATCGAGACGGACAAAGCGGCGATGGAAGTGGAAGCGGCGGCGGCGGGCGTGTTGCAAAGTGTGCGTTACGAGGCCGGAGCGGTTGTGCCGGTGTTGACAACAGTCGCAGTGATTGCCACTGCAGGGGAAAGCGCCGCGCTCCCGACTCACGTCGAGGCGCGAGAGGCGCTTCCCCGTTCGACTCCGGCTGGGCCGAACGGCGGCGCGAAAACGGACTCGCGTGATTTGTTGACGATCATGCGCGCCCATCGTCCCAATCGCACATTGGCTTCGCCATTGGCGCGGACGTTGGCGGCGAACGCCGGACTCGAACTGGCCGCCGTGATTGGCAGTGGCCCGCGCGGGCGGATCATGAAACGCGACGTGCAGGCGGTCAGCATGCGCCCGCCCCTGCCCACGGCCGAGCCGGGCAGTCGATGGAGTCCGTTCAGCGTCACGCGGCGCACGATTGCCGAACGGATGGCGGCCAGTTGGCGGGAGGCTCCGCAAGTAACGCTGACCACCGAGGCCGACGCCGAAGCGTTGGCTCATCTGCGAGCGCAATTCCAAAACGATCTGCCGGATGCCGGAGACCTCTCGTACACTGATCTGTTCGTCAAGATCACAGCGGCGGCTCTGCGCGAACAGCCGTATCTCAATGCGCGAGTCGAAGATGAAGGCATTCGCCTCTTCGATGCGATTCACATCGGGCTGGCGGTGGATACCGAACGCGGGCTGATCGTGCCGGTGATCCGTGATGCGGATCGAAAGGGCGTGGCGCAAATCGTTCGCGAGCGGCGCGATCTGGCCGAGCGGGCGCGGGGCGGCAAATTGCGGCCCGACGAGTTGAGCGGCGGGACGTTCACGCTGACCAATCTGGGCGCGTTCGAGATCGATGCCTTCACCCCGATCATCAATCCGCCGGAGGGCGCGGTGCTCGGCGTGGGGCGGGTCGTGAAGAAGCCGGTGGTGCGCGATGATGAGTTGCGTCCGGGAATGACGGTCGCCCTGAGTTTGACGTTCGATCACCGATTGGTTGACGGCGGCCCGGCGGCGCGTTTTCTCCAGCGGATCAAAACACTGGTCGAGAAACCGCATTTGTTGATTGCTTGAACGGAGAATGCCATTATGAGCGAATCCATTATCGATATTAGCCGCGACTTTTTCAATGAGATCGTCAAACCGATTCTCGAAAAGGAGTTTCCATCTGAAACTGCCCCAACAGCCTTCGGAGTCTTCGGCTACGGCTCCGAAGTGCTGCGATTGGACGACGCCTATTCCACCGACCATCACTGGGGCATTCGCATCAACGCGTTGATGCCGGAGGCGCTGTTCGCCGCCCGCAACGATGCCATTCAGCAAACGGTCAGCGCCAAACTGCCTGCGGCGTGGCGCGGCCACTCGCTGCGCGAAGGGCTTTCCGGCGGACGAGGCCTGTCGCTCACCAGCCTCGAGGGTTATCTCACGCGCACCATCGGCCTCGACCACGCTCCGAAAACGTATGAGGAGTGGTTGAGTGTTCCTGAAGAAGACATCATGCACATCGTGGGCGGAGAGGTCTGGCACGATCCGTCGGGGCTCTTCACTTCCATTCGACGAACTTTCAACGACTACTATCCTGAGCCGGTGCGCCTGCGGCGGATCGCTCACTGGTGCCGCTATTTCTCCGGCATGGGCACGTACGCCCTCAAGCGTGCGATCCTGCGCAACAATGAGTTGTACGCAACCACGACGTTCGCGAAGGCCATCCGTTTGGGAATCCAATTGGCCTTTCTGCTGGAGAGGCAGTATTTCCCCTACGACAAATGGCTGTTGGCCTACTTCGAGCGCCTGCCGCGTTTGGCCGACCCTCTGCGCCCGCTCGTTTACGAGGCGGTGCGCCTCTCCACCGGCTGGGAGCGCAAACTTGAACTGTTGGAAAAGATGGCCGACATCCTCGACGCCACGATGGTCGCCGACGGCATCCTCAAACCGCATCCCAAATTCAAACGCTCGGCCTCTTCCGGCTATCGCCTGATGGAGCACGCCTACGCCGAGATCATCAAAGGCTTGCCGAGCGAGATCAAGACCGTCGTGCCGGTGTGGGATCAGATTTACATGGAACGCTTCCACAGCGGTTACGTGAATTCGTTGGACATGGACACCTGGCACAGTTTGCTCAATCTCACGCCGGAAAGTGAGTCTGGCGGATGAATTCTAAAGAGCGGGTGTTGGCAGCCTTCAATCATCAGCCGGCCGATCGTACGCCGATTGATTGCTGGCTGTACCAGAAACAGTTTGTCGAAAAACTGGAAGCCGAATACGGCTCGCGCGAGAAGTTCTGGGACGAGTTCAATATTGATGTGGCCGTTTGCTTCGTGCCCTGGCCGAATCAACTCGGGCGCAAAGTGGAGGCGACCGAACTGGCCGATGTCGAGCTGCTCGATCCACGCGATCCCTTCTGGCTGACTTACACCGACTGGACGGAGGACTTCGCCGGATTCAACCCCCGCGAGGCGGTGGCCCGGCACGGCGACCGCCGGGCAGTGATCGCTCACACTTGGGGAATGGTGGAGGGGGCCAGCACATTTCTCGGCATCGAGAATTGCTGGCGCGATCTTGTCGAGCACGCCGATCTCATGGTGGCCTGGTTCGACCGTTACTCTACGTGGATGTGCGGGCTGGTGGACAGTTTGATCGACGCGGGCGTGGACGCTCTCACGCTCTCCGATGATTGGGGCAGTAACAACACGATGCTCTTCTCGCCGCGGATGTGGCGGCGCATGATTAAGCCCTATGCGGCGCGAGTCGTTCAGCACGCGCGCTCGCGCGGCCTGCCCGTCAACCTGCATAGCGACGGTTACATTTGGGACATTGTGGATGATCTGTTCGAGATGGGCTATACCTCGCATCATCCGGTGCAGGAGAGCGCGGGTATGGACCCGGCGCGCATCAAAGAGAAGTATCGCGGCAAGCTGGTGATCTACGGTTCGCTCGATGTGATTGACGGCCTGCTCAAATACGACGGCGCGGCGCTCGACGAATACATCACCCGGCGGTTCGAGATTTACGCGCCGGGCGGCGGCTTTATCTTCAACACCGGCCATTTCGTCCAGCCCGATATTCCGCCCCGGCGGTTGATCGGCGCGTATGCCACAGTGAATGAATTGGCTCGGAAGTATGGCGCTCGGTGACTCTTCCTTTCCAAAGGAGGCCGTTTGGATTGGATCGGATCACCCGTTTGATTTGCATGAAGTCTATGTCTGCTTCCGCCGAGTGTGGCGAATGAAGCGGCAACCGGAACGGGCCGAATTGTTCATCACTGCCGACAGCCGCTACAAACTATGGATCAACGGCCAGTTCGTCGCGCGCGGCCCGGCGCGCAGTTGGCCGCAGGCGCAATGTGTGGATCGACTCGACCTCGCGCCGTATTTGGTGTCAGGACTCAATGTTCTCGCGGCGCAAGTTTATCAGCCCGGCTACTCGCACTTCGCTTACGCGCATCGCGGCGCGATGGGCTTGTTGGCCTGGCTTGCCTGTGACGATGAAATCATGCTGACGACGGATCTGGGTTGGCGCACGCGGCGCGATTCATCCTTTGCCGCCCTCGTCCCGCAGATTTCGATTTATGGCAGTGGGATGGAGGAGCGCGATCTGTCGCTGGATGAAGACTGGCAGAGCGCGCGTTACGATGATTCGCGCTGGGCGAAGGCGAGGGTTGTCGCGCCGCTCGGCGGGTATCCGTGGACAGATTTGCAGTTGCGCTCACTGCCCCCGCTCGTCGAGCGCGATATTCCGATAACCTTGATTGAAATGCGCCGAGGGACTCTGCCATCGGCGGCGGATGACGATGCGCATGAGACTCTGCGGCAAGGTTGGATGGCCGCCAACCCTGCACGCGCCAGTAGTGACGACTTTAGTCGTGTGGCGGCTGAAGCCGACACTGCCACCCGATTCAGAATCGAGCTGCCGGGCGGAGAAGCCGCATACTTTCTATTCGATCTTGGAAGGGATTACATCTGCCAGGGTTGGGTCGAGATCGAGAACGCTTGTGGAGAAGAAAGAGTCTCGGTGAGTTATGCCGAAAAGATTCGCGACGGCCAGTTGACCCTTTCCGATCCGGCGGCGTATTGCCGGGTGCGGATGACCGATCGATTTCGACTCCGCCCCGGCAGCCAAAAGGCCGAGACGTTTGCCCTGCGTGGCGGGCGCTATCTGTTATTTCAGATCATCGGCCCGACCGGCCCCGATTTGCGTTTGCAGTTTCACGCGCGCGCCGCCGAGTACCCGCTGGAGATTTCGCGCTCGTTGGAGTCATCCGACCCTTTGCTGGCAAGAATCATCCGGCTGTGCGAGAACACGTTTCGGGCTTGCTTGCTCGACGGCTTCATCGACAGCGCCTGGCGTGAGAGTTCGCAATGGACGGGCGACGCCCTGCCGCAGGCGCTCATCATGGCTTCGATGTCCGACGACATTCGCCCGCTGAGGCGCGTGATCGAAATGGCGGCGCAGGGCGCATATCCCGACGGCATCTTGCCCAGCGTCCTGCCCGGAGAAGTTCACGCCTACACGGTGGTGGATTACAACTTCATCTGGGTTGAACTGTTAAGCCTCTATCGGAAACTGAGCGGCGATGATGAGCTCATTGCGGCCCTGTGGCCTGCCCTATGCAAACTGCTCGATCGCTTTCATCACGACCTCAACCCCGATGGCTTGATCATCAGCCAGCCGGGACGCCGACTCTTTCTGGATTGGGCGCCGCTTTCGCGGAACGAGCCGAACGCCGTTTACAATCTGCGCTACCTTTTGGCCTTGCGCGTTGCCGCTTCGTTGGCGGCGGCCCGCGACGCGACCGATGATGCCGCTTGTTGGAACGCGCGAGCAAGCATTCTGCGTAATGCTGCTCGATCGGCCTTTTGGCGCGACGGCGTTTGGTATGACGACTCGGAACGGACGACCTTTTCGCAGTTGGCCGCCGCGCTGGCCCTTCTCTCCGGGGCCGCCGACTCCGATGAACAGGCCGGGATGCTCGACGCAATTGCCAACCGCTCACTCGACTCGGATGACGAGTCTTCGGAAGGAAAGATGGTGTTGGCGAGTCCGTTCATGCATCACTACGTTTTCGAGGCGCTTCGGCAGGGTGGAAAGTTGGACGAAGTGATCGAGATTATTCGGCGGCGGTGGGGGCGATGGGCGGAGGCCGGATACCCGGCGACTTGGGAGAATTGGAACGTGGACTTTCCCGACGGCTCGCAGTGCCACGCCTTCTCGGCTCATCCCCGTTATCACTTGGCCGAGATCGCCCGCGAACGAGGCCGACTATGAGCGGTTGGGTCGTCTATCGCCAACTCAACAAGGATTATGCCTACTGGACCGAGAAGAGGCGAGTGGGCCAACAGAGAGGCGGTCACGTTGCGGGGTTGTTGACTCATTGGGAAGATCGGGAGGTCAGGCTGAACATTCTGTTCGATGCCGGGCTGGGAACGCTGGAGGGCTTGGCCGATTTCTGCGAGGACTCGTTTTGGGATGAGCCGTTGGTTGTGTTCATCACTCACGGCCACATCGATCATCACGCCGAGTTGATGATTCTTTCGGAAATCTACTGCAAGCGGCGGGGCAAACATCTTCACGACGTTCGACCGCCTCTGCCGGTGTTCGGCGCCGCCGAGACGCACGAGCATTTGCGCCGCGTTCATCAATATGGATTCACGGAAGGCGGCACGCTTCGGCAAAAAACGATCATCGCCGGATCGCTGGTGATGGCGGATATTTTCCAAGTGACCCCCATGGCGGTTGATCATTTTGAGGGCGCGGTCATTTTCGTCATCGAATTCGGGGCCGCGCGCCGACACAAGATCGTCGTCGGTTGGGATCTGAAAACGCTGACATTGGGTGACGGCCACATCGAGCGGTTGCGGCGATCTTCGCTGGCCTTGATCGAGTCCACCACTTGGACGCCCATGACTCAACTCACCGGACACGCGAGCGTCGAGCAACTCGTCAGCACGGGATTTCTGGATCGATTGGAATTGCAGTTCGATCCCGAACAAGAGAAGTACGGCGCATATTTGGTTCATTACAGCGGCTGGGAAGATCCGTGGGGAATGCTCGCCGACGATCAACTCAAAGCCCGCTTCGACCGCGCTTATCCGCATCTCTCCGAAGCCGTTCGGGTGGCCGAGCGAGGCCAATGCTGGAGTTTTACTTTGTGAGGAGGACGTATCGATGAAGCGAATTGGATTTCTGCTGAAGGTGAAGCAAGACAAAGTTGCCGAATACAAAGCGCATCATGCGGCGGTCTGGCCGGAGATGCTCGACGCCCTCCGGCGCACGGGCTGGCGCAACTACTCGTTGTTCCTGCGCGACGACGGCCTGCTGTTCGGCTATTTCGAGGCCGAGGAAGGTTTTCAGGCTTCGCTGGACGGCATGGCCCGCGAGGAAGTCAACCAGCGCTGGCAGGATTTCATGGCCCCGTACTTCGAAGGAGTCGGCGCGCACGCCGACAAGATGATGGTGGAGCTGGAGGAAGTTTTTCATCTCGATTGACGATGACAGTTGTTTCAGCGAAGGTGAGTTATGGATGAACATCCTTCCGACCGACAGATTCAAGCAACCTTTGATCTGGCAAAGGAACGTTACGCCCAACGCGGCGTGGACGTCGAACGCGCGTTGGCAGTGCTGAGCCAAATCGCTCTCAGCCTCCACTGTTGGCAGGGCGATGATGTCGGCGGCTTCGAGTCGCCCGGCGGCGAGCTGACGGGCGGGATCGCCGCCACCGGCAATTACCCCGGCAAGGCCCGCAACGCCGACGAACTGCGTTGCGATCTGGATATGGCATACAACCTGATCCCCGGCGCGCATCGTTTGAATCTACATGCGATATACGCCGAGACCGGCGGCAAGAAAGTGGAGCGCACCGAACTGCGCCCGGAGCATTTTGCCCGATGGGTGGATTGGGCAAAGGCCAACGGTCACGGCCTCGACTTCAACCCCACGTGCTTTTCGCATCCGCTCTCGGCCAGCGGCCTCACCCTTTCCAGTTACGATCCCGCCATTCGCCAGTTCTGGATTAACCATTGCATCGCCTGCCGCAAGATCGGCGAACACTTCGGCCAGCAGCTCGGCACGCCCTGTGTTACCAACATCTGGATTCCGGACGGACTGAAAGACACACCGGCTGATCGCAAAACGCCTCGTGAACTGCTCAAAGATTCGCTCGACAAAATTCTGGCCGAGAAGATCGACTCGCGTTATCAGCGCGACGCCGTCGAGGGCAAGTTGTTCGGTCTCGGCTCGGAAGCCTACGTCGTTGGCTCGCACGAATTCTACTTGGGCTATGCCATCACCCGCCGTTTGCTGGTGTGCCTCGACGCCGGGCATTTCCATCCGACCGAGGGGATTGCCGACAAAATCTCGTCCGTCCTCACTTATCTGGATGAGATTCTGCTGCACGTGAGCCGCGGCGTACGCTGGGACAGCGATCACGTGGTCGTGCAGTCGGATGACGTGACAGCCATCGCTCAGGAAATCGTCCGCGGCGGCTTCCTCGACCGGGTGCGCATCGGCCTGGACTATTTCGACGCCAGCATCAATCGCGTGGCCGCTTGGGTGATCGGCGCGCGCAGCACTCTGCGCGCGTTGCTGGCGGCATTGCTGGAGCCGATTGATCAACTTCGAGCATTGGAAGTTTCTGGCGATTACACCGCCCGGCTGGCCCTGCTCGAAGATTGGAAGAACTTGCCCTCCGGGGCGGTTTGGGACTTTCACTGCTTGCAACAGAACATGCCGGTTGGGATGCAGATCATGGACAAGATCAAAGTTTATGAGGCGCAAGAACTCTCCCGGCGCGTTTGACGACACTGAATGTTGGCGAACGCAAGCCGATGAGTCTTAGGGTGAAGCATAATGACCGATTCTAAAAAACCTGTTTTGGAAATCCGAAACATTGCCAAGCGCTTCGACACAACGCAGGCGCTCGACGATGTTTCGCTCGACATGTTCCCCGGCGAGATTCACGCTCTGCTCGGCGAGAACGGGGCCGGGAAATCGACGCTGATCAAAATTATGACCGGCGTCCACCAGCCCGATCAGGGCGAGATCGCGCTCGATGGGAGGCCGATCCGAATCGGCAACGCGGTGGAAGCCCAAGCGCACGGCATCGCCGCGATTTACCAAGAGCCGATGATCTTCCCCGATCTGAGCGTGGCCGAGAACATCTTCATCAGCCACCGCGATCAGGGTGTGGTGTTGCGCTGGGGCAAGATGTTTCGCGATGCCGAAGCCATTCTGGCTCAGTTGGGCGTTCATCTCGACGTTCGCCAACCGGCGCGCGGCCTCACGCTGGCTGCTCAACAAGCCGTCGAGATCGCCAAAGCCATCTCGCTCAAAGTGCGCGTCCTAATCATGGACGAGCCGACCGCTTCGCTCTCGGTGCACGAGGTGACTCAGTTGTTCAAATTGGCGGCCACACTCCGCGAGCAGGGCGTCGCCATCCTGTTCATCAGTCACCGCATGGAGGAGGTGTTCGAGATCGCCGATCGGATCACCGTTTTGCGAGACGGCAAAAAGATTTCCTCCACGCCGCGCGCCGGGGCCACTGCCGAAGGGGCGATCCGCGACATGGTGGGCCGCAAGGTGGAAGATTTCTTTGCCAAGAGCCAAGTTCGGCGCGGCGATTTGCTGCTGTCGGCGCGCGGGCTCGGCAAAGAAGGCGTCTTTTCGGACGTTAGTTTCGATGTCTATCGCGGCGAAGTGCTGGGCTTTGCCGGGCTGGTCGGCTCGCGGCGCACCGATGTGGGGCTGGCATTGTTCGGCGTCGAACGCGCCGATGCCGGCGAAATCACGCTCGACGGCCGGCCGGTGAAACTGCATTCTCCCGATCACGCGCTTCAAGTCGGCATTGCTTATGCCACCGAAGATCGTCGCGCATTGGGGCTGACCATGCCCATGTCCATCACTGCCAACATCTCCCTGCCGATGCTGCGCGAATATCTGTCGCGTTTGGGTTTGATCAAACGGGCGGTCGAGGAGACGGCCGCCGAGAGTTTCCGCGAGCGGCTGGCTATTCGCGCGCCGTCGGTTCGAGTTGAGGTGGCCCGGCTCTCCGGCGGCAATCAACAAAAGGTGATGTTGAGCAAATGGCTCAATGCTCGCCCGCACCTGCTGATATTGGACGAGCCAACGCGCGGCATTGACGTAAGCGCCAAAGCCGAAGTGCATCATATGATCAACGATCTGGCGGCGCGGGGTTTGGGGATCATCCTCATTTCATCCGACCTGCCGGAGATTTTGGCGATGAGCGATCGCATTCTCGTGATGCGCGAGGGCCGGCAGATGGGCATCTTCACCCGCGCCGAAGCCACGCAAGAGATCATATTGAGCGCCGCGATGGGGCAGAACAGTGGAGCAAGAGGGAGTCAATAATGGAGACTATCAAACGCTATTTGCGCCCGGAGCAAATCCGCGAGTTGAGTCTGGTGTTTCTGATCGTCGTCACGCTCATCTTCTTCGGCACACAGATCGAAGGCTATTACAGCGGGCGCACTTTCAACCGCATCACCACTACTGTAGCCATCATCGCCGTCGTCGCCGTCGGAGAGACGCTGGTGATTCTCACCCGCAACTACGATCTTTCGGTCGGCTCGATTGTCGGCTTCACCGCTTATTTCGCCGGAACGCAACTGGCCAATAACAACGAGATGGCCCCGCTCGCGGCCATTCTGCTGGCCGTTGGCATGGGGGCGATCATGGGCCTGATCAATGGCGTGTTGGTGGCCTATGGCCGGGTGCCCTCGATCATTGTCACACTGGGCACGCTGGCGATATTCCGCGCGCTGTTGGTGAATTATTCCGGCGCGAAGACGGTCACAACCGATTCCTTGCCGCAGTGGCTGTTGGATTTGGCGCGGGCGAATCTGTTCCAAGTTGGAGAATTCGATTTTCGCCTCATGGTCGGAGTGGCCTTGGCGCTGGTCGTGATATTTCAGTTGGTCATCACCTACCTGCCCTTTGGCCGCCGACTGTATGCCATTGGATCGAATCCCGAAGCCGCCCGCACCGCCGGTTTCCCGACTCAGCGCATTGTGATGACCGCTTATGTGCTGTGCGGTATGCTCTCAGGCTTGGCCGGTTTCATGTTTCTGGCCCGCTTCGGCAATATCACCGTCGTGGCCGCGCAGGGCATGGAGCTGTCGGCGATTGCGGCGGTTGTGGTTGGCGGCGTGAATGTCTTCGGCGGATCGGGCACGATGATCGGCGCGTTGTTGGGCGCGCTCATGATCAACACACTGGAGCAAAGTTTGATCCGCTGGCTTCAGATCAGCGAGTTCTGGCGCGATGCTCTGCTCGGATTGCTCATTCTGTTGGCCGTCGCCACCGACGCGGTGATCATCAACCGCCTGCGCAATCTTTGGGCGCGGAGCGGACTGCAAGCCCGGCCAACGAGCGGCGCGCAAGCAGTGGAGGAGGCCGGCCATGACGCGTAACACGTTTGGCTCACTCAGCGCGAGCCTGGAACGGCTGAAGAGTTGGGAAGGCCTCCTGCTCGCCATTTTGGTTGTCGTCGTCGCCAACAACGCCATTCAGTCGCCGGTGTACTTGAGCGTCGAGAATCAAGTCAATCTCTTTCAATTATTCATCGAACGGATCATCGTCGCTTTGGCGATGACCTTCATCATCATCAACGGCGAAATCGATCTCTCGGTGGCCTCGGTGATGGGGCTGGCCTCGTGCCTGCTGGCCTTCCTCCATGAACAAGGGACGCCGATGCCCGCGGCTATTGCCGTCACGCTCATCGTCGGTGTGATCGTCGGTGTGTTCAACGGATTCTGGATCTCGGTCGTGGGCTTGCCGTCGCTGGCAGTCACGCTGGCCGGGCTGATCGGTTATCGCGGCGTGGCGCGCATCCTCATCGAAGATCGCTCTATCGGGAATTTCCCGGAGTGGTTCAACCGCCTCGGACAACAGCCGTTGCTCGGCCCGTTCCCGCTTGCCTCGCTCATCTTCCTTGCTCTGCTCATCATCGCCGTCGTGATACTGCAATACTCGGCTTTTGGCCGCTACGTGTATGTGATCGGAAACAATCGTGAAGTGGCTCGCTATTCGGGAGTGAGGGTGCGGCGGGTGAAGATGATTCTGTTCGTTGCTTCGAGCGTGGTGGCCACGCTGGCCGGGTTGCTGTTGGCCGCCCGGTTGGGCGCGGTGCGGGGCAGCACGGCGGAAGGGTTCGAGCTCGACATCATCACGATGGTGTTGTTGGGTGGCGTCAGCATTTTCGGCGGGAGTGGAACGCTCGTCGGCGTCGGCCTGTCTATTCTGCTTGTCTTGAATCTGCGCAACGGCATGTCGCTGGTCAACATCACCAGCAACACCCAAACCGGCGTGATCGGCGTGCTGTTGATTCTGTCGGTGTTGATTCCCAATTGGGGGCAGGATGCCCAAAGCCTATGGAACCGCCGCCGTCGAGTCGGCCCGGCGCAGACAACGGGGGAGGGAGTGGGGCATGGCAGTTAGGCGCGGTGCGCGCCAATCAAACGAATGGAAAGGAGGTGAGGCCTCGCCGCCAATATCGATAGACAGTGACCGTTTGAATCGCGATTGTTGAAAACCATTTCCTACACTACATCAGGAGGAGTATCACAATGACTAAGAATCTAAGAGCAGTCATCAGCCTGCTCGCCGTCGCTACGATATTGCTCACGGCCTGCGGCGGCGCGGCGACGACTGAAGCGCCCGCTCCCACTTCGGCGCCCCCGCCGACTTCAGCGCCCGCGCCGACTACGGCGCCCGAGCCCAGCGGCCCGGTGTCTGCCACGCCCGGGCAAGCAGTGAAGATGGTATTGCTGCCGAAGTTTTTGGGCATTCTGCCGTTCGACCAAGCGCACACGGGGGCGGAGGAAGCGGCGGCGGAATTGCAGAACCCGGAGGCTCTGCAATTCTTGGGCCCGACGCCGGAGAACAGCGTAGCCGGGCAGATCGAGATCGTGACGACGGCGACAACGCAGGGCGTGAACGCGATCATGATCTCGAACAACGCCGGCGACCAGATCGCTCCGGCGGCGCAAGCGGCGGTGGACGCGGGGATCAAAGTGGTGACGTGGGACTCGCCGATCCCGTCGGCGGAGGGTGAGCAGTTGTTCATTGCTCAGGTGGACTTCAAGGAGACGGGCACCGTGATGGCCGACATGGCGCTGAGCATCTTGGGCGCGGATGGCGGCCAGTTTGCAGTGCTGTCGGCGTCGCCGGACGCGGCCAACCAGAACGCCTGGATCGCGGCGATGGAAGAAGCGTTGAAGGATCCGAAGTACGCCAAGTTGGAGTTGCTGGACGTGGTGTACGGGAACGACCAATCGGAAGACTCGTACAACCAAGCCTTGGCGCTGGTGGACAAGTACCCGGACATGGGCTTGATCATGGCTCCCACCACGGTGGGCATTGCGGCGGCGGCCAAAGCGATGCAGGATGAGGGCTTGTGCGACACGGTGAAGGTGAGCGGGTTGGGCTTGCCGAGCGAGATGGTGTCGTACACGCTGAACGGGTGCGCGCCGGAGTTTGCGCTGTGGTCATTCGTGGACTTGGGCTACCTGACCTACTACACCACCTACCTGCTGGCGACGGGGGCGATTGAAGGCAAGGAAGGCGAGACGTTCGAGGCCGGGCGGATGGGCACCTACACCATTGAGAAAGACCCCACTCGTGACGCGGGCCTCCGCGTCCTCATGGGACCGTTCACCGTTTACACTAAGGACAATGTCGAGAAAGATGCCGGCCCGCAACCGGAAGTGATTACTGCCACGCCCGGGCAAGCAGTGAAGATGGTATTGCTGCCGAAGTTTTTGGGCATTCTGCCGTTCGACCAAGCGCACACGGGGGCGGAGGAAGCGGCGGCGGAATTGCAGAACCCGGAGGCTCTGCA
>VGOW01000055.1 GCA_016875735.1 Chloroflexota bacterium | reverse complement strand
CCACGAACCCGCTCGACCTCTTTCAAACGGCCGGCAACGTGATCAAGGGCGTGTAACAGATTCTCCCTTTGATAGACTCACTCACAGCGATATAATTTCGGCGTTCATCGGAGGCATTGATGCTCGACAGGATTCTTGGCCGCAAAGATCAGGAAAATGAAGTGAAACAGATGGGGCGGCTCCCGCCGGGGCAGTCGCTCACCAACCGGTTTCCCGTGCTCCACTACGGGCCGGTGCCAAGATTCAACCCGGCCCCGTGGGACTTTCGCGTCTTCGGCGAAGTGGAAGAAGAGAAGCGCTGGACGTGGGATGAGTTCAACAAACTGCCGCGCGCGAAAGTCAAAATAGATCTGCACTGCGTGACGCGCTGGAGCAAATTCGACACCGATTGGGAAGGTGTGTCGGTCAAGACTTTGGTGGATGAAGGGATGCTCCGACTCAAGCCTTCGGCCAAGTTCGTGCTTCAGCATTGCGAATACGGGTTCACCGTCAACGTGCCCCTCGACGTGGCTCTGCAACCCAACTTTTTGCTAGCCACTCACTACGATGGCCAACCCCTCGATCCCGATCACGGCTACCCCTTGCGCGGCGTCATCGGCGCGATCCCCGGAACGGAATATACAACGCCCTATCTTTGGAAAGGCGGCAAGTGGCTGCGCGCATTGGAATTCATGCCGCAGGATCGGCTGGGCTTTTGGGAGCAGGCCGGATACCACAACGAAGCGGACGTGTGGAAAGAGCAACGTTTCGCTTACGATTGACTCGGCGGCGGGCGACAGCCCGCCGTTTGTTTTGCCCCTCAATCGCGTGTAAACTCCAATCGATGAATTTTGCCGATGCGCGCGCGCAGATGGTGCGCGAGCAACTTGTGGCCCGCGGAATCACCGCCAAGCGAGCGCTGGCCGCGATGGGGCAAGTGCCTCGCGAGCAGTTCGTGCCGCCGGAACACCGCTCGTTTGCCTACGACGATGGCCCGCTCCCCATCGGCGAAGGGCAGACGATCTCACAACCCTTCGTGGCGGCGTTGATGACTCAAGCATTACGATTGAGCGGCGAAGAGCATGTGCTCGAAATCGGCGCGGGGTCGGGCTACCAAACGGCGATCTTGGCGAGGTTGGCGCGGCGGGTGTGGTCGGTGGAAAAGTATGCATTGCTCGCCGCGCACGCCAGAGAGGCGCTGTCCAAATTGGGGATCGTCAATGTTGAGATCGCGGTGGGAGACGGTTCATTCGGTTGGGCCGAGCACGCGCCGTATGATGCGATCATCGTCACGGCGGCGGCGCCGTCCATTCCCGCTCCGCTGATCGAGCAGCTCAAACCGGAGGGCCGCCTCGTCATCCCGGTGGGATCGCGGATCGATCAGGATTTGGAATGCTGGCAGAGGCGCGGAGAAGCGTGGCACATCGAACGATTGTCTCCCGTTCGGTTCGTGCCGCTGGTGGGCGAATGGGGATGGAGGGAGGAGGAGTGATGCAGATGCGTTACTTGAACTCCTGCAAATACCGAACGCTGTTCTTCATTTCTTCAGCGGATACCGTCTCGAGTAGTTTTAGCACGCGGCGAAGAAGTTCGCCATGCCCAATTTCATTCGAGAGAATGATGCCTGCATGATTGCGCCCGGCTTCATACCAAAGCCGCGCCAGCGGACTAAAGTCCGGGATGTTGTAGGTGAGTATGGCGCGTCCTTCCTGCGCGGCGAATTCTAATTGAGCCTCATCCGACAACCCGCCTCGATCGACATCGCACACGTGCAAGGCGTCGTAACCTTTTTCGCGCAAGCGCTGGGTCAAGCCACGCCAAATGTGCTCGTCCAGATACAGCCGGATGGGCAAGCCGATCATTTGTGTTGCCCTGTAATTCTTGCGAAGCCCTCTTCACCTAAACGCTCCCGAAGATATTTCTTGCTTGTTTCTTCTGTGCTTTCGGCGAGCTCCCGCTCAATTTCTTCCTTGTGATCATGATAGTAGCTCAGCGCATCGTAGATCGCCGCGAGCGAAACATTCGGGATCACTTCATGGGCAAGGGTTTCGGGCGTCTCTCCAGTGTGGAGGTAGCCGACAATGATGCTCACGGGTATCCGAGTCCCTTTGAGCACAACCCGCCAGCCCGATGTGTTTTTGACTTTTTCAATATACGGATGCGGCGGCAACAGATATTGCTCCAATGCTTCTTCGGCCACATCGTTCACCGAGCGATTCGTCTTTTCGGCCTGCCGAGCCAGCAGACCGTATGTGTGATCCGAAAGGGTGATGGTCGTGTTCATGATGTTTCCCTCGCGCCAACATTATACTTCGGCGGGGAGCGCCCATTGACGGCTTCTCACCCCGTGAATCGAAACCCGTCCAGCTTCATCGCAGGCAAGCGATGGCTTCCATAGTAGCCGCCGATGGGGCGGGCTTCGCGGCTCAAGGCGGCCACGTGTTTGAGAGCCGGAACCATGGCCTGTGTGAAACGCGCGTTGCGAACCGGCCCGGCAATCTCCCCGCCCTCGATCAAAAACGTCCCATCGCGAGTCATGCCGGTGAGCATGCAGTTGCGCTCCGAGATCGCATTCACATACCAGAATCGAGTCACATACACGCCGCGCTCGGTTGCCGCGATCATCGCTTCCACCGATGACTCGCCGGGGGCCATGTGCAAATTGGCGGGCGCGGGGCCGTCCCAATCTTCGTCGATCGGTTGAGCGTGGCCGGTGGAGGCGCGCCCCGGTTCGCGGGCGGCGGTGTGCGTATCGTACACGGGCGCAATCGGCGCGCCGTCGCGCACAATATCTACGCGCCGTTTCGGCACCCCTTCGCAATCGAACGGTTGGGGTTCGCCGTCGGTGTCCAGCCCGTCATCCCAAATCGAAATGAGCGGCGAAAGAATCTGTTTGCCCATTCGCCCGTTCATCCAACTTCGCCCCTCCTGCACCGCCAAGGCGCCCATGCCCGCCGAGGCAAGATTTTCGATGATGTCGGCGACGGCGTACGGCTCGAGGATCACCGGGTACTCGCCGGGATCGAGCGGCATGGGATCGTGAATGGACGACGCCAACGCTTTGCGCAACGCCTCCTGCCCCAACCGTTCGGTGTCCACCCGATCCAACCGCCACGAGGTGCCGTGCGCATACCCCGATCCCTCGCGGCGGGCGACGACGAGCGTGAGATCGACGGAGGTGGCCGGGTGATAAGCGAACAGCCCGCGCGAGTTGGCGATGGCGCTTTCGGTGATGGAGGTGGAATAGGCTCCGGCGGCCACGGCCCGCGCGCCCGAAGCGGCGCGGCAGATGCCGCTCACTGCGGCGGCCCGCTGTTCCGGCGAGGCCGACGCGGCCGCCTCATCGAACGACTCGACTCGGGCCACCGGACTCGGTTCGGGCAGGCCGGGAAAACCCGGGTTCTCCGGTTGGTGGCGGGCGATCTCGCAGGCCATATCCACGATGCGGCGCAGTGAGTCCGCCGAGAAATCATTGGTGACAGCCGTGCCCACCCGTTTGCCGAAGACGGCGCGCACTTCGATGGCGGCATCAGACTCGGCCACGTTTTGGTGAATGGCGTTGTTGGCGAAGCGGGTGAGCGATTCGTCGGTGGCCGTGACGGCGGCTTCGGTTTCGTCGGCAGTGGAGAGAGCGAGCGCTGTTTCCAGCAGTTGTTTGATTCGAGATTCGCCGAGCATGGAAAAGGATGAAGGCAGAAGGATGAAGGATGAATTCGTCCTTCGTCATTCATCCTTCATCCTTTCACCGCGGGCCGAGGATGCTTTTGCCGTATCGCCCCACGAGCACGGCGCACATGCCGCCGCGCTGGGCCACGTTCACCACCTGCTTTTGCGAGGCGCGCCCCAGCACGGCCACGCCGTATTTCGTCGGCGCGAAGCCCATCACCGTGTAAAAGGGCTCGTTCGACACCGAGCCATCGGGGGCGATGATGGGAAACTCGCTGACGCTGATTCGCGCCAGCCGTTGCGCCACCCAATCTTCGCTGTCGGTGAGCGCCGATTGAATGGCGGCGCCCCAGTCGCTCTCTTCCATCAGCGGGCCGAGCAGCACGCGGTCGCCGCCGTAAGATCGGTTGGGCTTCATCACGAGGATGTCTTGATTCTTCCGCATGTACTCAAGCAGGTCAACCGCCTCGCCATCGGGCTCGGTGGTGCGCCGATCTTTGATCACCCGTGTCCACATCACATGCCGCTTGAAGTAGCGGCGCTCCTCGGCGGTGAAGTATTTTTCGGTGAAGCGCGAGTCGGTGAGAATCTCCCACGTGGATTTGTGATCGAAATCTCCGGCCAAAGAGGACACCATCCGATTTTGGCTGAAGAGCATTTTCATCGGGCGAATGTCCAAGCCCTCTTCTTTTTCCATGTAGAGCAGATCGCGCATTTCGTAATCGCGGTAAGCGAGATCGATTTTGGTGTCCTCGTACCACACTTCGCCGCCGCGCACGTACAGTTCGGTGGGGTCGGCGTGGACGGCGTTGATGCCGCGCGCTTCGCGGTAGTAGTCCATCAACGGGTCGAGTTCGAGGGGGCCGTCGCCGGAGTATTTCGGATCGACAAAGCAAATCGTGCCGCCGGGCCGCCCGATGGCTTCGAGGTGATCGGTCATTTCCTGAAGGAACATGTCGCGCAAGTCCAACCCCGGCTCGAGATGCAGATCGGGAGCCGTCTCTTGCAAAACGGGCAGGACGACATCGGCCAGCACTTGCTCGCAGTTGGGGACAAGATGGATGCCGCCGACGCCGGAGAGATTCGGCTCGACGAAGTTGAGCGAGTCTTTCCACATCGGGCTGGTGAAATCCACCATTGCGTCGAGGCGGCCAAACACCGGGTTGTTTTCGCGCTGGCTTTGGCGCCACGTGTCCCACAGAAATTTTTCTTCGTCGGGGGCGAGGGGCACCACTTCGCGGACGGCGAAATCTTGAATGTAAAGATCGGGGATGCGTTTGAGGGCGTTGACGATGGCGAGGGAGACGACGTGGAAGTAGGCGACCTGATCGGGCATGGCTGCCAGCGGGCGGAGGAGGATGTTGATGACCTCTTCGTTGCCGTCGCGCGTGTAAATGACGTTGCGCTTGCGCGCCTCGATGGGCACGAGCCGGGCGAGTTCTTTCACCCGTTCGGGCGGGAGGTCGTAAAACAATTGGCGCACGCGGCTGTCGAGGCTGAGGCCTTTGAGGCCGCGTTCGTCGGCGGGGTGAAGTGGAACGGCCATAGCTCCCTCCTCTGGGTAGAAACGCCGTAACGAGTTCGGCGGATTATAGCATGAGGGAGATGGCAGGGCAGATGCGAGGCGCTATTTCTTCTCCTCTTCGGCGAGGCTGCGCAGGGTCTCCTCGTCGCGCTTCAAACTGCGTTGGCGGTAGAGGAGGCTGGCGATGAACAGGACGGGCAGGACGATGAAGACAACGTACCCGGCGATCATGTAGCCGGAGGTGTCGGGGGTTTGGAGGAGAGGCGCGAGTGTCATGGGAGGTTAGGCGGCTAAGGCTTTGGCTTTGAGTTGCTCCACGCGTTCGGCGTAACTTGCGAGCCGGACGCGGTGCCACAGCAGGGTAACGTACAGCACGGTGAAGGTGAACAGGCAGAAGAAAAAGGTGTGCAGCATTTCCGGCGTCAGCGACGAATCGCCTTCGGCGTTGGGGTTGGCCGAGCCGAAGATGACCGGATGGATGGAGCGCGCAAGTTGAATGGCGAAATAGGTGATGGGCACGCTGATGAAGGCCACGATGCCATACACACTGGCGAAGCGGGCGCGGCGGCCCGGATCCTCGATGCCCTGCCGGAGCATGAGGTAGGCGAAGTAGAGCAGCAGCACAATGGTGAAGGTAGTCAACCGCGGATCCCACGTCCACCACGTGTTCCAACTGGGTCGTGCCCACAACATGCCGCTGAACAGAGTCATGATCGAAAAGGTGATGCCGATCTCGACGGAGGACAGCCCGACCCGATCCCATTTGTAATCGCCGGTGCGAAGGAAGCCGACTCCGGCAACGAGCGTGACGAGGAAAGCCAGCCCGCCCACCCACGCCGAGGGAACGTGGAAATAGAAGATGCGCTGGACTTCGCCCATTGTGGCTTCGCGCGGCGCGTAGAAGAACACGAGGCCGAGCGCGATGACAAACAGGATGATGGTGATAACAGTGAGAATTTGCAGAGCGCGGGGAGTGGTTGCGGTGTTCACGGTGGACTCCTTTGAGAAGGTCATCGGTTTAGTTCGCTCTCGAAAACTTGCTGGAAGGTTTCGAACGGCTCGGCGCCCATGAGCGCTTGGCCGTTGATGACGAAGGTGGGGGTGCTTTGCACGCCCAACTGCTGAAGGATTTGAGTCTGGCTGGCGACGAGCGCGGCGTACTTGCCGCTGTCGAGGCAGTCATCGAATTGCGCCGAGTCAAGTTTCAGCGATTGGGCAAATCGTTTGAGGTTGTCTTTGTTGAATGCGCCTTGATTCTCGCCTGCCTGATTGGTGAAGAGCGCATCGTGGTATTCCCAGAATTTGTTTTGATCTCCGGCGCACTCGCTGGCTTCGGCGGCCCACCCCGATTCTTGGCCGAGGAAGGCGAAGTGCTGATAGCCGAAGCGAACTTTGCCGGTGCTGATGTATTGCTCTGCGATCTGGCGCGCCGCGCCAGTGGCGTAGGTGCCGCAGAACGGTCACTGAAAGTCGCTAAACTCGAACATGACGACGGGCGCATCGGGGTTGCCGAGGAAGTGCCGCGTTTGCGAAGCGAGGTATTGCATGAGTTCTTCGCGGCCGTTCAGTTGGGGCGGGGGCCCGGCCATGGCCGCCGGAGTGGGTTGGGCGGTGGCGGTGGGTTGGAATGAGGCGAGGCGATCCGTCACAAGCGGGCGGCCAACGTAGCCAAGCAAAAGCCCAAGCGCGAGCATGACCAGCCCGACGAGGGGCGTGCTCCACGATTGCACGGTGATGGTGAGGGCGGGCCCCTCGCGGGCGCGAGTCGTGTCCGGCAGAATCTCGGTGGCGGGCGATGGCGGCGTCTCTGCCGGGGTTGGATCTTCGGGCGTGGGGGTGTCAAAAGTCATCCCTGTTTTCCTTTTTATTCTTCGACGAGGTAATCGAACACCATGAAGGCGATGGCGATGAAGATGGTGTCGTAGACGATGAGCAGGTTGAACCAGATGGCGATGTCGCTCCATTGGGAAGCGAGGAGGATGCCGGCGCTGGATTTGACGGCGGCGATGACGACCGGGATGGTGACGGGGAAAAGGAGGATGGGCAGGAGCACGTCGCGGGTGCGGGTGTGCACGGCCATGCAGGCCAGCAGCGTGCCCACTCCGGCGTAGCCGAGCGTGCCGAGCAGAACGACGGCGAACAGCAATGGCTGAATGAGCGAGAGGCCGTAGAGCACGCTGAACACCGGGATGACGATGGCTTCGACGATGAGCATGAAGATCATCGTGGCGAGCAGTTTGCCGAAATAGATGGTGGTGCGATCGACGGGAGCGAGGAGGAGGCCGTCGAACGAGCCGCGATCTTTTTCGGCGGCGAAGGTGCGGTTGAGGCCGAGCGTTCCGGCGAAGATGAAGGTGACCCACAGCACTCCGGCGGCCACGTTCTCGCGGGCGAAGCGGTCGAGTTCGAGGGCGAAGTTGAAGATGAGCACGACGAGCAGGGAGAAGACCAGCATGGCGCTGATCAGTTCGCGGCTGCGAATCTCGGCGGCCACATCTTTGCGAACGATGGCGGCGACGGCGCGGAGGTATTGAGTGAATCGCAAAGGCGCAACGGTTGCAGAGTCATTGATGGCTTTCGCGCTCTTCGCGCCTTCGCGGTGAATGCCTTCAGCCATTGGTCAGCGTTTCGTAGGTGCGGGCGAAGTCGAACGGGCTCAGTCCGGCGGCCGGCGACTCGTAGGCGATTTTGCCGCGCGAGAGGATGGCGACTCGGTGAGCGAGGGCGAGGGCGCGCGGCAGATCGTGCGAGATCATGAGCACGGTGCGCGGGGCCGAGTCGCGGGCGGCCACCGTTTTGAGAATGTTGTCGAGCATGGCGCTGGCGTCTTGATCCAGCCCGGTGTGCGGCTCGTCGAAGAGCATGATTTGCGGCGAGTGCAGAATGGCGCGGCCAATAGCGAGGCGTTGAGCCATGCCGCGCGAAAAGGTGCGCACAAGATCGGCGCGGCGTTTGCTCAGGCCGACCAGTTCGAGAACTTCGGCAATGCGGTGTTTGAGATGGGGGACGGCGTACATCTCGCCGTAGAAGCGGAGATTTTCTTCGGCGGTGAGGTCGCCATACAACAGCGGGTGGTGCGAGACGACTCCCAACAACCGGCGGGCGGGATCGGCCTGCGCGGGGAGTTCGTATCCGTTGAGGCGCACTCGGCCAAAGGTGGGGCGGGCGAGGGAGGCGACGATGCGCAGAAGGGTGGATTTGCCCGCGCCGTTGGGGCCCACAAGGGCCAAGAACTCACCCGGCTGAATGGTGAGATCGATGCCGCGAAGCACGGGCTTGAGGCCGAAGGTTTTGGTGAGGGAACGGATTTCGATCATCCGCCGACTTACTTTTGCTGTTTGCTGTTGGCCGCTTGCTTTTCCTGTTCTATCAATCGGCGTAATTCGGCTTTCAACTTTTCGCGTTCGCGGCGGTATTCGGCTTCGGGGTATTCGTTGGCCTCGAAGCCCGCGTCCAGTTCGGCGATTTCGCGCAGGAGTTCTTCACGGCGGGCGGCGGCGTTGCGCGGCGCTGCGCGCGGGGGCGCGGCTTTGCCGCCGCGCTGTGTCCACCAATAGGCCACAACCGAGGCGGCCAATGCAATGGAGAGGCCGCCGATGAGCAGACTGCGCGTGTCGGTTGTGGAGGCGGCCGCGTCCGCGGTGGTGGCTGTGCTGGCGGCAAACTTTGGCGTGCCTTTGATCTCGAAAGCGATCGCATCGCCCGCCTGCGATCCGGTGATAGTGTACGAATGGAAACTCGAATTCTGTATGCTTTGTGTGCCGTCGTCGGTGATGCCGTCTCCGGTGAGCGTGAGACCGGCTTCGGGCAAAAGGATGTTGACGGTTTGCGCGGGGTACGAAAGTTTTTGCGAAAAGGTCAGCCCATCGGCGTACGGCAATTTGTATGAGACGAGAATCTGCCGGGGGTCGGGGCCGGTGTGCACGGTGGCGGTGTCGGCAAAACCATCGTCGGTTTGCAAATATCGGTCGCCGATGGAGCCGTCTTGAAATGAGAGGTTGCTGTATCCCGGAGGCAGGGGGAAGACAGTGGTGGGGCCGTCGGGCGTTGCCGAGTCGAAAGTTCTATCGCTGGTGTTGTTGACGACGAACAATTCGCCCACCTGCGCGACTCCGGGCTCGCTGAATTCAAAGACGATGTGCATGCGCGAAATGGACAGCACACTCGGATCGCTGGTGGTGTCGTAAATGGTGATGGGCAGGTCGTAACTGGATTGGTCGCCGACGGCAACCACATCCGAAGTGTAGATCGCGCCGCCATATTCGGTGGAGAGGATGAGGGCGCGATCCAACGGCATTTCGATTCCGGTGAACTCAAACGCGCCGTCGCTCTTCACGTCGGTGGCGAGGGTGGCCGTCTCTTGGAAGTTGTCGAAGATGTGCAGGGTGACGGTGAGATCGGCGGGGACGATTCCGTTGGCGGTGCCGTTGGTGACTGTGCCGGTGACCGTGCCTTTGAGCACGTCGGGCGGCGTCGAGTCGTATGAAAAGGCGCGGACGTAACTGATGACGCCGATCAATCCGCCATCGCCGATCTTGTCGGCGAAGTTGTGATTTTCGATGGCGGTGCCTGCGCCGAGCGCGGCGGCAAAATCGGCGTTCGCTTTGGCCGACATGTATTGCTGATCGGTGAAGTTCGGCAGTGCGCCGACGGCTTCGGGGCCGTCGCCCGCGCCGCCCTCGCCGTGACACGCGGCGCAGTTGGAGTCGTATTGCGCTTTGCCCGCCTCAAGCACATCGGGCGTGGCGCTGAGGCTGTAAAGATAGGCCACGAGATGCCAGCGCTGTTCTTCGGTGAGCGAGCCGTTCCACGGCGGCATCACCCGCTCGAGGTTGCCGTTGGTGATGATGCTGAACCATTTCTCCGGCGTGGCCGCGCTGGCCGATTCGAGCGCGGTGAAATCGAGCATGGGGAATTGGATCTGACTGGCCATTGCGCCGTCGCCCGCGCCGCCTGCGCCGTGACAGCGCGTGCAGTTCTGCGAATAGATGACCGCGCCTTTGGCCACCGACGGGATCACGGTGGGGTAGCCGAGTCCGGAGTCGGGCGGGAGGTTGGGGATGGCAGTCGGCCCCCCCACAGGCTGCGCCGCAGGCGGGGCGCTCTCGAATCCCGGCGGCGGGGTGATGTCTTCGGCGAGAGAACAGGCGGAGAGGATGACGATGAGGAAGATTGTGGTCGCGCCAACCGCGAAACGTGTTGTGTTTGAGTCTAAGGTTGGGAGTTTGAAATTTGGAATTTGAGATTTGGTCATGCGGCCTCTGAAGCCACGTTCAGTTTCGCGCCGCACTTGGCGCAGAATTTGTCGTTGGGCAGATGGGGTTGGCCGCAGTGGGCGCAAGCATGGGAGATGGGCGTGCCGCAGTGAGGGCAAAATTTATCTCCGGCCTTGATGGATTGATGGCAATTGAGGCACGATGGCCCCTCCGGTGGGGGCGCCGCCGATGCGCGCGCGGCCTTGGGTTTGCCGCCGCCTTTGCGCACGGCGGCAACGGCCTGCTCGATTTCGTCATCGAAGTTGGCCAACGCCGTTTTGGCGCTCTTGCCCTGCCGCACGGCGGCAATGGCTTTTTCGATGTCGTCGTCAGTGCTGTCGGATGAAAGATCGGCGGCGGGCCGTTGATCGAGGGCGCGCAAAACTTCGGCGCCTTTGGCGACGAGGCGCGCGCGCTGGGCGGCGTAATCGTCGTCGCCGATTTTTCCGGTGGTGTGATCGAAATCGAGATCGCGCAATTCGATGAGCACCGCTTCACGTTGCGAGATGAGATCGTCGGCGGGTGAGGCGGCTTCGCGCCGGGCGGCGGCGCGGTCGAGAAGGGGTTGAGCGACAAAAGCGACGACGATGATGACGAGGGAAAGGGCGAGGAGGAGGGAACCGATGTCCATGATTATTTTAGCAGCGGCTCAACGATAGCCGCGAGGTCGGCCAGCGTGGTGGGGCCGATGATGTTGGTGACGAGGTTTCCGTTTTTGTCGATGATATAAGTTTCGGGCACGCCTTTGATGCGGTAGGCTTGCGAAATGCGCGTGCCGAGATCGGGGCCGTTGGGGTAGGTGATGTCGAACTGGGCGAGGTAGGCGCGGGCTTCGGTTTCGGTGTCCACGTAATCGACGCCGACCATCACGACGCCGCGATCTTTGTATTGCCGCCAAAAGGCTTCGAGGTCGGCGGCTTCATCTTTGCAGGGGTTGCACCACGAGGCCCAAAAGTTGACGACGACCACTTTGCCGCGTTGTGAGCCGAGGGCGATGGTTTCGCCGTCGAAGGTGGTGAGGGTGAAATCGGGCGCGGAGCCGCTGGACACCGGGCCGAGGGTGACTTGATAGAGTTTGACCGCCACCAATCCGAGCAGGGCGATCAAAACGATCCACGCCGCCGCCCAGCCGAGGAGGACTTTAGGTTTTTGGTTTTGGATTGGGGTTTGCGATTCGACAACCACCATTGTCTCATTGTTCATTGTTTCATTGTTCATTGCTTATGGCCTCACCGCCGCTTGGCGAGTTCCTCTTCCAACCGCTTTTCGTAATCGTCATCGTCGTCGGTGGGGGGAGCGCTGGCGGGCGCGGCCACAACCGAGGGCGCAGGATTGCGCAGCTGCTGAAGATAATAGGCCAGCGCGGCGGCGCCGATGAGAAAGCCGATGGGCGGCAGGACCCACACGAGAACGTTGAGGCCGCGCGTGGAGGGTTGGGCCAGCACGCGCTCGCCGTATTGCTGAACAAAGTAATCTTTGATCTGTTGTTCGCTCCACCCGGCGATGAGTTTCTCTTTGATGGTGGCTCGCCACTGAGCGCAGGCTTGGGTGGGGCACACGTCGAGCGGCGTGTTCTCGCACACCGGGCAATACAACTGTTTGGCAACGGCGTTCACTTCGTCGTCGGTCGGTTCGCCGTTTTGCGCAAACACCGGCGCGGCGAAAACGAGCGCGACCGCCAGCGCGACAAGCAACGCGGCGATCACCGCTTCTGATTTCTGACTTCTGATTTCTGACTTCTGAATCATCAGTCTGCTCCTGCAGTGGCAAGTGTGCTGGCCGGGGCCGCGGCGTATCGCTTCTCTTCGTCGGCGTCGGGCCATGTGGCGACGAGGGTGCCGAGAATGAAGATGAGGCCGCCTGTCCACACGAGATTGATCAGCGGATTGACGTACACCTTAAAGGTCGCTCCAGTGGAGCCGATGGGTTGCCAGTCCACCAAGATCACGTAGAAGTCTTCGCCGAAGGTGCTGCGCACGCCGGGGATGGTCATGGGCTGGCCGCTGTCGAGAAAGAAGTCGCGGCGCGGGTGCAGTTCGGCGATGAGCCTGCCGGACGAGTCGAACACGGTGACGGTGGCGCGGGTGACTTCGCGGTTGTCGTTGGTGGGGAAGAGGGCCACCGAGTCGAAACGCAAGGTGAAGCCGCCGATGCTGAGGGTTTCGCCCTGCGCGAGTGTGGCTTGCGTTTCGGTTTGGAAGAGGTTGGAGCCGATGACGCCGAAGGCCATGACGACGACTCCGAGATGGATGGTGTAGCCGCCGTAGCGCCGCCGGTTGCGCGCCGAGAGGTTGATGAGCGCGATGAGCGGATTCTCGCCCAGCCTCATGCGGGCGACCATGCCGCGCGCGAATTCGGAGAGGGTGGTGTAGCCGACGAAGGCGGTGATGGCGTAGGCTCCGAGCGCGACGGGGTGCGCCGCTCCGAGAAAGTAGAAGAGGATGAGCGTGGGGATGGTGAGGGCGGCGGGGATCCACATCAATTTGCTGAGCGACTTGAAAGACGCTTTCCGCCAAGCAATGAGGGGCGCGATGCCCATCAGCAAAACGAGGATGGCGAGCAGTGGGCCGTTGACGCGGTTGTAGTACGGCGGGCCGACGGTGATTTTTTGGCCGGTGACGAGTTCGGAGATGAGGGGGTAGATGGTGCCCCACAGGGTGGCGAAGGCGATGCCGAGAAACAAAAGGTTGTTGAGGAGGAAGGCGGCCTCGCGCGAGAGGAGGCTGTCCATTTGTGTTTCGCTGGCGAGCGAATCCCATCGCCAGAAGAGGAGGCTCATGGAGATGGTGAAGGTGATGCCGATGAAGCCGAAGAACAGCGGCCCGATGGCGCTCTGGGCGAAGGCGTGAACCGAGGAGAGCACGCCGCTGCGGGTGAGGAAGGTGCCGAAGATGACCAGCGCATAAGTGAGGATGATCAGCACCATGTTCCATTTTTTGAGCATGCCGCGCTTCTCTTGAATCATGACCGAGTGGAGAAAGGCGGTGCCGGTGAGCCACGGCAACAGCGCGGCGTTTTCCACCGGGTCCCAACCCCAATAGCCGCCCCAGCCGAGCACATCGTAAGCCCACCGCCCGCCGAGAATGAGGCCGAGCGAAAGGAAGAGCCAGCCGACGAGAGTCCAGCGGCGAGTGGTGCGGATCCATTCGTCGTCGGTGCGGCCGGTGATGAGCGCGGCGACGGCGAAGGCGTACGGCACAACGAATCCGACGAAGCCCAAATAGAGCATGGGCGGGTGGATGATCATGCCAGGGTGGCGGAGGAGGGGGTTGAGGCCGCGCCCGTCTTGCGGGGTGAAGAGGGTGCTGTTGGCGGGCTGGAAGAGCGCCGGGTTAACTTCGCCAGTGGCCTGACTCAGCCACAGGCGCCGGAACGGATTTTCGACGAAGAGGCAGAGCAAAATGAAGAAGGCCAGCGTGATCATCGAGACGGCGATGACGTAGGGCATGAGCGAGCGGTCGCGATCCCAGCGGCGGAGCATGGCCGCGCTGGCAAAGGCCGACATGAGCCACGACCAAAAGAGCAGACTGCCCGCTTGCCCGCCCCACAGGGCAGTGACTTTGAGATACCACGGCATGGCGAGCGACGAAACATCGCTGACGTATTCGACTTGGTATTGGCCCTGCACCAGCATGATGATGACAGCCAGCGAAGCGAGGGTGAGGAGGGGCCAGGTGAGTATGGCGGCGTTGCGCGCGCTATCAATCCATGCGTTGAGTTTGCGCGGCCCGGCGATGAGCGCGGCCACCGAGGCGTAGAGGGCGCAGGCAAAAGCGAGGAAGAGGGAAGTGAGACCGAGGGTGAGAGTCATTGGAAGGATGAAGGATGAAGGGTGAAGGATGAATAGTTGGCTTCACCCTTCTACCTTCATCCTTGATATTTCGTCAGGGCGCGGCTTGCGTCGGCAGTTCCCCTTCGTAGCGGGTGGGGCATTTCATCAGCAGAGTGTCGGCGTGGAAGAGGCCGTTCTCGTCGATGTGCCCATCCATAATGGCCTGCGCTTCGCCCTTCATCAAATCGGGCTTCACGCCAATATAAATCACCTCCATCCGCGCCGCCGTCGGATCATTCACGGCAACGTTGAGCACGACGGCCAGCCCGCCCAGCGCATCGATCTCTTTTTGATCGGCTGGCACATTGGCGACTGCGAATCGCAATTCGAGAGCCTGCGCGTCGTACTGAATGCTCTCGCCGATCACCGCGCCCGACACCCGCACGTTGTCTCCCACCACCGAACTGCCGCGTTCCTTCAACTCTTGAATGGTGAAGAAATACTGCTGGGTGCTTCCGATGCTGGTGTAGATGAGATACCCAATGGCGGCAATAATGAGCAAGCCGCCCACGATAAACTTCATCCGTCCACCGCTTTTGGCGGCGATGGTTCCCGATGTAGCAATAGTTTCAGCCATGATAGTTTCTGCCTCCTACTGTTCGCTAATCATACGGTTCGTATCTGGATTGGCGAGTAACGATAGTCATTACCTGAAAGTGACGAACTCCACCGGACGCGCGCCAGTGGATGAAAAAATTCTAGCACATCCGCTTGCGCGAAAAACGAAGAGATTGCTGAGAAGATGAGCGCCGAGTATTGCTTGCCGCTCGGCGCTCGCCGATCAACGGCGCACTTTCGCGCCGCAGTTACGACAGAAAAGATCGGCTGATTGAACAGGATTGCCACATTCGTGGCAGAAGGAAACCGATTGAGGGGACTCCGCCTCTGGGGAAACGACTCGTGGCCCTACCTCTTTGGGCTTCGGCGGATGGCCTTTCAACTTCGCCCGGCGGGAGGCCGGCGACTCGATCTCCTCACCCGCCGCCGCGCGCGACCGCGCATACATCACCACACCGCCGCCCACCATTGCCACACCCACCAATCCCACAATTGCCCATATGAGAATCGTGTCATCGCCCTGAGTCGCCGCGCCCGGTTCGGGCGGCAGATCGGGAGTGACGACCGGCCCCTGCACACTCGAAGTGAGCGTGTCCGTCGCCTTCGTGTATGAAATGTCGAAGGTGATGGCCGAGCCAGCGGCAATGTTGGATCGCGCCGCGTCGAAATACGTGAGCCCGTCGCTGCCGGTGCGCGGCTGGCCCAACGCGGGCGTGCCCTGCATCCCGCTGGCATCCACCGGCTGCTGCACTTGCAGGGTGAGCGAATCGATGGGGTACGCCAGCGCAGTGGCGAAAGAATAGCGGCGAGTCGTCGAACTGAGATCGAGGCCAGAGTCGTAGTATTCGATCTGAAAGTTAGCCGACGGCGCGGAGAAAGCGATGCTCATCGTGTCGCCGCTCACGGCGGTGGTGTATTCGAGATTGAGCAGCTGCCCTTGAGCGTCGATGAAGGCGACGGCAATGGGCGGCCCGTATTTGGCCGGGATGTCGATTCTCACCGAAGCCGGGAGCGAGGTATCGGGCGAGAAGGTGCCGCGATAGATCACCAGCATTGCTGGCCGGTCGAATTCGGGCCAAAAGGCGATTTCCAACGAGGAAAGGCTGACAACGGATTGAGCCAGCGCGGCGGAGGCCGCGAGGCTGAGGATCAGAATCAAAATGAGAGAGGAAAGTAGTCGGCGCATCTTCGGTGCAAGGACATCCTCCATTGGGATGGCTACAGTATAACGCGAGTGCATTTGTTGGGGCAGGCCATTATTTTCCCGGAGGGTGCGTGGGGAGCCGAACGGCGATCGTTGTGCCGCGGCCCGGCGGGCTGTCGGCGCGCACACTGCCGCCGTATGCTTGCGCGATGCTTTGCACGATAGAGAGCCCGAGCCCGGCGCCTTCACGCGCGCGCAATGGCCCGGTGCGATAGAGGGGCGGGCCGCCGCGATAGAATCGATCGAACACGTGCGGCAGGCGTTCGGGGGAGATGCCGACTCCGGTATCGATCACTTCGAGCGTCACTGCGCTGTTGGCCGAGTCGGCGCCCACGCGAATTGTCACTGCCCCGCCGTGCGCGGTGTATTTCACGGCATTGTCGAGGAGGTTATCGAGCAGTCGGCGCAGATGCGTTTCGTTGGCCGAGACGGGGGGCGGAGTCCCATTCACTTCCACCGTGACATTGACTCCGGCGCGGTCGGCGCGCACCGAAAAGGCGTCGCGGGCTTCGGCGGCCAATTGAGCCAAATCCACCGCTTCGCGTTCGAGGGTGGCAATGCCCGATTCGATGCGCGAGAGGTCGAGCAGATCGTTCACCATTTTGGTCAGTCGATCCACTTCGGTTTCGATTTCGGCGGCGAAGCGCGGCCCGGCTTCGGCGTCGCCGAGCGCGCCGTTGTTGAGGGCTTCGGCGCGCAGTTTGAGGCTGGTGAGCGGGGTGCGCAGTTCGTGCGAGGCGTTGGCCACGAATGCGCGCTGGTCGGCGATGAGTTTTTGCAGGCGGCGAGCCATTTCGTTGAACGCCGATTCGAGGCGGATGAGTTCGGCGGCGCGCGCGCCGCTGGCCACCGGCTCGTCGAGTTTGCCTTCGGCAAATTTTTCGGCGGCGGTGGTGAGTTGAGCGAGGGGGCGGGTGAGCTGCCCGGCCAACCACCAGCCTGCGCCGCCCACCGCAATACTCACACTGGCGATCACAACAGCCAATGTGATCAGGGTGCCGGCGATCTTCTCGCGCACGGGGGCCATGGGCGTTGCCAATTGGAGAGCGCCGTAGATTTCGCCTTCGTGCTGAATGGGCACTGCGCCGAACAGCATTTCGCGGCCGGCGGCGTCGAGTCGAATCTCGTGCAAGTCGCCTCCGGCAAATGCGCCGCGCACTTCGACGGCTTCGCGCGGGTCGGGGATGGGAGTGGAGAGGTTCGAGGGCAGGATCACTTGGCCGTTGGCGGTGACGACAACCAGAATTGGGTAATCGTTGCTGAGGTGGTTATCGAGGATGGCTGTCACATCGGCGGGGCTGCTTTCATCTTCGCCTTCGACCAAATGGTTCAGAGGCTCTTCGAGTTCGTTGCTGAGGACAAAGCCCACGTCTTCGAGCGAGTGCTCGGCTTCGGCGAGGCTGGCCGCCACGAGGTTGCGCCCGGCGAAGGCGGCCACGAGGGCCACGCCGATCAGTGTGACGAGAAGGTGCGAGAGGATGAGTTGGCCGCGCAGGCTTCTGACCATGGCGGGCATGCGGGGGCGCGGTCGGGTCATGGCCGATTCTCGAACTCTTCGGGCCCGGCGAAGCGATAGCCCATGCCGCGCACGGTTTGGATGTAACGCGGGTCGGCGGGATCATCTTCGATCTTGAGTCTCAGCCAACGGATGTGCACGTCGAGGGTGCGCGTGTCGCCGAACCAGTTTTCGCCCCACACGAGGTTGAGCAGTTCGGAGCGCGGAATGGCTTGCCCGGCGCGGCTCATGAGGGCTTTGAGCAGATCGAACTCGCGGGCGCTGAGGGTGATCTCGGTTTCGTTTTTGAGCAGTCGGTGGGCGGCATGATCGAGGGTGAGCGAGCCGATGCGCACGATCAGTGTTTCCACCGGGCGATGATCCATTTCCACGCGGCGCAAGTTGGCGCGGATGCGCGCCAGCAGTTCGCGGAAGCTGAAAGGTTTGGGGAGGTAATCGTCGGCCCCCATTTCGAGTCCGGTGATGCGGTCGATCTCTTCGCCGCGCGCGGTGAGCATGATCACCGGCACGGCGTTGGTGGCTCGCAGTTTGCGGCACACTTGCATCCCATCTATCTTTGGCATAATCACATCGAGGACGACGAGATCGGGGTGAGCCGATTCGGCCAACCGCAATGCGTCCTCTCCATCGTGAGCAACACTCACCTCGAAGCCTTCGCGGCGCAAACTGTAGTGGAGCGACTCGGTGATCAACGGTTCGTCATCGACGACAAGAATATGAGCCATAGCGCACCCTCTCGCGCATTATAGACCAGTAGTCATGCCGAAAATGCGCCTCTTAACCCTCTCATAACGTAGCCCTAGCCCCAGTTTAACGGCGCAATCGGCGGGAAGGGTTTACACTTACCGTGCTTGGCCCTCGGAGCCTTTGAGGCTGTGAGCGCCTCTGCCAAATTGACGAACCCAGGAGTCTTGGAATGACTAAAAGTGTCTTCAAACTTGCGCTGATCGGGGTGGCGATTGCCGTCGTGCTCTTTCTCGGCATTCAACTCATTCCGGTATGGGCGCTCAAAACGAATCCGCCGGTGATTGCCGAGCCGCAGTGGGACAGCCCCGACACGCGCGCGCTGGCGCAACGCGCCTGCTTCGATTGCCACAGCAACGAGACGGTGTGGCCGTGGTATTCCAATGTCGCGCCGGTATCGTGGCTGGTGATCATGGATACGGTGCGGGGCCGGAATAAACTGAACTTCTCGGAATGGGGAATGAGAGAAGCCGAGAGCGGCGAGGCGGGCGAGCAGATTCAAAACGGCGAGATGCCTCCGTCCACCTATCTCATTACCCATCCCGAGGCAAAACTCACGGATGCCGAAAAACAGCAATTGATCGACGGCTTGTACAAGTCGATGGGAGCGGCTGGAGAGGGTGGTAATTTCGAGAGTGGCGGCGAGGGCGGCGAACAGGAGGGTGGGGGGTAGCGTAGTTCCAAAATGTGACGTAACCTCATGATGCCGAGGGCAACTTACAAAGGTGCCAGGTTAACGCGAGTATGACTGAATCACTTGAGCTTCTTCTCAGCATGTTGGTGTGCTTCGGCTTCAGCGGTGTGTACATTGTGTACGCGCTCAACGCCGCCGAGGCCGGCGGCCATCCGTTCGGCCACTGGCTCGGCATCATCGGCACGCTGTTCATGTTGTCCACCGAGATTTTTTACAGCCTGCGCAAACGAGTGCGCTGGCTGAGGTGGGCCGGGCCCATGCGGTTGTGGCTCTCACTGCACATCTTCACCGGCATCGTCGGGCCGTTCATGGTGCTCATGCACTCCGCGTTTCAATTTCGCGGGCTGGCCGGGCTCAGCATGGGACTGGCCGTGCTCGTCGTCGCCAGCGGATTTTTGGGGCGTTACTTTTACACCGCTATCCCTCACTCGCTGGCCGGAGCCGAGGCCACCGCCGACGATCTGGATGCCGAAGCCAAACGCACACAACAGCACATTGCGCAGCTGGCAACACAGCGTTCGGCGGCGGTGCGCGCCCTCATCGAAGCCGACGCCGAGCGCCAGCGAAAGAAGCGCGGCGATCTTTCGCTCGTGCTTCTGCGCTCGTGGGATGAATGGCAATATCGCCAACGCCTGCACGCGCAGGTGAGACAACTCGAAAAAAGCGAGAAGCAGAAGTTGTCGGAAGTTGAGCGGATGCTCACCCGGCGGCGCAACCTCGAGCGGCAGGTGCGCGCGCTCGAAGCCGCGCGCCGTTTGCTCAGTCTGTGGCATGTGGCCCACGTGCCGATGGGCTTGGCGTTGTTCGGCTCGGCGTTCATTCACGTCGGCGCCACGTTGTATTACGGAGCCGGCCTCTGGCCGTTCACCCGATGATCCGCCAACACCCGTTCTTTTCGCCCCTTGGCTGTTTGTCGTCGCTCGTCATCCTCGTCGGCATCGTCATCGCCGTCGTCGTTTCCGGCGGCGCTATCTTCAGCCCCGGCCTGCTCACGGCTAAATCCGAAAGCGGCGTGACGATCAACGGCTTCAGTTCTCACGCCGATTTCGAGAACGATTGCGAGCAGTGCCACACCCCCATCATTGGCATCGAAGCGGCGCGGTGCGAAAACTGCCACGCGAGTGTGGCCGAACAACGGGCAAAGGGAGCGGGCTTGCACAGCCGGTTCACCAACGTCACCCATTGCGGCGGATGCCATGCTGATCACAAAGGCCGCAACTTCAACCCGACCGATATGGCATTGGTGAATTTCGATCACGCCGCCTCCGGCTTCAGCCTCGCAAGCCACGCGCGGAATTACGACGACTCGCCAATCGAATGCGGCGCTTGCCACACCGGGGCGGCGTTCGCCTTCAGCGACACCGCCTGCGCTGATTGCCACGGCGCGCACGACTTCGCCTTTATGGTGGATCACGCCGCGAAGTTCGGCGGCGACTGCATTTCGTGCCACGACGGCGCCGGCAACTTGGCGAACTTCGATCACAGCAGAGTCTTTCCGCTCGACGGCCAACATGCCGAGATCGATTGCGAAGCCTGCCACGTCAACAAACAATTCAAAGACACGCCCAGAGAATGCGTGACCTGCCATGCCGAGCCGCAAATCCATGCCGGAGTCTTTGGCCTCGATTGCGCCGCTTGCCATTCCACTGCCGCATGGACTCCGGCGGCGCTCAAGAATCATGCGTTCCCGCTCGATCACGGCGAAGGCGGTGAGGTGGCCTGCGCCGTTTGCCACCCCAACACGTACACCGAATACACATGCTACGGCTGCCATGAGCACACGCCTCAAAACATTTCGGGCGAGCATACCGAGGAAGGCATCACCGGCTCGCGGCTGGAGAACTGCACTGAGTGCCACCCGACGGGGCGGGAACATGAGGGCGGCGATTGATGACTCGCGAAATTCTCATCCGCGATCTCAGCAAGTGTGTTGTGTGCGATGTATGCACCACCGTGTGCAAAGATCGGCACGGGCGCGCGCGCATGAACCTCGAAGGGCCGCGCTTCGGGCGATACCAACTGCCCAACGTCTGCCGCAACTGCCCCGATACCCCGTGCGTCACCGCCTGCCGCCTCGACGGCATGAAAGAGCGCGGCGGCCGCACCTTTGTCACCGACGCCTGCAAAGGATGCAACAAGTGCGTGGAGGCCTGCCCGTTCGGAGTCGTCACCCTTCTGCCCAAAGAACACAAAAAGAAAGAAGGCTTCTTCGCCCGAGTGCTCGGCCTCGCCCGCAGCGCCGAACCGAAAGCCATTGTGGGCCACGTGGCCTCCGACGCCAGCCGATGCGTGCAGTGCGGCGTGTGCGGCTACAACTGCCCGCAGGGAATTCAGGTGCGCGATTATGCGCGGCGCGGCAAAACGGTAAACGACCCTCGCTGTGTTCGATGCGGGTTGTGCATCGAGGTGTGCCCGCGCGGCACACTGCGTTGGGACATTGCGCCGGAGATTCCCTCGCCCATGTTCCGCGCCGACAAATGCAACTTGTGCGACGGTTACGCCGAGAGCGCGTGCGTGAAAGAATGCCCCACTCAAGCCCTGCTTCGCATCCCTGCCGACGAGCGATTGCTGAATATGAATGAAGCGCTGTATCACGAAACGGTGGGAAAGTATCTCGCGGCAGCCGATGATCGCCGCCACTCAGGGGGCGTGAAATGACTCGGCACGTCATCATTGGCAACGGCGCGGCCGGCGTCACCGCCGCCGAAGAAATTCGCGAACGCGATCCCAGAGGGCACGTCGTCGTCATCAGCGGCGAACCCTACCCCATGTATTCGCGGCCCGGCCTCGCCTACGTCGTCATCGACGAAGTTTCCGATCAGCAAGTGATCGCCCGTAAGCCGGAATGGTACAGCCAAGAGCGCATCACGCTTCTATTCGGCAAAGCGGCTTCGATTGACATCGCTGCGCGATACGTTCATCTCGAAGACGGGCGGGCGGCGCATTACGACCGTTTGCTCATTGCCAGCGGCGCGCGCGCCGTGCCGCCTCCATACCCCGGCGCTGATCTCGATGGGGTGCTGTACCTCGACACACTCGACAGCGCGAAGCAGATGCTCGCCAAAGCCAAAACTGCGCGGCGGGCGGTGGTCATCGGCGGCGGCATCACGGCGATGGAAATGGCCGAAGGCTTGGCGCATCACGGCGTGGACACGCATTACTTTGTCCGCAAAAACACCCTGTGGTCAACCGTGTTCAACGAAACCGAATCGAAGCTGCTCGAACAGCGCATCGTCGGGCGCGGAGTCACCATCCATTACAACACCGAGATCACGGAGATACTCGGTGATGCGGATGGCCGGGTGCGGGGAGTGCGGTTGAACAACGGCGACGACTTCCGCTGTGATCTGGTGGGCGCGGCCATTGGGGTGAAGCCGCAGATCGAGTTCGCGCGCGGGACTCCGATCCAAGTGGATCGCGGCATCCTCGTCAACGACCGACTCGAAACGACCGTGCCGGACGTGTACGCCGCCGGTGACTGCGCCCAAGTTTGGGATCGATGGTCGCAGAAGCACATGCTCGATGTGCTGTGGCCCACGGCCATTGCCGCCGGGCGCGTGGCCGGAGCGAACATGGCCGGCGCGCATCAGACTTACATGAAAGGCGTGCCGTTCAACGCTTGCTTGCTTTTTGGTTTGCACGTCACCGCCATCGGTCAACTGGGCGGCGGGCGCGGCGACGACGGCGAAGTGTTACAGCACATCGATCGCGGCTCGTCGGAAGTGTGGGCCACACGGCCTCAAAGTTACGCGAGCGCGTGGTCGCAAGACGGCGCGAACACGGTGCGGCTGGTGCTCGACGGCGACCGGCTGGCCGGCGCGCTCATCGTCGGGCGGCAAACGTTGGCCGACCCGCTCCGCGATCTGATCGAACACCAAACGGACATTCGCCCGCTCCTGCCGCACTTGCGCGCGGGCGGCGCGGCGATGGCCGAGCATATTCAACAGTTTTGGCGAAACACGATTCATTCGTAGCTCAACTGGGAGGAGATGCAAAGGATGTCTCGATTTATCAAAACGGCGATCGCGCTCATGATTGCCATCGGAATGGCGACGGGTGGAACGACCTTCGCCTTGGCCGCCACCGGCCCGTTCCTTCCCGGCGATTTGCTCTTTCCGGCGGAGCGCATGGCCGAAGGCGCGTGGGCCGGATTGACTTTTGAGTCGGCGCAACATGCTTCGGTGCTGTTGAACTTGGCCGACCGCCGCGCGCGCAATCTGCGCGACCGCGCCGGAACCGAACACGAACTTTTGGCGCTGGCCTATTTGGACGCCGCCATTGATGATGCGGTTGCCACCGTTGCCTCGTCCCCGGCGGCGTCCTCGGCGCAGCTTCGCTCGCGGCTGGCTTCGATGTCCGGCGACGCGCTGGCCGTGCTCGACACGCTCACGGTGCTGCCCTCATCGCACCCCGACGTGTATGCGAATGCGAAAGCAAAAGTCGAAGCCATTCGTATCGCCGCCAACGATCCCGACGCCGATCTCTCGCAATTGGCCTCACTCAACATCGGCATCGCCGAGGCGTTGGCGGCGGAGGGTGAGTTGGGCGCGCCTCGCTCGGTGCCCTTCCCGCCCAACAGCACGGCGGCGGCGCATCAATTCTTTCCTCTCACCGGCAAACATGCCACATTGGCCTGCTCGAGCTGCCACACCACCGGCCAATACAAAGGCACGCCGGGCGAATGCACTGCCTGCCATGCCGATAAAACACCGACCGATCACTTCGAGGGCGACTGCGCCTCGTGCCACACGGCCATGGGATGGAAACCGGCGATGTACAACCACAGTGGAACCGCCGACTGTATCAGCTGCCATTCCGACGACGAGCCGGCGAATCACTTCGACGGCCAGTGTTCCGACTGCCACCGCACCGCCGCCTGGAAACCGGTCAACTTCAATCACATCGGCGCGGCGGATTGCGCCGCCTGCCACGCCGACGAGAAACCGGCCAAGCATTTCGAGGGGCAATGCTCCAACTGCCACGCGGTCGATTCGTGGAAACACGTGAAGATGGATCACAACGGCCTCGCCGATTGCCTCGCCTGCCACACGGCGGATGCGCCCGCCAACCATTGGAGTGGGCAGTGCAGTCTGTGTCACAGCGCGGTGACATGGACGGGCGCGGTGTTCAATCACACCACGATCACTGGCGCAGATTGCGCCCCATGCCACAGCGCCCCCGATCATCACTTCGGCACGCCGTGCGGCGCATGCCACCGCGACACGGCGAATTGGAGCAATGCTTCCTTCGATCACAGCTTCGCGGGCGGGCGCGATTGCGCCGAGTGCCACAAGGGGCGCGAACCGGCCAACCACTTCGGCACGCCGTGCGGCGCATGCCACCGCGACACGGCGAATTGGAGCAATGCTTCCTTCGATCACAGCTTCGCGGGCGGGCGCGATTGCGCCGAGTGCCACAAGGGGCGCGAACCGGCCAACC
>VGOW01000054.1 GCA_016875735.1 Chloroflexota bacterium | reverse complement strand
CGGGCGCGCTAACCGAACCGTATTGCCTTTAGTGCCGCTTTTGCGATGTGCAACTTTGCCTCACGGCGAGTTTTCATCGCGTTTGGGGCTTGACAACCGCGTCAAACCCTTAACTTGTGACCAATGGGGTTAGGGGTGAGGGTAGCAACCCATTCGCTGATCAATGTGGTCTTGCCAAATCCAGCGGAAGCGGAGATGAGCGTCAGTTTGCACTTTGTCGCCAGACCCTCATTCAGCCGCTCGATCAGGCGAGGGCGGGGGGCAATTTTAGGCCGAGGTGGAGGGATATAGAGTTTGGTGGCTAAAATTGGCGTAGGCATAGATCAATCACAGATTATATGCCTCAAATTGAAGAAGCGGCAAAACCTAACGTTTCGCAGTTTCGCATCATCTGTTGCCATGAATGCGGAAGGGCTGAACGACATTCGCATTCGCGCCGAACACCTGAGCGCGCAACTGGCGAGGGTTTAGGGTGGGGGTTCGGGACTATAATCCTCAGAGATGCCTGCCAACCGCATCGCCCTCGTCGAAGGCGACATCGCCGTTCAACACGTGGATGCCATTGTCAACGCCGCCAACACCTCCCTGTTGGGCGGCGGCGGCGTTGACGGCGCAATCCATCGCGCCGCCGGGCCGGAATTGTTGGCCGAATGTCGCACGCTCGGCGGCTGCCCCACCGGCGAAGCCAAGATCACCAAAGGTTATCGCCTGCCTGCAAAGTTTGTCATTCACACCCCCGGCCCCATTTGGCGTGGAGCCCCCTCCCCTGTCGGCGCTGTTTCGACGGGGGAGGGGTCGGGGGTGGGGGGCCGCGACGAAGATCGACTGCTTGCCAACTGCTATCGCAATTCGCTCTCGCTTGCCGTTCGGCACGGAGTCCGCGCCATCGCCTTCCCGTCGATCAGCACCGGCATCTACGGCTTCCCAATCGAGCGCGCCTCGCGCATTGCCGTGCGCGAAGTGAAAGCCTTTCTCGAAAAAGAGTCCGGCATCGAAAAAGTTGTCTTCGTTTGTTTCAGCCGCGGCGATTTCACCGTGTATCAATCGGCGCTCGAAGAGATCGCCAACCAATGAGGATCAATCATCATGGGCAAAAAATTATTCATCGGCGTTGACCTCGGCGGCATGAGCATGAGAGCCGCAGTGGTGGACAGAGATGGCAAATTGCTGGCGATGGACAAACGCAAAACCCGCCCCGAGCTCGGCGCGGAGGGTGTGGTGAGTCGATTGGTCAAAACGATCCGCAACACGGTGAAAGGCGCCGGCTTGAAATTGAGAGACATCGGCGGCATCGGCGTTGGTGTGCCCGGCCCGATAGACGCCGAGAAAGGAATCGTCCGCGTGGCGGTGAATCTCGGAAAAGAGTGGACGAACTTTCCGCTGGCCTCGACGCTGGAAGATGAACTGGCCGTGCCGGTGTGCGTTGACAACGATGTGCGCGTCGGCGCGATGGGCGAGTTCACGCACGGAGCCGGGCAGGGCGTGAACGATATGATCGCCATCTTCGTCGGCACGGGGGTGGGCGGCGGGATCATCCTCAACGGCCAACTGCGCGGCGGCTTTCGCGGCGGCGCGGGCGAAGTGGGCCACACCGTCGTCGCCGCCGACAACGGCATCATCGGCAAGACCGGACAGCCCGGCACGGTGGAGCCGCTGGCCAGCCGCACCGGAATGGAACGCTTCGTGCGCGAAGCCGTCGCCGCCGGGCGCGCCTCCATCGTGCCCGAACTGATCGAAAGCGCAGGCAGCGGGCGGCTCACCAGCAGTGTGATCGTCGAAGCGCTGAAGAAGAACGACGACGTGATGAAAGAAGCGATTGCGATTGCTCAACGGACACTCGGCCTGCTCGCCGCCAACCTCGTCAATATCCTCGATCCGGAAATGATCGTCATCGGCGGCGGCGTCACCGAACGGCTCGGCGACAGATTCGTCGCGCCCATCCGTCAACTGGCCTACGCCAACTTCATCAACAAACAAAATGCGCGCGCCGTCAAAATCGTCCCCGCCGCGCTCAAAGATGCTTCGGGCGTGGTGGGCGCGGCAGTGTTGGCGCGGCAGAAGTTATAATCGCCGCTCATGCGACCCAAACTGAGCCTCGAAGTGATCGCCGCGCTCACCGTTGCGCTGGCCGTCACCCTCTTCGGCCTCACCGGCCTCGCCGTCGCCGCGCTCAACATTCCCCTCTTCGAAGCGCTTGCCGTTTACGCTCCGCGAGTTTCGACTCAGACGATCATTTTGAATCTCAGCGTGGCGACCTACACCCCGCCGCCCACAAACGATCTGCCGACTCCGTCACCCACCCTCACCCAAACACCCACCCCCACGCCCGCGTGGACTCCGACACCCACCGACTCCGCGCCGCCCGTCTTCGATTTCCGCGCCCGCGATTTCGCCATCGGCCAATCGGCGCAGGGGCGGCCCATCACCGGAATCGGCTTCCCTTCCGAAGGAGAGTCGGCGCGAGCATTAGTGTTTGTGTCCGGCATTCATGGCGACGAAACGAATGCGTGGCCTATCCTCCAATCTCTAATCTCTGATCTCGAAAGCGGATCACTCGCTCGTCCTTTGACGCCGTCTCTGTATTTCATCCCCGCCTTCAACGCCGACGGCGTGGCCGCCGACCGCCGACTCAACGCCAACAAGATCGATCTCAACCGCAATTGGGAAACATATGATTGGCAGCCGGGCATCGAACTTTCACCGACCGATTTCTTTCCCAACGGCGGCGGCTCGGCCCCGTTCTCCGAGCCGGAGACTCGCGCCATGCGCGATTGGTTATTGGCGTTGCAGGCCGCGCATCCCGGTGGAGTGACCGTCATCTATTTTCATGCCGCGTTCGCGCCGAACGGGTTGGTGATGCCCGGCACGCATTTTGTGGATGGGCGCGACCTCGCTGACACGCCCTCGCGCGAACTCGGCGAAGTGTTTGCGGCAACGGCGGGCTACGCTTACAGCAACCGCTGGCCGGGCGACTATCGAGTGACGGGCGATGCTTCGACGTGGGCGGTGGCGCACGATATGCGCTCGCTCACGGTGGAACTGCCGGTGCGCGGCCCGCTCGACGCAGAGCAATCGGCCAAGTTGCGTGAAGCAATACTGATGATGATGGATACACTACAAAAGTGAAATATGCTGGTCGCATTCAACATCATCCTCGATGATATTGTGTTCCCCGATGGCCGCACGGCGATGGGCGTGGTGGGCGGCGGCGGGCCGCAGGCCGCTTTTGGGATGCGGCTGTGGGCCGACTCGGTGGGGTTGGCCGCCAACGTCGGCGACGAGTTGCCGCAGTCGGCGTGGGCGTGGCTGCGCGAGTCGGGGATCGATACAACGGGCGTGCGGGTGATCGAGTCGAGTCGGACTCCCCGCGCGTGGCAGGTGACTGAAGAGGACGGTCGGCGGACCCATGTGTGGCGCGTTCGCCCGGCTTCGCCGATCTCTTTCGATCAGCTGCCGGAGTCGTATCGCGCCGCCGAAGGGTATCATTTCGGCATTCATCCCGGGTCGCCCGATCTCGCCGCCGCCGCCGAGTTGCGGCGCGAGGGCAGAGTAGTGAGCGTGGAAATGTTTCGCGCATCGCAGAGATTGCTTGAGCCGACCGAATTGTTTGCCATGCTGTCGTCGGCCACCATTTTTTCGGAGGGCTTGCGCGAAGCGCAATCGTTGGTGGGGCCCGGCTCGGCGCGCAGTGTGGCGCGGCGATTGGTGGAGGCGGGCGAATCGCGCGCGCAGTTGTTGACGCTGAGGCTGGGCGATGAAGGCTCGCTGGTGGTGGAAGGGCAAACCGGGCGGGCGGTTCGGGTTCCGGCTGTGCCGGTGCGCGTGTCGAATGTGGTGGGCGCGGGCAATGCCTATTGCGGAGGCTTTTTGGCCGGATGGATTCTCTGGCGCGATCTGGCGCGCGCGGGCGCGTGCGGCGCGGTGGCGGCCTCCTTCGTGTTGGAGCGCGCAGGCTTGCCCGTCGTCACTGATCAACTTCGCGCTGAGTCGCAGAGGCGGCTCGATGCGCTGACGCCGCTGATTGAGTATACTTCGCTGTGATGGACATTCAGCCGGTGACTCTCGTGGGCCGGTTCATTCGGCTCGAACCGTTGTCGCTCGATCATGCTCTGCCGTTGTGGGAGATGGGCAACGAGCCGGGCATCTGGGCGTACATGCCCTATGGCGTGATCGACTCGCCGGTGAAGATGCGCGGCTGGGTTGAAGAGATGTTGCGCCGACAGTCGAAGGGAACCGATTTGCCTTTTGCCATTGTGGACACCGCCTCCGGTTGGCCCATCGGCGCGACCCGATCCATGACCATCGAGCGCGCGCACCGAAGTTTGGAGATCGGCGGCACGTGGCTCGGCGCGTCGTTTCGCGGCACGCTTGCCAATACCGAAAGCAAATATCTGCTTCTTCAGCACGCCTTCGAATCGCTGGAATGCATTCGCGTGCAGTTCCGTACCGACCTGCGCAATGAGCGCTCGCAGAAAGCCCTCGAACGATTGGGCGCGGTGCGCGAGGCCGTCCTGCGAAAATATACCATCATGCCCGACGGCTATCAGCGGTCGTCGGTGTTCTACAGCGTCATTGACGACGAATGGCCGCAGATGAAAGCCAGGCTGGAAGAAATGCTGAACGCGGAATACGGAATTCGGAACGGAAAGAATCCTCGAGGAGAGTGAGCGCAATGGATCGAGACTTTGGCTGGCAATTGGTGACTGAGCACGTGAACGATCGCGGCCTCATCCGGCACATGCTGGCAGTGGAGGCGGCGATGCGTTGGTACGCCCGGCATCTTGGCCACGACGAAAACCAGTGGGGCTTTGTCGGCCTCATTCACGATTTCGATTGGGAGATTCATCCCAATCTCGACCGCCACCCCATCGAAGGCTCGAAGATTCTTCGCGCGCGCGGCGTGGACGAAGAAACCATCCGCGTCATCCTCTCCCATTACACCGAAGGCACAGGCGTCGAGCGCGAGAAGCCCATCGACTTCGCTCTGCTCGCCTGCGACGAAATCACCGGGCTGATCATCGCTACCGCGCTCGTGCGGCCCACCAAAAACGTGCGCGACGTTGAAGTGAGCTCGGTGAAAAAGAAATGGAAGATACCGACCTTCGCCGCGGGAGTGCATCGGGATCAAGTGGAAGCCTATACCGCCGGCTTCAGCCGTGCCTGCTTTGGCGGCTCGCTCGACCTTTGGACTCACACCGGAAATGTGTTGACCGCAATGCAATCCATTGCCGCCGACCTCGATTTGGATGGAAGGTTGGCGAAATAATTTCCCCTCTCCTGCCCGCGAATTGCGCGGGCGGGAGAGGGGGCAGGGGGTGGGGGTCACGGCCTCGCCACAAATTTGAATTCGAGTTTGGCCTCGTTCTCGGCCTTCAATATCCCGGCAATGTCGGGCGCATCAAAATTGAAGTCGCTCATCAGAATCGTCGTCGTCGCCGTGCCGGTGAGCGCCTCCCCTTCCAGTTTCGCCGTCACATCGAAAGTCGTCGGGCGCGTCGTGTCGCGCACCAACAGATCGCCTGTGACCTGAAATGTGATCTCATCGCCTTCTTTCGCTCGTCCTGATCAGACCGATGCGTGCCGCGATGCGGACGGCCAACAAAGCCGAGATGCCTGCCAAAATGTTCGCGCCAAAGAAGATACTGCCGATGGCGCCGACATCCACCCCGAACCTGAGGTGAAACCAATAAGCGATCAGGCTTTGCACGATGAACCCGCCCGCGAATGCGTCCAAAGCAAACAAGGCGCTCAGTTTCAGCACCACACCCCTCGAATCGTGCAACCCCAAAGTGCGCCGGGCTGGCGAGTGACCGCGCGGTGTTTCAACCGACGACGAGAGGCACAGAAAGATCGCGGCGAGCAATGCCCCGATCATTGCGTAGCCGTTCAATACAATTCGGTACGACTCGAGCGGCGAAAAACCGGACGTTTGCAGGGCTTGAGCGAGCCAGCCGCCGCTCAGTGCGCCCAAAGCCGTGGCAAACGAGCCGACGAGGTTGTACCATGCGAATGCTTGTGTGCGCCGTTCGTTGGGCAGGAGTTGAGAGAGGGCGGCTTGTTCGATGGAGAGGAACGGGCCGATCTCGTTTCCGCTTGGGCTGATCACGCCAATGATTGCGGCCAACGTCAGAAGGATGGGGTTGTTGGTCAACACGAACGCCGCGCCCGCCACAATCATCAGCACTGCGCCCAGCGCCAACATTCGCCGCCTGCCGATCCGATCCGCTGAAGTCGTGATCCACAGCGAGATCCCGGCATCCCCGGCCAGCGTCAGAGTGAACAGCAAGCCGATGGCTTGCTCGCTCAGACCGACGTGCGCCAAATACAGCGTCAGCACGACAGACAAAAAGCCATAGGCAAAGAGGCGCAGGATGCGCGTGGCAAACAACAGCGCCGTGTCAATCTTTGAACGCGCCATTCGGCTTGCCCTGCCGGATCATTTGCTGGCAATAAGCGTAGAGCGCGTCGTACACGATCCATTCAGCGGCGTTGATTTCGTGATCGTCTTTGCAGCCCAAGTGCCGAAAACCTTCGGCGATGGCTTGCAGTCCCGCGCCTTCGGGCTGATACCAAAGTGTGTTGTCGGTGTCTGCGCCATTCACGATCTTGCCCAGAAGCACAAGCGCGGGATCGTGAGCGAGATTGTATTTCTTCAAGATGGCTTCGAAGGAACATTCCTTGCCGTGATGCCCCAACTCGACCCCTTTCACGTCATAAGGAATGGCGCCGAGCCGTTCGGCTTCGGCCATCACGTTCTCGGCGGGAACGAAATAGAACTCAGCATCCTTATCGACGAATTTCTTGATGAGCCAAGGGCAGGCGACTCGATCAACTTTGACGTTGGCGCGGGTAATCCATTTTATTGCAGTTATCTCCTTCGCGCGAAGCATAAGCGATTGCCTTTTGAGTCAACCGCGCTAACATCCAACGTTGCCGATCCGTTCGGGACGTCGTGCATCACTACTGCCCATCGTGATCGTTCGCCACTGGATTTGCCGCGCTCCCGCTTCCATTCCAGTTCGACTCGTTTTCCCGTCTCCCGAACCGTGATCCGAGTGGCGCGATACTCTCCGCGCAAATAGTCCCGGCTCGATCCGTCGTCCTCATACAAATCGAAACTCCCTTCGCCCGGCCACACGTTCAGGGCCACGTTCGCCCGATCAATTGCGCCGGTGTGTTGCGCCAGCGGCCACATCGGAATGATAGCCCCGGCGCGGACGAAGATCGGCATCTCGCTCAGCGGCGCGTCGGCGGCAACGTGAATCGGGCCGGTGAACAACTCGTCGGCGCCCCACCGATGCCATTGCCCTTTCGGCAAATACACTGCGCGCGCCCTCAGTCCCGGCGCGAGGATCGGCGCGATCAACAGATCGCGCCCGATCAAAAATTGATCGTTGAGGTTGAACGTGTTCGGGTCTTTCGGATAGTGCCACACCAGCGGGCGCACGATCGGCTCGCCCGTGATCGAGGCCGCGCGGAACAGCGAATAGAAGTATGGCAAAAGTTGATAGCGCAGGCCGATGAACTTGCGGCAAATCGATTCGATCTCCGGCCCGAAGGCCCACGGTTCCTGCGCCCGCGTTCCGGCGGCGGAGTGATTGCGGCAGAACGGATAGAATGCGCCGACTTGAGTCCAGCGCGCGAGCAATTCGCCATCGCAGTCGCCGCCGAAGCCGCCGATGTCCGCGCCCACAAATGGCATCCCGCTCATTCCGAGATTCATGAGCATAGGCAGACTCGCGGCCAAATGTTCCCACTGCGAACTATTGTCGCCGCACCATAGCGTCGCCGCCGTTTGCATTCCGCTGAACGCCGCCCGCGTGAGAATGAACGGGCGCGAGTCGGGGTTGTGCGCGAGCATTCCGTCAATCGTCGCGCGCGCCATTTGCAATGCGTACGTGTTTCGCGCCGAGGCGTGCGGCGCTCCATCGTGCCGCGCATCGGCAATCGGCCCGCTCAAATCGGTGGAAGCCGGTTCGTTCATATCGTTCCACAGCCCGCTCACGCCCGTCTCGGCCAGCCAGCGGCGCACGCGCCCGGCCCACCACTGGCGAGTAGCGGCGCGATGAAAATCGGGGAACGCGCTTCGGCCCGGCCACACTTTTCCGTTGTATTCATTTCCTTTTGAATCTCGGACGAAGTGATGACCTGCGCGCCCTTCGCGGCACACGGAATAACCGTTATCGACCTTCACCCCCGGATCGACGATGGCCACCGCGCGGAAGCCGCCCCGACTCAAGTCGCCCGTCATCCGTTTCGGATCCGGGAATCGCTTCCCGTCCCACGTGAACACGCGGAAGCCGTCCATGTGATCGATGTCCAGCCAGAGTCCATCGGCAGGAATGTTGCGCGCGCGCAGTTCTCCAGCGATGCGGCGAACCTCGGCTTCGCTTTCGTAACCCCAGCGGCATTGGTGATAACCCAGAGTCCACAGCGCGGGCAGAGGCATGTGCCCGGTGAGATCGGTGTATTGGCGCACGACATCGGGCAGGGCCGGGCCCGGAAAAACGTAATAGTTGAGAACGTCGGCGGGCGCGGAGAATTCGAGCCAATCATCGTGAGTGAAATCGAACTCGGTGAATTCCGCGTTGTCAACGAAGATACCATAGGTGTGTTGACGATTGTGAACGATGAAAAAAGGAAAACTCGCGTACAACGGGTCGGTGGTGTTGCCCATGCCTGCCGGATTCTCCAGCCACACATCGGTGTTGCGCATGATGTATTTGCGGTGGCGTTTGTCGAGCCAGCCGGCCTTTTCGCCGAGTCCGTAAACGTAATCGTTCGGGGCGATGGCTTTGCGCACGACGATGCGCCCATCGCGAAAGCCGATGGCGAGATCGGCGGCGAAGGCGCGGCCTTTGTTTCGAGAGAAAGAAAGGGCGAGGGGATCGGGCTGAACGTGAGTGGCGATGCGTTGACTCACCACTGAGATCACGGAGTTCACTGAGATTCGGTATTCTTCTCCGTGTTCTCTGCGCGGTCGGTGGCGAATGACGACGAGCGAGTCGTACGGCGGCAAGCGCTTTTTTTTCGAGATTCGGATTCGCATTGCGCCGACAGGGGAGGGCGCGATCTCGATTGCTCCAAAGGTGGTGGCGACAACCACGTGGCCGCCGAGGTCGGTGAGCGATTGAAAGTCCCCAAACGGTTTTGTCGGCATGGGAGGATTATAGCCTGTGCGTTGGGAAGAGCGCCGCATTCGGATAGTACAATTCGGATTGTGAAGTAAATTACAATTTGCTTGTTATCATATGACATCCTTCACTCACGTTGCATGACCCGTTCACTGCATTATTAATCTAACAACCGTTGGCCCACTCGTAGTGTTGCTCGAAGCATCGGGCAAATAGCAGAAAGGTTTCCGCCCATGTGGGGCCGCAATCGCTGTGAAGGTTGCACGGGTTTCAATGGAAGGCAGGGCCTCGACCAGTGATGATCGAGGCCGTGTGTATTTAAGGCTGTATTTTAGATAGGGTTTCTCATTTACTGAGGAGGTGCGCTTTGACCACCCAAACCGTATCGCCGCCCGACACGATCAGATTCTTGGAAGAGGTGAGCGCGGCCACTGCCGGAGTGTCGCGGCTGGAGATGTGCATTCAATGCGGGACGTGCGGCGGATCGTGTCCGTCGTCATCGGATATGGATCACACGCCGCGCATGTTGTTCGCCATGATCCGCGCCGGGATGCGCGAGGAGGCGCTGCGCAGCAATACGCCATGGATCTGCGTGTCGTGCTATCACTGCACGGTGCGCTGTCCGCAGGGTGTCCACATTGCCGATGTGATGTACACCCTCAAGGGCATGGCCATCCGCGCCAAACTTTATCAAGACTCCACCGCACCCGACTTCTCGAAAACTTTCGTGGATATGGTGGAGGAGTATGGGCGCAGTTACGAGTTCGGCCTCGCCACCCGCCACTACCTCAAGCACTTTCCACTGCGCTTGCCGAGCATGACGCCGATGGGGCTGGGCATGTTGAGCAAGAAGCGCATGGATATTTCGCCCCGGCGCATCGAAGGCATCGAGCAGCTCACAGCCATCCTGTCGCGCGCGAAAGAATTGGAGGCGGCATGACGCACTACCTCTTTTATCCCGGATGCTCAATGGAAAGCAGCGCCAAAGCCTATTACGACTCGCTGATGGCAGTGTGCAAACCGCTGGGGCTTGACCTGCAAGAGATCAATGATTGGAATTGCTGCGGCGCCACCGAATATGTGAGCATCAGCCTCACTCCGGCCTACGCCCTCATTGGCCGCAACCTTGCCCTCGCCGAGCAACAAGCCAACGGCTCACGCACCGTCGTTGCCCCGTGCAGCGCTTGCTACCTCAACCTAGCCAAAGCCGACTACTACATGCGCGAGCGCCCGGTGCTCGGCGAAAAGGTGAACACTGCGCTGGCCGCTGGCGGCTTGCATTACGATCCGGGCTCGCTCGTGATCCGCCACCTGCTCGATGTGATCATCAACGACATCGGGCTGGACAAGGTGAAGGAGAAAGTGACCCGCCCGCTCACGGGCCTCCGGCTCGCGCCGTATCTCGGCTGCATGGCGCCGCGGCCCGATTACGACCATCGCTGGTCGAACCCCGAATACCCCACCGAACTTGATCGGTTGCTCAAAGTTCTCGGCGCGGAAGTGATCGACTTCCCACTCAAGACGCACTGCTGCGGCGGGCACATGACTCAGATCGCGCCCTCCACCGCCTTCGAATTGATCCGCCGGTTGGTGCACGCCGCCGATCAATACCATGCCGACTTGATGGTAACCCTTTGCCCGATGTGCCAAATGAACGTGGACGCATTTCAGGGCGAGATGAACAACCACTTCCATACCGATTACCACATGCCTATTCTGTTTTTCACTCAACTCATAGGCCTCGCATTCGGCATTGATCCCAAAGAGTTGGGCTTCGGCAAAGAGCTGGTGAGCGCGGGCCCGGCGCTGGCGCGCATTGGCGTGGAAGCGCCTGCAGGGGAAAAAGGCGGCGAGCCTCCGCGCAAGCCGAAAAAGACCGACGGCCTGCCGATGCCGCGAATGATGGAGGAAGAGAGGCTGCCATGACTGAAAAGATTGGCGTTTATGTGTGTCATTGCGGCACCAACATCGCTGGCACGGTGGATGTGGCCGAAGTGCGCGATTGGGCCGAAAAACGGTTGAAGGGTCGCGGCGTCGTTGTGGCGCGCGATTACAAATTCATGTGCTCCAGCCTCGGGCAGGAGTTGATCGAAAAGGACATCAAAGAAAATGAACTGACTCGCGTGGTGGTCGCCGCGTGCTCGCCGCATTTGCACGAGCAAACTTTTCGCACTGCTTGCAAACGGGGCGGACTCAACCCGTACCTCTGCGAACTGGTTTCGATCCGTGAACAAGTGTCGTGGGTGCATACCGATCAAGAGGCCGCCACCGACAAAGCCAAAGCGGTGCTCTCCGGCGGCGTGGAGCGCGTTCAGCACCACGAGCCACTCGAGCCACTGCGCGTGCCCATTCATCCGGCCACACTCGTCGTCGGCGGCGGCATCGCCGGAATCCAAACCGCGCTGGAAATCGCCGATGCGGGTAAGCATGTGTATCTCGTCGAGCGCGACCCATCCATCGGCGGGCACATGGCTCAATTCGACAAAACCTTCCCCACTCTCGACTGCTCGGCCTGCATCCTCACGCCCAAGATGGTGTCGGCCGGCACCCACCCGAACATCACCCTCCTCACCTGGAGCGAGGTGGAAAAAGTGGATGGGTACGTCGGCAACTTCGTGGTGACGATCAGAAAGAAAGCGCGGTGCGTCAATACGGAGCTTTGCACTGGCTGCGGCATCTGCCAAGAGAAGTGCCCGAAGAAAGTGATCGACGAAATCTACGAGGCTGGGCTGGGCTATCGCAAAGCGGTGTACACGCCGTTTCCGCAGGCCGTGCCCAAATATCCGGTCATCGACAAACCCAACTGCACATATTTCCTAAAAGGCACGTGCAAGGCTTGCGAAAAATTCTGCCCGACGAGCGCTATTGACTTCAATCAAGAGGATGAGTTGATCACGGTGGAAGTCGGCAACATCGTGCTGGCCACTGGCTACGATCTCTTCGACCCGCGCCGCATCCCGCATTACGGCTACGGGCGGCTGGCGAACGTGTTCACCAGTTTGGAGTTCGAGCGGCTCACCAACGCCGCCGGGCCGACGAATGGCAGTATCGTCTTGCGCGATGGAAAGACCACGCCCAAAGCGGTGGGCATCGTTCATTGCGTGGGCAGCCGCGACCGTAATTACAACAACTACTGCTCGGCCATTTGCTGTATGCAGAGTCTCAAGTTCGCGCATCTGGTCAAAGAGCGCACCGGCGCGACGGTGTACAACTTCTACATTGACATGCGCACGGCGGCCAAAGCCTACGACGAGTTTTATCAGCGCGTGCTCGAAGAAGGAACGCTGTTTGTGCGCGGGCGCGTGGCTGAAGTGACCGACGCCGCCCGCCTGCCCAGCGAAGAGGGCAAACTGATCATTCAGGTTGAGGACACGTTGGCCGGGAAGCAGAGACGGATCCCCGTGGACATGGTGATTCTCTCCGCCGGCCTCCAACCGCGCTTCGACGCGAAGGCGACCGCCAAACTGTTCGGTATCTCGTGCAGCGCCGATAGTTGGTTCATCGAGAAACACCCCAAGCTCGATCCGGTAGCGACGATGACCGAGGGCGTGTTCATTGCCGGATGCTGCGCCGGCCCGAAGGACATCCCCAACAGCGTGGCGCAGGGGGCGGCGGCGGCGGCGCGCGTGTTGGCGCACATTGATGAAGGCGAGATCATGTTGGAGCCGGTGCGCGCCACCGTGATTGCCGAGAAGTGCTCGGGCTGCCGCATCTGCAACAACCTGTGCCCGTTCAACGCCATTCTTTTCCACGAAGATCGAATGGTGTCCGAAGTGAACGCGGCGCTGTGCCAAGGGTGCGGCACGTGTGTGGCCGCCTGCCCGGCGGGCGCGATCACCGGCACCGGATTCAGCAACGAGCAAATCCTGTCGCAGATCGAAGGATTGCTGATGCTGAACATCGCCAATGGACGGAGGCCGGTTGAGATTGCGGAGGCCGTGATGGCATGACAAGATGACACGAGGACAAGGTGAACGGATGATGCTGGCAGGCAAATCATCTTGTCATCCTCTCATTGTGTCATCCTGTCGAGTGTGGAGGAAACTATGAGCGAAACATTCGAGCCGGTCATCATCGGCTTCACCTGCAACTGGTGCAGCTATCGCGCGGCAGATTTGGCCGGCACCGCGCGGGTGAAATATCCGCCCAACGTGCGGCTCATCCGGCTGATGTGCTCCGGGCGGCTCGACCCGACGTTTGTGCTGAAGGCTCTGGCGAGCGGCGCCGACGGCGTGCTGATCACCGGCTGCCATCCGGGCGAGTGCCATTACATCGAGCAGAACTACAAGGCCATGCGCCGCTTCCTTCTGCTTCGCCGGACGCTCACGCAAATGGGCATCGAGCCGGGGCGCGTCAAATTGGTGTGGGCCAGCGCCGCCGAAGGCGTGAGGCTGGCGCAGGAAATCGCCAACCTGGTTGAAGAAGTGCGGGCGTTGGGGCCGCTGAATTGGGGGAAGGATGAAACTTCATCCTTCATCCTTCCCCCTTTGCCCTTCGAACTGGAGGCGGCATGAGCGCAAAACCCAAATTCGCAATGTATTGGGCGGCGTCGTGCGGCGGCTGTGAAATCGCCGTGTTGAATATCCACGAAAAAATTTTGGATGTGGACGCCAACTTCGACGTTGTCTTTTGGCCGGTGGCGATGGACGCGAAGTACAAAGACGTGGCCGCCATGCCCGACGACTCGATCACCCTCACCCTGTTCAACGGCGGCATCCGCAACGACGAGAATGAAGAGATCGCCCATCTTCTGCGGCGCAAGTCAAAAATTCTCGTCGCCTTCGGATCGTGCGCGTGCGAGGGGTGCATTCCCGGCCTTGCCAACTTCAGCCCGGTGGATGAAATCATCGACACCGCCTTTCACACCGTCACCACCGACAAGGGCAGTGAAGTTCGTTTACAAACGCGCTACCCCGCGCGCGAAGGCGAGATTCGCCTCCCCACCCTCTACCCCACATTGCGCACGCTCGATCAAGTGGCGAAGGTGGACTATTACATGCCCGGCTGCCCGCCCGAATCACATCAGATCGCGGCAGTGATCGATTTGGTGATCGCGGCGCTGAATGGGAAAGCGACTCTGCCCCCGGCCGGATCGGTGATCGGGGTTGGCGGCTCCACTGTGTGCGACGACTGCCCACGCGCCCGCAACGTCAAAACCATCAAAGCATTCAAGCGCATTCAAGACGTTCGACTCGATCCGACTCTGTGTTTGCTGGAGCAGGGCATTCCGTGCAACGGCCCGGCCACGCGGCAGGGTTGCGGCGCGTTGTGCCCCAAGGCCGGCGCGCAGTGCATCGGTTGCTACGGCCCCGCCGAGGGCGTGCTCGATTACGGCGCGCGGCTGATCTCTTCGTTCGCCTCGGTGATCGACAGCAACACACCGGATGAGATCGAACGCATCCTCGACGGCATCCCCGATCCGGCCGGGCAGTTCTATCGGTTCAGTTTGCCGGGGTCGTTGTTGAGGGCCGGAAAGTCCGCGCGGGCAAAGTAGAGATTGGAGGATTAGAGAATTCTCTGCTTCTCTAATTTCTCTTTGGAGGCACTATGCAACGCATCACCATTGACCCCATCACCCGCCTCGAAGGGCACGGCAAGATCGAAATCTTCCTCAACGAAGAAGGCGACGTTGCCAACACCTACTTTCAGATTCCTGAACTGCGCGGCTTCGAACGATTCTGCGTTGGTCGCCCGGTCGAAGAGATGCCACTGCTCACCAACCGCATCTGTGGTGTGTGCCCCGAAGCGCATCACATGGCCGCCGCCAAAGCCGCCGACGCCGTTTACCACGTCGATCCGCCGCCCACGGCGAAGAAACTGCGCGAGTTGTTGTACAGCGCCTTCTATGTCACCGATCACACCACTCACTTTTACGCGCTCGGCGGCCCCGACTTCGTGATGGGCCCCGATGCGCCGGTGGCCGAGCGCAACATCCTCGGCGTCATCCACAAAGTGGGATTGGAGATTGGCGGCAAAGTGATTCAGTGCCGCAAGTACGGCCACACCGTTGTCGAGATGATCGGCGGGCGAAAGGTGCACCCGTGCACGTCAATCCCGGGAGGCCTGACGAAAGGCATCACGGAGGAGCAGAGATTAGAGATTGAGAAGATGGGGCGGTGGGCGATTGAGTTTGCGCAGTTCAGCCTCAAAGTGTTTGGCGACATCGTGTTGGGCAACAAGGCCTACGTGGATTTGATACTCGGCGACATTTACACTCACCGAACCTATTCCATGGGGCTGGTGGACGCGGACAACCGAGTCAACTTTTACGACGGCAAAGTAAGCGTGGTTGACCCGGAAGGCAAACGCATGGGCACATACGCGCCGAATGAATACACCGACTGGATCGCCGAACACGTCGAGCCGTGGACGTATCTCAAATTCCCGTACCTCAAGAAAATCGGCTGGAAAGGATTCGTGGACGGGAAGGACTCCGGCGTGTATATGGCAACCCCGCTTTCGCGCCTCAACGCCTCGGACGGGATGGCGACTCCGCTCGCGCAGGCGGAATACGAGAAGTTCTACAGCACACTCGGCGGGAAACCGGTGCATCAACGGCTGGCGACTCACTGGGCGCGATTGATCGAATTGCTGTACGCCGCCGAGCGCTGGGTGGAACTCGCCACCGATCCCGAAATCACCTCGCCCAACTTCCATACCGTTCCCACCGAGAAGCCGACGGAGGGTGTGGGCATCGTCGAAGCGCCGCGCGGCACGCTCACCCATCATTACACCACCGACGAGCGCGGCGTGCTCACCAAAGTGAATCTCATCGTCGGCACCACCAACAACTACGCGCCGATCAGCATGTCCATCAAAAAGGCCGCCGAGTCGTTCATTAGAAAAGGCGTGGTCGTCAGCGAAGGGGCGCTCAACCGAGTGGAGATGGCCTTCCGCGCCTACGACCCGTGCTTCGGCTGCGCCACCCATTCACTGCCGGGGCAGATGCCATTGCAGATCACCATCCGTGATGCCGAAGGCAAAGAAGTGGAAGTGTTGAGGCAGTATTGTTGATATACAATATCAGCGAGAGGGCCCGCCCGCCCGTCACCTGCGCGTTGGTGAAAGGAGAAAACGATGTCCGACAGTGTCTATAAAGTGATCGAATTGGTTGGCACCAGCACCGAGTCGTGGGAAAAAGCAGCCTCAGTGGCGGTGGAGCGCGCGTCCAAATCACTGCGCGATCTACGTATCGCCGAAGTGGCCCAACTCGATATGCAAATCGACAACGGCAAAGTGGTTGCCTATCGGGCGAAGGTCAAGGTTTCTTTCAAGTACGAAGACAAAGACTGATTTCCATTCCGGCGCGGGCGGCCCTCTCTCCGTTTGCGCCTGCGAGGCTCAGCATGAATCGGCGCGCATTGGCCCGTTGGACTCAGGGCGGGGCGTTTACCCTGCTTGGGCTGTTCGTCGCCTTTTGGACATTCATGGGCGTGGGCGAGATGATCGGCGGGGATTTGAGCGGCGGCGCCCATCTCGTTCCCGCCGCTATCGTTGTGGCGCTGATGCTCCTCGCTTGGAAGCGGCCACTGCTCGGCGGCATCTTCCTCGGCATCATCGGTCTCCTCGCTTCCATTTATTTTCTCTCCCTCAGGAGCGGGCTTGCCGGAGTGTTGCTCATCAGCGGGCCGGTGCTGATAGCGGGGGCGCTTATCATTGCCGTGAGCCTCATGCGGGCCAAGGCCGCCACACCATGACTCGCGCCATCGTCATCGGACTCGGCAACCCCATTCTCGGCGATGACGGCGTGGGCTGGCGCGTGGCCGAAGAAGTGAAAAAGCAGATAGCGATTAGCGATCAGCCATTAGCCATTGAAGTAGATTGTTTCTCGCTCGGCGGGCTTAGTTTGATGGAGCGATTGATCGGGTACGACCGGGCCATCATTGTTGACGCCGTTTCCACCGGGCGGCAGATCGGCGCCGTTTCTGTTGCCTCGCTCGATGACCTCCCCAACTTCTCCAGCACGCACACCACCGCCGCCCACGACACGTCATTGCAAACGGCTCTCGGCGTGGGACGGAAAACGGGCGCGCATCTGCCGCGCACGGTGACGGTGGTGGGCGTGGAGGCCGAGCGCGTTTACGACTTCGGCGAGCAACTCACGCCCGCCGTCGAGGCCGCCGTGCCGCAAGCCGCGCAACGGGTCATCGATCTCTTGCGCAGAAAGGAATGAACGATGGTTTCTCCTGAACTGCTCCGCCGCTACCCGTTCTTCGGGTTTCTCGACGACACTGAACTGAAAGCCGTGGCCATGATCGCGGAAGAAATTTCCTGCGGCGAAGGCGACACGGTGTTCGCCGCCGACACACCCGCCGATGCGCTGTATTTGCTCGAAGAGGGCTGTATCGATCTCTTTTACGTTGTGGTCGATCGCAACGGCTCGAACCACGCCAAAGAGTTTTTCATCAGCGAGTTGAACATCGGCGATATGTTCGGCATGTCGGCGCTCATCGAGCCTTATCAGTACACCGCCGCCGCGCGAGCCACGTGCCCGAGCCGCGTCATCCGCATTGCCGGCGCCGGGCTGCGCGCCCTGTGCGAAGTGGACACGCGCCTCGCCTACGGCCTGATGCGCCAAACAGCCAAGACGGCCATCGAGCGCCTGCACGACACGCGAGTGCAACTTGCCGCCGCGCGCAATTGAAACGCAGACCAACACTGCGGGCCAAGGCCGGGCAAAACCGCGCAAGTTTTGCCCGGCTCTTTGTTCGGGAAATGCATCGCCAAAGGCGGTGACTTTCTACACTCCGGTCACCATGCCCCTTGCGCTAGTTTGATCATTGGAGGAAAACAAAATGAAAGCCTATGTGCTGATCAAAATTCAATCGGGCGAGATCGTTGACGCGATCCGCCAACTGCGAAAAGTGCCGGGCGTGGTGGCCGCCGATATGACCTTCGGCCCCTACGACGCCGTCGCCGTCGTAGAGGCCAAAGACTTGAACGCCCTCGGCCTCACCGTCGCCGCCGGAGTCCAGCCCGTGGTCGGCGTCAAAGAGACTCTCACTTGCCTCGTGATCGACATCGCCTGAGCCCAATGACTTTCGACGACCTCTCGCGCGAAGAGCTGATCAAACTGGTGGAAGTGTTTGCGAAGAATTGGCTGGCTCACGATGGCTGTTGGTTTTTGGCCGCCGAGCAAAAGTATGGAATGGAGGCGGCAATTGAATTGGACGCGCGCTCGTGGGAACGATTCTCTCCCATCGAAGCGCGAAGAATCATGGAAGCATTCGGCATTGCCGAGAGCGGCGGCCTGGATGCGTTGGAGCGAGCATTGGGTTATCGTCTGTATTCGGCCATCAACCAGCAGGAAACCGAGCGAGTGGATGAGCGCACGTTGCGCTTTCGGATGGTGGAGTGCCGCGTGCAGCAGGCCCGTCAGCGGAAGGGGCTTGCGCCGTTTGCTTGCAAGCCGGTGGGTTTGGTGGAATACACACAGTTCGCGCGCACGATTGATCCCCGCATCCAAACGGCGTGCCGACGCGCTCCACCCGATTCAGTTGGCGATTGCTTTTGCGAGTGGGAGTTTCGACTCGATTGAAGACGATGTGGCGTTCGGAGTCACGGCCAGCGCCAGCGCGGGGCCGCCCTTTCCGCCGTGACGGGTTGCCTCCCAAAATTATGACATTTCTTACTAGCCATGTAGGGTTCGGCAACTTACAGTAATCACCGACGCCAGTCGATGCTTTGGCGCTTCGGGAGACTTCATGGCTGAGAGCCCGGCAACCGAATCCGATTCACCGTTCGTGCTTCTTGCGATAACACAGGGCCAGTGGGGCGAGCGTATTCACGACAACATTCATCGCTTTCACCCGCCCTCGTGGACTGTGCGTCGGTGGGCGGCGCCCCGCACCCTCCCCCTCGTCATCGACGACCCCGAGGACTTCCTCCCGCCCAAACTCCCCAAAGCCGATCTCATTCTTGCGCTCGGCGAGACCGCTGGCGTTGCCCAGCTCATTCCCGACATTGCCAAAGGCGCCGGCGCAAAAGCGGTGATCGCGCCGATTGATCGCAACGAAAGCCTGCCCGCCGGTTTGGCGGCGCAACTCCGAACATGGCTGGCCGATCTTCACGTTGCCGCCGTCTTCCCCAAACCCTTCTGCTCCCTCACCGAAACCACCTACAACCAACCGCCCATCATCGAAACTTACGACAACCCCCTCATCCGCCGCTTTGCCCAGCACTTTGGCAAACCGCAATTGCGGGTGACAGTGGACGCCGACAAACACATCAGTGCAGTGGAAGTGGAATGCGACTCGGCCTGCGGGTGCGCCCGGTTCGTCGCCGAAGGGCTGAGCGGCCGCTCGGTGAGAGAAGCCGAATACGAGGCCGGAATGCTGCACCACCACTTCCCGTGCCTCGCCAGCATGAATCAAGACTCGGATTACTGCGACACGCTCATGCACATCTCGGGGCACGTTTTGCGCGCCGCCGTCAAAAATGAAATCGAAGAACATTTGGAGCCGATACCGTACTTCCGCCCGATGGGACGGGTAGAAGCCGGAGATTCTGAATCCTGAGGAGGATTGCTATGGAACGATTGACACTCGAACTCCCAATGATGTACGGCGATCATCATGTCGTTGAAGTGCGCAGTATTCTCGCCGCCTTGCCCGGCATCGCCAAAGTGTATGCCAGTTCGGCGCGGCAAAAAGTGGAAGTGGAATATGACGGAGGCCAATTGAATGCCGAAGCGGTGAAACAGGCGTTGGCGGCTCGCGGCTATTCCTCCGACTCCCTCGACCTGCCGCCGGTGTCTCCGCGCACGAAGACGATCACTGAATACGCCGTTGGGCCGGGCGGCGTCGAAGAATTCGTCGAGCGCGTTCCGGCGTGGGGCGGGGCGTTTGGCCCGTGTCCCGGCTTCGAAGTGCTGCACCCGGGCGATGTGCACCCGGCAGATCGATAGGAGATACGCATCATGGCCAAGAAACGAACGGCTGAAGAACGATCGATTGACCACGCCTCGCAACAACTTTTGATCCGCGCCGACTCGCTCGGATTGGACACCGCCTTTGCCCGCGCCGACGCGATGCCGGCGTGCCCCATCGGCGCCGGGTCATCGGGCTTGTGCTGCAAAAATTGTTTTATGGGCCCGTGCCGGATCACGAAGGAAGGGCAAGTGGGAGTGTGCGGGGCCACCTCATCCACCATTGCCGCGCGCAACATGGCTCGCGCCATCGCCGCCGGTTCCGCCGCCCATTCCGATCACGGGCGCGATGTGGCCTTCACTCTGCTGGCCGCCGCCGAAGGTGAAGCGCAGGGCTATCAAGTCCGCGACGATGTGAAACTGCGGGCAGTGGCGGCGTATTACGGAGTGCCAACGGCAGGGAAGACAACGGCGGCTTTGGCGAAGGAAATCGCGCAGAAAGCCATCACCGAATTTGGTCAGCAAAAAGGCGAGTTGGCTTTTGTCAAACGCGCTCCAAAGAAACGACAAGACTTGTGGCGCAAGTACGGCATTGCGCCGCGCGGCATCGATCGCGAAGTGGTGGATGTTTTGCATCGCACCCACATGGGCGACGATCAGCACCCGGAGCATATTCTCAAAGGCGCTTTGCGCTGCGCGTTGGCCGACGGTTGGGGCGGATCGATGATCGCCACCGAGTTGTCGGATGTGTTGTTCGGCACGCCCTCGCCGAAAGTGGGGCAGGTGAATCTCGGCGTGCTCAAAGATGACGAAGTCAACATCGTTTTGCACGGCCACGAGCCCACGCTCTCGGAAATGATTGTGGCGGCGGCCAGCGAGCCGGAACTGATCGAGTACGCCAAAAGCAAAGGCGCAAACGGAATCAACCTTGCCGGAATCTGCTGCACCTCCAATGAAATTCTTTTGCGGCAGGGCGTGGCTTCGGCGGGCAACTTCCTCAATCAAGAGCTGGCGCTCATCACCGGCGCGGTCGAAGCGATGGTGGTGGACGTGCAGTGCATCATGCAGGCCCTCCCGAATCTGGCGGCCAAATTCCATACCAAGTTCATCACCACTTCGCCCAAAGTGATGATTCAAGGCGGCATGCACATCGAGTTCGACGAACACCGCGCGCTCGACATCGCCCGCCAGATCGTGCGCGTTGCCTGTGACAATTACCCGAACCGGGGGGAAGTCGTCATCCCCGACGACGCGCAAGACCTCATTCCCGGTTTCTCTCACGAATACATCAATTACATGCTCGGCGGATCGTTCCGGGCTTCGTTCCGCCCGCTCAACGACGCCATCATGTCCGGGCGTATTCGCGGCGTGGTGGCCGATGTGGGCTGCAACAACCCGCGCGTGACTCAAGACAAGAGTCATGCGTGGCTGGTGCGCGAGTTCCTCAAGAATGATGTGCTGGTGGTGCAGACCGGATGCGGCGCACTGGCCTCCGGCAAGTTGGGACTCGTCACCGGCGAGGCCGCGCTCGAACACGCCGGGCCCGGCCTGCGCGAAGTGTGCGAAGCCACCGGCATGCCGCCCGTTCTGCACATGGGCTCGTGCGTGGACAACACCCGCATCCTCACCGTGCTCACACAGATGGCGCAAGAGGGTGGGCTGGGCGACGACATTGCCGACATCCCGGCGGTGGGCCTCGCGCCGGAGTGGATGAGCGAAAAGGCCCTGGCCATCGGCGCGTATGCGGCGGCCTCCGGCGCCTGCGTGATCTTCGGATTGGAGTCGCCGGTGGAATACAGCGATGAAGTCACTCGTGTGATGGATGAAGTGTGGGAGAAGGAGCTCGGCGGCAAACTGTTGTTCGTCAGCGACGACGAAACGATGTTCAAGAAATCGCTGGAGCACATCGACAAGAAACGCGCCGCGCTCGGCTTGCCCGAATATGATCCCAGCCGCTTTGGCCGCAGCGGTGATCAGCGCATGAACGATGTTCTCGCGCTGCCGCTGGAAACGCAGGCCGACGTGATGTACGGAGGTGTCCGATGAGCCGCTATATTGCCACTCGCGCCATTCGCGGCGCGAATCTCATCGTCAACGAATTCGAGCAGATGTACAAGCAGGCGATGAACGAGAAGGGAGCGGAGACTCCGCTGGCCTTCCCGAACACCGCCTATCATCTGCCATTGATTCTCGGCATGACCGGGCAAGCCGTCGAAAAACTTGGCGACTTGCAATCGATTCTGGATCGGGCCAAAAATCTGTTGCACCCCGTTCCGCCGGATCACCGTTGGACGCCGTATCTCGGCGAGACGCTCGATGCCGGAATGGCCACCCTGCTTGCGGAGGAAGGCATTGAGGCGGTGCGGTTCGCCTACAAGCAACAACCGGAAGTCCTTCCCGGATTCAAACTGGCGGGCGGCACATCGTTCACCAGTCCGGAGTTCGGCGGCAACGGCGACGGCCACCTCAACGGGCCCATCGACGACATTCAATTGCGAACGTGGGGCATTCAATTGGTGGATGGCCGTATGCCCGGCTTTGCGGCCATCGTCGGCTGCGCCAAATCCAACGAAGTGGCGGTGAAGATTGTGCGCGAACTTCAACGCCGCAATATCCTCACCTTCCTCAGCGGCAACGTCAACGGGCGGAGCATCATTCATCAATTGATGGAAGAGGGCGTCGAATTGGGATACGACACGTACACCGTGCCCTTCGGCACCGACACCATCAGCGCCATTTACGCGCTCGGCTTCGCCACGCGTTCGGCGCTCACCTTCGGCGGCATGAAGGGCGGGCAGGCGCGCGATATTTTGCTCTACAACAAGAATCGTGTGTTTGCCTTTGTGCTGGCGCTTGGCGAAGTGGATGATCTGAAATACGCGACGGCGGCGGGCGCGATCAACTTCGGTTTCCCCGTCATTGCCGATACCGTTATCCCCGAAATCCTGCCCACCGGAATCACCTCGTACGAGCACGTCGTCGCTCTGCCCTTCAATGAGATTCCGGGCAAAGACGATCTTGAACGCGCCGAGAATCTGGTGCAGAAGTGCATTGAAGTGCGCGGGGTGAAGATCAAACTCACCGAAGTGCCGGTGCCAGTGCCCTATGGCTCGGCGTTTGAGGGCGAGGTGGTGCGCAAGCAGGATATGCGTATCGAGTTTGGCGGCAAGAAATCGCGGTGCTACGAATATCTTCGCATGTTGGATTTCGACGCAGTGCAGGATGGCAAGATCACCGTCGTTGGCCCGGGCTTCGAAGATCACCCGGTGGGCGCGGCGATGGACTTGGGCATTGTGGTGGATGTGGCCGGGCGCAAGATGCAAAAAGATTTCGAGCCGGTGCTCGAACGGCAGATTCACCACTTCGTCAACGGCGCGAGCGGAATTCAGCACATCGGCCAGCGCGACATCACTTGGCTGCGCATCAACAAAGCCGCTGTGGACAAAGGCTTCAACCTTCGCCACTTCGGCGACATTCTGCATGCCCGCTTCCACGCCGACTTCGGCGCGATTGTGGACAAAGCGCAGGTGACCATTTACACCGATCCGCATGAAGTGGAGAAGTGGCTGGGCATTGCCCGCGCCGCTTACGATGAACGCAACGTGCGGCTCGGCAATATGACCGACGAAAGCGTGGAAGAGTTTTATTCATGCACGCTGTGCCAGTCGTTCGCGCCGAACCATCTGTGCATCGTCACGCCGGAGCGGCTTGGCCTGTGCGGCGCATACAACTGGCTCGACTGCAAAGCCTCATTTCAGATCAACCCCACCGGCCCCAATCAACCGATCAAAAAGAGCACGACCCTCGACGCGAGCAAAGGCTACTGGGCGGGAACCAACGAATTCACCGAGGGCGCATCGCACCAGCAGGTTCACGAAGTTGCTGTTTATTCCATCATGGAAAATCCGATGACCGCCTGCGGTTGTTTCGAGTGCATCGCCATGGTGATCCCCGAAGCAAATGGCGTGATGATTGTGAGCCGCGAAGACACGAGCATGACTCCGGCGGGCATGACTTTCAGCACGCTGGCGGGCATGGCCGGCGGCGGCTTGCAAACGCCGGGCATCATGGGGCACGGCAAGTTTTACATTCTCAGCCCCAAGTTCGTTTCGGCGGACGGCGGCTTCAAGCGGGTGGTGTGGATGTCGTCGATCCTCAAAGAGCAAATGGCCGAGCAGCTGAAGAAGGTGGCCGAGCGCGAGGGCGACCCCGATTTGATCGACAAGATTTGCGATGAGCGCGTAGCCACCGATGTCGAGGGGCTGGTTGCGTACATCACCGAAAAGAATCACCCGGCGCTGAGCATGGAGTCGTTGTTGTAAGATAGGACTTACGCAAAACTGAGTGTTTGACGAACAGGCAAAAAGCCGATAAGTTTGGGAGTATGCGACCCAAAACTCAAAACGTCACCCGCTTGGACTATTGCCAGTATCTTCTGGTCAGCCAAATCAAT
>VGOW01000053.1 GCA_016875735.1 Chloroflexota bacterium | reverse complement strand
CGCCTGCTGGGCTTGGCCTACTTCTGGACTGGTTCCGAGAATGGCGTTTGCTTGCAACTCTGGGCCACTTGGCTCCTGTACGTTGTGCTGGTGGATCTCACCGACGCCGTGGCCGAAGCCCTCAACCAACCTTTCGCCGCCCTCTCGCTGGAAATGGTCTATCGCAGTCTGTACTACTTCACTCAAGCCTATCATCGCGGCGAAGCCCCTGGCGTGGTCGTGTATCTCGCTGCTAATGCCAAGGGGCTGGGGATCATCAAGCGCAAGCGTCAGACCCGCTCCTCGCCGCCTAAACTTTCACCCTTGACGGTGTTCGGCGAGCCTTAACTTGTGACCAATGGGCTAACACGGTGATCATGAGCCAGCTGAGCAGTGGCACCGCAAATCCATAAACGGTCACCTCGAACCAGAAACTGAATTCGCGCGGGTCGTGATGCTCGATCAATTCCAGGCCGACACTGGCGACAACCCCGATCCCCAGCACGACCCAGCGAAGCTTGAGCAGTCTCTGGGCCTGCATAGTGGGTGAGAGATTGGATGCCAACGACGCGGTCATACCCGCCTGATTTTACTCACAATTGTCGATCTCTCAAGTCCGATTTTGCTCGGCCAACGGAGTCTCCATTACAGCCGGTCTTTCACTTTCTGCACGATCAAGATGATCACAAACAACAGCAGGCTGGCCGACCCTTGCGCCGCCCAGCGGGTGCCGATCTTGAACGTGTAAGCCACCGGATCATTCCAATCCACAAACGCCCAGCCGAAGTCTTCGTAGATGTTGCCGATCACGCCTTCGGCTTGCCCTATGGCTTCGGTGCGCGCGCTCTGCCACTCGGCGTATTCATCCGAATACCCTTCCAGCGCCGCCTGATAATCGTCAGTTTTCTGCTTGTAAGTGTTCACATCGCGCTCGTACTGCAATCTGATTCGATTCACCTCGTCTTGGTACGCCTGCATGTCGTTCATATATTGCGCCATCGCCGCCGGGTCGTTTTGGTTGCTGGGCTGGGGCGGCGGGTCGGGCAGACTCAGTTTGGGCATGGGGTCGGTCACCGCTTGAGGCTTCTGCGGCTCAGGCTGATCAATGGCCGGATCATAGTATTGGCCCGCGCCGGGAAAGTTGCAGTATCCGTGAAAGGCATTGGCCCCGAGGCATCGGCACCCGCGCGCTTCTTTATCCTGCATGGACATCGCCTCGCGCTCGGCTTCCGAAAGCTGCCAGCACGAATCGCCGGCCACATCCCCCGCCAGCCCGGTGATGCTCACCAACGATTCATACGTCCATCGAGTCGTCGTCGCCGTGCTCACCACTTGCTTCCAGCCGGGCAGGGGGATGATGGCCCCGCCGAGCACGATCTGCGGCAGAAGGAGGATGATGACGATGAGCGGAGCGGCGTTGGCGTTGGGCGAAATGGCCGAGGCGAACAACCCCAGCATCATGCCGCTCATCGTCGCCAGCACCATCGTGATGTATACGAACACGAACCCGATGAAACCGCCCTCCATCGAAAAGGCGATGTAGCGGATGATCACGTAGCACCCGGCTTGATAGAGGGCGAGCAGTCCGGCCACCCACACCTTCGAAGCAATGTAGGGAATGATTTTGAGATTGACCAGCCTCTCGCGCTTGTAGATGTCCTGCTCTTTGACAATCTCGCGCATCTGCGAAAGCGATCCGACCATCACTGCATACATCGCCATCATGAACAGCGTGGTGATCACGTGGCTGGCGCTGCCGGTGTCGAAGTCGAACACGTTGCGCCCGATGAGCAAGGCCACCACGATGTCGAGCGAGCTGACGATGGGCGCGGTGATGAGCATGAGGATGAGACTGAACCGGTCGCGCGTGAGAATCTTGAGGTTGCGCGCCGAGAGGATGATGAATTGCCTGAGCGCCGAGATTTGTCGGCGGCGCGGCGCGGCGCGGGCGCGGGGGGTGCCCGGCGCGGAGGCAGCCGCCTCACTCTTGCCCAACGGCTCGGACACGTACTTTTGATACGCCCGGTTCTGCATGTATCGCTTGTGCCAATCCTGCGGCGAGCCTTTGTCGGGGTCGTCGAGAATTTCGTAAATGTCGTCGAACTCCATCGGCCCGGCTCGGCGGTCGCGCTCGGAGCGATATTTGTCGAAGTAGCGCAGAGCCTCTTCGGGCGGACCGTACCACGCCAAGTATCCGCCGCGCGCGAGGAAGATCACTTTATCGGCCAGCATCACGTTCTTCGTCGCGTGCGTGATCAAAATGATCGTGCGCCCCTGATCGGCCATGCGGCGCATGAGCTGCATGAGCGCGGTTTCGGTGCTGGGGTCGAGCCCCGATGTCGGCTCGTCGAGGAAAAACAGGCCGGGCTTGGTGAGCAGTTCCACGCCGATGGAGACTCGTTTTTGCTGGCCGCCGCTCAATCCGCTGATCTGCACATCCTTGCGATGGGCGAGATCGAGTTCATCCATCACTTCCATCACCCGCTGTCGGCGCTCAGGGCCCGTTGTGTCGGGCAACATACGCAGCTGCGCGGCGTAATCGAGCGCCTGCCCCACGGTGAGTTCCATGTGAATGATGTCGCGCTGAGGCACGAAGCCAATGTTGCTGCGGATGGCGTCGAAGTGTTTGTAGATGTCGATGCCGTTGACGAGTACCTTGCCGTGCGTGGCCGGGCGGTATCCGGCAATCGAATCGACCAGCGTGGATTTGCCGCCGCCGCTCTGCCCGACGACGACGACGAACTCTTTGGGTTGAATGGCGAGCGAAATGTTTTGCAGGATGTTGAGATTGCCGCGCACCCATTTGTTCAGCCCCACCGCTTCCACCCGCAGGCCGCCGCCGCTCTCGTTGTACTGCGAGAGTCCGGTCGTGCCCATCACGAAGCGGTACGGCCCGATGCGCAATTCGTCGTCGGCGTCGAGCCACGCCTCGCCTTCCACCTTTTGCCCGTTCACGAACGTGCCGTTGGCGCTGCGCAGATCGCGCACGCGGAATCGCTGGCCGATCTTTTCCAGCTGCGCGTGATAACGCGAGACCTGCGGCACGTCGAGCCGAATGTCGTTCGACGGATCGCGCCCCACGGCGAGCGTGGTTTTGTCGCCGAACACCACATCCACTTTGGGTTGGGCGGCGGTGGCCGGGTCGCGGTAACGGAAAGTGACCATCACGCCCGGGTCGCGTCCGCCGATGCGCACGATGTCGCCGTCGCGCAAAAGGCGCGGTTCGGTGAGCGGCCGGCCCTGCAAGTTGAGCGGGTTCGCCGCTTCGGGCAGGGGCACGAGTCGGTATCCGTCGGGAGTCTTTTCTAATCGCGCATGATTGCGCGAGGCCAGCGGCGAGGCGACACGAATCGAACAATTGTCGGCGCGGCCAATGGTGTACTGCTCGGCGGTGAGCGAGTATTCGGATGTTGCGCCTCCGGCCTCATCGACGACGAGTCGGGGCGGCTCGGTGGGTGCGGCGGCGACGACTGCCGGGCCGATCATCGTCGCCGCGACGGGGATATCGTCTTTCGATGGCGGCGGGGGCGTGGGGGGCGCCGCCGCCGAGTCTGAAACCTCGAACGTAACCATCGCCGATCGGCCCAATGCAATTCTGTCTCCCGGCTGTAATGTTGTGGGCGCGGCGATGCGTTGCCCGTTGACGAAGGTGCCGTTGCTGCTGCCCAAATCGGCGAGAGTGAAAGCGCTGCCCTCGCGAGTGAGTCGGGCATGTTGCCGCGACACACCCTCGCCCGTCACGACGATGCCGCAACTCGGGTCGTGCCCCAGTGTATAAGTTTGCTCGGTGAGCGGGAAGGATTGAGTGGGGGAGAGAACAAGTTTGAAGGATGCCACTGGAATACCTCAGCGAGTCGGCGCAGGTTTGGGTTCGGTGAAATCGAAGACTTGAGCGCGGGTGACGGCGACGAGATCGCGGGCGCTGATTTCGAAGCGTGTGATACGGCGCGCCACAGCCGCCAAAGACGGTATCCATTTCGGCCAGCCGCGCGTCGATGATGGTGGGGAGGCCGGGATTGACGAGCGCGACCGTTCCCACTTGCGCGCCGGTCGCTTGCCGAACGATGTCGGGCGAGGCCAGCGACACGTCTTTCGACCCCAGCCTCGCTTTGATTTTCTTGTAAGCGAGTTTGGCGCTGCCGGTGATGATGGCGGCGAGGAGTCCGTTCTCGGTTTTGAGAATGAAGGTGGGGGCCATCTCGCTGAGTTGGCCCAGCCCGTAATCGACGCCGCTTTCCGCCGAGTCGAGCGTCTTCTCGTGGGCAACGATGGTGTAGTTCACTCCGGCGGCGGAGAGAGTCTGTCTCAGCCCGTTCAGCCGCGCCTCTTCTTCTTCGGTGAGGATAATGGTCATCTTCGGCTCAAAGAGTCTTCGCGCCACACATACACCCATCCGCTCACTCCATCCCAATCCCGATCCGAATCGAAGCGAATGCGGCCGCTCAATCCATCGTAGTCGGTGTCGGCGAGCGCGGCTTCCACTCCGGCGCGCGTGGGAATTGTATTCGTTTGCGCGTCTCGCGCAATAGCGTCGATCAGAATCTTCGTTGCGTCGTAAGCCAGCACGGCGAGGAAGCGCGGCTCGACTCCGGGCGACACGGCGCGGTAGCGCTCGGCGAATGAAGGATCGGTTGAGTCGGCGGGGAGCGGCGAGGGGGCGATGACGATGGCGCCGTCGGCCTCATCGCCCGCGAGTCGCGGAAACTGGGTGAGGCCCCACAGTGGCGGGCCGGAGATCGCCCTCACCCTCGGTCCCTCTTCCACAGGGAGAGGGGTGTCGAGTGAATCGCAGGGCAGGGGGCAGTGATCGGTTTCGGGCGCGGCGGAGAGGTATGCGGCCTCGGTGAGCCAGAGGCGGAAAGCGGCCGGATCGAGATCGGGCGCAGAGGTGGTGGCGAGGAAGGGGATTCTCGATTCGGCCAACACGGGCGCGGCGGCGAGCGTTGTCGAATCGAGCCAATTGCCAATGACGCCGACGACTTGCGGATCGGCCGCCAACTTGCGCGCCTGCTCTTCGGCCTGCGCCGGGTCGCCGCTGTCGTCGAAGGCCATGAGTTCAACGGTGTGTCCGCCGACGCCGCCCGATTCGTTGGCCTCGCGCACGGCCCACCGCGCGGCGTAAATGATCTCTTCGCCCACCGCGCGATACCGTCCTTCGAACGGCGCGACGATCCCGATTTTGATGGAGGGCTTGACGGAGGAAACGCAAGAGGCAATGAACAATGAACAATGAACAATGAGTAAACTTCGCGCCACCCATTGTTCATTGTTCATTCCGTCATTGTTCATTGTTCTACGGGCATGCGTGCGCGAGGTGCTCCTCATACGTCACCGAGAAGTTGTGATATTTGCTTCCGTCACACTTGGCGCGGAAAAAGTAGTAGCCGGTTTCGGCGGGATAGATGACGGCGTTGATTGAACTGAGGCCGGGGTTGGCAATGGGGCCGGGCGGCAGGCCGGTGTAAACGTAGGTGTTGTAGGGGTGATCAACGGTGCGCGGATCGAAATCGAGAGGCGGCCACCAATTGCCCGGCGAGGCCACGGCGTACTGAGTAGTGGGGTCGGCGTCCAACTTCATGCCGATGGCGAGTCGGTTGAGATACACGCTGGCAATGGTTGGGCGCTCGTCGTCGCGCACGGCCTCGCGCTCGATGATGGAGGCCAGCGTGACGACTTGAAAGAGCGACAGCCCGCGCGCGGCGGCGTCCGATCTCATTTGCGTCGTCACTTGCGCGTCGAACTCGGAGAGAAAGCGGCCGAGCACTTGCGAGGTGGTTGCGCCGGGGAGGAAGCGATAGGTGTTGGGGAACAGAAAACCTTCGAGCGAGGCCGCCGCCGGAATATCTCCGAGGAACGAATAACCGCCGGGGCGTTGGCCGCCGGGAGCGATCATGCTCATGAACTCGTTGGGATCGAAGACGAGATCGGGTTGGGCGGCGAGCGACTCGGCCACTTGCTCCGTTCGCCAACCTTCCCACACGCGCACGCTCACTTCGTCGGGGGCGGCGTCGGTGAGGGCAGTGGCGATGTTCGGGATAGTCATGGCCGCATTGAGGGTGAAGTTGCCCGCTTCGATCTGATCGTCCAATCCTTTGTAGCGCATGTAGAGTCGAAGGAGATCGGCGTCGGCCACGATGCCCATCTCGCGCAGGTTGGCCGCCACCGTGCCGGCGTTTTCTCCGGCCTCGACGACGACGGTGATCGGCGTCGAGTCGATTCCGGCGGGCGTGTTGAGCGCCTCTTTGTTGAGCGAAAGGTAGAGCGAGAGGCCGATGCGCTCGGCGGGGTTGAGATTGGCGGCAGGCGGGCCGAAGTCGGCGGCGGCAGAGGAACCGTTGAGGGTGATGGCGACGGCTCCTGCGGCGAGGACGAGCGCGGCGGCGACGATGATCAGCATGAAGAATTTGATCACGGCATTGCCGCTGTTGCGGCGGCGCGGGCTGTGGCGTTCGATGCGCATTGGCTGGGTGGTTGGGTGGTTAGGTGGTTGGGTGGTTAGGTGGTTGGGGGTGGGAGTCGAGGTAGCTTTGGAGGATGAGGGCGGCGGCGAGGGCATCGTTGGGCTCGCCGCGTTTGTGGGCCGGGAGTGTGTCGGCTTCCTGCGATGAAAAAGTTTCATCCCAGAGTTCGATGGGGATGGCGGTGGCTTGTTTCAACGCTTCGGCCCATCGCTGAACTTTGCGCGCTTGATGCCCGATGTTGCCGTCGCTGTCAGTGGGCAGGCCGATGACGATCAACTTCGCTTCTTTTTCGGCGGCGATGCGGGCAACGGTTTCGGCGTCGGCCTCGCGCGAAACGTGTTTGACGATTTGCAGTGGCCGCGCCACCGCGCCGCTTTCGTCGCTCAGGGCCAGGCCGATGCGAACGTTGCCATGATCAATGCCGAGCACGCGCATGACCGTGATGTTCAGCCGCCGGCGATGGGCTGAATGCTCACATCGATCTGCCACGCCAGCCACGGCGTTCGCGGAAACCAGCGCGGCCACACTTCCACTTGCGGCTTGCTCACGACGGGGAATCGGGCGTAAAGCAGATCGGGCGTTTGCTCGGCCAGCTGCCACTGCGCGGCGGCGCGCACCTCGTCGGGGTTGATGGAAGCGACGGCATCGGCGCGGGCGGTGATGTCGAACGTCACGCGCCCCTCCGAGTCCACCGTGGAATTTTGATCCCGGGCGAATGCGGCGGCGCCCGGCACGATGGCGAGCGAGCGGCCCAACCGCGACTCGAGTTCGGCTTGCCCGACGGCGAACGCATCCGACTCGTTCACGGCGGTCGCGCCGACTTCGACCCGCATCTCCAGCGTGAGCCGCTCGGCCTTCTCTCCGGCAAAGTGATCAAACGTTTCGTCGAGGATGCTTACGATAGAGGCCGAAGCGATGGGCGCAAATTCGCCCTCGCCGAGTTTGGCGATCAGTTCGGCATAGCCCTGTTGTTTGAGCTGCGCCAGCAATGACTCCTTCACTCGCTGGCGGTCGTCTTCGGCCACCGAGGCCACTTGCTTCACTTCGCCGCCCGCCGTTGGCTCTTCGTTGGTCACGGCGGCTTGGATCGCCAACGGCCCTTCGATGCTGTTGATCAGCCCGGCGGCCACGTTGCCCGGCGGCCCCGGCTCGATGGCCAGAATGGGCGCCGTCCCCGTTGATCCTTTCTTCGCTTCGAGGGTCACATCCTGCTGAGTGACGAATCGAATCGGCGCTCCGCCAGTGGTGCGCACTGCCGTTCCGGCAGGAATGCGGACGGCTTGATTGGTGAGGTTGGTGAAGGTGACGCCGCCTCCGGCGCGTTGGGTGGCCTCGTCCACGATCCCGGTCGTCGCCACTTCGGCGGAGCCAGATACGATCACGGAAATGGATCGGGCGGGAATGATCCCGGCGGCGGAGTCAATTTCAGCCGCTTCGGGGTCGGCGATGATCGAAATGTCGGCGTTCAGAGTCTGCCCGTTCGGCGTGAGGTGAATTGTTGCTGTGGGGAGGGTGAGGGCGAGCATGAGGCTGATGATGACGATGACGCCGAAGAAAACGAACGCGCCTGCGGCGAGCCGCAAGCGAGCGGATTGCAGAAACTTGAAGCGGGGCCGGGTGATGAGGGGCGCATCGAGTTCGGGGTCGGGTTTGGGTTGGGGCGGGCGCGCGGGGAGAGCGGGGCGGCGCGAGCGCCACGGCTGCAAATGGCTGTCGTCCACCGCGTCGAAAATTTGGATGCCGAGTGTGTCGGCGTGATCGCAGAGATGAGGGTCGTCGGTGACGAGAGCGAGTTTGGCTCCGAGTTGGGCGGCGTGGCGCTGGATGAGAAGCAGATCGAGTTGGCGGGCGAAGATGCGTTTTTTGACTCGGCGCTGAGGGAGGACGAGGAGGACGCGGTCGGTTTGCACCCAGCCAATTTTGTCCCGCGCCGAGTGGAAATCGTCGTGCGAGTCGAGGAAGATGATCTGTTCTTTCACAGCGCCGCCAATTATGCTACACTCTCGAACGGGAGTATAGCCTATGACCGTGCAAGTTGCAGGCCACAAGAAATCGGATGACGATGAACGGCTGAAAGAATTGCTGTTCTCTGTCTACGGGCACACCCGTTGGACGGACGAGCAATATCTCGGCGTTTCCGAGCGCACGAATCGACCCATCGAACTTTCGGAGGGGAGGCTCATCGTACTCGATATGCCTACATCAGAACATCAAGACATTGTTGGAAACATTTACGTCGTCTTTCGCGCGTGGGCGCAGAAGCACGGCGGCAGGGCGTTCGTCGCCGCGATGCCGGTGCGTTTGTGGCCGGGCAAGTTTCGCGAGCCGGATGTGATGTTGTACACTGCCGAGCATCGAGATCGTGTGAGCAAGCAATACGGCGGCCCGCCCGATTTGGCGGTGGAGGTGTTGTCGCCGAGTACCGAGGAAGCAGACCGAGTGGAGAAGATGGCCGAATACGCGCAGGCGGGCATTGGCGAGTATTGGATTGTGGGCGCTGAGGAGCAATACGTGGAGCAATATGTGTTGGAGGGCGAACGCTATCGCCTTCATGCGCGGGTTGGGGCGGGCGAGACATTGCGCGCGGCAACCATCACTGACTTGGAAGCCGGAGTGGATTCGTTGTACGAGATTGATTGATGCAGGAGGCCTGCCCTCGATAGAGGTTGTGATCGCCATGTTGGGCGGGGGCAAGCCCTGCCCTTACAAATTTGTTGGCGGAAACGAGAAGCGGATGGGCAACCCATCCGCTTTTTGTTTTTCAGTTCAACGCCCCTGCAACCAACCCTTCCACTTGCGCTAACGCTTCGGCCAGCCGTGTGGGGTCTTTGCCCCCGGCTTGGGCCAGCGTGGGTTTGCCGCCGCCGCCGCCGTCCACCATCGGCGCAATGGCGCGGATCAACTTCACCGCGTCCACGCCGCGTTTGGTCAAATCATCGGAGACGGAGGCCACGAGCTGCGGCTTGCCTTCGTCCACCGTGCCCAGCACGGCCACGCCGCTCGGCATCTTTTGCCGGAACCAGTCGGTCATTTCGCGCAGGGTGTCTTTGTTCGCGCCCGCAATTTGCGCGGCCAGCACCGACACGCCCTTCACCTCTTTCACTTGCGCCAGCAGTTTGTCGAAGTTGCTCTTGGCCGATTCGCGCTGCAAACGGGCGATCTCTTTTTGCGCGCTCTGCAAATCGTTCAACACCGAGAGCACTTTGCGATCCAGCTCATCGGCGGTCGTTCCTAGATAAGCGGCGGCGTTGTTGAGCACGCCCATGCGTTGCTGGATCATGTCGAGCGCGGCGCGCCCGGTCACCGCTTCGATGCGGCGGAGTCCCGCGCCCACCGAGCCTTCGCTGGTGATGATGAACGGCCCGATGTCCGCCGTCTCCGGCACGTGCGTGCCGCCGCACAATTCGTACGAAAACGGCTCTGGCTCCCCGATGCGGATGGTGCGCACCACATCGCCATACTTTTCGCCGAAGAGAGCCATCGCGCCTTCGCCAATCGCTTTGTCGCGGGCCATGAAATCCACGCGCACTGGATAGTTGGCGAGCACTGCGTCGTTGACATTGCGGACGATGGCGGCCAATTCATCCTGCGTGACCATGCCGTGATGCGTGAAATCGAATCGCAAACGTTCGGGCGCGACGAGCGACCCAGCCTGCCTCACGTGATCGCCCAGCACGTAACGCAGTTCGGAGTGGAGCAAATGAGTGGCGGTGTGATTACGCATAATGTCCCAGCGCCGCTCGTCGTTCACCACCGCCCACACCGTGTCGCCTTCCTTCGGGTGGCCGCGCACCACTTCGCCCGCGTGCAAAATGAGTCCACCCACCGGCCGGGCCACATTATCAATGCGAATTTCCCAATCGGGCTGTTCGTCGGTTTCGTTTCGATAATGAGCCATCACGCCGGTGTCGGTCACTTGCCCGCCCATCTCCACGTAAAACGGCGTGCGCGGGATGATCACCTCAACCTTGTCGCCCGGCTTCGCCTTTTTTGCCCGTTGGCCGCCGACGACAATGGCGGCAACAGACTCTTCCGCTTCCATCGGGCCGTACGGGTTGTACTCCACGCCTTCGGCGTCCAACTTTCCGGCGGCCTGCAAGTCGGCGAGCAGTTTGCTGTAGAACTCAGTGTTCTCGCCCATCGCTTCTTTGTGCCACTCGGACGACGACTCTTGCCGATGGGCTTCCATTGCGTTTTTGAATCCGGCCTCGTCCACGTTGAGTCCCTGCTCGCGGGCCATATCGCGTGTGATCTCCAGCGGCAGGCCGTAGGTGGAATACAGATCGAAGGCCGCGCCGCCGTTGATGGTCGAGAGGCCGCGCCCCTTCAGTTCCGTCATCAACCCATCGAGGTGCGCGGTGCCGGTGTCCACTGTGCGGCGGAAGCGTTCCTCTTCCTGCGTGATCGTTTGCAGGATCGCATTGCGATTCTTTTTCAGTTCGGGATAGGCAGAGCCGAAATGATGAATGACCGACTCGGCCACTTTGGCGATGAACGGCTCGGCGAATCCGATCTTGCGCCCGAAGCGGGCGGCGCGGCGGATGACCATGCGGCACACGTAGTTGCGGTCGGTGTTGCCCGGCACCACGCCATCGGCGATGAGGAAGGAGGCGGCGCGGCTGTGATCGGCGATGACGCGGTAGGCCACCAACCCGTTGGCCCGCTCGTCGTCGGTGTGCCCGGCGATCTTCTGAATGTGATCCATGATGGGCAGGAAGAGGTCGGTGTCGTACGACACTTCTTTGCCCTGCACGATCATGGTGATGCGCTCCAACCCCATGCCGGTGTCCACGCCGGGTTTGGGCAGAGGGGTGCGCGTGCCGTCGGGCGCTTGATTGAATTGCATGAACACGAGATTCCAAATTTCGAGAAAACGATAGTCGGGATTCTCGTCGAGGCCGTAGGCGAGATCGTCGCCGAACAGTTGGCCTTTCTCCGGATGGAAGTCGTAGTGAATCTCGGCGGTGGGGCCGCAGGGGCCCACGTCGGCCATTTGCCAGAAGTTGGTCTTGTCGCCGAGTTTTGCCACGCGCTCCGGCGGGATGCCGATGTCTCTCACCCAAATGTCCATCGCTTCCTGATCGTCTTTGTGAACGGTGAAGTAGAGTCGGTTGGGGTCGAGCCCGTATACTTTGGTCACACAATCGTAAGCGTAGCGGCAAGCGTCCTTCTTGAAATAGTCGCCGAAGGAGAAGTTGCCGAGCATCTCGAAGAAGGTGTGATGGCGAGAGGACGGCCCGACGTTTTCGAGATCGTTGTGTTTGCCCGAGACGCGCATACACTTCTGCGCGGTGACGGCGCGGGTGTAGGGGCGCTTGTCGAGTCCGAGAAACACATCCTTGAATTGAACCATGCCGGCGTTGGTGAACAGCAGGGTGGGATCGGAGCCGGGGACGAGCGACGACGACGGCACGACGGCATGATTGGCTTCGGCAAAGAAATCGAGGAAGGCTTGCCGCACTTCTGCGCCGGTCATTACTTTTGGTTTCTTGGATTGAGATGCCTTTTTTGACATTCGAGATTGCTCCATGGATTTGGTAAGCGATGATTATACGTGAGAATGGGTTTGGAAGGAAAATCACGATGTATAATCGCACCCATGCCGACGATCTGCCGCGAAGGGCCTTTTGGGCGCAAACACTTCTCTCGGTGAAGTGACTTAATATCACCGTTCACGGCTTTTGGCTTCTCGTTGATGATCGCGAGTATTTTGTGCCGTTCGACGAGTACCCGGTTTTTCGCCGCGCGACTGTGGCGCAGATTTACGCAGTGAAACGAATCGGGCCGGATCAATTTCATTGGCCCGAACTGGACGCCGATATCGAATTGGATGCTCTCGAACATCCCGACCGATTCCCTCTCAAGTTCGACGCCCGCGACTCCTAACCATTGGTGAAACCCTAATGCCCCTCCCACTCGATCAACAACTGGCTCTGCTCATGCAGGGCACCGAATACGGCGACGACAACTTGGCGAAGACGATGGAGGCCGAACTGCGAGCCAAACTGGCCGAAGGCCGCCCGCTGCGGGTGTATTGCGGCTACGACCCGCGCACCGCCGACTTGCATCTCGGCCACACCATCACCATGCGCAAACTGCGCCAGTTTCAAGAATTGGGGCACGAGGTGTCCTTCCTCATCGGCTCGTACACCTCGCTCGTTGGCGATCCATCGGACAAAGACAAGACTCGCCCGGTGATGACGATTGGCGACGTGAACCGCAACTCGGAGACATACGCCGGGCAGGCGGCGCGTATTTTGGATATGAGCAAAACCAAGCTCGTGCACAACGGCCAATGGCTCGCCGATCTCAAACTGCTCGACTTGATCAAGTTGGGACAGTATTTCACCATTCAGCAGTTTCTCGACCGCGAAAACTTTGCCAAGCGATTCGAGAGAGGCGAACCGATCTTTTTGCACGAAACGTTTTACGCGCTCATGCAAGGTTACGACGCTGTTGCCCAGCACACCGATGTGCAAGTGGGCGGCACCGATCAACTTTTCAACATCATCACCGCCGGGCGCAAATTGCAGGATGCTTTCGGGCAGAGGCCGCAGGTGGGTATCATCATGGGCATCTTGCCCGGCACCGACGGTGTGGTGAAGATGTCGAAGAGTCTGGGCAATCACATCCCGCTCAACACCACCGCCGAAGACATGTATGGCAAAGTGATGAGCGTGCCGGACATGGCGATGGGCAAATACTTCCGGTTGGCGACTCGATGGGCGCCGGAGACGGTGGCGAAAGTGGAAGCGGCTCTCGGCGGCGGCGCGCATCCCCGCGACATTAAGATGAGTCTGGCGTGGGAGATCGTCTCCGCCTTCTACGGCGATGCGGCGGCGGACGCGGCGCAGGAACATTTTCGCACCGTGTTCCAAAAAGGCGGCGTGCCCGATGAGTTGTCGGAGATACGATTGGATGGGGAGGTGAAACTGGTTGAGTTGTTGGTAAGCAGTAATTTGGTGAAGAGCAAGAATGAGGCTCGCCGGTTGATCGAGCAGGGTGGGGTGAAGATGGAGGGGCAGACGGTTTCGGATGTGAACGCGATGGCGAGTGAGGGCCTGTTGCAAGTGGGCAAGCGTGCCTTCGCAAAAGTGATCAGAGGATAACGAACGTGAATACGAAAGCGTTGACTACGGATAGTGTGCGCACGGGAGCGATCTTCGGAGTGGTCGTCGGCGCCCCGATGGGAGCGTTTGTGGGCGCGTTGACGTTGACGATGATCGGCGTTGCGGGCGGGGCGCTCATCGGCGCAGTGTGCGGGTTGATCATTGGGCCGTTGGTGGGGTGGGCTGCCGCAAAATATGGCGGCGTTACCGGTGGGGTGAGCATCGGCGCGTATTCGGGGATGATCGTTGGGGCGCTCGTTGGGATCGTGATCGGAGTGGCGGTGGCCGACGTTGCCGAGCGAGTGGAAATGATTCGCCAAACCGTTTTTCTCGATGCGCTTTCGCAAGGCTACTTTCAGTCGGCGGTGCTGTGCGGCTTTTTGGGATCGGCGCTGGGGATGTCGGTGGGCGCGATTGTGGGCAGGCGGAATTTAAGGATGAAGGCGGAAGGATGAAGGAGGAAATGATCGCTTCGTGTGACGAATAGCGGGTTTCCCTCCCCCCTCTACGCTTCACGCTCCATCCTCTGCGCTTCATCTCCACCCTTCACTCTTCATCCTTCAATAACGGCAGTGCTGTTGCGGCGGCTTCGGCGGCGACGCCGTCTTCGATCACAACGCAGATCGCGCGCGCGCCGCTGGGGGTGAGGCCGATGAACCAGCCGATGGTGCGGTCGTCGAATTCGGTGGGGGCGGTGGCGGCGTACCCAGCGCCCATGCCCGATCGAATCTCTGCGGCGCGAGTGGATGAAATGATGGCGATGGGGTGGGCGGAGTTGGGGGTTTGAGTTGGAGTTTGGGTGAGGCGGGGGGCGGGCATGAGGCCGTCGTTGGCGATGGCGGCGGTGAGCAGAGCCATGTGCAGTGGGGTGATTCGATTCCCATCGGCGGGCTGGGTAGGGATGGGCAGGGCCGGAGTGATGGCGAGATCGAGAGTCTCGGGAAAAAGATCGAGCAACGGATCCGCGGCGTAGAGTCCGAGCGTGGCGCGGTTGAGGAGCGGGCCGTTGGAATCGGCGGTGAAGGTTTCGAAGTCGGAGTCGATGCGCGACGGATCGAAAGTTGGCGATGAGGCCATCGCAAGAACGCCGCCGCTGATTGCGTCGAGGATTACGATTGCTCCGGCGCGATCCCCGAGCGCGTCGAAGGCCGCGCGTTGCAATTCAATGTCGAGCGTGAGTTGAACATCGCGCCCGATGCGAGGCTCGCCGAGGAGATGGTGATGCCACCAAAGCGAGACTTCATCTTGTCCATCGAGTCCGGTGAGAATTGAATCGGCGGCGGCTTCGATGCCGCTGAGTCCGTAGCGAAACGAGGAGTAGCCGACGACGTGCGCGGCGGATGGCTCGTAGCGGCGTGTGTAATCTCCGGGTTGGCCGAGCGTTTCGGCGAGCGGGAGTCCGCTGCGGTCGAGGATGCGCCCGCGTTGGATGCGGTCGAAGGCGATGAGCGCGCGCGGGTTATCGGCGCGGGCAATGAGCGAGTCGCGGGCGATGAGCGTCCAATACCCGGCGGCGAGGGCGAGGGCGGCGAAGGCGAGGAGGAAGAAGGTGGTTAGGTGGTTAGGTGGCTGGGTGGTTGGGGGGTTGGAGTGCATGAGGGGTGGCAAGTGGCAGGTAGCAGGTGGCAAGTGGCAGATGACGGATGGCTAATAGCTGATCGCTAACTGCTATTCGCTCGATAGTTTGAGGAGCAGTCCAGCGATGATGAAGTTGATGAGCAGGGATGATCCGCCGTAACTGAGGAAGGGCAGGGTGACTCCGGTGAGGGGCAATACTTTGATGACGCCGCCGATGATGAGCAGGGTTTGCAGACCGAGCAGTGCGGCCAACCCCCCGGCCAGCAATCGGCGGAAGGCGCCCGGGGCGAGGTGGGCGAGTCGGAGTCCACGCGAGATGAGGATGAGGAGGAGTGCGACGGCGGCCAAGCCGCCGAGCAGTCCCCATTCTTCCATGATCGCGGCGAAGACAAAATCGGAATGGACGACCGGGATCACGGTGGGGGCGCCGACTCCGAATCCGCGACCGAAGAGTCCGCCGTTGGCAATGGCGATGAGCGACTGCACGATTTGGAATGAGCGCCCCGACGGATCGGCGAAGGGGTTGAGCCAGGCTTCGACGCGGAGGCGGACAACATCGAAGAGGAAGTAACTGATGACCGCGCCGACGACGAGCAGTGCGCCGCCGATGATCACGTATCGCTTTTGCCCGGTGGCGAGATAGAGCAGGGCGATGAACACGGCGAAGATGAGCGAGCCGGTGCCGAGATCGCGCTGAGAGATGAGGAGGAGGAGCGAGACGGCCCACATGAGGAGGAGGGGGGCGAGGACGTGACCCTCACCCCCGACCCACCTGCCCTCGTTAGAGGGTCTCCCATCGGGAGAGGGAAGTCGGTCGGCGAGGTAGGCGGCGAGGTAAACGACGAAGAGAAGTTTGAGGGCTTCGGAGGGTTGGAAGAAGATTCCGCCGAGGCCGAGCCACAGCGCCGGGCCGCCGCCCGATGGGTTGACTCCGATGATGAGGGTGACGGCGGTGAGGGCCAGCGCACCCGTGAGCCAAAGGTAACGATAGCGGCGCAGCCAACGCAAGTCGCCGGGCAGGAGGACGACGGCGATGAGACCGGCGGCGGCGACGATGAGCCACACGGTTTGGCGGAGGCCGAAGCCCGGCGCGAGCCGCCACACGAGAGCCAGCCCCCATCCCGAAAGAAGCATGACGATAGGGAAGAGGAACGGATCGCGGCGCGGCAAGCGGCGAGCAATGATGCTGTGGCCGATAGCGGCGGCGAGGGCCCAAACCATGATCGAAAAGAGATAGCCGGGGGAGAGGGCCGCCGCGCTCCACTGCATGAGCCGCGCGGCGGGGGCGAGGGCGAGCGCGGCGAAGGCGGCGGCGGTGAAGGCGAAGGCGAGGGTGAGGAGAAGTGACTCGGATCGGCGGGAGGATACCATCGTCGGGTTGATGCCGGTGTTAGCTGGCCGCTCACTTTGACGTTATCGGGCGTGTCAAAACTCTCAGTGAACCAGCCGTAAATCTCCGCCAGCCGCTGGCGGGCTTCATCGCACCGGCCCTGCCGTTGCCACAGCCGACACAGGTTCAACGTTGCCCTTAATTCCCACGACTTGGCCTGCTGACGGCGGGCCACCCAAAGAAGCCGTACCTTAGCATTGGTGAGACCGCAAGGCTCCCGTGGCTGCACCGTGGTTGCCGATCACGATGTTCCATGAGCAAATTGAGCAAACCGAATGTGGGCATGGAGGAAGCGCGGCCGTTTGCAGGGATGAGACGGGTGAATGCCCAGGCGGCCGGGGTGTATTGGATCCCGGTATTCGAGATACTGGAAGCACGGGGGTTGAAGGCCCTCACTCATGACAACGAGTGTATGATATCTTTCGCCGCCGAACAACGGCCAAATTTCAACGCCCGGCTTGGGGTAGTAGAAAGTATTCTTCCTCTATCGCCTCGGCGCTTGATCCCTCGCCGCAGCGCATGAACTTTGCCGCCAGCGGGTGAACGCCGCGAATGAGTTCATACACGCGCGCGGCGATGCGGCGCACCGAGAAGTGAGCGTTGGCCCAAGTCGCGGCGCAACATTGCTTCACCCCGCCGCAATCTGAACGTACCGCTCCGGGATCGATTGATCGGGTTTGGCTCCGAAAAGCGCCAACAGATCAACCATCAGCTTGGCTTTGTCCGCCGCGTCCCGTTTGCTCCACGTGCGGCTCTTGATTTCAATGAAATAGTCCGGCGTATCCGGCTTGGTCAGCCGGTCGAGGTTGACGAAGAACTCGACGCCGTGATAGACCACCAGCCAGCGGCGGCGATCCTTTTCGATCTCGCGCTCTTCGGCAGGCTGGAAGTATTCGCGATAGAAGCGGAGCGACTGCGTGGCCGAAGCGATGTACCGTGAGCGATAGAGAAACACCGAATTGGCAAACTCCTGCTCTTGCGATTCGCCGATGAGCGTGAGCCGATACCGCGCTTTGCTCACCGTGCCCTTGTCGTCAATGAACTCGTCCTCGCGGTAGCGAATCTGATCCACGTCATCCCGGAAGACAAAATAAGTGTCGTATTCGTGATAATGGGCTTTGCGGATGATGGTCAGTTCTTCGGATTTCAAGCCGTCGAGTACGGTTTGCGGATCGGCGATGGGCGCTTTGATCTGCACCTCGAAACTTTCTTCCTGCGTGACGCCGCCGATGGCCACCAGCTTGCTCAGGATGCTTCGCTCGCGTTTGATGAGAAAGGCGTCGATGCGCTTGGCGTAGTCGGCGGCGGCGAGGGCAATATCGGTTTCATTGATGGTGAGCAGACTGCGGTTGCGCATCAGCCACTTGCCGTTGCACATCACGTCGGTCACGTCGTGCGAGTGGGCGGCGTAAACCAATTGCGAGTAAATGGCGTTGGGGTCGCGGGCAAACTTGGGCGTGTTGTGAATGCGAGCCAGATCGACGACGGCGATGTCGGCGCGTTTGCCGGGCTCCAATGATCCGGTGATCTTGCCGATGTGCAGTGCCGCCGCGCCGAGACGAGTTGCCATTTCCAGCGCCGTGCGCGCGGGGAGAACGGTGGGGTCGCCGCTGACGCCTTTGGCGAGAATGGCGGCCAACCGTGTTTCTTCGAACATGTCGAGATCGTTGTTCGAGGCCGGGCCGTCGGTGCCGATTCCCACGTTGAGTCCGGCCTCCAACATTTTCACCACCGGCGCGACGCCCGAAGCCAGTTTGAGGTTGCTGGTGGGGTTGTGCGCCACTCCGGCTTTGGCGTTGTGCAGGGTGCGGATTTCGCCGTCGTCCACGTGAACGCAGTGGGCGGCCAGCACTTTGGCATCGAAGAGGTTTTGCTTTTTCACCCACGGGATGACGGGCATGCCGTGTTGCTTGCGGCTGTCGGCGGCTTCGAGCGCGGTTTCGGAAAGGTGGATGTGCAGGGGCACGTCGAACTCGGCGGCGAGGGCCGAGCAGGCTTGCAGGATGTCCGGCGTGCAGGTGTAGGGCGCGTGCGGCGCGGGCGCAGGGACGACGAGCGGATGATCTTTCCAGCGTTGGATGAAGTCGCGGGTGTAGGCGAGGCTGTCCTCGTAACTTCCGGCGTCGGGCGAGGGGAACTTGAGAATGGTCTGACTGCACAGCGCGCGCATCCCTGCTTCGGCGGTGGCTTTCGCCACATCTTCCTCAAAATAATACATGTCGGCGAAGGCGGTGACGCCGGAGCGAATCATTTCGGCGCAGCCGAGCAGGGCCCCGAGTCGGCAGAAGTCGGGCGAGACAAACTCACGCTCCACCGGCATCATGTATCCCAACAGCCACACGTCGAGGCGCAAATCGTCGGCGAGGCCGCGCAGAAGAGTCATGGGCACATGAGTGTGCGCGTTGACGAGGCCGGGCATGATCACCCTGCTGTCGAGATCGACGGTTTGGGCGGCGGAGTATTGCGCGATGATTTCGTGGGCCGGGCCGACGGCGGTGATGGAATCGCCGGTGATGGCGACCGCCCCCGAGTCGTAAACGTCGCCGTTGGGATTCATGGTGACGACAATGCCGTTGGTGAGGAGAAGATCGACGGTTTGCATTTTTGTTTCTTTCTATGCCAGCACCGGGTGCGTGTGCCGCACCCACTTTTCGACGAGGGGCACGGTGTAGCGATACAGTTTTCCGTTGCGGGTGATGATGTCGCGGCTCACCAGCGCGGCGAGCGCCTGCGCTTCGGCCTCGCCCAGCGGGCATCCGCACTGCGCGCCGAAGTCTTGCAGATCGGGCAGGTTGATTTCGGCGCGGCCCACCAGCGCTTCCGCCAATACCCGCAGAGTGGTTTGCTCTTCGGGAGCGCTCTCCGTCCAAATATACTTGAAGTGCGCCTCGCCGCGCTCCAGCACCCGCTCCACCGATTGCTCAACATCGGCGGCGGTCATGTAACTGCGCTGGCTTTCGTTGTGATAAACAATGATCTCATGCAGAAGCAGTTGAGCAAAATAGGGATGCCCGGCGGTGAGCATGGCAATGGCCTCGATGGCCATCGGATCGTATTCGAGGTTGTATTTGGCAATCGGCTCGGTGATGAGGCGGCGCACTTCGGCGGGCGAAAGAAAAGTGACTCGCTTGTAACTGGCGATGTTGAACAGCGCTGACCAATAATCTCCGCCGAGCTCTTCCAGTTTGTGCGTCCCGGCAAAGATGAAATCGACTCGCTCCTCGTGCTGCATGAGGTTTCGCAGGAACGAAAAAATGCCCGGCTCCAGTTTGCCGTCGTCCACCCGCCGCTGCAATTCCTCGAACTCGTCGAACAGCAGAAGCAGGTTACGCTTGCCGAGCGTCGGAGTGAGACTGCGGACGAACCGTGAGCGAAAGAAGAACTCCGGCGAGTCGTCGAAATCTTTTTTCTCCGGCAGGGGAACTTCGATGCCTTGCAGTTCCATCGCGTACACGATGTCGTCGGCGATGGAGAAGAGAAAGTCGGCGGCGCCCCGCGCAGGCTTGCCCTGCATGTCGATCAGCACGGCGATGTGCGTGTCCTTCAGCACGTCGCCGAGCCGGTACAGCACCGATGTTTTGCCGGTGCGCCGCTGGCCGTGCAGGATGAGCACGTTGTTTTGATGCGCGCCGATCAGATTTTCTTTCACGAAATCGAAAATGTCCTGCCGCCCCACGAACACTTCGCCGTCTTTGAGTGGAGTGCCGGTGACGTAGGGGATGGGGAAGATGCGCTGAAAGGGCTTGTCGGGCGCGACGAACTCGGCCACATCGGCGAACTGACTCAGCCGCGCCGTCTCCACCGAATCGTCGAAGGCCACTTCCCATTCGAGCCGCAGGCGCTTCGTCTCGGCCTTCGGCTCGATCATTAGCGTGGCTTCGTGGTTTTCGCCTGCCGGAAGAATATCGAGCGACGTTTCGCCCGGCGGGACGACGAAATAATCGTTGCCGCTTCGCAGTTTGAGCCGGATGTGTTCGGCGACGTTGAGGCCCCGATTCTGCACGATGAAGATCACCGGGATGCGCGGCAGTTGCGGCGCGCGATTCGATTTGAGGGCGGCGGTCACGTCGGCGCGGCCCTTCAATCGTTTGGTGGCCGCGATCACCACTTCCTCCCAGCGTTCGAGCGCGTCGGCCAGCGCGGGCTGTTCGGGGTAGGGGGTCGCCACCTGCCGCCGGTCGCGCATGTCGGCGTCCACAATTCTCTGCGCGGTGTTGATCGTTTCCAGCGCGTTGTTCAGAAACGTGAGGCGCGAGGGCAGATCGTCCACGCGATTCACTTTGTGAAGTTCCTCGACAACTTCTTTGATTCGCTCGATCACCCGCGCCAGCAGCGGCGGCACGGTGGTGGTGGAAATTTCTGCCGGAGGCTTGATGAGCAGAAGCGCTTCGAGCGTGTCGGCGGTGAGGATTTGGCTGAGCGAGCGATGGGCGCTGCCGATCTCTTTCGAGTGCCGCCACTCGGGATGCTGTTCGATGAGGGTGGCGATCTCGGTCACCAGTTTTGCGTGGGCGGCCGTTCCCCCATTGGACTCCGCCGCGCCGAGAGAATGATAGGCGGCCACCAATCGGGCCAGGTCCGGCTGGGCGCGCAGTTGGGCGGCGAGGTGCGCCAGCACGTCGAAGGCCGACGAGTCGCGGTTGAAGAGTTGATAAGTGATCGGAAGAATCTGATTCGGTTCGCGCTGTAATTTGCGGCGCACTCGCGCGGCGCGATCGATGGGGCGTGGGATCAAGAGAGGAATGAGCGCCGCGTACGCTGCGCCGAAGAGCAATCCGGCGAGGCTGACTGCCGCAATGATCAGCGGCATAACAATCCACGGGCCGAGATAGGCCAGCGCGACTTGCGTTGATGGTTGCGACGCTACCGCCAGCCAATCAACGGAGGCGGGGGCGATGACTACTCCGTGTTCGGCGGCTCGTGCAATAAGAAACGGGGAGAGGCCGGAATAAAAGGCGGCAGTGCGGCTGGCCTGCACATACCACACCGCGACGGCGATGTTCATGCTGAGGATCACCGCCGACACTCGCGGCCAAAAGCGGCCAGCGGGATTTTTGATCAGCGCGACGACGACTCCGCCCATGAGCAGAATGCCGCTGATGGCGAGCGTGGTGAACGGCAGCGAGCGCACGGCCAAGATTCCGCCGAGTGATTGCGAGAGAAGCGGCCCCAGTTCGGGCCAGTAATCGTCGAACAGAATGTAAACATTTTGCAGTTCGGCAACGGCGAAGACGAGGCCGACGATCAGGCCTACCGCCAGCGCCACGCTCGTCGCGCTATCTTCGCCGCGAAACCAGCGGCTCATGTGTCCGCGCGCGGCCAACTCGTACAGCGATGGCGACTCTGCGCCGGGCGCAGGAGCCCGCCGCACCGCATTCACTGCGCCGCCGATGACGACGCTGGCAAGAATGGCGGCGGTCATCGTGACGCCGATGATCAGCGCCCCATCGCTGAAGATGCGCGCGGCATACGTCACCACCTCAACCGCGCCCGGATCAGAAACGGGACTGAGATAGGGGATGAGAATCTGCCAGCCAAGCAGGCCATTGAGGGGTAGGGCGACAGCCAAGCACACGATGATGCCGATGAACAACCCGGCGATACTGCCCGATTGGGCGCCGCCCCAAAAACCGCCCGCGCGCCCCGGGCCGAGCGCCATCGCCGGAGTGAACAGCACTGCTCCCACCGCGACGATGGTCGAGATCATCAACAGCACCGCGTGCGCCACCGGGTTGGCCGCCGCCAGCGGCACGCCGGGAATGAACGCGGGCGTGAGCACTGCCAGCGCCGGGTACAGCGCTCCAAGAGTGAACAGCAGTCCGCCCAAAATTCCGGCGGTGATCGCGCGCCGAGTCATGCATCCCTCCGACGATAGGCTTGCGCGACGGCAAATGCGAGATCGGTTGGGTGGGGGAAACGGTCGAGCGGATCTTTGGCGAGGGCTTGATACAGGGTCAGCTCAAGCTCTTCGCTGATGTCGTCGGAGAAGATGCGCGGGGCGGGTGGGTCTTCCTGCAAATGCTTCACCAGCACGGCCAGCGCATTCTCGCCTTTGAACGGCAAGTTGCCCGTCGCCATTTCATACACCACCACCCCCAGCGAATAAATGTCCGAGCGCGGTCCAGCGGACTCGCCGCGCACCTGCTCCGGCGACATGTAATCGGGTGTGCCGATGGCATGGCCGGTGCTGGAGCGCTGCGCCCCCTCCAAAATTCGCGCCACACCGAAGTCGGTGAGGATGGGCGTGTACGGAATTTCATTGCGGCTCGTTTTGTGCGGCTCATTGCGGAGCATGATGTTGGCCGGTTTGATGTCGCGGTGAACCAGCCCATGATCGTGCGCGTATTCGAGCGCGGCGGCAATGCTGTTGACGATGTAAACGATCTCGGTTGGCGGAATCCGTTTTCCGGCGTCCTGCTTTTGGCGCATGTATTCTTTCAGCGTCAGCCCGTTGATGAACTCCATCACCATATACCACACCGAGTTCTGCTGGCCGAAGTCGAGCACCTGCAAAATGTTCTGGTGCCGGAGTTTAGCGACGGTCTCGGCTTCACGTTTGAATCGTTCGGCGAAGCCGCGCTCCGATTGCAGGGTGGGGCTGAGCACTTTGATCGCCACATACCGATCCAGCGACGGTTGATAGCCCTGATAGACGGTGGACATGCCGCCGTAGCCGATGACGCTGAGGATGCGATAGTTGCCGACGGTGACTCCGATGAGGCCGTCGGCGGCCACCGGCACTTGCGCGGCAGTGGCCGACGTGGGCGACTCCGGCTCCAGCGCGAGGCGGTTGAGGAATTCGGCGAAGCCATCGGAGAAAGGTTGGCTGCCGGCGGCCAAGGCCTTGCCCTGAAGTTGTCGTAGCATTTCGGGCTTCAATCGATCCAGATGAAGAATCGCGCTCTGCTCCGAGTGCTCCAATTGACTCCACAAATATCGGTAGTGATCTTCGGCCTCGGCGAGGAATCGCCGCCGCACTTGCGCGAGAGCATCCGGAGGAAGATTGGTCGAACCGGCGGCGGCGACAACGGCTTCCATGTATGCACCCGCCAACTGTAAGAAGAAGGGATGCGCGCCCGAGAGTTTGATCAGATAGTCGATGTTCGCCTCGGAGAACTCGCTCCCCGATAGGGTTGAGAGTCCGCGAACCAATGCGCGCGCATCATCGTCGCTGAAGAGGCCGAGCCGCACTTCGGAGAAAATGTTGAAGAAGGGCGAGGAGAGCGTGTCGGTGTGTTGATATGTGAGTTCGTACAGACTGCGTTTGGAGGCAGTGATATACACCATTCCCAGTTCGCCCGCCAAACTTCGCAGTTCGCCGTAGAAGCTCGGATCGAAGGCTTTGTTGCTGGCCAGGCTTTCGAGCTCGTCGAGCATGAGCACGATCTGCAAGTTGGCCGCGCCCAATCGCCTCAGCAATCGCCGCACTTGCATGAAGCGCAGATCGGAGGCAATCGCCATATCGCCGAACTGTTTCCGCAGCTCGCCCTCCGGCAGCGCCATCGACACCTGATCGAGCACCTCCGGCCAGAATTCGTCGCGCTGGATGTTCGACATCGATTCGAGATCGATGTACACGAACACATGCTTGGCCGGATCGATGTTGTGCTTGCTTTGAATCTCGGGGTCGGCGATGTGAGTGAGCAGAGAGCTCTTGCCCATCTTGCGCTCGCCGACTACACTTCGGCATTGGCGCGTGAGCACCGCGCTGTACAGCGCTTCAATTTCGCGCTCGCGCCCGAAGAAGTAACGCGAGTCGGTGATGCGCTGTCGGTTGAAAAATGCCGAATTGGGTTTGAGAGGCGCGGTCTTCATAAGGGTTCGTTTGATTATAGTACAGGTGAATTGGCCTCGCTGTTTCGGGGCTGTCCATAATAAAATTTGAGGCATGATCTTCTCTGGCCGCATTGACGAGCGCGCGTTCGCCATCACCCTCCGCGAAGGCTCGCTCACCGCCTCGATTGACGAACGGTTGGTGATCGCTTGCGATCGCGGTGGCCGCCTCTACAGTGTGTACCGAGACGGCGCTACCTTTCGGCGCGGCCTCGATGGCCGCATTCTGCAAAAGTGGCGCGGAGACGAATCGCGCCAGCGGCGCTGGTTGACTCAACCCGAAGCCGATGATCTGTTGGACGCCGCCTCCGAGTCCTTCCGCTGGCTGCGCGATTCTGTGAACAGCCCTCACTGCGCGTGGGCGCAAGCACCCGACGCCGTCGAACACGCGGCTCTGCTACCCACGCTCGAACGCGCCGCCGCCTTCGACAGCGCCGCCGCCCGCGCTGATGCCGAAGCCTTTGCCCGCGTCTATCGGCCCATCGGCATCCTGCCGCCCGATCAATATCTCGCGCTCGTATTGCAGGCCACCGAGGGCTGTTCATTTCACACCTGCACCTTTTGCGATCTCTATCATCACCCCTATCGAGTGAAGCCGGTCGAAGAATTTCGACAGCACATCGCAG
>VGOW01000052.1 GCA_016875735.1 Chloroflexota bacterium | reverse complement strand
ATTGATTTGGCTGACCAGAAGATACTGGCAATAGTCCAAGCGGGTGACGTTTTGAGTTTTGGGTCGCATACTCCCAAACTTATCGGCTTTTTGCCTGTTCGTCAAACACTCAGTTTTGCGTAAGTCCTAAATTTTTGGTTGGCCTCCGTGAGCTGCCCGGCGAGCCGCTCCACTTCCTCGCGCGCTTGCTGTTCTCTGAGGGCCAGCCCGGTGAATACGGCGACAAAGGCCACGCCCGCGCCGATGGAGATGGTGGCCTGAACGGCCGCCGCCGCCGAAGCGTACAAGCCAACAACAGCGGCGTTGATCAACAGCAACAACGCGCAGACGATGACAGCGCCGATGCGCGGCAGGATCATGATGCTGTGACTCACCAGCGGCAGCATGGCGATGGCGAAGAGCCCCGACAGGCGGCTGAGAACAATCATCACAGTGAGAGTGGCAAGTTGAAAGGCGAAATAGATGATGGGCCAACGAAGCGATCCGTCCCGGGGACAGCACGTACAGCCCACTGTGCCAACGAGGCAGTAGATCACGCCCAGCGCGATGAACGCGATCTCGCGCGGCGAGCTCCAATCCCACTCGCCCGAAGCCATCGCCGAGGCATACCCCGCCACCACAGTGGCGACGAACACCCAGTTGCCCCGAACCTGAAAAGCCCGGCGGACGTAACCCGCAGGCGTTATTGTTTGTTCGCAGGCAGCGTTTTCTCGATCCATGCTGGCAGATATTCTATCAATTGTTTCATGATCGCGGCGGCGCGTTCGGCAAAATGCTGGCCGGTGCCGTCGTAGGCCTCGCCGCCACTGCTCCCCACCAGATCCGTCACCCCGCGCAGGATGACGCACCGCGCGCCGTTGCGAGCCGCCACCCACGCAATCGCGCCGCTCTCCCAATCGCCGGCCATTGCGCCGAATCGTTTTTTCAGCGACGGCGCTTCGCCGGGAATGAGGTCGCGGTCGCCCGACACGATCAGTGTCCGCTTCACCGGGTGAGGTGGGTTGCCATCGAACCACGACAGATCGAGATCGGTGGTGTAATGGGCAATGGCGGCATCGGGGTCGGTCATCTGCTCGACGATGTCGTATACAATGGCCCGCTCGACGAGCAGAATCGCGCCGCGCTCGATCTCGCCCTCGAATCCGCCGCACGTGCCGAGATTGATCAGCGCCTCGGGCGACCAGCGGTCGATGATGTATTGCGCCGACGCCGCCGCGGCGATCTTTCCCCAGCCGCCGTGAAAGAAGATGACCGGGCGGCCGTTGATTTCAGTTTCGATCCATTCGCCGAACGGCGAGGTTTGCGTTCGCGCGTTCGCGAAGAGCGGCAGTGTCACGCGCCATTCGATGTTCGCGGAGATGATAACAACGACGGGCATCATTTCCCCGTCACAGCGGCGGCGGCAGAGTCGGCGGCGGCTTCGGGCGAGGCCTGCCCGTTGAACACGGCTTGCACTGCGGCAGTGATCGGCGGGCCGAGGGCGGCGGTCACCGATAGCGGCGGTTCGGGTTGCGCGGCGTTGAGCAGTTGATCGGCAATGGAGGCGAGGCTGGTCTCTCTCCACTCACTCAACGCTTGCGAGCGAGTCGGCAGCACGGCAGAAGCAAATGTCCACACGCCGAGATTATCCGGCTCGGTGAGCCAGCGCATGAGGTCGAGTGCAACGACTTGCCGCGCCGGGTCGGCAGTCACCAACGCATAGTTCCATTGGCGAGCGAAGGTTGAGCGCGCGCCATTGTGGGTGGGGATGAGTGCGAATCCGGTGACGGCCACCCGGCGGCGATCCAAAAGATAACTTCCGAAAAACGCGGTGGCGGCAGAAGCGCGACTCTCTCGATACGTCACCCAAGTGTCATCAATGCTCGCCGTCTCAAAAGATGCGGCAGGCAGAAGACCGGCGGCTTGCAGGGCTTGATAATCGCTCAACACTTGCGCCAGGCGGGCGGCGTCGAGCGCGGGTTGCCCGGCGCTGTCGGTGAGCGAGCCGCCGAGAGCAATGTATTGCTGAAGCGTGATCAGCGCCGAGGGATCGTTGAGCGGCAGCCACACCGGCCCGCTCTCCGGCGCGAAGTCGCTCCACGTCGAAGGCGGCGCGGGATAAGCGACGGTGGAATAGGCCATGCCGATGGCGTCGGCGGCGAAGGGCAAGGCAATGAGCGCATCGCCAACGCGCGCGGCCTGCAAAGCGAACGGGTAAAAATCAACCACGTCGCCCGCGGCGAACTGCGGCAGAGGTTGAATGTCGCCCTCTGCGGCGGAGAGCATCGAAGTGTCGAGGGCGATCACGTCGGGGGCAATGCTGGGCGCGGCTTGCAGAGCGGAGTGGAGTGAATCGATCAGGCCGCCCTGCCCGGCCACTTTTTTCACTCGCACGTCCACGCGCCACCCTTGGGCTTCCTCGAACGCGGCCAACTGCGCGAGCATCACTTTGCCGCCGGGCGTGTCGGCTGAGGGCGCAAACTGCGGCGGCAGCCACAACCGCAGTGTTTGTTGCGCGGCGGCATCGGGCGTCGTGGCCGGAACCGGAGTCGAGTTTGCCAACACCGAAGTGGGCGTGGCCGTTGCGCCCTCGAGCGTGGGTGTGAGCGCGGACGGCGCGGCGCCGCACGCAGTGGACGCCGCGATCCAAAGAATCGCAAACCCCAATATCCGTCGCCGGATTTTTGGAGTTTGGAGTTTGGAGTTTGAGATTCTCATAGCATGATTATAAGCCATTTGACATGCCCCCTCGCGTGGGCTACGATAGGCGCGATGGATGAGATTTGGACGGTGAGCGGCCTCAACCGCTACATTCGCGGCGCACTTGAGACCGATTACCGATTGAAAGACCTCGTCGTCGAAGGCGAACTCTCCAACGTCTCTCGGCCCGCCTCGGGGCATCTCTACTTCACCCTCAAAGATTCAGCCGCATCCATCCGCTGTGTGATGTGGAAAGGGCAAGCCGCGCGCAATATCTATCGCCCGCGCGACGGCGACCGCGTGGAAGTGCGCGGCTCGATTGGCGTGTACGAAGCCGGGGGCCAATACCAACTTTACGCCGACACCATCCGCGCCGCAGGTGAAGGCGATCTCTTTCGACAATTCACCGCCCTCAAAAACAAACTCGAAGCCGAAGGACTCTTCGATCCGGGACGCAAACGACTCATCCCCGCCCGGCCCCAACGCGCCGTCGTCGTCACCTCGCCCACCGGCGCGGCCCTGCGCGACATCCTCAACATCTTTCGCCGCCGCTGGCCGTCACTCCAAGTCATCCTCTGCCCCACCGCCGTGCAGGGCGACGACGCCCCCGCGCAAATCGTCCGCGCCATCGCCGCCGCCAATTCAGTCGCGCCCGACGTGATCATCGTCGCGCGCGGCGGCGGCTCCATCGAAGACTTGTGGGCCTTCAACGACGAAAGTGTTGCGCGCGCCGTTGCCGCCTCTGCCGCCCCGCTGATCTCCGGCGTGGGGCACGAAACCGATTTCACCCTCTGCGACTTTGCCGCCGACGCGCGCGCTCCCACCCCCTCCGCCGCCGCCGAACTCGCCACCCCCAACCGAGCCGTGTTGGCAACCGACTTGCGCGGCCTCACCGCCCGCCTCGCCGAATCGATGAGCGCTCGACTGCGCGAACAACGTTGGGCATTGGCCGAGCGCGCGGCGGCATTGCGCGGCCTCTCACCCCGCGCCCAATTGACAAACTCGCGCCAGCGCCTCGACGATCTCCAAACGCGATCCGCCGCCGCCCTTCAGCATCGGCTGACGATTGGGCGCGAGCGGTTAGCCGGACTCGCGCAACGACTGCAGTCGCTGAATCCGCTGGCCGTGCTTCAACGGGGGTATGCCGTCGTCACCCGCGCCGGAACCGCCGAAGTCGTCCGCTCCCCCGCCGCCGTGAGCGCAGGCGAGGCGCTCGACGTGCGCGTGAGCGAAGGCGCGTTTACGGTCAGAGTCGATTCACCACAAAGACGCGAAGACACGAAGGAGCAAAGGAAATAGTGACTCGACATGCCCAAAAAACAAACGCCCGCCCCCGCCGAAACCACCTTTGAGCAAGCCTTCGCCCAGCTCGAAGAGATCGTGGCGAAACTCGAATCCGCCGACCTCTCGCTCGACGAATCGCTGGCGCTGTTCGAGCGCGGGCAGGCGCTGGCCGCGCAGTGCGCCAAACTGCTCGATGCCGCCGAACTCAAAGTGAAGCAGATTGCCCCCAGCGGCGAGCTGGAAGATTTCGAATCTTCGCCGGAGGATTAGCGTGAGCCCGTTCGACATCTTCCACAACGCGCCGCTCGTCGCCGCCATCTCGGCCTGGATGTTGGCGCAAATCATCAAAGTGCCGCTCAACTACCTCTTCACCCGCGAGACCGATTGGAGCCTGCTCTTCAGCGCCGGAGGCATGCCCAGCTCGCACTCCACGCTAGTCTCTGCGCTGGCGTGGACGATTGGCCTCGAATACGGATTCGACGCGCCCGTTTTTGCTGTCGCTTTCGTTATGGGCGCGGTGGTCATCTACGACGCCACCGGCGTGCGCCGCGCCGCCGGAGAACACGCGCGCGTGATCAATCGCATGATCGAAGATCTGGTCGAAGGCCACCCATTGAAAGAAGAAGAGTTGAAAGAACTGCTCGGCCACACGCCGCGCCAAGTGTTCGTCGGCATCATCTTCGGCGTCGTCGTCGGCTGGCTCATCTGGGCCTTGCTCAAATAGCCCATCCCTCAACTCCAACTCCAACCTCCCTCATGTACAAACTCACCATCCTCTTCCGCACCCCGCCCGACATCGCCAAATTCGAAGACGATTGGGCGCTCAAGTTCGTGCCCTTCGTCGAAGCCATGCCCGGCGTTCAACGCATCGAAGTGAGCCACATCGACGGCGGCCCCGCCGGGCCGTCGGAGTTTTACAAAATGCACGAGGTCTATTTCGAGACCCGCGAGGCAATGGACAAAGCGATGAATTCCGAAAAGGGCACGCGCGCCGGTTTCGCCCTTCAGGCCATCGCCAAAGGATTGTTCACCCTCCTCTTCGCCCACACGCTCGAAGATGCGCCGCGCCCCACCGGGACTCCGCCGGAAACTCAAACTCCAAACTCCAAAGATCGAATCTCGAATTCGTGATAAAACTACGCGCATGTTTGACGACGATCTCAACTCACTCTCCGAATCGATCAAAAAGATTTTTGCCGATCAGGGACTCCACTTCGCCGACGAGATCAAGTGGACTCCGACTCCGTTTGCGGGCCAGTGGGGCATGGGCACCAACGCCTGCTTTCAGGCCGCCGCCGCCGAAGCCCGCTCCGGAAAGAAGGTGAATGTGCCGGCGCGCGCCGCCGAACTGGCGCAGTCGGTTGCAAACGGACTCGGCGCCCCACCCGGATTCTCTCGCGTCGCCGCCGACAAAGCCTATGTCAACGTTTACTTCGACACGCCCTCGTATGCGCGGCGAGTGGTGAACGCCGCCATCGGCGAGGGCGCGAACTTCGGCAGAGGTTGGCCGAAGAGCGAGCGGGTGATGGTGGAATACGCTCAACCCAACACGCACCACTCGTTTCACATCGGCCATGCGCGCAATGCCGTGCTCGGCGAATCGTTGGCGCGGCTGGTCGAGTTCGCCGGCTTCCCCACCGTGCGCGCCTCGTATCCCGGCGACATCGGGCTCGGCGTGATCACGGTGATGTGGGCTTACGACAAATTCTATAAAGGGCAAGAGCCGCAGGGCGTGCACGAGCGCGGCCAGTGGATGTTGAAGGTGTACGCCGAAGCGACGGCGATGCTGGAGAAGAAAGAAAACGAGTCGCCCGAAGAGGCGGCGCGGCGCGAAGGCTACGAAACCGAACGGCGCGAGATGTACCGCAAGTGGGACGCGGGCCACTCCGAAGTGCGCGAGCTGTGGCGCGTGACCCGGCAGTGGAGTCTTGACGAACTGGATGAGATTCTGCGAATGCTCGGCGTGAAGATCGACGTCTTCTTCTTCGAGAGCGAAGTGGATGAGCCGAGCAAAGCCATCGTAAACGAATTGATCGCGCGCGGCATTGCCGCCGATGAGCGCCCCACCGGCGGCCCGGTGATCGTGAAGATCGACGAGGAGCTGGGGTTGAAGAAAGAAAAATACCGCACTGCCGTCATTCTGCGGAGCGATGGCACAACCCTGTACCTCACCAAAGACCTCGCGTTGGCGAAGCAGAAGTTCGAGCAGTATCACGTCGATCGCTCGGTGTATGTGGTGGACGTGCGGCAGAGTCTGCACTTTCAGCAAGCGTTCAAGATTTTGGAATTGTGGGGTTTCCCGCAGGCGGCCAAGTGCCATCATCTCGCTTACGGGTTTGTCACCTTGCCCGAAGGAACGATGTCGTCGCGCAGGGGGACGGTGGTGCTGTTCAAAGATGTGGCCGACGAGGCCTATCGCCGCGTGCAGTCAGTCATCGCCGAAAAGAATCCAACTCTCTCACCCGAACAGCGCGACGACGTTTCGCGCAAAGTCGGGCTGGGCGCGTTGACCTACGCTCTGCTTTCGGTGGACAACAACCGCGACATCGTCTTCGAATGGGATGCGGCGCTCAACTTCGACGGACGCGCCGCGCCGTACATTCAGAACGCGCACGTGCGGGCCAACAGCATCATTCGCAAGGCGGGCGGGATTCCGGAGTCGGCTTCCTTCGATTATTCACTCGACGCCGCCGAGATCGCGCTGATCGATCTGATCTCGCGTTTCCCCGACACCGTTCAACAAGCCGCGCTCGAATACAAGCCTCTGCACCTGGCAACGTATGTTTACGATTTGGCGAAAGCCTTTCACTCGTTCTATCATGTGGCCGATGTGATTCAGGCCGAGACCGCGCAAATCCGCGAGGCGCGTTTGCGGCTGGTGGCCGCCGCCAAACAAACGCTGGGCAACGCACTGCGATTGCTGGCCATCGAAGCGCCGGAGGTGATGTGAGCATGAACTCCTCCGACCTCGCCGCCTTCATCGCCGCCAATGGCGCCGCCGCCGAAATCATCCGCACCGCCGATCACACGCCGACAGTGGAAGCCGCCGCGCAAGCGCTCGGCGTTCACGTGGATCAGATTGTCAAATCCATTCTTCTGCTGGCCGACGACTCGCCGGTGCTGGTCATCGCCAACGGCACGGCGCGCGTCGATCTCAAACGTGTGGCCGATCATCTCGGCTTGCCGCGCAAACGGGTGAAGATGGCCGACGCCAATGCCGTGCTGAACCTTGCCGGGTACGCCGTCGGCTCGATGCCGCCCTTCGGGCACAAAACCCAACTGCGCGCGCTGATCGACTCGCGCGCGTTCGAGCAGAGCGAAGTGTTCGCGGGCGGCGGCGAGATCAACGCCATGCTTCGCATCGCGCCCGATGAGATTCTGCGAATCGTCGGCGGCGAAAAGGTTGAGGTAACGCAGAATGGTTCTTGAGGGGAGGCGGCGCGCCCCCGAAGGCATTGAGCCTTCGGGGTTTTTTATATCGTCTTCTTGAACGCCACCCGGTCATCGCCCGGCCCGTCGTAATCGGGGATGGGGCCGCTGGCCATGAAGCCCATACGTTTGTGGAAAGCAATAGAGCCGGAGTTGACCGGCGAGGTGATGAGGTGAACTTCGCGCGCGCCGCGCGCCCGAGCCCATTCGAAGAAATGCTCATACAGCCGCCGGGCGATTCCACTTTTGCGTTGTTCGGGGTGGACGCCGACGAAATGAATGTAGGCCGCGCCGGGTTCCGATTGGGAGGCGAAGCCGATGAGGAAGGCAATCAGTTCGCCATCGCGCTCGACGATGAGCGAGGTGTCGCTGAAATGCTGAAAGTAGAGTCGGGGAAGGAGATGCGAGAGATCGCGCCCGCCCCACCACTCGGAGAGGACGGCGAGGATGCGTGGGTGATCGGATTCGGCGGGGTGGCGGAGGGTGAGAGATGGGGAGAATTGGAGAATGGGAGAGAAGGAGTGGGCGAGCCAATCAATGACGGTTTGAACGGCGAGGCGGCGGTGATTGTCGAAGGTGTGATTCGCGTCGAGGAGTCGTTTCCACTCGGCGAATGGCATGGCATCGGCCAATGGTCGAATGTGTTCGGGCGGGAAGAGGGTGTCGGCGTCGCCGGTGAGGAGGAGGGTTGGCTTCCCGGTCAGTTGGTGCGCGACTTGCGGCAGGGGGGTGAGGGCCATCCACTGCGCTTTCACTTCGTCGGGGGTGATGCCGCGCAGTAGCGAGGCGAACCCGGCAGAGGTCTTGTCGTCGAGCGGGCAGGCTGTCGGATCGACGAGCGGGTTCATCGAGACGATGGCGCGCAGTCGCGAGTCGCGCGCTCCGGCCATCACCACGCCCCACCCGCCGAGGCTGAGGCCGACGGCGGCGAGGCGGTCTGTATCCACACGAGGGTGAGCGCAGAGGTAATCGACAGCGGCGGCAATGTCGTCGAGGATGCCCGGCAGAGAATAGTTGCCCTCGCTTCCCCAACATCCGCGATAGTGAATGGCGAGGCAGTTCCATCCGGCCTCGCGCAATGCGTAGGCGAGGTCGGTTTGCTTTTCCACGCCGGGGATGCCGTGCAGGAGCAAAACGGTGGGGCGTTTGCTGTCGGCGTCGGCGAGCCAAAAGGTTCCGAGTATTCGGCTTCCCTGCGAGTGGATGATGACGCCATCGAGTGAGTGGGGCATGAGGCAAGACTCTGAATCTCAAACTTCAAAATCCAAACTTCAAAATCGCTTGGGGTTTGGGAGTTGGGGGTTTGAGGTTGTTCACTTTTTGTTTTTCGGTTTCATGAATTCATCCAGCCGGCCAAGCAGGCCTTTGGGTTTGGGCGGCGGAGGCGGCGGGGGCGGGGGTGGAGGGGGTGGGGGCGGCGCTTTCTTTTTTGCAAAAGGTAAGGTGAAGCCGCCTTTCTTGGCCGGAGCGGCGGCGGGTTTCGCTCCGGCGGGCGCGGCCGGCTTGGCCGGGGCCGGAGGTGGTTTGGGCGGCGGAGGCGGCGCGCCCCATTTCTTGAAGCGCTCACGCAATCCCCATCCCACAATCAACAGCGCGGCGATGACGGCGAACGTTGTCGGATCGGCTTCGCGCCCGGCAGAGACTCCGAGAATGAAGAGAAAGAGGCTAAAGCCGCCGATGAGGAGTAACGCCAGCCCGACACGGTTTTCGGGGACGGGGTTGGGCATGAGAGCGCCCCCCACCCAACCCTCCCCCATCGGTGAAGTCGCCGATGGGGGAGGGCCGGGAGGGGGTTATTCAATGAGTGTGTGAATCTGCTCGTGCATGTAGAGCGGCAGGTAATAGAGGCCGCCTGCGTTCTTGCCGGTGGAGCCGGAGCCTTTCCATCCGCCGAAGGGTTGGAAGCCCGGCCACGCGCCAGTGGTGGCGCCCTGCGGGCGGTTGGCATACGTCACACCGGCTTGAATGTTGTTGAAGAACCACTCGGTTTCTCTCTTGCTTCCGTAGAAGCCGGCAGTGAGCCCGTAATCCACATCGTTAGCCATGCGCATCGCGGCGTCGAGCGAATCGACGGCGGTCATCATCGTGATGGGCAAAAACATTTCGTGCTTCCACAAGCGATGATCCGTTGGGACGCCGTCGGCGATGGTGGGCGCGCAGAAGTAGCCCTTGCCGAGATCGCCATCGCGCAGTTGTTGGCCGCCGGCGAGAAACGCGCCCGCGCTCGATAGTTCTTCGGTGAACTCGCTGAACTCGCGATACGAATTGGCGTTGATCACCGGGCCGAGATACGTTGCGCGCCGAGTCGGATCGCCGACGACGATTTTGTTGGTGAGCTCCACCAATTTCTCGGCGAACTTTTCCTTCACTGGCGCTTCCACAAAAATGCGCGAACAGGCCGAACATTTCTGCCCCTGCAGGCCGAAGGCCGAGCGCATCACGCCAACGGCGGCGCGGTCGAGGTCGGCGTTCTTCGAGATGATGGTGGGGTTCTTGCCGCCCATCTCGGCGATGCACGGGCGCGGATATTTGCCGGCCGCGAACTGCTGATAGATTTTCATGCCCACACCGTACGAGCCGGTGAAAGTGATCCCGGCCACGCGCGGGTCATCGATGAGAGCCTGCCCCACCGTGCCGCCGCCGCCGGTGACGTAATTGAACACGCCATCGGGCATTCCGGCGTCGCGGATGCATTCGGCGAGCAACCGCCCCGTCCACGGGGTGTCGGTGGCGGGCTTGAACACGACGGCGTTTCCGGCCACGAGCGCCGCGCCGCTGGGGCCGCCCGCCAGCGCGAACGGGAAGTTGAAGGGGCTGATGACCACCCACACGCCATAGGGCTTGAGCACCGAGACATTGGTGGAACGAAAGCCGACGAGCGGATCGATGCCCATCGGTTTGATGAAGCCGCCGTTGGCTTCCATCGAGTCGCAGGCGTAATAAATCAAGTCGGCGGTTTCCTGCGCGTCGCCGATGGCTTCCATGCGATTCTTGCCCACTTCGAGCGACATGACCGCGCCGATCTCGTACACGCGCTTCTCGATGTTGGCCGCCGCCCGGCGCATGATCTTCACCCGATCCTGCCATTTCATCCCCGCCCATTTGGGCCACGCGGCTTCGGCGGCGGCAATGGCGTCGAGCGAATCTTGCGCCGAGCCTTTTTGGAAAGTGCCCAGCACCCACTCATTGTTGATGGGCGAGCGATCCTCAAATTTGTTTTCGGCGAATCGATCCCGCCCATTGATAAACATGGGGTGATCTTTGCCGAGTTCGGCTTTTACCTTCGCCAACGCTTTGTCGTATTGCGCGTGCAGTTCTTCCGGCGGATTGAACATGGTGGCATAGGTGAGCCGGAACGGCGCGGGCTTGGCCGCCTTCGCCGCCGTTTTCTTGACTGTCTTTTTGATCGTTTTCTTCACAGTTTTTTTGGTTTTGGATGGCATACAAAAATCTCCTTTGAGTGTCGAGGAAGGGTTACGCGCCTGTGGCTTGCGGCTTATCCCCTTCTTTAGAAACAGCATATTTGTTGAGGATCTCATTATACGCCGCCGGGCCTTCTTTCAGCAGGCGTTTGGCCTCGACAAGTTGTTTCTCCATATTGGTTTCCAGTTCCACCGCCACCATCCACTCATAGCGCAGTTTGTCGCGCAGGGCTTCGATCTCGCGCTGCTGTTTTTTCATCTCGCCGTGTTTTTCGGAGAGGCGGAAGAAGGCCTCAATGGCGGTGAGGCCGGTGATGACTCCGGCAGTGAGGGTGATACCGTTGCGCGGCACTTCGGAAAGATTGGAAAAAGTAGTGAGCGCGGTGGAGAGAATGATGATGGTGAGGCGCAGGATGATGGACCACCGATTGCACATACGGCTCGGCCATTCCAGTTTCTCGGCCACCTGCGCCCACATGCTCTGCTGAAACTTCACCCATTTGTAGATGGCGCGTTGCAATGCCTCACCATCGTTGGCGACGAGTTTGATAGTCATCGGCTCTTCAGTAGTGACAGACATGGGACGCTCCTTGAGCAGTTCGTATCTTACAACATTTCTTTCAACCACTCCAACCCCCGTCCGGCAATGCGCCCCGTCATCGGCTGAGCCACTTCATGATCTGCGCCGATGATGGGGAAGACGGAAATGGCTGAGGTCACTCGCCGGGCGATTTCATACGTGGCGGTGAAATCGCAAATGTGATCCTGCGTTCCGTGAACGAGGGCGACGGGGCAGCGAATCTGGGGGGCGGCGTCCCGGAGGTGAAACGGCTTCGCCATCTCGAACGCCGCCTCGAGGGCGGGAGCGCCGATGGCGAAGGCGAACGTCTCTTGAATCCCGAACACCGATCCCGGCAATCCCTTTCCAGCATCGAACGGCGAGGCAAAAGCAAGGCAGGCTTTGGCTCGCGAGCTGGCCGCCGCCGCGCGCTGAGCAAAGTACGCGCCGAGACTGCCGCCCATCACGCCCAATCGTTGGGCATCGATGTTCGGGTGCGCGGCGAGAGTCTCCAGCGCGGCGACCGCCCCCACCTCGTCATCGTGGCGCAGGCGCGGGCCGTCGAAGTTCTCGCCGTGCGCGGGCAAATCAAGGCACAGGGTGGCGTATCCTGCTTCGCGGAAGAGGGCGAGCGCGTAATCGAAATTATCTTTGTCGCCGGAGATGGGGTGCAGAGCAACCAGCGCCGGCCAGCGATCTTTTTCGTGTTGTGGAAAATGCAGAAGCCCGGTCGTCGTTCCGCGCGCGTGATGGATGGCGATGCGCTCGAAACATTCGTCGTTCAGTTCGCGCAGAAGCCGATAGAGTCTCCCGGTCGCGCGGAGCGACTCGCGTTTCTCTTTCATCGGCGTGTGGATGTAATAGCCGTCGCCGCCGTAGGCCATGTTGATGAGGCCCAATGCGGTTTTGATCTCGCGGATGACTCGCTCTCGATCATTTTGCGCCAGCGCGGCATCGACCGCGCTGAGATGCGGCCTCGCCAACTCCTCCCACACTTGCCGCCACTGCGAACGCGACCGAAGCCGCCGCCCCACCACCAGCGCCATCTCTGGCGCGATGCCGAGATTTTCAAGTATGGAACGGTTGGAAGGGGTATCGAGCAGGTTGGGGCCGAAGCCGAGCCGCAGTGCGGCCTCGAACACGGGCAGGGGCGGCCCGTCGATCATGCGCCCGCCGCGCGTCGTGACCGGTGTGTTTTCGAGTCCGAGGGAGCGAAGGTAGGCGGGGAAGGAGGAGGTGTCGAGGGTCACATCACAAACTGATCCTCGTCATTCCCTCCGGCATCAGCACTCGCCCGCCGAAAATCTTTTGCGTTCGCGCATAATCGGCGATGGGGTGGCGTTGATCGGCGGATTGATGAACGAGGATGAGAGTCTCGGCCCCGCTCTCGGCGGCAACCTTCAACACATCTTCGACGTGCGTGTGCACCGGCCCTTCGCCGCCGGGCAGGGCATAACATTCGTGCGCCAGTGTCGGCGCCCCGCGAAAAAGTTGGCGCGTGGCGGGGGTCACTTTTCCATCGGCGCTGTAGGCAAAGCGGGGAACGCCGCTCTCTTCCCATCGAGTCGAAAGCACGGGGATGCCGTGATCGGGCAGCGCCGTTTTGATCGTGATCGGCCCGAAGGTCGCCGCCTCGCCGGGCGCGCATTCCATAAACTCCACCGGGAATGAGAGCCGCTTCATGCCCGGCGTGTATGCGAGATCGAACAGCGCGGTGATGTACCGTTGTGTGCCCGGCGGCCCGATGAGGGTGAGCGGGCGCGTGCGTTTGCGCGGCGAGGCGGCTTTGGGCGTCTCCATCACCATCAACAGCGCGGGGACGCCGAAGGTGTGATCGGCGTGATGGTGCGTGAGCAGAACCGCGTCGAGCAAATCGGGATCGAGCGAGCGCCGCCACAACGCTTGCACTGCGGCGAACCCACAATCGATCAGCACCGTTCGCTCACCTTCATACAACAATGAGCTATTGGGCAATAGCGGGTCGAAGGCTTCACCGCTTCCGAGAATAGTGAGGGTGGGCATAGGGTGTGGTTGGGGGTGAGTAGGAATTGGTGATCGGTAATTGGTGTTCACCGATCGCTGAGAACCGATCACCGATCACCAATCACCGCTTCATCCTGCTCTTCTCTCCTCTCAGCGTGTCAAACCATGCTTGCTCGGCGCTGCGCGGGTTCCAGCCCAATTCGCGCTTGGCCTTCTCCGACGAATAACGATAGCTGACGTAACTGCCCTCGACGACTTCCCGTGAGATGAAGGCCGGGACTCCGATCAGCCGCAGCAACGGCTCGATCAGAATCCCCTGCGCCACCGCGATGGGTTTCGGCAGCCAGATGAACGGCGGGACGCCGCCGACGGCGCGTTTCCACACTTTCATCAGATCACGGATGGTGATTGCATCGCCGCCGAGAAAATACGTTTCGCCCACTCGCCCTTTTTCCACCGCCAACGCGATGCCTTCGGCCACGTCGTCCACGTGAACGTATGTGAACGCGCCCTCCGGCGCCCAAATGATCGGCGGCAAAAGCCTGCGCGCATACAGCCTCGCAAAATATCCGAACGCCGAATGATCGCCCACGCCGATCACTTGCGCCGGGCAGACGATGATCAACGGCGAGCCCTGCTGTTGATACTTCAGCGCGATCTCGTGGGCCTCGGTTTTTGTGTGTTCGTAATGCGTGATGGCCGGAGCGCTGCGCGTGAACGACTCGTCCACCGTTGCCCCGCCAGTGTCGCCGAAGGCTATGGTAGTCGAGGTGTGCACGATCTTCGGAATCTTCAACTCGGTCGCCAACGAGAGCACGTTGGCCGTGCCCTGCACATTGATGGCCGTCATCTTTGCCCGCAGTGAGGAGGGGATTCCGATCTCGTACCAACCGGCGTTGTGGATCACGGCCTCCGCGCCCGACATCGCCTCGCGCATCGACTCTTTGTCGCTCACGTCGCCCTTCGCCCCCATCACCGCCGAGTCGGGGCTGGCGCCGGAGCGAGTGAGCACGGCCACTTGCCAGCCGCGCCGCGCCAGCGCGCGGGTGAGCGCCGAGCCGATGAACCCCGTGCCGCCGGTGAGAAAGATTTTCATGCGGGCGCGGCGATCAGTCGCCGCGGGCCACCGGGCGGTTGGGATCGCCGATCCATTCACTCCACGAGCCGGGGTACATTTTCGCGCCGGGCATTCCGGCCACTTCCATCGCCAGCACGTTGAAGGCCGCGCTCACCCCACTGCCGCAATAAAACACGCAATGGTCGGCGGGCGCGTCGCCGAGGACGCTCTGAAATTTCGCGCGCAGTTTTTCGGGCGGCAGCATTCGGCCATCGGAGCCGAGGTTGCTGAGATAGAAGTGATGCCGCGATCCGGGAATGCGCCCGGCCACCGGATCGAGCGGTTCTTCGTTGCCGCGATGGCGCGGCAGGGATCGGGCGTCGATGACGATGAAGTGCCCGTTGGCGATCTCGTCGGCGTCCCGGCGCATGTCGGGCCGGGGTTGGCCGAGATAGGTGGTGGGCGGCCTCATCACGATCCCGCTCTCGGTTGGCAGGGACGCCGACTCCCATGCCTGCCATCCGCCGTCGAGCACGGCCACTTTCTCGTGCCCCATGTATCGGAGCATCCACCACAAACGCGATGCGCCCATGCCGCCGCCCTGATCGTCGTAGGCTGCCACTTGCGTGTCGGCGCTGATGCCCCACGCGCCGAAGGTGGCGTTCATCATTTGCGGTGTGGGGAGGGGGTGCCGGCCATTCGCGCCCGTCTTCCAGCCGCTGAGGTCGTAATCGAGGTGGGCATACACCGCGCCCGGAACGTGCGCCTCGTAATACACCCGGCGCCCGGCTTCGATGTCGTCGAGTTTGAAGCGGCAATCGAAAATGGCGAAGGCTGGGTCGCCGATGTGTTTGGCGAGTTCGGTAACGGAGATGAGGGTGGTAAAAGCCATAGGCATCCTCCACCGAAGATTATATGATAATTCGGCGTTGAGGGCTGAGAGGGGTCAGGCCACAGAAATCTGCGAACCGCGCGCCGTCTTCACCACATCGATGCGGGCGGGGAAAGCGTCTTTGAGATCGTCGAGATGGGTGATGACGAGGATGCGGGCGAAGTCATCTTGAATGGCATTGACGGCCTCCACCAGTTTCTCGCGCCCCTGCGCGTCCTGCGAGCCGAAGCCTTCATCGACGATGAGAGTTTGCAGCTGCGCCCCGGCGCGGTGCGCCAGCAATCGCGACAGCGCGATGCGAATGGCGAAGTTGACGCGGAACTGTTCGCCGCCCGAATAGTTTTCGTAAGCGCGCGTGCCCAGCTCGTCGGCGATCTGAATGTCGAGCGTCTCGCGCACATCGCCGGCCTGCGTTTCGCGCTGGGTGTTGAAGCGCACGTTCATGCGCCCCGCCGTCATGCGCCGCAGAAGGTCGTTGGCCGCGCTTTCGATCTCTGGCACGGCGGCTTCGATGATCATCGCCGGAACGCCTCGTTTGCCAAAGGCCTCGCGCAGTTCCTCATAAATGCCTTGCTCGTCGGCCAACTTTTTTCGCGCGGCGAGTTTGTCGGCGCGGTATTTGTGAATGGCTTCGAGCGAGGCCAGCCTCTGCCGCGCCGCGCCCAATTCTTCGGCGGCCACGCGCTGTTCCCAGCGCAGTTTGTCGAGCGCGTTTTGCAGTGAGTCGGCCTCCACCGCTTTGGAAGCCAGCGCCGAGGTTTCCGCCTCGAGCGCGGCTCGCTGTTCCCGATCCGCGTTCAGCGAATCGAGTTGGCGAGCGCGGCGCGCGATCAATGCTTCAACTTGCGCTTGCGCTTCGGCGGCAACGGCCACCCGGCCTTGCAGGTCAGCCAGTTTCTTTTGCAGGCTTGGCCGCTCGCGCAGGTCGGCGTTGATCTGAGTCAACTGCCGGTCGTAGTTCGCCAATTGCTCGGCCAACGCTTTGAGCTGTTGAGTGTTCTCGCGGTAACGGTTGCGGCGCGACTCGACTTCGCTCGTCAACTCGGCGATGATGCTGTGCCGATGATCTTCGGTGAGCGGCTGGCCGCAGGTGGGGCACACCGGCTCCGTCGCCGCGCTCAGCGTTTCGACTCGTTTCTTCAGCGGCTCGGTCTGCGGCCCCAGCGTGTCGTTCTCGCCTTTGCGGCGCGCAGAGTCTTCGGCGGCGGCCTGCCGTTTCTCCGTCACTTCCACGCGCTCCGTCTCGCGCGCATCGAGTCGGGCGAGCGCGTTCTGAGCCGCCTCGAGTTCGCGGGCCAGCGCGGCCGGGTCGCCTTTGGCCTGCGCCGCGCGCAATTCAGAGTCAGTCTGCGCCAAATCTTTTTCGGCCTGCGCCATTCGTTTGTCGAAATCGATCCTCTGCCGTTTGAGGAGGTTGAGCGCGTCCCGCGCCCGCTCCACTTCCGCCCACTGCGACTCGGCGGCGGCAACTTTGTTCTGCGTCTCGGCCAACTTGCCAGTGGCGGCCACCAACTGCGACTCGTATTCGGGCTTTCGACTCAACTCCCGTTCGTATCCGGCCACCTCCCCATCAATGCCGACGATTTGCTCCTTCAGCGCATTCACTTTTTTCTTCGCCCGATCTTCGTACACCGCCCATTGATCGAGTCCGAGAATGTCGGCCAACACGTCTTTGCGCTGCGTTGGAGTCTTGCGGGTGAACTCGTCGGCCTTGCCCTGCTGAAGGAAAGCCGAGTTGCAAAACGTATCGTAATCGAGTTTGAGCAGAGCGATGATCTTTTTCTGCGTAGTGTTGATGGTAGCCTCGCTGATGCCTTTCCATCTATCGCTCTCACGGATCTGCAATTCGAGCGAACTGCCCTTGCCCCTGCCCGCACGCTTCTGGCGAATGACTTGATAAACCTGCCCCTGCAGCTCGAACACAAACGCCACTCGCATCTCGCTCGCGCCCTGATGGATCAGTTCTTCGTCGGTCTTGGCGCGAGCGCGGCCCCACAACGCCCACGTCATCGCGTCGAGCAGAGACGATTTGCCCGCGCCGTTATCGCCGGTGAGGCAGGCCACGTGAAGCCCACTGAAGTCGAGCGGATCGGGATCGACGTAGGGGAGGAAGTTGGACAACTCAAGTTTGAGGGGGATCATTTGTGGATAGAGCGACAGGGGGCGCGGATGAATCTATTGAATCAATCCGCGAGAATCCATTTGATCCGCGTTATCCGCGCACCGACTCATTCGCCTCCAAACAAACTCTCAGCGGCTCTTACATACATCGCCGCCTCGTCGGGCGCGCGGCCTTTGGCGAGGAAGTATCGCTCGACGAGCTGGGCAGGCGTGAGCTGTTCGGGGCTGGCGCCGCCGAGTTGAGCGCGCGTCTCGCGCTCCACCTCTTTGCCGATGGCGGCGATGTTGTTCACTTCGGCCTCGCGCAGAGCCTTCTCGATCTCGCGCTCGCGCAGGCTGGTTGCTTGCGCCTCTTTCAACTTTACGCTCACTCGCACGATTGCGCCTTTGAGATTACGGTTTTGGATTTTGGCAATCACCGCCGAAGTCGGGTCGGCTTCCTCGCGGCCATCCACTTTAATGGTGACGAAGGGCCGCGCATTCACTTTCACAAACTCCCAGGTCGTGCGTCCGCGCTCAAGGTTGATCCAGCAGAAGCCTTTGTCTTCCACCTCTTCGCCAAAATCAATGCGCTCCAGCGAGCCGGAATACACCACCGGCGGCACAACCCCCATCCCCCAACCCCTTCCCCCGTCGCTCTCGGCGACAGGGGAAGGGGAGTCGGAATCTCCCTCCCCTGTTCGATGTTCTTCCGAACGGGGGAGAGTCGGGGTGGGGGTTGTGAGATTCTGATGTTTGTGAATGTGCCCCAATGCGACGTAGTCCCACACCGGATCGGTTAGCCTACTTTTAGCCACCACTAGATCGCGGCCCAGCATTACCGACCGTTCGGATCCATAGGTAGCTCCACCGACAGAAAAGTGCCCTGCAAGAATGCGAGGCGTTGCCAACGGTTGTTCGCTAGCTTGGCGAGCGAGGTCTCTTAATTCGCTCACCACAAATTCGGCCAATGCTCGATCCAGTTGTTCGACCGAAGCGCCTCTCAAATCGTCTTGGGCTATCAAACGGTTGCGTACAGGAAAGGAGCGCCACCCCAGAAACACCGGCCCGCTTTTCGTTTCTACTATTTGCGAACCTGAGGACCGCCCAACCATCACATTGGGCACGTCGAGCGTGCGGAAGATGTCGATGCTGGTGGCTTTGGCGGCCATGCCCGGCACATCGTGGTTGCCCACCAGCATGAACAGCGGAATTTTATCGGCGAGGGCTTTGATGCGTTTGGCGAACTCGCGCTGTTGCGTGGGATCGGGGTCGCGCGTCTTGAAGGCGTCTCCGGCGAAGATGACGAGATCGGCGTCGTGATCGAGCGCATACCCGATCACTTCATCGAGCCGATCCAAAAAATCGCGGATGCGGCTGGAGATGCCGGTCTGCGGATCGATCTTGCCGTAATTTTCCATGCCGACGTGCAGATCGGCGAAGTGAAGAACGCGGATGCTCATAATAAGTCCACGAAGGAACACGAAGAGCCACGAAGGCGATTAAGAAACTTCGTGTTCCTTCGTGTGGCTTTGTGGATCAAAAGGATCGCTTCCAAACGGATGGCACGCGCCGCTTATTGTAATTGATTTCGCTCGCGCCGAGGAAGGCGGCGAGGGATTCGATTGCGCCGCGAACATCGCCGCCGACGGCGGGCGCGCGCGGCTCGGCGTGCACGGCGTTCACCGTGAGCACGCCGCGCTGGCGATCCATCTCCGGGTCAACGCGGCCAATCAGTCGGTCGCCGTGCAGGATGGGCAAAACGTAGTATCCCCACTGCCGCTTGGCCTTCGGCACATAGATCTCGATTCTGAAAAAGAAATCGAACATCAACTCGGTTCGGTTGCGGTCGCAGATCAAGTTGTCGAAGGGGCTGAGGAGTGTGGCGCGGGGGAGCCAGTCTCCGTTGCTCAACCGTTCGAGCGCGGGGACGGCGTCACTGATCATGTACCACGCGCCGGGCCATGTCTCTCCATCATCCCTTATTTCCACGCGCTGAATCTTTCTCTCGGCTTCGAGTTCGTCGAGGGTGCGTTTGAGGGTGGGGTACGAGCCGCGTGTGAAGTGGTAGTTGATGTGGCGCGGCGTGCCCACGCCCAGCGCGCGAAGCGATCTCAACACGGACTGCCGCTCGCGCTCGCGTTCGCTCAACGTGTGACGCGGAGTCCAATCGGGCAGAACGCGCTCGCTGAGGTCCCACTTCTTTTGAATCCCGTCGCGCCCGGCCACCATGATTTTGCCGCCGATCCACAAGTGGTCGAGCATGCGGCTGATGTTGCGCCCCGAAGTCCAACCGGTGGAAACCCACGCTTCGGGGTGGATGCCGTCCTCTTCGAGGTCGCGCGAGAGGAGCGGGCCGCGCTTGCGAATGGCGTTGAGGATGTATCGTTTGAGTTTTTCGTTTTGCTTCACCCATGCGCGTGTGTGATCGCTCCAGTCGGGGCGGCGCATGAGAGGGCTGAACAGCGGATAGTCTTCGGTGAGGACGATGGAGGCGCAGTGCGCCCAATACTCGAAGAGGGCGCGATCTCCGAAGAGCAATTTGTCGAGCAGGGCGGGATCGTATGCGCCCACGCGGCTGAATAGCACGAGCAGATGGCTGCGGGCAACGGCGCTGATCGGGTCGAGCTGCAAACAGCCGATGTCGCGGGTGACGCTGAGCAGGCTATCGGCAGTGGGGCGAGGTCTCGGTCCGGCGAGGCGCTGTTGAGCGATGAAGAGTCGGCGGGCGAGAGTGGGGGAAAGGGTAATCATTCTTCGCCGTCAATTGCCTTCTTGCGCTCGGCATGCTTACGACTGGTCCCAACCGAGTCCACTACTGCTTCATACAGCTTCTCATCGTAATCGCGCGTCTTCACCACGACCGGCATGGGCACGGCGTGGCCGAGAATGAGGGCTTGCTGTTGCGTGTCGAGGCGGGCCAGCACTTCGCGCAGTTGGCCCGCGCCGCTCACCCCGCTGAACACCGCTTTGATGTCGGCCTCGTTGTCGAGCAAACACGTCACCCGCGTGCCGATCTGACTCATCACTTCGTCGTCAATGCCGCTGGGGCGCTGATCGACGATGAGCAAGGTGACGTTGTATTTGCGCAATTCGCGGGCGATGTTGCCGAAGATGGTGTGCTGGGCAATGTCAGGATCGAGAAACTTGTGCGCTTCTTCAATAGTAATAACGAGCGGCTTCGGCTCTTCGCCCACTTGCCCGGCGGCTTTGTTCTTTTTGTCCACATACTTGGCGTGGATGCGGCGCGTGAGGAAGTTGGCGACCAACACATAAGCGGCCAGCGTGTTGCCGTACACGCCAAACTCCAGCACAATATTCGTGCCGCGATTGAGGGCGTTGAAGATGTAGTCCACCATATCATCGGGGGGCATGCCATTGCGTATGAAACCCATGCGGTCGGGTCGAAACATCTCGAACTTGCGCTGAATGGCGCGAAGCGTGCCCTTCTGCACTTTCTCCGCCTCCTCCAATTCGTCCACTGCCGCCGTATCGTGTTCGTCCAATAGTTGAGCAATCCATTGCTTGCCCAGCTTGCGCCGCAAATAATACAGCGCCCCCACCTGCACATCGCTCAGGCCAAACACACCGGCCAGCATCTCCACATCTTCAGGCTCGATCTGGTCGAGGCCGATTTGCAGCGTGCCGTCCACTTTGCTCCCGCGATGGCGCGAGGTCTCCGGGTCGAGCGTGATGACCTGCACACCGCTCGTGAAGAGTTGGCGCAGGCCCTTGTATTCTCTGCCATGCTCATCGCGCACCGCCCAGCCGTAATCGTTGTGCATGTCGAAGATCAGATTGACGGCGCTCTGCGCTTTGATGATCCCGGCGAGGATGGTGCGGGTGATGAACGATTTGCCCGTGCCGCTCTTGCCGAACACGCCCGATGATCGCTCGACGAATCGTTTGAGATCGAGATTGACCTTCACCCCTTCCATATCGAGCGGGGAGCCGATATGCCAATGGCTGGCGTCCTCTTGCCCGAAAACCAGGTTCACATCTTGCGGGGTGGCTTCGTATACTTTGGAGAAGTGCGCCGGAATGGTTTTGACCGGACGAGGCTCTTTCGACTCTTCATCCATCAACAGCATCGGCGAAACCTGCAAACGCCCAAAGGCAATCGAACTGCCGTACACGTCGGCAGTGAAAGTGTCGTCGGGATCGGGCGGCGCTTTGGGCAGGTCGGGGTTGTTACTGTCCAGCGAAATGTCGGTGACGATGGCGAAGAACTTTTTCGACTTTCCGCCGATGACCACATATTTGCCCACCGCCATGTCTTCGATGATTTTCCCGGCGGGTACGCCGTGTTCCACATCGCCGAAGTCCAACCTCACATCCAGCCCTTTCGACAACGAGCCGCCGATGACGATGCCGATGGAGTTGTCGCGGGGCGCGTCGCTTTTCTTGAATATCCCGAATTTGTCGAGTTCGGAGTCTGTCATAACGAGTCTCCTCCCCTTCAGGGCGCAAGGCGTTTCAACAATCGTTGCAGGCGCGGCAAGTCGCGGCTCAACAGTTTCGCCAGTTCGCGGCCGGCCTCGCGGCGATACCGCTCACGATCTTCGGGCGGCCTGCTTTCGACAGCGCGTTGGAGCGCGGCCACGATCAGTTCGTCTGCAGGCGCGTCGGGCGCGTCGAGGATCAGTTGCAGGTAGTCGTGCCGTTGGGTGAAGTCGCGCACTTCGGCGTCGGCGCAGGTGTTGATCCAGTCGAGTGTGATTGGCGGTTGGGGCGGCAAAGCGTGCGCGTATTGGCCGCCGTTGCGATAGCCCACGCACAGCACACTCACTTCAATCGGCACTTGTCGATTGGCTCGCTGATCTTGAATGTACGTTTCCGAAAGATTCGGCGTCGCCGCCATTTGCCGCACGAACAGATCATCTTCGATGGCGATGTTGTAGATCAACCCCACCACCTCGCTTTGCCCCCGTTGGGCCGGAGCCTTGACGAACATCCCGAAATGTGGAACTTCCGGCTCTGGCACTGAACAGCCAAAGACGTAGCCGGTGGTCGCGCTCCGCAACAGCCGCCCGATGTTCATTTCATTCATCGTGGATACCTCCTCTTGCCGCTCCCTGTCCATTGCTTGCCTTGCGCTTTTTGCGACACGCTGGGCGCGATGCCCTGGCGCATCAGTGAGCCGATCACCATTTGCTCGAACTCGCGCCGCTCGCCTGCCGTCACCACAGCTAATTCGTGCGCGCGCATGAGCGTGTAGGGGAAGCCGTCGCTCACCCGGCACTGTTCCACGATGGCCGCGTGCGCCACATCCAATCTCGCCCGATCGGTCGCTATCCATTCTGGCACTTCGACGCGCAGAATGGAATCTTTGCCCGGCCGCCCGGCATTGAGGTAAAAGAAGAAAATGCGATGCTTCTTTTTTTCGTAGCGATCGTTGTCGGGCGCGGCATTGTCAAACATTGCGCTTCGCTCGCCCGGTTTCAGAAAGGCAAACAGCATCGCATCTGTAATTCCGGCGAACGGCCCCGTGCTTTGCAGACTGTCGGAGGTGATCTCGCTCAATTCCATTTTCGCCAAATTGAGCAAGCGAACGACGTTCGCCGCGCGCGGACGATCCACGATGCCCACCGGGATAGCCCCACATGTTCGCAGTGTATCCAAGTGCCGCAGATAGTCAGTGATGATCCCTTCACCGAAGTCGCGATTGTGTTCGCGCAAAGAGATATACATCAGTAGCCCATTGTCCAAGAGTGTCACGGTGGGGGCGGTTTCGGTTTCGATGACGGCGAGGCTGGCTAACTCACCCAGCTCGCGCACATCGCGCATCGCGTTCACCATCTCGCTGTTGATCGGGCCGGCCTCTTCGGCATAATCCGATTCGTCACCTTCAAAAAAAACTTGCGGTGTGGAGTTTGTTGCCGGGGCTTCATCTCGCCCGTGCCGAAAGACAATACTGCCGATGTTGATGAGATAGTATAGAGCAATGCCGTGACGGTCAGGGTAGATTTGCGAGCCGTCGGCGGCGATGACGTTGAGCCGGGCGGGGTGGGGCGGGAGCGGAAAGACGGCGTTGATATTTTCAGAGGAGGGGATTGCGCCTGCCCAGCGGTGAGCGCGCGCCGCTGCGATCTTTTTCATCAGCTCGTCGTCAACGCGAATGGCTGACAACATCGCTTTGGCAGCGGGTAACCGCTGGTTGAGATCGGTGATGCGTCGCGCTGCACTCGCGCCCAACGCGTCAACCGATGCCGTAACTTTGTTCAATTCAAGTCCCATGCGCGCATTGTAGCACGACTGTTCTAGCGGCGAAAGTGGTAGACTCGCTCCATGCACATTTCAGCCGAGCGGTTTGAGAAACTTGCCTTCGATATTGCCGATGCTGTGCTGGAGCAACTCCCGCCCGATCTTCGGAGCGACGCCGAAACCGTGATCCTCGATATTGCTGATCGGCCCGCGCCAACGCAATTGCGGTTGGCGGAGTCTCCCGGCGGAACGCTGTTGGGGCTGTATGAAGGCATCCCACTGATTCACCGCCACGCCGATACACAGATGTCCCAGCACGTCAAGGGGCGCTGGAACTCAATCGCTATGCCTTCGCCTATAACAACCCTCTCAAGTATACCGACCCAACCGGGCACACGCCAGTTTGCGGCTTCTCGTATTCAGATCCAGAGTGTAACAGCAGAAGCGGAGGTGGCGGCGGCATTCGTCGGCCAACAAGTTCAGGCGGTGGAGGCGGTGGGGGCCGCACTTCAGGCAATGTTCGACCGCCTCTCGCTGGTGATGGCGGCATGCCTGTGGGTGGAAGCAGCGGTGGTTTAGGCGGGGGCGTGGATAGAAGTGGGTTCGGTGGCGGCATAGGGGGAGGCAACGGTGGTACACCGCCGTGCAACACGTACTATTGTGGATTTCTCGATCCGGTGAGTGGGAGTTCAGCAACACCTTACGAAGTGGGCGCGTCGTGGCTGACTGGCCAGGGGCCGAGGCATTATGAATTCCGCGCTGGTGATCCCTTTACAGAAGATCTGAAACGGCACTGGTGGATGCAGGACACGCGCGAGTACATAGCCGATCGCTTCCGTACCGGGAACTTCTCGCCGGGCGATCCTCCAGGTTATTCATTGGAGGGTAGAGAAGGTGTTGGCAAATACCTCAGCGATTCAACGGCTATCGCAACAGGTGGGCGCATGGGAAACCTGGCCGCGACTTACCTGGGGTCATACGATATTGACTACCAGGTTCTGAACGTCGATCAGGCGTCCGGATCGGCGCAGGTGCTTTTTATGTTCAAAATTCCTCCACATTTGCTTCTGGTTTTCGTGTGCCCGTTGCAGGATACTGGGATTGGTGGCAAGCAAATCTAGATCCTCTGTTGAATAGTGGGCCTGGATCGACGGGGCCGATGTCTCCCGTGACACAAGACTTCTGGTGGATCGAAACCATCACTTTCGGCCCGTAAGGAGTGGGTATGTTCAAAGTCAGCCGGATTGCTCTGCTCTGGATAATCTTCGGCTACGTTTTGCTCGCAGGTTGTTCTTCAAAAGAAGTGGCCGAAAGCGACATCGTCGGAATATGGGTTGAGAAACAATCTGCTGGTGTCTCTAGCCAAACGGTTGATTGTGCGGTTTTCGAATTTCTATAATAGGACTTACGCAAAACTGAGTGTTTGACGAACAGGCAAAAAGCCGATAAGTTTGGGAGTATGCGACCCAAAACTCAAAACGTCACCCGCTTGGACTATTGCCAGTATCTTCTGGTCAGCCAAATCAAT